>CAYMUY010000007.1:69376-112031 GCA_964393825.1 uncultured Thiobacillus sp. | reverse complement strand
CAACTTACGGTGGGACTTGCACCCACAAGAGTGCGCCCATGCTGGGCGCACCAAAGAAAAACGGCTTGAACCGTGAAGTTCAAGCCGTTGATTTTATTGGTCGGGGCGAGAAGATTCGAACTTCCGACCCCCTGCACCCCATGCAGGTGCGCTACCAGGCTGCGCTACGCCCCGACGAGCCGCGCATTATAGGGAGGATGAGGGGTTCGGTAAACAGACAAACGCGTCTTCAGCCAATATTTTCGTGGCGTCATCGGCCACCAAGGCGGCGATGTCAGGCAGCGCCAAAAACCCGTTTCACCACATCCCGGTAGTGCTTGACGAAATGGACGTCCAGACCGGTCTTGACATAGTCGGGCAGGCGGTCGAAGTCGGGCTGGTTGGCCTGGGGCAGGAGCAGTTCGGTGAGGCCGACGCGCTTCGCGGCGATGACTTTTTCACGGATGCCACCGACAGGCAGGACCTGGCCGGTGAGGGTGAGTTCGCCAGTCATGGCCAGTGGTCGGTCGATCTTGTCGTTCTTCGCCAGGGAAAGCAGTGCGGTGGCCATGGTGATGCCGGCACTGGGACCGTCCTTGGGGGTGGCCCCTTCCGGTACATGCAGGTGGACGAAGGCCTCGTCGAAGAATTTCGGATCGGCCCGGTAGTCCTTGAGGTGGCTGGAGATGTAGCTGTAAGCGATCTCGGCGGACTCCTTCATCACGTCACCCAGCTTGCCGGTGAGCTTGAAACCGCGATTCAGGGTATGCACCTTGGTCGCCTCGATGGTGAGGGTGGCGCCGCCCAGGGCGGTCCAGGCGAGGCCGGTGACGACGCCGATGCCGGCCATCGGCTTTTCCGGGACATAGGGTGGATCGGTGAGGAAGGTTTCCAGGTTGTCGGCGGTCACGCGGAGCTTCTCGGCTTCGCCACGGACGATTTTCACCACGCCCTTGCGCGCCACCTTGCCGAGGTTCATTTCCAGTTGCCGCACGCCGGCTTCCCGCGCATAGCCTTCGATGATGCGGCGGATGGCGGCTTCGCTGACACTGACCTGGCCGCGCTTGAGGCCGGTCTTCTTCAACTGTTTCGGCCACAGGTGGTGCTTGGCAATGGCGACCTTTTCCTCCAGCAGGTAGCCGGACAGGCGGATGGTTTCCATGCGGTCGAGCAGCGGTGCCGGGATGGTGTCCATCTGATTCGCGGTGCAGATGAACAGCACCTTGGAAAGATCGAAGCGCACGTCGAGGTAGTGATCGAGGAATTCGACGTTCTGTTCGGGATCGAGCACTTCCAGCAGCGCGGAGGCGGGATCACCCTGGTAGGAGGCACCGATCTTGTCGACCTCGTCGAGCATGATGACGGGATTCTGTGACTCGACTTCCTTGATCGCCTGGATGAACTTGCCCGGCATGGCGCCAATGTAGGTTCTGCGATGCCCCTTGATCTCGGCCTCGTCGCGCATGCCGCCCACGGAGAAACGATAGAACTTGCGCCCCAGGGCGCGCGCTACCGAGCGACCGATGGAGGTCTTGCCGACGCCGGGCGGACCGACCAGCAGCAGGATGGAGCCGGCGACCTCGCCTTTCAGCGCGCCGACGGCGAGAAATTCGATGATGCGTTCCTTGACGTCGTCGAGTCCATCGTGATCCTGGTCGAGGATCTTGCGGGCACGCACCAGTTCCAGTTTGTCACGGGTGAACTTGCCCCAGGGCAGGTTGGTCAGCCAGTCGAGGTAGTTGCGGGTGACGGTGTATTCCGGCGACCCGTGTTCGAGGCCGGAAAGCTTGTCCATTTCCTCGCCGATCTTCTTGGCGGCGTGCGGTGGAAGTTTCAGTTTCTTGATGCGGCCCTGATAGAGCTCGAGGTCGGCGGTGCGGTCGTCCTTGGCGATGCCAAGCTCTTTCTGGATGGCCTTGAGTTGCTCGCGCAGGAAGAACTCGCGCTGCTGCGCGGTCATCTTCTCCTCGACCTTTTCCTGGATCCGGCTTTGCAGCTTGGCGACTTCCAGTTCTTTCTTGATCAGCAACAGCACCTTCTGCATGCGCTTCCTGAGGTTGAGCGCTTCCAGCACTTCCTGGAGCTTCTCCTTGGGCGCGGTGGTGAGGCTGGCGGCAAAATCGGCGAGCAGGGAAGGTTCGTTGGGAGAAAAGCGATTGAGGAAGAACTTCAGTTCCTCCGAATACAGCGGATTGAGCGGCAGCAATTCCTTGATGGCGTTGATGATGGCCAGGGCATAGGCCTTGATCTCTTCACCATTGGTGGCCTGACGGGCCTCGGGTGGATATTCCACGCGGGCGTAATACGGCGGTTTGCCGGACATCCACTCGACCACGCGGAAACGGGTGATGCCCTCGGCGATGAACTGAATCTTGCCATCCGAGCGCATCGGGTGATGCATGCGCACCAGGGTGCCGGTGGCGTAGAAATCGTCCGGCCGCGCGTCGTCCGAGACGTCGCCATGGACCAGCACCAGGCCAACCAGATGATGGCCGACTTCGCCGATCTTCTTCACGGTCTCCATCCACGGCCCCTCGTTCATGATCAGAGGCAGGGTCTGCGCCGGATAGAACGGTTTTTCCGTCAGCGGCAGAATGTACAGGGTTGCCGGCAGGGTCTGCGCCGGCAGATTGCGCGTCCCCTCCTCTTCGCCCGGATTGATGAGTTCGCCTTCGATGGTCTGGTCTTGATCGGTCATGCGCGCATTGTGCAGTTAAGCGTCTTGATTGGGTAAGGCCAATGTGCGTGGATTCAAGGCGCGACCCCGGACAAGCACCGTCAAGTCGGGAACGTTACAGCAACCCCTCCTTGGACACGCCCCTGCGGCGCAGGATGCGGCGTAGCGCCTGGAGGGCCTCGACCTGGATCTGACGCACGCGTTCGCGGGTAACGCCAAGTTGCTCGGCCAGTTGCTCCAGGGTGGAAACATCCTGGTTATTGAGGCCGAAGCGGCATTCGATCACCCAGCGCTGCTTCTCGCTGAGTTCGGTCATCCATTCGTGGACATAGTGCTCGATCTCGGCGATCTGCAGCATGTCTTCCGGCTTTTCCGAATGCTCGTCGGCGATCGATTCTCCAATGGACAGCGTCGGGTCGATGTCCAGCGGCGCGTCGAGCGAGGCGACACGGTCATTCAGGGCGAGCATCCTGCGCACATCCTCGACCGGCTTGCCAGTCAGTACGGCGATCTCCTCGGGGCCGGCCTCCGGCATGCCATGCGTTTCCAGATGCCTTTGCGCGCGCAGGTAGATGTTGAGTTCCTTGATGACGTGTACCGGCAGGCGAATGGTGCGCGACTGATTCATGATCGCGCGCTCGATGTTCTGCCGGATCCACCAGGTGGCGTAGGTGGAAAAACGGAAGCCCCGCTCCGGTTCGAACTTCTCCAGGGCGTGCATCAGGCCGAGATTGCCTTCCTCGATCAGGTCGAGCAGCGTCAGGCCGCGATTGAGGTAGTGCTTGGCGATGTTCACCACCAGACGCAGGTTGTGCTCGATCATCTTCTGCCGCGCGGAAAAATCCCCCTCGCGGGCGCGCGTCGACAGGTCGCGTTCCTGCTCGGCGGTCAGCAGCCCCTCGCGGCCGATTTCATTGAGATAGAGTTGGGTGACATCGGGAAGATCGTCGTACTCGTTCTGGGCCTCTGCCGGCAAGGGCGGCACGACGCAGTCTTCCCCGTTTTCCTGGATATCGGGTTCCGCTTCGGAATCACGCTCGTCGTGCATCTCTACTCCTGTCGGATGTGGCCGCCCGTGTGACCGGGAGGCGGCTAACCGGCATTGGGAAGATAAACCAGTGGGTCCACGGGTTTGCCTTGCTCGCGGATCTCGAAGTGGAGCTTAACGCGTTCCGCGTCGGTATCACCAACTTCCCCGACAACCTGCCCACGGACGACGTTATCCCCTTCCCCGACGAGAATGCGTGCATTGTGCGCATACGCCGAGAGCAGGGTTTTCCCGTGCCGAATAATGATGAGTTTTCCGTAGCCCCGCAACCCTGATCCGGCATAGACGACACGCCCGGACGCGGCGGCCTGCACGCGTTTTCCCGATGTTCCCGCGATGTCAATGCCCTTGCTCAGGCCCTCCCCGAAACGCGTCAGGATGGCGCCCCGCAGCGGCCAGGACCAGGCATCCGGCGGCGCGTCATCGGCCAGGACGGCCACGGCTGGCACGGCTGGCACGGTCGGCTCGGGCGTGCTGACGTGGCTGCCCTGACGCACCGGGGTGGGCGTCAGGGCGGGAGCGGTCAACGCCCTCGCCGTCACCGTCGCTGGTGTCGGCAACACGCGGGTGACCACGCTGGGCGGAGGAGGCGAAACCCGCAGGACATCACCACTCCGAATGCGATCGGGGTCGGCGATCTGGTTCCAGGCCGCCAGGTCGAGCACGTCCCTGCCCTGCTCAAACGCGATCTTGTACAGCGTATCGCCGGGTTGTATCCGGTATTGGCCCGGCGCGACTGGCGGCGGGAGGACCGGTTTCTCCCGCGCGACCGGGGCATGCTCGCGTATCGGCGCCGGGTGGTGGGTGCTCGCGCAGCCGGCCAGCGCCGTCGCCAGCATGCAGGCTACCAGCCGGATCAGCTGACACCCTCCAGCAAGGGCACGAATTTGACGGCTTCGAGTATGCGTTCGCTATAGCCGCCTTCCGGATTGGCGTCCACCACCACCAGATGCTGCGACTCGCCGGCGCCGACGGGCGCCACCAGACGACCGCCTGGCTTGAGCTGGAGCTTCAGCTCCTCCGGGATGTAAGGCATGGCGGCAGCGACGACGATGGCGTCGAAAGGCGCCGCTTCCTTGAAGCCATGGCTGCCGTCCGCGTTCTTCATCAACACGTTGTTGATGCGCAGGCCACGCAGGGTGAGGCGTGCGCGGCCGACCAGCTTGGCAATGCGTTCGACGCTGACCACTTCCTTCGCCAGTTTCGACAGCACGGCGGCCTGGTAGCCGCAACCGCCGCCGATTTCCAGCACGCGTTCGAGAATGCGCCCCTGGCAGGCCAGTTCGCAGGAACGTGCGACGGTGTAGGGGCTGGAGATGGTCTGACCCTGACCGATGGGCAGCGGCGTGTCTTCATAGGCACGCGAGTGCAGCGCCTCTTCCACGAAAGGATGCCGTGGCATGGCGTTCATGGCGGCCAGCACCATCGCGTCCTTGATGCCCTGCTCCTTGAGCCGTTCGAGCATGCGCGCACGGGTGCGCTGCGAGACCATGCCGATGCCGACGTTCATGCCAGTGCGCGCCGGGCAGCCCCAGGCGTACTCACCGCCCCCACGGGGTACCGCGGGGAAGGGGCTTCGCCAGACAGCGAACGCGGTAAGCGTGGGGAGCGTTTCATTTGGCCAACCAATCCTCGACCAGTCCAAGCTGGGCATAGCGGGTGAGGTCGAGTTGCAGCGGCGTCAGGGAAATGCAGCCCCTTGCCACGGCGTCGAAATCGGTACCCGGTCCGGCATCCTGCGCGGCGCCGGCGGCGCCCACCCAGTACATCGTCTGGTTGCGCGGGTTGATGGTCTTCACCGTGTCCTGCGCCTTGTGGCGGCGACCGAGGCGGGTGACCTCGACACCGGCGATACGATCGGCCGGGACATCGGGCACGTTGACGTTGAGCAGGACATGCTCGGGAAACGGTGTATCGGCGAAGCGCGCCACCAGTCCGGCGATGAAGTCCGCCGCCGTCTGGAAATGTTCTTCCTGGGTATTGGCGAGCGAAACCGCGATGGAGGGAATGCCCAGCAGGAACCCCTCGGTGGCCGCCGCGACGGTACCGGAATACACCGTGTCGTCGCCCATGTTGGCGCCGTGGTTGATGCCGGAAATGACCATATCCGGGAGTTGCGGCAGCAGGCCGGTTACCGCCAGATGCACGCAATCCGTGGGGGTGCCATTGACGTAATGGAAGCCGGTGGGCGTCTTGCGCACCATCAGGGGCCGGTCCAGGGTCAGGGAATTGCTGGCACCGCTGCGATCTCGCTCCGGGGCCACCACCGTGATGTCATGGCCATGGCGGCCGAGCGTGGCAGCAAGCACCGCCAGGCCGGGGGCGAAATAGCCATCGTCATTGCTGAGGAGAATCCGCATTCAAGCGTCTGTCGGGTGGGTTGTAGCGAGTTGTTGCCAATTGCAGTCACCGGGCCGGTCGCCAGGCGCGGCCGGGCGATTCTACGTGGTTTGACCGGGCTGTTGTAGCGCGGGATGCGCATCCACGCCACATCGCTCCGGATTGCCGGCCTCAAGTCCACCCGTGCCGGGCCGATACAAGTCGCACCCTGTCAGCGATCACGCTCATGCCCGGCATACCGATAAGACTTCTCTGCGCCCTGCCCTTGCTCCTGCCACACGTGGCGAGTTGCGCGGACTGGGCCATCAGCAACCGCGTCGAGATCGAACATGGGGCGCTGCGCATCGACCATACGAAATCAGTGCGCGAAATCACGCAGGCGCAGAGCAAAGGCGGTTTCCCCGCCAAGCACGGCCTCGGCCTGTTCCAGAACCAGATCAAGACGGAACTGGCCATCGAAGCCCCGGAAACCGTGCTGGAAACGCGCCGTCTGAACATGACCACGCGCATCGTGACCGCGCCGGTCATTTATGTCGCGAGCGAGTTTCCGGAGAACACCTGCGCCTACCGCCTGGTCCTCGACCACGAGATGCTGCACCAGTATTTCGACCTGGAAGTCCTGCGCGCCATGTCGAAGGAGATCCAGGCCATCAGCCGCGTGGTGTTTTCCCCTGACGCGCTGGAGTGGACGCGAACACTGGACCTGAACCGCGCCAGAACGCGCTTTTTCCAGCAGTACAACTACCACTATGAAGCGCGTTCATTCCCTCGCCACCAGCGCATCGACAATCCGGAGTCCTATCGTCGCCTGAGCACGCTGTGCAATGGCGAAATCACCCGGCTACTGGCGGGCAAGCAGCCCTGACACCGGGCGAGCCCTCCCGGGCCCGGCCTCTGCCTGCTCAGACGTCACGGCAGGGTGCGCAGAAGCGTTTCTGCAGAAAGGCCTGAAACTCGCCGCTGACCTCCGGGTGCTTGAGCGCATATTCCACCGTCGCTTCCAGGTAGCCCAGCTTGCTGCCGCAGTCATAACGCTTGCCCTCGAACTCGTAGGCCAGCACTTGCTGTTCCTTGAGCAGGGCGGCGATCGCGTCGGTCAACTGCAGTTCGCCGCCGGCGCCGCGCTCGATGGTCTGGAGGTGATCGAAAATACGCGGGGTGAGCACATAACGACCGACCACGCCTAGGGTCGATGGCGCGACGTCCGGGGCAGGTTTCTCGACGATCTGGCTGACCCGCGAGAGGCGTTCCGCCAGCGGCTCGGTGGCAACGATACCGTAGGACCCGGTGTCTTCCGGCCTCACGTTCTGCACCCCCACCAGCGAACACTGATAGTAGTTGTAGAGGTCGCACATCTGCTTGGTCACGCCCGGTTCGCCGTCGATCAGGTCATCGGCCAGCAGCACGGCGAAGGGCTCGTCATTCACCGCCGGCTTTGCGCACAACACGGCATGCCCCAGACCGAGCGCTTCGGCCTGGCGGATGAAGATGTAATTGACGTTGGACGGCAGCATGCCGCGCAATTTTTCCAGCGCCCGCAATTTGCCGCTCGTCTCCAGTTCGACCTCAAGCTCATAGGCCTTGTCGAAGTGATCCGCGATGGCGCGCTTGGTGCGACCGATGATGAAGATCAGGTCGGTGATGCCCGCCTCCGCCGCCTCTTCCGCCGCGTACTGGATCAACGGCTTGTCAACGATGGGCAGCATTTCCTTGGGGCTCGCCTTGGTGGCGGGAAGGAATCGGGTGCCCATGCCGGCGGCGGGAAAAACAGCTTTGGTGACGCGTTTCATCTGCGAACTCCTCTTTGGTATCTGTTGGCTATGAATCGCGAAACAGGATACCGCAGTCACCTTTCAATTGAAATTTTCCGGGCCGGCATGGCCGCCGGGAGGCGGCGTAACGCTATGCCTCGCCCCGCTTCAGGCCATCCAGATAGCTCGCGAAATCATCGGCCAGTTCCGGGTGTTTGAGAGCGTATTCGACCGTGGCCTGGAGGTAGCCCAGCTTGGAGCCGCAGTCGTAGCGCTTGCCTTCATACTGATAGGCAAGCACTTGCTGCTCGCCGAGCAGGCTGACGATGCCGTCGGTGAGCTGGATTTCGCCGCCGCTGCCGCGGCCGAGATGACGCAGGTGATTGAAGATGCGCGGGTTGAACACATAACGCCCGACCACGCCCAGGGTCGAGGGCGCCTCCTCCGGACGCGGTTTCTCGACCATGGCGCTGATGCGCGACAGCCGTTCGCTCATCGGCTGGCTGACGACGATGCCGTACTGGTTGGTCTCCTCGCGCGCCACTTCCTGCACGCCCACCAGGGAACAGTTGTAGTAGCTGTATTGATCGACCATCTGGCGGGTGACGCCGGGTTCGGCATCGATCAGGTCGTCGGCCAGCAAGACCGCGAAGGGTTCATTGTTCACCGCCGGTTCCGCGCACAGCACGGCATGGCCGAGGCCCAGGGCCTGCGACTGCCGGATATAGATGCAGTTGACGTTGTCCGGCAGGATGCCGCGGACGATGTCGAGCAGTTGCTGCTTTCCCTTGGCTTCCAGTTCCGCTTCCAGCTCGTAGGCCTTGTCGAAATGATCGGGAATGGAGCGCTTGTTGCGGCCGTTGATGAAGATCAGGTCGGTGATACCCGCCGCCACCGCCTCTTCCACCGCGTACTGGATCAGAGGCTTGTCGACGATGGGCAGCATCTCCTTGGGATTCGCCTTGGTCGCCGGCAGGAAGCGAGTCCCCATCCCCGCCACGGGGAAGACCGCCTTGGTGACACGTTGCATCATGATTCTCCTTGTTCCTGTAATAAATCCAGCAGACCGGCCTCATCCAGAATGGTGAGTCCCAGTTCCTGGGCGCGGGCGAGCTTGCTGCCCGCCTCGGTTCCCGCCACGACATAGTCGGTCTTCTTTGAGACGCTGCCGGCCACCTTGCCGCCGGCCGCCTCGATCATGGCCTTCGCGGCATCGCGTGTGAGGCTGGGCAGGGTGCCGGTGAGCACGAAGGTCTTGCCGGCGAAGCGACCCGGCATGACCGGATGCGCCTCGCCGTCGAGCCAGGCTTCTGCTTGCCGAAGACCCTCGATCACCGCCAGGTTGTGGCCTTCCTGGAAGAAGGCGGCGATGGACGCGGCTACCACCGGACCGACATCGGGAACCCGCTGCAACCGTTCCACGTCCGCCCGCATGAGATCGTCCAGGTTGCCGAAGTCGCGTGCCAGATCCTTGGCGGTCTGCTCGCCCACCTGGCGGATGCCGAGTGCATGGATGAAGCGTGCAAGCGGGCGGCGGCGGCTGCCGTCGATAGCGCTCACAAGATTCTCGGCCGACTTTTCCGCCATGCGCTCCAGGGCGGCGAGGCTATTCCGGTTGACCTTGTCCGGGTCGTACAAGTCCGCAGGAGTTGCGACCAGGCCGGTATCCACCAGTTGCTCGACCAGCTTGTCGCCGAGACCCTCGATGTCCATTGCGCGGCGCGAGGCAAAATGCAGCAGCGCCTGCTTGCGCTGCGCCGGACAGGCCAGGCCATTGGTGCAGCGGGCGGCGGCCTCGCCTTCCAGGCGGATCACCGGGGCGCCACACACGGGGCAGTGCGAGGGCATGACGAAGGGCTCATGCAGCGGACTGGCGAGATCACGCATCGGCCGCCGTTCCTGCAGGCTGCCCACCACTTCCGGAATCACGTCACCAGCACGCCGCACGATCACGGTATCGCCAACGCGCACATCTTTCCGCCGTACCTCATCCTCATTGTGCAAGGTGGCGTTGGTGACGGTGACACCGCCAACGAACACCGGTTTCAGCCGCGCCACCGGGGTCAGCGTACCGGTGCGGCCGACCTGGACGTCGATGGCCTCGACCACGGTGAGTTCTTCCTGCGCCGGGTATTTGTGGGCGAGGGCGAAACGCGGCGCCCGCGCGACGAAACCGAGACGCGCCTGATCGGCCAGGCGGTCGACCTTGTAGACGGCGCCGTCGATGTCGTAGGGCAGGCTGGCGCGCTGGCTACCGAGTTCATTGAAATAAGCCATCAGCCCGGTCACTCCGGACACCACCCGGCGCTGGCTCGCGACGGGCAGGCGCAGTGCCTCCAGCCAGTCCATGACGGCGCCATGGGTCGCGGGCAGCTCGACGCCCGCGACCGCGCCGATGCCATAGGCGAAGAAATGCAGGCGCCGCTTCGCGGTGATGCGGGAGTCGAGCTGGCGCAGACTGCCGGCGGCGGCGTTGCGCGGGTTGGCGAAGGTCTTCTCGCCCCGGTCGCGGGCGTCCTGGTTCAGCTTGTCGAAGTCGCGTCGCAACATCAGCACCTCGCCGCGCACTTCCAGCACGGCCGGCGGTGTGGCGGTGGCCAGGCGCATGGGGATGGCGCGGATGGTGCGCAGGTTGGCGCTGACCTCCTCGCCGGTATAGCCGTCGCCGCGCGTGGCGCCGCGCACGAACACGCCCTGTTCGTAGCGCAGCGTGATGGCAAGGCCATCGAATTTGGGCTCGACGGCGTAATCGACTTCGCCATTGCACTGCAGGCCTTCGCGCACGCGCCGGTCAAAGGCCACCACTTCCGCCTCCGAAAAGGCGTTGTTGAGCGACAGCATCGGCACATCATGCTGTACCTGGGCGAAATCCTTGAGCGGCCCGGCCCCCACCCGCTGCGTCGGCGAATCGGCCACGCACAATTGCGGATGGGCGGCTTCCAGGTCCTGCAACTCGCGCAGCAGGCGATCATACTCGGCGTCGGGGATGGCGGGATCGTCGAGGACGTAGTAGCGGTAATTGGCGTCCTCGATCAAGCGGCGCAGCTCGCCGGCGCGCGCCTCCGCCTCAGCCATCACCCATCCGCCTCAGGCGAACAGCCTGAGCGCGCGTTCACCGCCGGCGGGAATGCCGCGCTGCTCCATGCGATCGTAGAACCCCTGCAGGCGGGTACGGTCGCGGTTGAGACTTTCATTGCTGACGGCGCGGCCGTTGTCGTCCACCAGCCGGCCGGACAGCCGGTCCGCCAGGCTGAAGCCGAACTCGGTCATGCGATCGAACACATTTACCCCATCCGCCACCCGGGGCACGTCGAACAGCAGCGTCACACCCTGCGTGGTGAGCCCGCGGCCATCCAGGGGGAACGGCGTTTCTTCCTGGTTGGCCAGGGTGAACAGGCTGTGCCCCCCGGCATCGTGGGCGTGGTAGACGCCATCACGCTCCAGGGTGAGTCCGGCGGCGGTGGCCTGGGTATGGATGGCTTCGCTGGTGAAGGGATGGGAATCGCTGGCCACCACGTTCAAGCCCATCAGCACGTCCACGTTCATGCAGAACAGGTCGAGGTCGCGTGCGCGCGCCAGCGCCTCTTCCTTGTCCGGACAGCTCACCGCGCCGCCGGCATCGGCGGCAAAGGTATAGAGCGCGCGGCAGAAGGCATCGAGCTGGTCCTGGGCAACAGCGCCGCCCCGATCCGCCAATTGCAGTCCCAACTCCATCTGGCCATAGGCATTACGCGGGTTCGCGGTCACCGCTTCCCAGACGCCATCGGCGCGCAGGCCGAAAGCGCGCACCGGCTTGCCGATGCGTCGCAGGCCGCCAAGCAGGCCGGCATAGCTGTTCATGGAGGGGGACGCGAACTTGAGCCGTGCGATGAATTCGGTGTGCGCATCGACACTGCTCTCCGCCACGGGCGCTGCCGTCACGGCAGGCTCGGCGGTCACGCCGGAATTGACGAAGGCGGCGGCGGGCGGAGCCAGATACCCCAGATCGTCCTCGCTTTCGTCCACGACCGGCACGGCCGCGCGGAAGGGTACAGCCGTCGGCTCCGGAGCGGTGTCGACATGAGGCGGCGTTTCAGGCGCCATCGGCACAGCCTCTTCGCGTGGCGCAGGCTGGGCCTCGAAGGGCTCCTGGAAGGTGAAGTCCGGCTCCCGCTGCCCCATCCGCAGGGGGGCATCCGCCTCCTCGATGGCCTGTCGCGCTTCTGGCGCGTGCTCGTCCTGGCCAGTCAACTGGATGCGGGTTTCACCCTGGCGACGGCTGGGTTCGGTGCGTACCGCCTCGCCCAGCATGATGTCGTCGCGTTTGTGCGAGAACAGGCGATCCGCCTCCTTGCGGAAGCGCCGCTCCTGCACCACGTTGTAGATGACGATGGCGGCGATCATGCCGATGCCGACGATGGCCAGGACGATCTGTAGCGTGGTCATCATGGGTTGCTGTTCTCCTCGCGTGGCGGTATGCCGGTGTCACTCCCGGTGGCCTTGCCCGTTTCCGGCTCGATGACGTGGATGAAAACTTCGTCGGAACGGACCATCCCTAACTCAAAGCGGGCACGACCTTCCAGGGCATCATAACCGCCATGCAGATCCTGCGCTTCCGCGGCCAGCTGGACGTTACGCGCCTCCAAAGCCAGATTCGCCGTCTTCTGGGCGCTCACCTCCCGCTCCAGTTCCCACACCCGCAGCCAGCTCCCCTTGCCGAGCCAGAGTGGATATTGCAACAGGAGGATCAGCACCGCCAGCGCCCAGGACAGCCCGCGCATTTCATCTCAGTTGATAGAAGGCCTCACGGCCGGGGAAGCGCGCGCGCTCGGCGAGCTCTTCCTCGATGCGCAGAAGCTGGTTGTACTTGGCCATGCGATCGGCGCGCGACAAGGAGCCAGTCTTGATCTGCAGCGCGTTGCTGCCCACAGCGAGATCGGCGATGAAGGCATCCTCGGTTTCACCGGAACGATGCGAGATCACCGAGGTGTAACCGGCGCGCTTGGCGGTCTCGATGGCATCGAAGGTTTCCGACAGGGTGCCGATCTGGTTGACCTTGATCAGGATGGAGTTGGCGATGTTCTTCTGGATGCCTTCACGCAGAATCTTGGCGTTGGTGACAAACAGGTCGTCGCCGACGATCTGGATGGACTTGCCCAGACGCTGGGTCAGCAGTGCCCAGCCTTCCCAGTCGTTTTCCGCCATGCCGTCCTCGATGCTGATGATCGGATACTTGTCGACCCAGGCAGCCAGGTAGTCGGTGAACTCGGCGGCGGTAAGCTGCAAGCCTTCGGACTCCAGCACATAGCGGCCATCCTTGTAGAACTCGGAGGCGGCACAGTCGAGGCCGATCAGGACATCGGAACCGGGCGTGTAGCCGGCACCGGAGATGGCTTCCATGATGAACTTGAGGGCTTCCTCGTTGGACTTGAAGTTGGGGGCGAAGCCACCTTCATCGCCGACCGTGGTCGGGTGGCCGGCCTTGTCGAGAATCTTCTTGAGGCTGTGGAACACCTCGGCGCCGCAACGCAGGGCTTCGCGGAAGCTCTTCATGCCGGCCGGGATGATCATGAACTCCTGGATGTCCACGCTGTTGTTGGCATGGGCGCCGCCGTTGACGATGTTCATCATCGGCACCGGCAGGTGCATCGGGCCGGCGCCGCCCAGATAGCGGTAGAGCGGCAGGCCGGCATCCTCGGCAGCGGCGCGGGCGCAGGCCATGGATACCGCGAGGATGGCGTTGGCGCCAAGGCGTGCCTTGTTGTCGGTGCCATCCAGGTCGATCAGGGTCTGGTCGATCAGGTGTTGTTCTTCCACGTCCAGGCCCAGGATGGCCTCGGCGATCTCGGTATTGACGTTTTCGACGGCCTTCAGCACGCCCTTGCCCATGTAGCGGGACTTGTCGCCATCGCGCAATTCGATGGCCTCACGGCTGCCGGTGGAAGCGCCGGAGGGCACCGCGGCGCGGCCCAGCACGCCGGACTCCAGCAACACATCGGCCTCGACGGTGGGGTTGCCGCGTGAATCCAGGATTTCGCGGGCGATGACATCAACGATTGCGCTCAATTTGATTCCTCTTCTCTCTCAAAGTAGGCAGCGGATGGCTGCCGATTAAACACGGGCTTCGATAAAGCCCTGTTGCTTCACCAAGGCGTCGATGTCCTTGAGGGTATGCAGCAATTCTTTCATCAAGTGGAGCGGCCAGGCATTGGGGCCGTCCGACAGGGCCTTGGCCGGGTCGGGATGGGTTTCCGCGAACAGGCCGGCGATTCCGACCGCCACCGCCGCCCGCGCCAGGACCGGCACGAACTCGCGCTGGCCGCCGGAACGGTCGCCCTGGCCACCCGGCTGTTGCACCGAATGGGTGGCGTCGAACACCACCGGGCAACCGGTGTCACGCATGAGGGCGAGGCCACGCATGTCGGAAATCAGGGTGTTGTAGCCAAAGGAAACGCCGCGCTCGCAGACCATGATGCTGTCGGCGCCGCCATTGGCGTCCTTCGCCTTGGCCACCACGTTCTTCATGTCGCCCGGCGCCAGGAACTGGCCCTTCTTGATGTTTACCGGCTTGCCCGAGGCGGCGCAGGCCTGGATGAAATCGGTCTGCCGGCAGAGGAAGGCGGGGGTCTGCAGGACGTCCACCACCGCCGCCACCGGCGCGATTTCGTCTTCGGTATGGATGTCGGTGATGACCGGCAGGCCCAGTTGTTTCTTCACCTCGGCCAGGATGCGCAGGCCTTCGTCCATGCCAAGTCCACGAAACGACTTGCCGGAGGAGCGATTGGCCTTGTCGAAGGAGGACTTGTAGATGAAGTTGATGCCAACCTCGGCACAGATGTCCTTGAGGGCGCCGGCGGTATCCAGCGCCATCTGTTCCGACTCGATCACGCAGGGTCCGGCGATCAGGAACAGGGGCTGGTCGAGTCCGACTTCAAAACCGCAGAGTTTCATGGCTGCTGTGCTCCCTTGACCGCTTTCTGCGCCAGCGCCGCCTCGACATACGCCTTGAACAGCGGGTGGCCATCGCGCGGATTGGAGGTGAATTCCGGGTGGAACTGGCAGCCGACGAACCAGGGGTGGACCTCACGCGGCAGTTCCACCATCTCGCACAGGTCGGTGCCTGGCGCGCGGCCGGAAACCACCAGGCCGGCTTCTTCCAGCTTGCCCCGCAGGGCGTTGTTGACCTCATAACGATGGCGATGGCGTTCGATGATCTGGTCGCGGCCATAGACATCGCGCGCCAGCGAACCGGCCTCGAGCAGGCAGACCTGCCCGCCCAGGCGCATGCTGCCGCCGAGATCGGACTGCGCGCTGCGCTGCTCGACGCGACCGTCTGCGGTCTGCCATTCGGTGATCAGGCCGATGACGGGATACGGGGTATCCGCCTCGAACTCGGTGGAATGCGCGCCCTGCATGCCGGCGACGTCACGGGCGTATTCGACCACCGCCAGTTGCATGCCCAGGCAGATGCCGAGATACGGCACCTTGTGTTCGCGGGCATAGCGAATCGCGCAGATCTTGCCTTCGGTGCCACGCTTGCCGAAGCCGCCGGGCACCAGGATGGCGTCCATCTTCGCCAGGGCGCCGCAACCGTCGCGCTCCAGCGCCTCGGAGTCGATGTAATGGATGTTGACCTTGCTGTGGGTATGGATGCCGGCGTGGGAGAGCGCCTCGGACAGGGACTTGTACGATTCGGTCAGGTCCACGTACTTGCCGACGAAGGCGATGTCGATCTGGTGTTGCGGATGCTCCAGGGCATCGACCAGGCGTTTCCAGACCGAGAGATCGGCCGCTTTCGCCAGGATGCCGAGCTTGTGGCAGACGATCTCATCCAGCATCTGATCATGCAGCATGCCGGGGATCTTGTAGATGGACGAGGCGTCCAGCGCCTCGATCACTGCTTCCGGCATGACATTGCAGAACAGCGCGATCTTGCGTCGCTCCTCCATGGGAATGGAGCGGTCGGCACGGCACAGCAACACGTCCGGCTGGATGCCGATCTCGCGCAACTCCTTCACCGAATGCTGGGTCGGCTTGGTCTTCAGCTCACCGGCGGTCGGGATGTAGGGCAGCAGGGTCAGGTGGATGAAGCAGGTACCGGTGCGCCCCTCCTCGATGCCCATCTGGCGGATGGCCTCCAGGAACGGCAGCGACTCGATGTCGCCCACCGTGCCGCCGACCTCGATGATGGCCACTTCGGCCCCTTCGGCGCCACGCTTGATGTAGGCCTTGATCTCGTCGGTGATGTGCGGGATGACCTGCACGGTCTTGCCCAGATATTCGCCGCGCCGCTCCTTCTTGATCACCGATTCGTAGATCTGGCCGGTGGTGAAGTTGTTGCGCCGGCCCATCTTGGCGCGGGTGAAACGTTCGTAATGGCCGAGGTCGAGGTCGGTTTCGGCGCCGTCCTCGGTAACGAACACCTCGCCATGCTGAAACGGGCTCATGGTGCCCGGATCGACGTTGATGTAGGGGTCCAGCTTGAGGTGGGTCACCGTGAGGCCACGCGATTCGAGGATGGCGCCCAGGGAAGCGGCGGCGATGCCTTTGCCCAGAGAGGAAACCACACCGCCGGTGACGAAGATATAACGAGTCATGGAATAGGCAAATACAAGGATGGCGAATGATACCGGAAGCCCCCCTGCCCCACCAAGGAAGCGACCGTGGACTTGCGGCAGGCACACGACATGATGCAAGCCGGCAAGGCACCCGCCTGGTCGCCCTGCCCAGGCCCCGTGTCGGGAGCCGCGCCCGCGCGCGCCCCCGCGATCGCGACGCGTGTCATGGCCCGACCTCGAACACCCCGTTCGGCGTCTCGCCGTACAACTCCGGCGCATACATCGCCTCCACCCGCGTGGCGGGCAGGTTGAAGACGCCGTCGCTATTCAGGCGCAGGGTGTATTCGACGCTGTGGCGGCCGCGCGGCAGCCATTCGTAGTAGGCGCGGTAGCTATCGAACAGGCGTTCCTGCCAGGCCGGCCAGGTGTGGTCACCGAGGCCGCCCCCCTCGGTTTGCGTCAACAGGGCGGAACCGCGGCGGCCACTGGCGGCGAGGATGCTGGCGCCGGCGGGAATCGGGTCGTCCAGCACCACCCAGCCCATATCGTCACGGGCATCGAGGGTCAGGCGCACCCGGACGACATCGCCCCGGCTCCATTTGCCCGGGGTTTTCCGGTCGATGGCCCGCAGTTCCCGGGTGACGCCGTAGCCGCGCGCCACTGGCGCCTTGATCGGCACGGCAGCCACGACGCTGATACTGGCATAGGGCTCGCCCTGGCCTTCGTGCTTGAGGTGAAGGGTGGTGGGGGTCGCGTCCAGCGGCAGGAAGGCGGTGGCGCCGCGGGGGAAGGCACTCCAGTCGATCAGGCGGCCTTCCTTGCCCAGCACCGCATAAGACTTGCCGGCCGGCTTCACCGCCTCGAAACGGTCGCGGTAACGTTCCAGGGCGAGCGCGCCCCAGGCATTGGCCGTGGTGGTATTCCAGCGGCCAGTCTGTTGCCGCGCCAGCACGCCGGCGACCAGCTTGGGTACGCGCGTCTTCCACGCCGCTTCGTCGACCACCGCGAGCAGGGCGCGCACGGCGTTGGTATCGGCGGAGGTCATCATCCACCAGAGTCCGTCGCGCGATTCGCTGCTGAAGTCGAGCCGGCGGCCGCTGTAGGTGAAGCGGCTGTCGAGGGCGGCCCAGGCATCCTTCAGCAAGACATCGCGCCGCCCCAGGCCGGGAACCCGTTGCAGCACGCCGATCCAGTCGAGCACCGCCGAACTGGCCCACAAGCGCGGCTCCGGCTTGATGGTGGCGATCAGCGCCGGGGTGGCGCGACCACGACGCGACAGGGCTTCCAGGGCGGCGAGGCGCAGCGCCGGGCCGGCAGTGGGGGATTCCCAGGCACCGCGATGGATTTCCAGCTTGCCGGCGACGTAATTCGACAGTGCGAGTTCCATCCGCGCGCCGCTATCGGCCGGCAATGCCCAGCCCGCCTCATCGGCGATGGACAGGACATAGGCGGTCAGCGCGACGCTGCCCTCGCCTTCGCCGGGAAAGAAGTTGAGCAGACCGCTCTCTGCCTGGTAGGTGGGCAACTCGGCCAGCAGGGCCTGCCAGGCGGCCTGATCGCGGGTGGCAACGGCTTTCGAGGTCTTCTGTTCCAGGCAGGCGTAAGGGTAGTCGCGCATGTAGCCGCGCAACTGGGTCTGGCCATCGAGCAGGCTGGCGGCCAGGGTGGCGCGTACCTCGCCGCTGCCGGGCAAGGCTGCGGCGGGAGCGGCGACCGGCAGGTCCAGCCTGGGGTTGATGCGATACAGCGCCGAGGATTGCACCCGCGCCGGCACGGCGGCATGGACCGTCTGCTTCACCCTGAGCGCGTCGCGCGCCTGGCCACCCACCTCGAAGGCGTTGAACGACCAGTCCAGGCTGTCGATGCCATCCGGCAGGCCAACCGGCCAGACCAGTTCCCGGCTCTCACCGACAGCCAGCGTCACGGTCTGTACCGGCAACACCGTGACGCCGTGGGCCTGGCCGATCACTTCGACACGCATCTCATGGTCGCCGCCATTGCGCACGGTGACACCCGCCTGCAGGCGGTCGCCGGCACGTGCCACCGGCGGCAGGCCGGAGATGAGCTGCAATGCCTGGGTGGTGCGGAGGGTGGTCCTGCTGCTACCGAAACGGGACTCACCCGCGGCGATGGCGACGATGCGGAAAGCGGTGAGGCTGTCGTTCAGCGGCACTTCGACGCTGGCCTCGCCATAGGCGTCCAGCGCCAGGCTGCCCTGCCAGAACAGCAGGGTATCGAACAGCTCCCGGGTCGGCAGCCTGCCGCCGCCACCGCCCGCCGGCAGGGCCTTCTTGCCATAGTGGCGCTTGCCGGTGACCTGCATCTGGGCGGTGAAGGTATGCACGCCATAACCGCGTTCGGCCATCATCGCTTCCAGCAGATTCCAGCTTTCATTGGGAGCCAGTTCCAGCAACCCCTCGTCGACGGCGGCCAGGGTGAGCTCGGTGCCAGCCGGCGGTGCCTTGCCGTCGGGCGTGCGCACCTTGACCATCACCTTCGCCTTCTCGCGAATCGCGTAGCTGGCGCGATCGGTCTTCACCTCCACGTTCAGTTGATGCCGGCCTTGTCCCACTTCGATACCGGCGATGCCGAGCTTGAACGCGGGGCGGCCGAGATCGAGCAGCGCCGTCGGCTTGATGTCGTCATTGCGGCCGCGCACCACCAGCGCGGAGACATAGACGTTGGGCGACCAGGAAGCATTGATCGGCACCTCCAGCACCGGCGCTTTGCCACTGAGGGTCACCACCCGCGCGGAGAGTACGCCCTCACGTTCGACGGTGACCAGCGCAGTGGCCTTGCGGTAGGGCATGCGCACCTGGAACCGGGCGGTCTCGCCCGGTTCGTAATGCTTCCTTTCCGGGATGAGGTCGATGCGGTCGTGGTTTTTCTGATCGAACACCCACTCGTCGCTGCCCGCCACCCAATAGCTGTGATCGGTTCGGGCAACGCGCCCCTGGGCATCACGGGCGGTCGCGGCGATCAGGATTTCACCGCTCCGATCGGTGCGCGCGGTACAGGTGAAACGCCCCTTGGCATCGGTCCTGCCCTCGCAGGTCTCGGGCAGGGCGGTCACCCGCGTCTCGCTGCGGTAGCCGTAGAAACCGCCGGCCAGACGCTCACGATAGCCGAAGGTCTGGCGCAGGCTCAGGCTCACCGCCACCGGCACGTCCGCGGCGGCGCGGCCTTGCGGGTCGACCGCCTGGAACACCATGGTGTGGCTTTGGCCGGCGCGTGCCCAGGTGTCGTTCTTCAGGCCCAGCACCACGTTGGCCGGCCACCAGGGGGTGACGCGGCTGACGGTCTGGATCTCGCCGTTGGGATCGGCATATTCCAGTTCCACGCGCAGTTTGTGCGGCATCTCGAGCGCGGGGAGGCCAGCCAACCTGGCGCGCGCGGCGCCACCGGCATCGAGCTTGAGGGTTTGCGCCGTCAATGCGACCGACTCGCCCTCCAGACTGCCCTGCTCCGTGTCAGGCCGCGCGGCGAAGTCGTAATCAGGGTAATCGGGAAAATCGACACGGTAGTGCGGTTCCAGTTGCGCGCGCAGTTTCACCTGCTGGTTCCTGGCACCGCCACCATTGAGATAACTCGCCGCCAGGTCGTATTCGGCGGCCTCGCCCGCCAGCCACAGCGGTCGGGTCGGATCGACACTCGCCTGCATCAGTGGCACCCGGAAATCACCCACGCTGAAGGCACCGGAACTCAATCCACCCAGCGCCTGCAACTCGGCGGGATCGGCATCGGGCTTGATCGCCTTGTCCAGCAGATGCAGGCTGTAGTCGCCGCGCCTGGCGCCCAGCGGCACTTTCCAGACGGACTCCGCCGCGCCCTTGCTCCAGGCCAGCGGGAGGAACCAGCGCTGGCCACTGCCCTTGTGCTCGATCATCAGGGTGCGCGGCAACTTCGAGGAATAAGAGAGGCCGAACACCTGCCGGTCACGCAGGAAATGCTTCATGTGGACGCTGTCGCCGGGACGGAACAGCACCCGGTCGAGCACGCTGTGGGCCAGACGTTTGTCCATGTCCCACAACTCGGGCAGGCCAAAACGCCAGGTCTCGATGCCCTCGTCCCAATCGGAGAAGGCAAAGCTCAGGTCGTCACCCGCGCGCGCGCTGACCATCAGGGGACAGTCCCAGCGTGCATTGCGGGGATCGGGCATGGCGCGGGGAATCAGGGCCATCCCCTGCTTGTCGGTCGTCACCCGCGCGAGTTCGCGCCCTCCGCAGTCACGCACGACCACTTGCGCGGCGGCTACCGGCGTACCCAGATCCAGGCGTGTGACCCAGGCCAGGGAAGACGCCGCACCCCACTTGAAATGCACACCAAGGTTGGTGACCAGTGCGGTGGTGCGAACGAACATGGGCCGGTTCTGGCCGAGCAGCGCATGTCCCAGGCGCTGGCTTTCAGCTTCCACCACATAAAAG
The DNA here is from genome assembly GCA_964393825.1 of uncultured Thiobacillus sp. GTDB lineage: Bacteria > Pseudomonadota > Gammaproteobacteria > Burkholderiales > Thiobacillaceae > PFJX01. The sequence continues at coordinate 91,275 of CAYMUY010000007.1, read as the reverse complement.
CCGGGCCGCTCCAGGGGAATGCCGAATACCTCGAATGGCCGGGGTCCATTGGGCTTGGGCAGCACCTGTTCCACCACCCCGGCTTCTCCCTTGCCAAGCAGTTGCGCGTGTCGGGACTCCGGTCGGCGGTTCGTTTTCTGGTCGTAGGGGGGGTGGTCGATCTTCTTCACCCGCGACCGCCAATCCAGGATGGCGGCATCGTCAATCACCCGCAGCCAGCGCACTTTCGCCGCCGTGCCCTGCTCGCCTCCGACTTCGAGATTGCGCGCGGTGACCGGCAGCAGCCCTCCCGCCGCGCGTTCGATGATGCCGAAATCGCCGGAAAACTTGAGCAGTGGCGGATAGTCGGCCACCTTGAAGCGCATCGGGAAGCGCGTGGCGTTGACCAGTTCGCGCCCCTTGTCGTCCACCAGACCAGGGGGAAAGGACAGGATCAACTCGCTATCGGCCCGGAACGGCCCCGGGAACACCACATGGTCGTCGTTGGCGGCAGCCTGCTCGATCTTGCCCTGGCGGTAACGGACCCCCTTGCCGTCCCGTAGGGAGATGCGGTCGAGCAGCGCGCGCGCGACGGGCGCGGTGAAATCGAGGTGGATGGGGGTGAGCGGCATGCAACCGGCCTTGGCGTTTTCCCGCTGGCAACGCATCCGCGCGCTGAAGTGGTCGCGCACGCTGAAGGCAAGTCGCTGATCGGCGGGGTTGCGCTGGCCTGTCGGCGTGCTCACACCGGCGCCCCAGACCAGCTCGAACCGGGCATTGGCCGGCAGGGTGCGGCCACATTGCACCACCTCCAGGCGCGGATCGGCCTTCACCGAACCGCCCTCCCAGCGCAGGTTCATCTCGTCCAGATGCGGCTTGAGCCGTGCCAGCAACTTCGTGCGCTCGACGCCGGTCAAGCGTTTGAGCGGCACCTGTTCATGAATACCCTGGATCTCGCAGCGCGCGTGGGCCAGCACGCTCTCCGGCTGTGCCGCGCTGTTGAGCAGCAGCAGGAAGACCTGGTCCTCGTCCACGGTCTGCTCGACCTGCGGCAGCAGCCACTGCACACGTGGTCCGGCGACGCTGAAACTGTATTCGCCCCCGTCCTTCGGCGAGCCCTTCAGTATCCCGCTTCCCCCCCATTCCACCGGTTCGCCATTGAGCGCCGTCAAGCCCGCACGCGGAACGAAGCGACAAGGCACTCCGGCCTCGGGCAGCGCATCCAGGTCGTAGACCCAGGTGCGCTCGTCCGCCCAGTAACCGTTGCCGGACACCCCGCAGGAGACCTGGAAAGGTGGCGCGGCATCGCTCCGCCCCAGGGCCGTCATCGGCGCGGAAAAACGCGCCTGAACCTGGCGAACCTCGAGTTGTTCGCCTTGCGGCGAGAAACTTTCCAGACTGGCGGCGGCACAGACGCCAGACCAGATGGCGAGAAGGAAACCCAATTTATTCATGACCTATCCCCAGCCGGAACAAGCCGTCATTCTGGCATTGATGCTCATCTCGGGTCAGCGCATTAAAGATTCCCACCCTTCGGTTCGATATTCATGCGACACGCTTTCCGGAGATCGCGATGGCGGGACAAGACTGGTGGGGCGCGCCGCAATGGGCGGCTTATCTCGAGCACAAGGAACTGCCGATCAAGGCGGCGAGCAAGGCCGCGCTGGCTCGACTGGAAGAAGAAGGCGAAGAAAACCGCTCCGGCCATGAGTATGCGGCCCTTTTACTCGACGACCCTCTGCTCGCGCTCAGACTGCTGCGCGATGCCAACCGCCGCCTGCCGCGACACATGGCGCGCGACATCACCACACCACTGGGCATCCTGCTGGCACTGGGCACATCCCAGTTCAAGCGAGAGGTACGCGACGCGCCCGAGACAACGGAAAACAATCAGGGTTTCATCGCCGCGGAACTGCGCGCCACGCTGGGCGCGCGCATCGCTTTCGCCTGGGGCTCGCTGCACTATGACCTCGACCAGGGCGAACTCGCGCTCGCCGCCCTGCTCGCGGAAACCGGGGAAATCGAACTCTGGGCCTTCGCCCCGGAACTCCCGCAAAAAGCCCTCGATGAAATGCGCGCCGGTCGCGCCAGTCGCAGCGATCAGGCGCAACGCCAGGCGCTCGGCTTCACCTTCCGCGACCTCAGCCTGGAATTGATCGAGCGCGGCGGACTGCCACCGTTGATCAAGCAACTCATCCGTGGCGACGAAGGCTTGCGCGCACGTCTCGCCCGCCTGGCGGTCGACACCGGCCGCCACCTCAGCTATGGCCGCAAAGACCCCGCCCTGCCACACGATCTCATGACTGCGGCCAAACTTACCCATGCCCCCCTTGCCATCGTGGCGCAGGGATTGCCGACATTGAACGAGGAGGAAAGGGAAGTGCTTGTGGCGGCCGCCACCGCACTGGAGGAATGACACCCATCTGGATCTGCCCGCAAGCTGCGGCAAAGCTCAAATCCGTGGCCAGTTGCGGTTCAATATTTGATTCATTAATAACCACAGAACAAGAATAATAATACTTGACCTATTAAGTCGGGTTTAGTAAGCTGTCGGTCATCCCGCTACCGCGGCAATAACCTGGTGAATGAGAGGAAACATCATGGATCTGGAAATCAATGGAAGGATTGTGGAAACCGACCCCGAAGGCTATCTGGCCAATCTGGGTGACTGGGCCGAGGACGTGGCCGAATTCCTGGCATCGCAGGACAAGCTGACCCTGGATGAGAATCACTGGAAGATCATTCATTACATGCGTGATTACTTCAACGAATACGGCACCGCACCCAATCTGCGCATCCTGCAGAAGGGCCTCAAGGAAGAGTTTGGCGCGGAATGGGGCGACAAGAAATTCCTGTTCGACCTGTTTCCATATGGCCCTGCCAAGCAAGCTGGCCGCTACGCCGGTACGCCTAAGCCCACCGGCTGCGTTTAATACCAGAACTGCTAGTACACTTGCCCCGGCCCCGACCGGGGCATTTTTCGTTCAGGCAAACAACATGACAAAACCGCTATACCTTCTCCCCGTCCTGCTCTGCGCAGGCCAGGCGCTGGCCTTTCCCTGGTATTCCTCCGGTGACAACGTGCGCGGCGCGGAATTGATGACCCCTCAGGAACGCAAGGACTACGCCTCCAAGCTACCCAACATGAAATCCATGGACGAGTGCCGGACTTTCATGAGTGAACACAATCTGGAACTCGACAGGCGTGCCAAGGAGCGCGGCGTTACCCTCCCGCCGATTTCCGGCGACCCCTGTGTCGTGATGAAGACACTGGGCAGGATCAGGTAACCCACTGAGACTTCGCGAAACACACGGCCCCACACGGGGGGCCGTGCTTATCCAGTCGCCTAGTGCGTGGTGCCGAAGGAGAGATCGGCATTGCCCGCCGGCGTCGGCAGGCCCGCCAGGCGGCAGCCCTGGGTGACCGGTCCGTGCGGGAACAACTGATACAGATATTTTCGGCCACCCTGCTCGATGTAAGCCTCCTCCATATTGCGCAACAGGTGGCGTGCGTTGGACTCCGGACCGCATTCGGCGAAGTGGTCACGCAGGTAGCAGATCACGTCCATGTGCGCATCGCTCAACTCGAGACCCTCATCATGCGCAGCCTTACGGGCCATGTCTTCGTTCCAGGTCTCCAGGTCGTTGAGATAGGCATCCGCATCGCACGGCGCCATGCCTTCGGCGGCAACCAGTTTGTTGATATCCAGCATGTCATTGCTCCTCTAGTGGACTAAACGGCCTCGTCGGCCTGTTTAATGTCTAGCAAACCACTCGGATATAGCAATAACCGTTTGTTTATAAAGACTTCACAGTCTTCATAGGGCCTTGTCTCCTGACGCGCGCCAATGCCCCGACTTGCCACCCAGTTTTTCCAGCAGCCGCACCGACTCGATGACCATGCCGCGGTCCACCGCCTTGCACATGTCGTAAACGGTGAGCAACGCGACACTGGCGGCGGTGAGCGCTTCCATCTCGACGCCGGTGCGGCCGACCGTTTCCGCCGTGGCGGCGCAGTCAATGGCCGAGGCAGCTTCGTCCAGGGTGAAGTCGAGCGTCACCTTGGTCAGCGCGATGGGATGGCACAGCGGAATCAGGTCGGGCGTGCGCTTGCTGGCCATGATGCCAGCCAGGCGCGCGACCCCGATCACGTCACCCTTCCTGGCGGCGCCGTCACGAATCATGATGAAGGTTTCCGGCTGCATGCGGATGCGGCCGGTGGCGACCGCCACGCGCCGTGTTTCCGTCTTCTCGCCCACACCCACCATCACGGCGCGGCCCTGTTCGTCAAAATGTGTAAAGTCGCTCATGGCGGGGAGGAACCAGTTCGAAGGGCCGCTATCATAACCGCCATGAAAGCCCTCGCCTCTGCCCTCCTTCTCGTTTTCGGCATCCAGTCCAGTCACGCCGCCGGTCTGCCCGATCTCGGCGATACCAGCCGCACGGCCCTGTCCGAATCGCAGGAAGACCAGATCGGCCGCGAAATCATGCGCCAGGTACGTGACGATGCCGATTACCTGGATGATCCGGTGCTGGAAGACTACCTGGCCCAACTGGGCGACAAACTGGCGGCTGCCTCGCTAGAATCCGAGCGGCGCTTCACCTATTTCCCGGTACGGGACGCCACCATCAACGCCTTTGCGCTCCCGGGCGGCTACATCGGCGTCAACACCGGACTGATCTCGGCGACACGCAATGAATCCGAACTGGCCGGCGTGCTCGCCCACGAAACCGCGCACGTCACCCAGCATCACATCGCGCGCATGGTCGATGACCAGAAATTCATGGGCATCGCCACGCTGGCCGCCCTGGCCGTAGCCATCCTTGCGGCACGCTCCAACAGCCAACTATCCGAGGCGGCGATCGCCACGACCCAGGCCCTGAATCTGCAAAACCAGCTCAATTTCACCCGCGCGAACGAAAGCGAAGCCGATCGGGTGGGCCTGCAGATCCTGATCGGCGCCGGATTCGACCCGCAAGGCATGGTCACCTTCTTTGATCGTCTGCAGGCCCAGGGACGGCTCTACGAAAACAATGCGCCCGCCTACATGCGCACCCACCCGCTCACGTACCAGCGAATCGCAGACATGCAGAACCGGGTAACACAACTCCCCTACAAGCAGCACGCCGACAGCCTGGAATACCAGTTCGTGCGGGCGCGCATCCAGGCCAACGAAGGCGAGGCCGCGGATGCGCTGCGCCGTTTCGAGTCGCTCTCCAGGGCCACGCCGGAGCCCGCCGTCTGGTACGGCGTGGCGCGCGCGGCATTGCGCGCCGGCAAGCCCGAACGAGCGCGGGCGGCGCTGGCCCAACTCGAAGCCGGCAAGGAAACGTCCCCCATGGTGCTGGCGCTCGAGGCGGAACTAGCACTGAACGAACGTCAACCCGGACGCGCCATCGACCTGCTCGCCCGCGCCATGTCTTCGCATGCCAGCTACCGTCCGCTCGCCTATCTCTACGCCACCGCCCTGCTCGCCGCCGGCAAGCCGCGCGAGGCCCTCATTTTCATCGGCGAGCAACAACGCACCTGGCTGGCCGATGCCCGCCTCTACGCGCAGCTCGCGCAAGCCCACCAGGCCCTGGGTGAACTGACGCAATCCCATCTGGCGCAGGCCGAATCCTATGCGCTGCTGGATCGCCAGGGCGCGGCCATCGAACAACTGCAACTGGCGCAGAAAACCGGGGGGGCGGATTTCTACACCCTCTCGATCATCGACGCGCGCCTGCGCGAAATGAAGCGGCAGCAACAGGCCGAGAAACTGAAAAAATAAAATTCATTTCACGAGCGTGACGAGGCCGGACAGCGGCCAGAACACAGGCCGAGTCATTGGTAGCAACATACTTTCCACCCGCTTTTATCGTACCAACGCGATCAATTCGCATTGCGCGGTGACCCCTATCACACCTATTCTTTGCCTCCGCTGAAGAGCGACACTCGTTCGGGGGAAGCCGAGCGGCGTCAGTTTGCAATCGACCACTAGGAAGGAGACGACATGCGGAAATCCGCTGCCATCATCACAGGGGCGCTTGCCGCCCTGATCGCCAGTTCGGCCTATGCCGCCGAAACCGGCAAGGACATTGCCTTCAACCGTTCCAAGGGCAACTGCCTGGCCTGCCATGGCATGCCTACGCTGCCCGATGCCGAGCAACCCGGCGAAGGCGGCCCGCCCCTGATCGCCATGCAGGCGCGTTTCCCCGACAAAGCCGTGCTGCGCGCCAAAATCTGGGATGCCACCGCGACCAACCCGGGTTCCTTCATGCCGCCGATGGGCAAACATCAGGTGCTGACCGAAGAAGAAATCGACAAGGTTGTCGAGTTCCTCTACGGCCTGTAACCCCCCATCACGACTATTGGAGAATGGCATGAAGAAAATCGCAAAACACTCCCTCATCGCAATGGCCAGCCTCGGCATCCTGATGGGTTCGGTCACCGCCAACGCGGGTCCGGAAGAAGATCGCATGAAGGTCGTCAACTACTTCAAGAACAAGTTCCCCGACCTGAAATTCGAAGACTACATCTACAGCGCCCTGGCATTCGACCCGGATGCCAAATCGCAATACAACAGCATCATGGAATTCCCGCCCTACCTGGGCGTGCTGGAAAAAGGCGAGAAGATGTGGAAAACCCCGCTCAAGAGCGGCAAGACCTACGCTGACTGCCTGCCCAACGGCGGCAAGAACATCGCCGGCAACTACCCCATCTTCGACAACGCCAAAGGCAAGGTTGTCACGCTGGAAGACGCCATCAACGATTGTCGCGTCGCCAACGGCGAAGAGCCCTACAAGATCGGCGACGATCCCACCATGGGCACCCTGAGCGCCTACATGCGCACCCTCTCCGACGGCATGAAGATGAACATCAAGGTCGAAGGCGAAGGCGCGCTGAAGGCATACGAGGACGGCAAGAAGACCTTCTACAGCCGTGCTGGCCAGCTCAACTTCTCCTGCGGCAGCTGCCACGTCGACAACGCCGGCATCCGCATCCGCTCCGAACTGCTGTCCCCCGTCGTCGGCCAGGCCACCCACTGGCCCGCCTTCCGCGGCGGCGACAAGCTGACCACCCTGCAGGAACGCTACAAGGGCTGCCAGAACAACGTTCGCCACAGCCCGGACAAGCCCGGCAGCACCCGTTACAACAACCTGGAGTATTTCCACTCCTACATGAGTAACGGACTGGAAATGAAGTCCTCCGTGTTCCGCAAGTAATCCTGTCGTGAACGTCTTTGAAAATCCGGGCTGCTGCCCGGATTTTCAATTGAACTAGCCGAACTGGCCCATCACTACCATTTACCGGCTGCAACAGCGCCGCAACAATGCTGGCTGCTTAGCGCCCACCCGGAGACCCTACCCATGTCCATGAATCGCCGCGAATTCCTGCAAATCCTCGCCGCCGCCGCTGCTGGTGGTTTTGCCCTGGATAGCCGTCAGGCTTTGGCAGGCAATGTTCCTGCCAACTATTACGACATTCCCACCTTCGGCAACGTCTCGCTGATGCACATGACTGACTGCCACGCGCAGTTGAAGCCCATCTACTTCCGCGAACCCAATGTCAACCTCGGTGTCGCCGGTGCTGTCGGCAAGGTGCCGCACCTGGTCGGCGAGCATCTGCTCAAGGCCTACAACATCAAACCCGGCGGCATCGATGCCCACGCCTTCACCTACCTCGATTTCACCGCCGCCGCCCGCACCTACGGCAAGGTCGGCGGCTTCGCCCACCTGAAGACCCTGGTCGACAAGGTGCGCGCCTCCCGTCCCGGCTCCCTGCTGCTGGACGGCGGTGATACCTGGCAAGGCTCTGCCACCGCGCTGTGGACCAAGGCCCAGGACATGGTCGACGCCTGTATCGCCCTGGGTGTCAACGTCATGACCCCACACTGGGAGATGACCCTGGGCGCCGAGCGCGTGCAGGAAATCGTCAACGGCGACTTCAAGAAGGCCGGGGTCGATTTCGTCGCCCAGAACGTGATCACCAACGATTTTGGCGATCAGGTGTTCAAACCCTACGTCATCAAGAACATCAACGGCATCCAGGTCGCCATCGTCGGCCAGGCTTTCCCCTACACGCCGGTGGCCAACCCGCGCTGGATGATCCCCGACTGGTCGTTCGGCATCCGCGACGACTCCATGCAGAAGTTCGTCAACGAAGCCCGTGCCAAAGGTGCCCAGGTGGTCGTGGTGCTGTCGCACAACGGCATGGACGTCGACCTCAAGATGGCCAGCCGCGTCACCGGCATCGACGCCATCTTCGGCGGCCACACCCATGACGGCGTGCCGCAGCCGATCCAGGTCAAGAACGCCAAGGGCACGACCCTGGTCACCAATGCCGGTTCCAACGGCAAGTTCCTCGGCGTCATGGATTTCGACGTCAAGGGTGGCAAGGTCCAGGGCTGGAAGTACCGCCTGGTGCCGGTGTTCTCCAACCTGCTCGCCGCCGACAAGAAGATGGAAGCGCTGATCAGCAAGATTCGCGCGCCCTTTGAGGCCAAGCTGGGCGAGAAACTGGCCGTCACCGAAGACCTGCTGTATCGCCGCGGCAACTTCAACGGCACCTACGACCAGTTGATCTGCGACGCGCTGATGAAGGTCAAGGGCGCCGACGCCGCCTTCTCGCCGGGCTTCCGCTGGGGCACCAGCCTGCTGCCGGGCGATGTCATCACCATGGAACAACTGATGGACCAGGTGGCGATCACCTACCCGCAGACCTCGCTCAATCTCATGACCGGCACCACCATCAAGACCATCATGGAAGACGTCTGCGACAACCTGTTCAACGACGATCCCTACTACCAGCAGGGTGGTGACATGGTGCGCGTCGGCGGCGTCCAGTACAGCGTCACTCCCAATGCGAAGATCGGCCATCGCATCAACGACATGATGCTCAACGGCAAGGCAGTCGACCCCAACAAGAAGTACAAGGTCGCCGGCTGGGCGCCTGTGGGCGAAGGTGCCACTGGCGCGCCGATCTGGGAAGTGGTGGCCGAGTACCTGCGCGATGTGAAGGTGGTCAAGCAGGTCAAGCTCAACCAGCCCAAGGTGATCGGCATGGGCAACAACCCGGGCATGGTGCTGTAAGCCACGTATCACCCCACCAAAAAGCCCGCGCAAGCGGGCTTTTTTCTTGCCCGCCGCCGGCAACAGGGGCTTGCACCATCGCCCCCCCACCGCAGGCAAGGTTGGCGTGCAGCGACGACCTGGCGGTCGTAGGGCTGGCGTCCGCCGTCGACCCGACGACACCCAGCTCAACGTTTCGCCGCCACCTCCAGGTCGAGTTTCACCGGCACCGATTTCCCCTCGCCCGGGAAGGAGGCGATCGCGGCTGTCAGGACCCGATCAGCGGGGGCGCCGGCCGCCGTGAGTCCCTTGACCACCGCGGCTGCCCGCTGCTCGGCCAAACGTTGCAGCGCCTCGTCATCCACGGTCTCCCGTTCGAGCAGGCGGGCGTAGAGCAAGGCGTGAAGGTCGGTCCCCTTGAGAGCGTTGGCGTCAGCCTCGGACAGCGGCGCCTCCGTTTGCAACAGGCCTTTCAGCCGGGACAGCATCTTGCCCGCACCGCCCGCCTGGCGCTGCTCGGGATTGGCCTGCAACCACTGGCCGAGCAGTGTCTTCCAGGCCGGCTCGCCGAATCGTGCGGCATAGAGTGCCTCCAGAGCGGCCTGCGCTTTCGGGTTGGCTGTGGAAATGGGACCTGCGTCCTCGTCCGGCGCCAGTTTCACACCCATCTTCTCGACCACGGCACGACGCAATTGCCGCGCCTGCATCACCGGCCGGTCGATCTCGGCCGACCAGGCACCCTGCACGCTCAGGGCAAGACCGGGACGCTTGGTCAATATCCGGGTGATCTGCCTGAACTTTTCTTTCTCTGGCGGCGTGAGGCCGGGCTCGCCGGCCTCGAAGGCGATCTGCTCCAGTTTCTCGCCGCTGCCGCCGAACAGGCCTGCCAACGCCCGGAAGGGCGCCGTGACGATCTTGGTCAGGATGTTGCCGATGGCCTTCCAGATGATGCGGCCATAGCTGAATTGCGGGTCGTCGAGGCTGCCGGAAACCGGCAGACCGAGGTCGATGCGGCCATCGGAGTCCTGCAGGATGGCGATGGCCAGGTCCAGCGGCAGGTCCTTCGCGGTTGAACTCTGGATGCGCTCACCCAGGGTCAGCTTGTCCATGACGATCTGGTTCTCGCCCAGCAACTGGCGCTTGATGATCTTGTATTCCAGGTCCAGCGACAGCTTGCCGGAATCGATCTTGCGGCCGACGAAGGTGGCGGTATAGGGCGTGAGGTTGGTCATCTCGACGTTGCGGAACACGGTCTTGATGTCCATGAAACCGGTGGGATCGAACAGGTCGATCTGCCCCACCACGCGCGCCAGGCCGTACTCGTCCACCCGCCCGTCCAGTTCCAGTTCCGCCGCCGCGCCCGGCAGGCTGGAAATGCCGTTGACCGCACCCTTGAAGTCGTGGATGCGGGTGCCGAAGGGCAAGGCCAGGGAGAGATCGGCGAAATCCACCTCGCCATGTTCGACCCGGACGCGGTCGATGTTGAGGCGGAAGGCCGGATCCGGCCGCCTTTCCGGGGTGGTCGCCGCGGGGGTGGACACTTTCTCGGTCTCTGAAGCGCGCAGAATCTTCTTCAGGTTGACTGTCTTGTCCTGATAGATGACCAGTTTGGCGCCCAGGGTATCGAGTTTGAGTTCGTCGATATCCAGCCCGGCAGGGGTGACGCCAACCGTGTCGCTGCCCAGGCGTTTCCAGGCCAGGAAGCGCTCGCCGGTTTCGCTTTCCTTGAGCAGCAGGTCGTCGACCGCGAAGCCGCCCTTGAAGTCGAAGCGCCCGGCACCACTCGCCTTGCCGTCGAAGCGTACCCGCCCCTGGCTGGAAGCGTGGCCGGAAGCCAGCGTCAGACTGGTGGTCTGGCTCAGCCAGGGCTGCGCCGGCGCCAGGACGAGGCTGTCGAGCCGGAGCTTGAGGTCGGCGCGCAGGCGCTCGGGTATCACCTTGCCGGCAGCCTGGAAACGTCCACCCTCCTTCACCCTGAAACCGAGGCTCACCGGCACGGCTGCCTTCAGGTTGTCACTGATGCCGCTCGCCGTCGCCTCGATGCCTTGCAGGGTGAGGCCGCCGGCGGGACGCACGCTTTCGTCGCGCAGACCGACCTGGAAGCCGGACAGGTCGATCCGGTCCAGTGCGTAATGCCAGCCTGGCGCTTCCGGCTGGCTCGTGGAACGGGACAGGGCCGGCTTGCCGGAGAGAGGCTTGAACGCCTCCAGCAGCGTGATCCCGCCGTGTGCATCGCGCAGCGCGTCGAGCTTGCCGTTCGCCAGCGACAGCTTGCCGACGCGGGCCTCGCGCTTCTCCAGATCAATCAGGCCGTCTTCCAGGTTGATGCCGCCCAGCACGAATAGCGGTTTGTTGCCCGAGGCCAGCCGGATGCCGGAGAGCGACACGCCCAGGTCCTCCAGCCGCGCCGAGACTGCGGCGCCGCCGACCTCGGCGCTGGCCCGGAAACCCAGTTGCAGATTGCCGACCTCGGCATCGAGCGGCGTTGCGAAACCGGCGTCGTTGAACTGGATGCCGAGCCCATTGAGGCTGAATTTCGTCAGGCCCACCCGCCAGCCTGGCCCCTTGGCTGGCACAGGCTTTGCCGGGACCTGGGCCGGGGCCGGCACGGCAGGCGGCAGCCAGTCCAGGAGGTCCAACCGCCCCACCGGGTCACGACGCAGGGCAAGGCGGCCACCGGACAAGGCGATTTCGCCGAGTTCGAGCTGCCTTTTCTCCAGATCGAATCGACCATTGGTCAACGCCAGGCGGTCCAGGCTGATGGCGTCCTGTTTAGCGTCCTTGCCACGCAACCCCAGGCTCGTCACCGTGAGGCCGAGCTTGTCCAGGATCAGCGACAGGCGCTTGTCGGCATAGTTGATCTGGTATTGCAGTGAGGCGGCAAGCATGCCGGCCGGCGGCGCCATGTTCAGTTTGGTGTCGAGATAAGGCCAGGCCCGCGCCAGCGCCCACTGGTCAAGACCGATTTCGCCATTCGCTGCCAGCGGTTGCAAGGTGATCTGGCCTTTCCAGCGCAGACGCGCACCCATCCTGGTGGTGGCGGCCATGGCGTAAGTCCCCTTGTCGTCCGGGAGCGTGGAGAGGTCGGAGAGGGTCAGGTCAAGCGGATACAGCGTGGTGTTGAAATCCACCTTGCGGTCGCTGAAAGCCACCCGCCCCTGTTCCACGCTGATGGCGTGGATCAACAGGCGCGGCAGCGGTTTGTCTTTTTCCTCATCTTCGCTTTTCAAGGCCTCGATCAGCGCGCTCCAGTTGAGGCTGCCGTCGGCGTGCAGTTCGACCCGCGCGTCGGGCGCCCGCAACTGGATGCGATCGAAGGTCCAGGCCCAATTGCGCAGACTGGCCACATTGAAATCGACGAACAACTCATCGAATGCCAACAGCGGCTTGCCGTCTGGCTCCGCCAGTTTCAGACCCTTGAGATCGACTGACAGGCGCAGCGGGTCAAATTTCGCAGCCTGCAGGCTGAGCGTGTGTCGACTCTTGTCGGCGATGTATTTCGGCGCGGCCCATTTCACCAATGGCTCAAAACCGAACCAGGCGAACAGGAAATACGCCGCGACCAGGCCGAAGGCAATCCTGATGGGGGTCTTGAGCAGCAGGGAACGCAAACGCGCCAACATGCCTCGTCTCCTTGGTTACGGCAGCATCTCAAACGGCTTCAGACCGGGTTGAAGCCCTACTTCACACGAAATCAATCGCGGCCCTTGCCGTGTTCTTTGTCGTGGCCTTTTCCATGTCCCTTTCCATGCTCGCGGCGATCCATCTCGCGGCGATCGCGCTTCCCGGGCACATAGACGTCGTTGTACCAGTCATCACGCACGAAATAGACTGGCTGGCCGCAGGCGTCATACTCATGGCAATGCTTGCGCCAATGCTTCGCATGTCCGGGCGGAACACGAAGATACAGCGGCGCCGCCGGCCTGGCCGCCGGGACCGGCTGGACCACGATGGGCTTCGGGTAGACCACCCTGGGCGCCGGCAGGTTGCCGATGTCGATGCGGCCATAGAAACCGGGTTCGCTGACCGTGACGGACACCCCGATATCGGCCGCCAGGGCCGGGCTGGCAATCAGCGCCAGCAGCAAGGCACAACGTTTCATGTGACGCTCCTTGTAAGGGCCGAAACGGGAACAGCTTACGCCAGCGCGCCCCCGCCTTCAGCCACCGAAAAACAGATACGCCGCCAGCACCGCCGCGACGAACCCGCCCAGATCCGCCACCAGGCCACCGGCCACCGCATGGCGCACCCGCTTGATGCCCACCGCGCCGAAATACACCGCCAGCACGTAGAACGTCGTCTCCGTGCTGCCCTGGACGATGCTGGCCAGGCGGCCGGCGAAGGAATCGGCGCCGGAGACCTGCATGGTTTCCACCATCATCGCCCGCGCGCCGGAACCGGACAGCGGCTTCATCAGGATGGTCGGCAGGCCATCCACCCAGGCCGCGTCATACCCCAGCGCCAGCACCCCGGCGCGCACCGCTTCGACGAAGGCCGGCAAGGCACCGCTGGCGCGCAGCATGGCGATGGCCACCAGCATGGCGACCAGATAGGGAATGATGGTCACCGCCGTGTGAAAGCCTTCCTTCGCGCCCTCGATGAAGGCCTCGTAAGCATTCACCTTTTTCACCACGGCGCCGATGAGGAAGATCACGATCAGCGCCAGCAGCAGGAAATTGCTCAAGAGCGAGGATTGCGCCGTCATCTCGGCGGCGGTCAGATGCGCGAAATGCCAGGCCAGCCCCCCCACCACCGTCGTCAGCCCCCCCAGCCAGGCCAGCACCACCGCGTCGAGGCGGATGCGCTGTACCGTCGCCACGAACAGAAAGCCGGCCAGGGTCGAGGCATAGGTGGCCATCAGGATGGGGATGAAGACATCGGTCGGGTCGGCCGCGCCCATCTGCGCCCGGTAGGTGAAGATGGTCACCGGCAGCAGGGTCACCGAGGAGGCGTTGAGCACCAGGAACAGGATCTGGGCGTTGCTCGCGGTGTCCTTGTCCGGGTTCAGTTCCTGCAGTTCGCGCATGGCCTTGAGGCCGATCGGGGTAGCGGCGTTGTCGAGCCCGAGGATGTTGGCTGCCATGTTCATGGTGACCGAGCCCAGCGCCGGATGGCCGCGCGGCACCTCGGGGAACAGCCGCGCGAACAGGGGGGCGAGCCAGCGGCCAAGCAGCGAGAGAAAGCCGGCGCGCTCGCCGATCTTCATCACCCCCAGCCACAAACACATCACCCCGGTCAGTCCCAGCGCCACCTCGAAAGCGGTCTTGGCGGCATCAAAGGACGCCTTCATCACCGCCGCAAACACCCCCTGATCGCCACCGAGGAACTGCAGCACGGCGGCGCCGAAGGCGGTGAGGAAAAAGCCGATCCAGAGGATGTTCAGCATGGGCAGGGTCTTGAGTCATCGCGAGGGAACGCCCGCATTATCCCCAATAGTCCGACGCGGCGCGGCGGCGGACGGCCGAACGGTAGCGCCGGCGTCTCGCCAGCATCGTAGGGCTATTCAAAAAAAGCCGGCGAGCCCTGAAAAATACCGGCCCTTCGGGCCACAACGCCGCCGCTACAAGAAAAAATGGGGCGCGAGGCCCCATTCTTTCTACCGATTCCGACACCGGGGCGCGCGCCCGGCGCCGTCACCATCAGGCATAAGCCGCCTGCTGGTCGATCAGGTCAGCCAATTGCTTCATCGCCTCCAGGCCACTGCCACCACAGGCATCGTTGGCGGCGCAGTCGACCGGTGCCAGCATCGGCGCCGTGCCACCTACCAAGCCATCGAGGCTGCCGCCGTCGGACAGCAGGTCGGACAGGGAAGGCAGCGCGATGCCGGCATCGGTCACGTCGGCGGCGGAGATGCCGAAGTAGACGTCGGTCATGTCGACCTCGGTGCCATCCGCCATCGTCGCGCTGCCGCGTTCCAGGTGCAGGTTGCCGTTGCCGTCCAGCAGTGGCACCGCCTGGTAGGCCAGGCTGAGGCTTGCCACTCCGGCCTCGTCCAGGGTCAGCAGTTCGCCGGCATCGGTCTGGTGGTTGCCGTTGACATCCTTCCAGATACGCAGGTCGGCGAAGGCCGCGTCGTTGGCATCCACCACGCCATCGCCGTTGCTGTCGAAGGCGGCAAGCTTGGCGTAGCCATCACCCTTGTTGTTGCCGCCGAACAGTTCGCTGATGTCGTCGATGCGGCCGTTGCCGTTGCGGTCCCAGGCCAGGAAGCCATCCTCGCCGGACAACCAGCCGGAGGCGATCGCGCGGCCGGTACCGAGCAGGTCGAAGGCCCCGGTGGAATTGGCGCGGGAGACGGTCTGGATGCCATCGCCGTTGAGGTCGATGACGATCGGGGTGATGCCCGCGTCCCAGCTCATGTCGTTCTCGCCGGACTCCAGGTTGAACACGCTGGTCTGGGTCACGTTGGTGGTGGACTTGGCATCACCGGTCACATCGGAATCGATGTTGTCGTTGCTGCCGACATCCTTCACCGCCCACTTCCAGGTGCTCATGTTGTACCAGGCGCCATAGTTGTAGTGCATGACGTTGGTCTTGTCGAACACCAGGTAGTAGTCGCCCGGATTCAGGTTGCTGAACAGGTAGTTGCCGTTCGCGTCGGTGGTGGTACTGGCGACGGTGGTCCCGGCCGAGGTCTTCAGGGTGATCTTGATGCCACTGATACCCGGCTCGCTGGCATCCTGCAGGT
This sequence comes from uncultured Thiobacillus sp., assembly GCA_964393825.1. Taxonomy (GTDB): domain Bacteria; phylum Pseudomonadota; class Gammaproteobacteria; order Burkholderiales; family Thiobacillaceae; genus PFJX01. The sequence continues at coordinate 75,557 of CAYMUY010000007.1, read as the reverse complement.
TGTTGTGGTTCATGTCGTCCCACACCTTGTCGCCGACGCTGGCCTTCTTGTACAGGCCGGCGTCGACGGTCAGGTTCTGCTGGCCGGTGGTGACGGTGTAGAGACCGGTGTAGCCCGAGCTGTTGATGTCGGAATCGGCACCATCGTTGCTGCCCTGATCCTGCTTGGTCACATAGTAGCCGCTGGGCTTGACCACCTGCACCTGATAGGTTCCGGCGTCGACATCGAAGCCATACTTGCCGTTGGCATCGGTATAGGTGGTCTGCAATATCGTGCCGGCGGTGTTGCGCAGGTAGACCTTGACGCCGGAGATGCCCGCCTCGCCCGCATCCTGGATGCCGTTGTAGTTCATGTCTTCCCAGACAGTGTCACCAAGGCGGGCCTTGTTCAGATAGAGGCCGGCGTCCCAGGACAGGTCATTCTGACCGGAAGTCAGGCTGGTCAGCACCGTCTTGCCGGTCAGGCTATCGACGTCGGAATCCAGCGCGTCGTTGCTGCCTTGATCCTTCGCCGAGAAGACGTAGCCACTGGGGGCGGCGACCTGAATGGCATAGTCGCCGGGGGCCAGGTTGCTGAACAGGTAGTTGCCGCTGGTATTGGTCGTCGTGGTGGCAATGACCGCACCGGCGCTATTCAGCAGATTGACGCTGACGCCGCTCATGCCCGTCTCTCCGGCATCCTGGATGCCGTTCTTGTTGGCATCCAGCCAGACCTTGTCCCCGATCGATGCCAACTGGTAAAGACCGGCGTCCCAGCTCAGATCGTTCTCGCCGCCGGTGAGCGTGGTGACGATCGTCTTGCCGGTAGTCGGGTCGACATCGGAGTCGGTGGCGTCGTTGCCGCCCTGATCCTTGCCGGTGAAGACATAGCCATTCGGCGCCACCACCTGCACGGCATAGTCGCCGGGGGTGAGGTTGCTGAACAGGTAATTGCCGTTGGCATCCGTAGTCGTGGTGGACAGCACCGCGCCGGCCGAACTCAGCAACTTGACGCTGACGCCGGCAATGCCGACCTCACCCGCATCCTGGATGCCGTTGCCGTTGGCATCCAGCCAGACGCGGTCGCCGATGCTGGCGTTGAGGCCGCAAGCCGGGGTGCAGACCGACAGGGTCTGGATCTTGAAGTAGTCCTCGGGCGACATGTCGGTGGTGTCGGCGGCGATGACGATGACGTTGCCCAGGTACTCGCCCGCGTTCAGGTCGGCCCAGCGCGCCGTGGTCAAGGTGGTGGTATTCACTTCGGTGAAGCCCATCTGCGCCAGCACCGCGTCGTTCAGGCTGAGGTGGCTGGTGAACGGGCTGTTGAAGTTGCCGATCCACAGCTGCATGTCACTGTCGCCGACCACGTAGCCCAGATAGGCCTTGTCCAGCATCACGAACTGGCTGAACTCGAACATCACATAGTTGTCGCGGCCGCCGACGTTGTCGACGGTGTGGCTGTTGTTGCCACCGCTGCCCTCACTGCTGTCGGTCACGCCCAGGCCGCCACCGTAGGTGCCCAGCCAGGCATCTGCCCAGGTACCTGTGCTCCTGTCGCGGCTGAAGGCGCTGACGTTCACCGAGAGCCCGTTCTGGCTGTAGCTGCGAATGTTGCCGTCCGGGCCGTCGGTCGCGCTGCTGCCGTTGAAGACCAGGTCGACACAGGCGCCCACGGTGGTGAGGCCGGCATCCCAGGACAGGTCGTTCTCGCCGGAAGTCAGCGTCGTGGTGATCGTCTTGCCCGTGACGGTATCGACATCGGAATCCCGCGTGTCATCACCACCCTGGTCCCTGGCGGTATAGCCGTAGCCCGTGGGCGCCACCACCTGGATGGCGTAGTCGCCGGGGGTGAGGTTGTTGAACAGGTAGTTGCCCTGGAAGTCGGTGGTGGTGGTCGCCAGCACCGCGCCGGCACTGCTCAACAGTTTCACGGTGACGCCGGAAAGACCGATCTCGTTGCCATCCTGGATGCCGTTGGCATTGCAGTCGAGCCAGACACGGTCGCCAATGGAGGCCTTCTGGTAGAGGCCGGCGTCCCAGGTCATGTCGTTTTCACCTGAAACCAGCGTGGTGGTGATGGTCTTGCCAGTCACCGGGTCGAAGTCGCTGTCCGTGGCATCGTTACCACCCTGGTCCTTGCCGGTGAAGACGTAACCGCTTGGCGCCACCACCTGAACGGCATAGCTGCCGGGGTTGAGGTTGCTGAACAGGTAGTTGCCATTCGCATCGGTCGTGGTCGTGGACAACACCGCGCCGGCTGCGCTCAGCAACTTGACGCTGACACCGGCAATGCCGGCCTCACCCGCGTCCTGCACTCCGTTTCCGTTGGCGTCCAGCCATACCTTGTCACCGATGGACGCTTTTCTGTAGAGCCCGCCATCGACGGTCAGGTTCTGCTCGCCTGCAGCCACCGTGTACAGGCCACTGACACCGGAACTATTGATGTCCGAATCCAGGCCGTCGTTCGTGCCCTGATCCTGCTTGGTCACCAGGTAGCCGCTGGGCTTGACCACCGTCACCTTGTAGGTGCCAGCGTCCACATCGAAGAAATAGTTGCCGTTGGCATCCGTAGTCTTGGTTTGCAGGGTCGTTCCCGACGAGTTCTGCAACTTGACGGTGACGCCCGCAATGCCCGCCTCGCCCGCATCCTGGATGCCGTTGTAGTTCATGTCTTCCCAGACGGTATCACCAAGGCGGGCCTTGTTCAGATAGAGGCCGGCGTCCCAGGACAGGTCATTCTGACCGGAAGTCAGGCTGGTCAGCACCGTCTTGCCGGTCAGGCTATCGACGTCGGAATCCAGCGCGTCGTTGCTGCCTTGATCCTTCGCCGAGAAGACGTAGCCACTGGGGGCGGCGACCTGAATGGCATAGTCGCCGGGGGCCAGGTTGCTGAACAGGTAGTTGCCGCTGGTATTGGTCGTCGTGGTGGCAATGACCGCACCGGCGCTATTCAGCAGATTGACGCTGACGCCGCTCATGCCCGTCTCTCCGGCATCCTGGATGCCGTTCTTGTTGGCATCCAGCCAGACCTTGTCCCCGATCGATGCCAACTGGTAAAGACCGGCGTCCCAGCTCAGATCGTTCTCGCCGCCGGTGAGCGTGGTGACGATCGTCTTGCCGGTAGTCGGGTCGACATCGGAGTCGGTGGCGTCGTTGCCGCCCTGATCCTTGCCGGTGAAGACATAGCCATTCGGCGCCACCACCTGCACGGCATAGTCGCCGGGGGTGAGGTTGCTGAACAGGTAATTGCCGTTGGCATCCGTAGTCGTGGTGGACAGCACCGCGCCGGCCGAACTCAGCAACTTGACGCTGACGCCGGCAATGCCGACCTCACCCGCATCCTGGATGCCGTTGCCGTTGGCATCCAGCCAGACGCGGTCGCCGATGCTGGCGTTGAGGCCGCAAGCCGGGGTGCAGACCGACAGGGTCTGGATCTTGAAGTAGTCCTCGGGCGACATGTCGGTGGTGTCGGCGGCGATGACGATGACGTTGCCCAGGTACTCGCCCGCGTTCAGGTCGGCCCAGCGCGCCGTGGTCAAGGTGGTGGTATTCACTTCGGTGAAGCCCATCTGCGCCAGCACCGCGTCGTTCAGGCTGAGGTGGCTGGTGAACGGGCTGTTGAAGTTGCCGATCCACAGCTGCATGTCACTGTCGCCGACCACGTAGCCCAGATAGGCCTTGTCCAGCATCACGAACTGGCTGAACTCGAACATCACATAGTTGTCGCGGCCGCCGACGTTGTCGACGGTGTGGCTGTTGTTGCCACCGCTGCCCTCACTGCTGTCGGTCACGCCCAGGCCGCCACCGTAGGTGCCCAGCCAGGCATCTGCCCAGGTACCTGTGCTCCTGTCGCGGCTGAAGGCGCTGACGTTCACCGAGAGCCCGTTCTGGCTGTAGCTGCGAATGTTGCCGTCCGGGCCGTCGGTCGCGCTGCTGCCGTTGAAGACCAGGTCGACACAGGCGCCCACGGTGGTGAGGCCGGCATCCCAGGACAGGTCGTTCTCGCCGGAAGTCAGCGTCGTGGTGATCGTCTTGCCCGTGACGGTATCGACATCGGAATCCCGCGTGTCATCACCACCCTGGTCCCTGGCGGTATAGCCGTAGCCCGTGGGCGCCACCACCTGGATGGCGTAGTCGCCGGGGGTGAGGTTGTTGAACAGGTAGTTGCCCTGGAAGTCGGTGGTGGTGGTCGCCAGCACCGCGCCGGCACTGCTCAACAGTTTCACGGTGACGCCGGAAAGACCGATCTCGTTGCCATCCTGGATGCCGTTGGCATTGCAGTCGAGCCAGACACGGTCGCCAATGGAGGCCTTCTGGTAGAGGCCGGCGTCCCAGGTCATGTCGTATTCGCCACCGACCAGGGTGGTGACGATGGTGCGTCCGGTCAGCGGGTCGATGTCGCTGTCCTTGGCGTCATTGCCGCCGGCATCCTTCGGGGAGACGAAGTAGCCGGAGGGAGTGACCACCTCGACCATGTAATCGCCGGGGGTGAGGTCTTCGAACAGGTATTCGCCGTCGATATCCGTCTGCGTGGTAGCCAGGATCACGCCAGCCGCGTTGAGCAGATTGACCGTGACGCCCTCGATGCCGTCTTCACCGAGATCCTGGATACCGTTGGCGTTGGCATCCAGCCAGACGCGGTCGCCGATGCTGGCGATCTGTTCGGTAGTCGTGTAGTTCGCCGCATCAGAATCCGTGACGCTGGTGCCGGTAATGGCGCTATAGCCGCTCACCGTGCCGATGTTGGTGTGCAGACCCGCCGTCGTGACATATTCGCTGGCCATGTAGGTCCAGGTTTCACCGACATCGAGATTGCCGTCGTTGTTGGCATCGCCGCCGACAAAAACGAGGCTGGCAATCCGGTCATCAATCACCTGGATGTTGCTCAGGGCAAGCGAGCCGGTATTGGTGATCTCGTACTTGAACTGTGCCATGCCCCCAACGGGGATATACGGGCCGGCGGGAGTATCCGCGTCGAACCAGTCGGTAACGACGGTCGTCGTCGTCGTCGCCGGCGTGGTCAGGTCGGCACCCAGGTTGTTCTGGAAATCGAACAGGTCCTTGGTCGGTTCGTAATTGGCGCTGGCAATGGCCGCCTGGGTCATGGCGATGACCTCGGCGCTGCTGTAGAGATAATCGACATAGCCATCGGACGCGTTGAGCAGGGCTGCCGTGGAATGACGCATCAGGGCATAGATGCCGCCGCCCTTGGCCTTCAGTGCATCCAGCAGGGTCGGGGTGCCCGGCACGTCGACACCGAAAATGGACTCATAGCTGTCACTCGGACTGAAGCCGGTCTTGACCCATTCGCTCGGCTGGCCCTTCTTGCCAGAGGTATGGTTCTTCCAGTAACCCGGGGTCAGGCCCTCGCCACCCTCATTGCTGCCGTTGGTGTATTCACTGCGGACATATTTCTCGATGTCGATGCCGATATTGGGCGCATAGACACCGGCGTCGATGGTCGGGTTGTGCTCACCCGAACTGAGCTTGACGATCTGGGAGAGACCCGCTGCGTTGACGTCGGAGTCGAGCGCGTCGTTGCCGCCCAGGTCCTGGCCGGTAAATATCGTGCCGGCAGGCTTGCTGAACTGGACCTGGTATTCAACGCCCGGGGTAAGACCCGTGAACTGGTAGTAGCCGTCGGCACCCGTGGTCGTGGTCGCCGTGGTGTTGTCACCCGTGGTGGCGATCAGGCCGTCGGCGCCACCGCCGATCAGGGTGATGGTCTGGCCGCTGAGGCCGGTGGTACCGTCGTTCTGGATGCCATCACCATTGCTGTCCACCCAGAGGCGGTCGCCCAGGCTGGCAGTCTTGTAGAAGCCGGCGTCCACCGTGGTATTGCTGTCACCACTGTTCAGGGTGTAGCAACCGGTGACGCCATTGACGGCGTCGCTGTCGATCGTGTCGAAGCTGTTGCCGCCAACGTTGGCGACGGTCGCAACATAGCCGTTCGGGGTCTCGAACACGACGTGGTAGGTACCGGGCGGGATGCCCGCAAAGTTGTAGTAGCCAATCGGGTTGGCGCCCGTGCCGTCGGCCGTGGTGGTGGTGGCGACGATGGCATTGGTGGCGCAGTTGACCAGGGTGACCTTGACGCCGCCGATGCCCGGCTCATTGCCGTCCTGCTTGCCATTACCGTTGCTGTCTTCCCACACCCGGTCGCCAATGCTGGCGAGCTTGACCAGGCCGGCATCCCACGAGAG
>CAYMUY010000007.1:0-69276 GCA_964393825.1 uncultured Thiobacillus sp. | reverse complement strand
CATCCTGCTGGCCGTTGTTGTTGATATCGTGCCAGACGTAGTCGCCCAGGCTGGCTTTCTGGTACAGGCCGGCGTCCACCGTGGTGTTCACGTCGCCGCTGTTGAGCGTGTAGCAGCCGGTGAGGCCGGCGCTGTTGGCGTCGCTGTCGGCCGTGTCGATCGTGGCGTCCTGGGTGCTGAAGACGCTGCCGTCGGCTGAGATGAATTTGACGATGTAGTTGCCCGGCAGCAGGCCGCTGAAGTTGTAGTAGCCAATCGGGTTGGCGCCGGTGCCGTCGGCGGTGACGGTGCTGGCCACCAGGACGCCAGGCAGGTTGTTGACGCAGGTGTACAGCTCGACCGTGACGCCGGCCTTGCCGACTTCTCCAGTGTCCTGCACGCCGTTGGCGTTGTCGTCGACCCACACCCGGTCGCCAATGCTGGCGAGCTTGACCAGGCCGGCATCCCACGAGAGGTCGTTTTCTCCGCTGGTGAGGGTGGTGGCGATGGTCATGCCGGTGGTGGTGTTGGCGTCACTGTCGCTGGTGTCGGCGCCTTGGTCCTGCTTAGCGAAGGCGTAGCCGGCGGGTTTGACGAATTCGACCTTGTAGTCGCCAGGGACCAGGTTGTTGAACAGGTAGTAGCCGGGCTGGCCGGCTTTGTCGGCGGTGACGGTGCTGGACACAAAGGTGCCGTCGGCCTTGTACAGCTTGACCGTGACGCCGTTCAGGCCGCTGGCGGCGCCATCATCCTGCTGGCCGTTGTTGTTGATATCGTGCCAGACGTAGTCGCCCAGGCTGGCGGTCTTGTAGAAGCCGGCGTCAATCGTTTGGTTGTATTGACCCGAACCCAAGGTGATGACGTTGGACACCAGACCATCACTATTCGTACCGGATGCCGGATTGGAATCAGCCTGGCGCGGGCTAGCCGCGTCAAAACCCGCGGGCATCGCAAACAGGACCTGATAGTTCAATCCCGGGGTAAGGCTATCGAAAGCATAGAGGCCGTTGGCATCGGTCGTCGTCGTGGCCAGGACTTCGTTTGCGTCATTGAAGTCACCATCATTATTCAGATCGCGCACCAGGGTGACCGTCACACCCGCGATGCCCGTTCCAGCCCCATCATTTTGTATGCCATCGGCATTGAGGTCGTGCCAGACATAATCACCAAGTTTGGCGACATTCGTTTCAATGATGAGCGGCTGCTGATGCGCTCCATTTGCCGCGATGGGATCCAGTATGACGCCGATTTTCTGACCCCAGACCGGCACAAAGCCGTCATGCGACAGAGCAGCGTTATACATGGAATTGATATCCGCCAGATCGACCGTACCCGGGGAAGGAGAGAAATGAGTAGTCCAGTCCTCACCCATCAGTTTCCATATGGCGGATTGAACCTCTTGCCATGAAATTCCTGGATTTGTCCCGTCATACCAGTCCAGCAGCCAATTGACCGAATCAAGATTGCCGAGGAATCCATCCGGATTGCCAAGACTGGGAATTCCCGCCTGCAGCACGCTCAACTCGGTCGTTGAATAGACGTACGCCGTATAGCTGGTTACGGTATTGATATTGATATTCGGATCGAGACACCAGCCGTCATAAAGCGTACCAGGCGGATTGGGATAAGCCGGATTCAACAGCGAGTTGGAGGTGACATAAACATCCAGAAGACTCGGCTCCCCCAGGAGACCCGGATAAAGCGCAAGATTAATCGTGATCAATGGCTGGCTCATGATTCACATCTCCACAAGGTGTGTGATTGGTTATGGTCTGGACGGCGATTCGGTGAAACGGTTATTTCCCGAAAAGCACAGGTCTATATCTCTTGGCACGGCAGAAGCATCCGCGGCATCAGGACACATAGAACTGCACTCTTGGAGATAAAAAAGAAGCCACCCCATGGATGGCTTCTCGATCATCACTTGCGACGACGTGCCAGCACCAGGCCAAGCGCACCAATGGCCAGCAGCGCCAGGGACTCGGGCTCGGGAACGGGATTCGCGGGAAACGCAAGAGCCGGCAACGCGGCGGTCATCAGGACAGCAATGGAAAGCAGAGTACGCATGGAATTCCCCTTGAGACTTAAGTAAAAAAATGAAAGTACGCAGAACTTCCTGCGCTCGGTAAACGCAAAGGACATGCCACGCTCCCAGGCTGTAAAAAGACCTGACAACTGGAACCCGCCAAAGAAGCGCGTCAGTCGTAGGTGATTGAGAACCCCTCGCAAAGTGTAAACATTCCCGACATACGCTTTCCCTGTGAATTCAATCGCTTCCCCTGTGGATAACTTTTTACATGGCAGAATAGTCGAGTTCTCGACATCACTGGCGATATTTCGTCACGCCTTGTTTTGATAAAAGTGATGCCCGTCACTTCTGGGCCTAACGCAGACACGCAGCGGCTTGTCGCATGTTCTAATGCGGCCACCCGCGACTTGTGCATTGATGCCCCGATTGCGCGCTTCATCCAACTTTTGTCGATCATTTCCATGACCGCGACTTCCGACCTCGTCGTTTCACAACAAACAGACAGCCTTGCTGTCGATGCCACCCTGGACCGCTTGCTATTCCTTGCGCGCTTCTTTGGCCGCGGGATTGATCCGGACCAGATCGTGGCCGGGGTGCCCTTGCCCGAAGGCAGGATTACGCCTATTGAACTGGCCGAATGCGCGGGGCGCGCCGGGCTGAGCCTGACGCCATGCAAGGACGGCCCCGGGCAACTGCGCAATTCCGCGCTGCCGGCGCTGGCGTTGACGCCGGCGGGCGAGGCCGTGGTGGTCCTGAAAAAGGAGCAGGATCGTCTGGAATGCGCCCAGGCCGGAATCGACGGCCTGACCTGGCTGCCGACGGCCACGGTGGCGGCGGAGTACGCCGACGCCGACTGGTATTACGCCCGGCCGGTCTTCTACTTCGACGCACGCAGCCTGCTCTACCAGAAGGCGCACCCGCGCCGCTGGTTCTGGGATGTATTCCTGGAGAATCGCTCGATCTACGGCTGGGCGCTGCTGGCCACCGCCGTGGTCAACCTGTTCGGCGCGGTGATCCCGTTCTTCACCATGGCGGTCTATGACCGCGTGGTGCCGAACAACGCCCTGGACAGCCTCTGGGTACTCACCACGGCGGTGGTGGTGGTGACGCTGTTCGACCTGATCATCAAAATGCTGCGCAGCTATCTGCTGGAAGCTGCCGGCCGCCGTGCCGATGTCGCGATGTCCTCACATATCTTTGCCCATAGCCTGAAGCTGCGTGCCGCCTCGCGGCCGGCTTCCGGCGGGGTGCTGGCCAATGTGGTGCGCGATTTCGAATCGGTGCGCGAGTTCTTCACCTCCACCACCCTCACCCTGCTCGGCGACCTGCCGTTCATGCTGTTCTACATAGCGGTGATTGCCCTGGTGGGGGGCTGGCTGGCGCTGGTGCCGCTGGTAATGGTGCCGATCATCCTGGTCGCCGCCTTGCTGCTGCGCCGTCCCATCGGCCGCGTGTTGAACGAGAACATGAAGGAGAGTGCGCAGCGCACGGCACATCTGTTCGAGACCATGAACGGCCTCGATACCGTCAAATGCCTGGGCGCGGATGCTTGGTCGCGGCGCAAGTGGGAGATGCTGACGGTCAGGATTTCCGAGAACTCGGTGCGGATGCGGGAATGGTCCACCTTCGGCACCAATCTCTCCGCCACCCTGACCGGGCTGACCACCGTGCTGCTGATCGTGTTCGGCGCCATGATGATCGCCGATGGCAAACTGACCATGGGCCAGTTGATTGCGGTCTCCATGCTGGCGGCGCGGGCGATGGCGCCGGCCGGGCAGATTGCCGGCCTGATCATCCGCTACGAGCAGACCAAGCTGGCGCTGACCGCGCTGGACAAGGTGATGGCCTCACCGGTGGATGAACAGGTGGACAGCCTGCATGTCTCCAGCCTGCGCGGGCAGATCGAGTTTCGCGACGTCCACTTCGCCTATCCCGACTCGCCGCCGCTGCTCAAGGGCCTGAACCTGAAGATCGCGCCGGGCGAGAAAGTCGGCTTTATCGGCCGTATCGGATCCGGCAAGAGCACCCTGCTGCGCATGCTGGTCAATCTTTATGGCCCGGAGCAGGGAACGGTGCTGATCGACGGGCTCTCGGTGGGCCAGATCGAGCCCTTGAGCCTGCGCCGCCGCATCGGTTATGTGCCCCAGGACATCGTGTTGTTCCACGGCGACATCCGGGAGAACATCCTGCTCGGGGCCACCGACGTCTCGGATGAACAACTGCTGGGCGCCATCCGCTTCGCCTGCCTGGAGGAAACCCTGGCACAGATGCCGAACGGCCTCGGCACCCAGGTGGGAGAGCGCGGTGAGCGCATCTCCGGCGGCCAGCGCCAGGCGGTCTGTATCGCCCGCGCGGTCTCGCACCAGCCCAATGTGCTGTTGCTGGATGAGCCGACCAGCATGATGGACCCCGCCACCGAGCAGATGCTGATCCAGAACCTGCACCGCCTGGCCAACGTCACCCTGCTCCTGGTGACCCACCGCACCGCCATGCTGCCGCTGGTCGACCGTCTGGTGGTGATGGACCAGGGCCGCGTGGTGCTGGATGGTCCCCGTGACGCCGTGCTCAAACAGTTGCAGGGTGCGAAAAACGTGATGGAGCAAGCGGCATGAGCCCGACCCCGCACCCCGATCATGATCGCGGCCCACGCCGGGCCGTATTCGCCCTGGTCGGCAGCATCGCCGCATTCCTGCTGTTCGCCGCGATCTGGATGTCCTGGGCGCACCTGGACATCTCCGTGCAGGCCAACGGCAGGGTGATTCCCTCCAGCCGGGTGCAGGAGATCCAGAGCATGGAGGGTGGCATCATCCAGGCCATCGCGGTGAAGGAAGGGCAGACGGTGAAAACCGGCGATCTCCTGGCGCGCCTGGAGAACCTCCAGTTCAATTCCGACCTGGGCGAATCCCGTCATACCTACTGGAGCGCCCGCGCGGCCCTGGCCCGCCTGGACGCGGAAATCCACGGGCGAGTGCCCGTGTTTGCCAAGGAACTGACGGATGCCGCGCCGCAGCGCGTCGCCGAGCAGCAGGCCCTGTGGCAGTCGCGCAAGCAGGAACGGGAAAACGCCCGCGAGACCCTGAAAAAACAACTCGCACAGCGTGAACAGGAACTCGCCGAAACCCGCTCGCGGATCTCGACCATGGAGGATCTGTTGGTCGATGCCCGGGAAAGCCTGGCCATGGAAGACAAGTTGATAAAACAGGGTGCCGGTGCCCGTTCCGATTACCTGGCCGCGAAGCAACGCCTGTCCAGCCTGCACGGCGACCTCGAGGCGGCCCGGGTCTCCGTGCAGCGCCTGCAGGCCGCCATCCAGGAAGCCCGTTCGCGCCTGGCGGAAGCCGACTCCCGCTTCATCGCCGAGGCCAGCCGCGAACGCAGCGAACTGGAACTGAAGGCGGCCACCACCTCGCAACAGATCACCGCCCAGGCCGACCGTGTCGACCGTCGCGAACTGCGGGCGCCGATGGATGGCGTCGTCAACCGCCTGCTGCTGACCACCGTCGGTGGCGTCGCGCAGGCGGGGCAGACCTTGATGGAAATCGTGCCGGCGGAAGACAAGCTGCTGGTCAGTGTCCGCGTCAAGCCCGCCGACATCGCCTTCATCCATCCGGGCCAGAAGGCCAAGCTCCGCATCAGCGCCTATGACTCCTCGATCTTCGGCACCCTGCCGGGCCAGGTGAAGCGCGTCGGCGCCGATGCGCTGCTGGACAAGGAGCGCCAGGAGTCCTACTTCGAAGTCATCCTGGAAACCGACCACAACTATCTCGGCGAGGCCTCAGAACGCCTCACCATTTCGCCCGGCATGGGCGCAGATGCCAGCATCATCACCGGCAAGCGGACCTTGATGCAATACCTGTTGAAACCCGTGGTGAAGACGCTGGACAAGTCCTTGAGGGAGCGTTGAGTGAATCGCATCCGTACCCCCTGGAGCCTGCCCGAGCTTGGCACGACCGTATCGCCGACCCGCAACGTTCGGCCTGCCAGGCTGGGCATCCCGCTACTCGCACTGCTGTTCAGTGCCCAACTCGGCGCTGCCCCCTTGCCCGCGGTGGTCGAGCAGGTTCTGCAGCGACACCCGGACATCCGATCCGCGCAAGCGCTGCTGCAGGCAGCCAGCGCGCAGAGCCGCCAGGTCCGCTCGGACTTCTTGCCCAGCGTCGGCCTCAACTATCGCCACGCCGATGCTGTCGATGTGGATAACGGCCTCTCGCGCGACCGTACCCTTCGCCGGACCAACGCCATGCTGCGCTGGAACCTGTTCAACGGCCGCATCGACAGCAACCGCCTGCGTGCCGCCAGTCTGAACCAGGAAGCGGCGGTCCTTGATATCGACGACGCCCATGAGCGCATCGCGCTGGAAGTCACCGAGCTGTATGCCGAACTGGTCCGCCTGTCCCAGCGTCTCGAACTTGCCGACAACCTGATCCGGGAGTTCGAGTCGCTCCGCGAGTCGGTGAAGAAACGGGTGGATGCAGGCAGGGTCTCGGCCGCCGATCTCGACCAGATCGATTCCGACCTGATCCGCATCCGCACACAACGCAGTCAACTGCGCGGGCAGATGGGCGGTAACGCATACCGTTTTCGCCAGCTCACCGGCCAGGCCCCGTCCAATCTTTCGTCGCCCTGGCTGGAAGCCCCGGAACAGGCCCGCAGCCTGGAACAGCTCCAGTCCCTGCTGGAAAGCGACAATCCCCGCCTGCGCGCCAGCGCGCGTCGAGTCGCCGCCCGTTCCGCGGAGGTATCGGCCGCGCGTGGCGCCTACTGGCCCAGCCTCGACCTGGAACTGAACCGCAGGCTCGACGCCAGCATCTCGCCCGTCGCCATCAGCGACACACAGCGTTCCAACCAGATCTCCCTTAACCTGGAAATTCCCCTGGGCGGCAAGACGTTCGCCCGCGTCGACGAGTCCGTGGAGCGACAAAAAGCCACGCAAGCGGCGGCGGACTCACTGAAGCTGAATCTTTCCAGCAACCTGGGCACGCTCCACCAGGAACTCGAGGAATCCCGCGCGATCCAGCCGGAACTGCTCGAACGGGTAGCCACCAGCAACCGCATCTATCACGCCTACCGGCTGCAATTCGATGCCGGAAAACGCTCGCTGCTGGACGTTGCCAACGCCCAGAATGAACGCTTCATGGCCCTGGGCGACGTCATCGACAACCGCAATCTTCAGTTGCTCGACCAGGCGAGACTGCTCAATCTGGTGGGCAAGCTCCGGCAGACGCTGGTCAGCGGCTACCGCGACACACCCTTGCCCCTCGCCGATAACGAGCACCTGGTGGCCGCGGACCCGGATGCGATCACACCCGCCGTGACAGATGCCGCTGCCAGCCCCCTGCCCGCCGCGCACATGGCCCGGAAAAAGGGATCCGTAAACAAGCAGGGGCTCTGAACGCCGGGCGAAGAACACCACGCCTCCCATTTTTCCGATGTCCATTTTCCTCTTGCCAGACGCGGGATATATAACTAACAATGTAGACATGAGAAGCCACTACGAACACGCCCTGCCCCCGGAATGGGTGCCGATGTCCAAGGTGTTCGCCGCCCTCGGCGACGAACAGCGGCAACGCATCCTGCTGCTGTTCGAGCGTGGCGAGCGCCTGAACATCAGCCGCATCGTGTCGGCCTCGCCCTTGTCCCGCACGGCGATCACCCATCATCTACGAGTGCTGCACGAGGCTGGTGTGCTGCGTTCGGAAAAGATCGGCAAGGAAGTGTTTTTCTGGATCGACACCGCCTACGTCACCGATACGATGAGCACGGTGCTGGCCTATATCCAGGACAATCTGTGAGTTTTTTTGCCCATAAATAACTAATTTAATAGTCACCTTGTCGGGAGATCGCCATGTTCAAGTCTTTCGTTCGTTTCGTGTTGCGCGGCCTGTTCAAGGCGTTATTCCGACTGCGCGTAGCGGGCGGTCTGGAGGGGCTGCGGGCCGGGCGCCTGCTGATCATCGCCAACCACGAATCGTTTCTCGATGGCCTGTTGCTGGGCGTGACGCTACCGCTGGATCCGGTCTTCGTGGTGCATACCGGCGTGACCCGCAGCCGCTTCTTCCGCCTGGTGCTGTCGCTGGTGGATTACCTGGCGGTGGACCCGACCAATCCGATGGCGATGAAGACCATCGTCCGCCTGGTGGAATCGGGGCGGCCGGTGGTGATCTTCCCGGAGGGGCGCATCACCAATACCGGCAGCCTGATGAAGGTCTATGACGGCCCCGCCTTCGTCGCCGCGAAGACCGGCGCCGCCGTGCTGCCGGTGCGCCTGGACGGGCCGGCGCGCTCCTGGTTCGCGCGTACCTCCGGACGCTACCCGCGACAATTCCTGCCACGCATCACCCTGACCATCCTGCCAACCACGCATATCGCCATGCCGCAAACCGGGTCGGCCAAGCAGCGCCGCCGTCAGGCCGGCGAGGCGATGCGGCGACTGATGCAGGAAATGGTGTTCAGTGCCCGGCCGAAACAGACCCTGTTCGCCGCTTTCCGCGACGCGGTAGCCATCCATGGCCGCCGGCGGCCACTGCTGGAGGACATGAAGCAGATCGAGATCAGCTACGGCGAATTGCTGCGCATGGCACTGGGGCTGGGCCAGGTGGTGGCGCGCGAGACGCGCGCGGGCGAAGCGGTTGGCGTCTTGCTGCCCAACCTGGCGGCGACGGTGGCGCTGCTGTTCGGCCTGTCGGCGCGCGGCCGCGTGCCGGCCCTGCTCAACTACACGGCGGGCGCCGAGGGCCTCGGCCACGCCTGCGCGGCGGCGGCGGTGAACACCGTCATCACTTCGCGCCGCTTCGTCACCGCCGCCAAGCTGGAGCCGGCGCTGGCGGGCCTGGGCCGGCAGCGGCTGCTCTATCTGGAAGACCTGGCCGCCGGCGTCGGCCTGTTCGACAAACTTAGGGTGCTGGTCGCACAGTATCTGCCCGCGCCGTCCGGCGACCCGGAAGCGGCGGCGGTGGTGCTGTTCACCTCCGGTTCCGAGGGCAAGCCCAAGGGCGTGGAGCTGTCGCATCGGGCGCTGCTGGCCAACATCGCGCAGATCCGCGCGGTGATCGATCTCTCGCCGGAAGACAAATTCCTCAATGCCCTGCCGATGTTCCATTCCTTCGGCCTCACCGGCGGCACCCTGTTGCCGCTGCTGTCTGGCGCCAGCGTCTTCCTCTACCCCTCGCCGCTGCATTACCGGGTGATCCCGGAACTGGCCTACGACCGCAACTGCACCGTGCTGCTCGGCACCGGCACCTTCCTCGCCAACTACGCCCGCTTCGCCCACCCCTATGATTTCTACCGCCTGCGCCATGTCATCGCCGGCGCCGAGAAGTTGTCGGAAGCGGTGCGCGCCACCTGGTTCGAGAAGTTCGGCATCCGCATCCTGGAAGGCTACGGTGCCACCGAGACGGCGCCGGTGCTGGCGGTGAACACGCCGATGGCCTATCGCAGCGGTAGCGTCGGCCAACTGCTGCCGGGCATCGAGGCGCGCCTGTTGCCGGTGCCCGGGATCGAGCGTGGCGGCCTGCTGCAGGTACGCGGCCCCAACGTGATGAGCGGCTATTACCGTGTCGACCGGCCCGCCGTGCTGGAACCCCCGGCTTCCGAGCTGGGCGAGGGCTGGTACAACACCGGCGACATCGTCGAAATCGATGCGGAAGGTTTCCTGCACATCCGCGGCCGGGTGAAGCGCTTCGCCAAGATCGCGGGGGAGATGGTGTCGCTGGAAGTCGTGGAAAAACTGGCCGTCGCCGCCTCACCTGAACGCCAGCACGCCGCCAGCGCGCGCGGCGACGCCCAGCGTGGCGAAACCATCGTGCTGTTCACCACCGACGCCGGCCTCGACCGTGACGCCCTGCAGGCTGCCGCCCGCGCCGCCGGCATTCCGGAGATCGCCGTGCCGCGGGAGATTCGCGTGCTGGAAGCGTTACCGCTGCTGGGCACCGGCAAGGTGGATCATGTCGGCCTGAAAACGCTGGCCGAAACCGCATGAAACAGCCCCAACTCGATCTCTCCCTGCGCTCCCGCCCGATGCTGGCGGTGCTGCTGGCGCAATTCCTGTCCGCCTTCGGCGACAACGCCCTGCTGATCACCGCCATCGGCCTGGTGAAGAGCCAGGGCAACGTGGAATGGATTCCGCTGCTGCAGGTGTGTTTCGTGCTGCCTTTCATCCTGCTGGCGCCGTTCGTCGGCGCCCTGGCGGATGCCTTCCCGAAGGGGCGGGTGATGCTGCTGGCCAACGGCCTCAAGCTGGGGGCGGCCGCGCTGATGGCCACCGGCTTCAATCCACTGTTCTGCTACGGCCTCGCCGGCCTCGGCGCGGCGGCCTATTCGCCGGCCAAGTACGGCATCCTCAGCCAGTTGTTCGGCCCGGAAAAACTGGTCAAGGCCAACGGTCTGCTGGAAGGCTCCACCATCGTCGCCATCCTGTTGGGCGTGGTGGCCGGCGGCTGGCTGGCGGATCGTGGCCTGAACTGGGCCTTCACCGGAGTCATCGCGGTCTACGCCCTGGCCGCTGCCATCAACCTGCTGATTCCCCGGCTGCCGCCGGAACACCCCCTGGCGCGTTTCGATGGTGGCGGCCTGCTGCGCGAATTCCTCGCCAGCCTGCGCGGCCTTTGGCGCGACCGTGATGCACGCTTCAGCCTGCTCGGCACCAGCGTGTTCTGGGGCACCGGCTCCACCCTGCGCCTGCTGCTGTTTGCCTGGGTCCCGGTGGCACTGGGCGTGCTCGACAACCAGATGCCAGCCAACCTGATGGGGGTCGTCTCCATCGGCATCGTCCTCGGTGCCGGGCTCGCCGGCGCCCTGGTGCGGCTGGAAACGGTCAACCGCGCCCTGCTCGGCGGCGTCCTGCTGGGG
The DNA here is from genome assembly GCA_964393825.1 of uncultured Thiobacillus sp. Lineage (GTDB taxonomy): Bacteria > Pseudomonadota > Gammaproteobacteria > Burkholderiales > Thiobacillaceae > PFJX01. The sequence continues at coordinate 58,421 of CAYMUY010000007.1, read as the reverse complement.
CCGCTGGTGCTGCTGTTCGCGCAGCAGACCGCCCTCCTCCCCGCCGCCCTGCTGCTGGCCGCGATTGGCGCCGCCGGCGGCTACTTCGTGGTGCCGCTCAACGCCCTGTTGCAGGAGCGCGGCCATCTGAGCATCGGCGCCGGCCGCGCCCTGGCGGTGCAGAATCTCTGGGAAAACCTGGCGATGCTGGGCTTCGTCGGCGCCTACGCGCTGCTCAAAGGTTTGCCGGTGGTGCAGGTGGCGATGGGCTTCGGCGCGGTGGTGCTGGTCGGCATCTCGGTGCTGGCGCTGGGCCGCCGTCTATCCGCGAATCACGCATGACACAAGGAGTGGATCACATGTCGACAAGAATTCTCTGGCTGGGCTTGCTGGCGCTGTTGCTGAGCGGCTGCGCCTCCTGGTTGCCGCAAGGACAGCAGAAACAATCGGGCAGCGTCGTGGATTACCTCTACGGCAACAAGGCCGAGCAGGTGGCGATGAAGCCGGAAGTCACCACCCTGAAACTGCCGGTGCGGGTGGGCATCGCCTTCGTGCCCTCCCCATCCTGGGGCCGCCATGTCGCCGAGGCCGAGCAGATGCGCCTGCTCGGCAAGGTCAAGGAAGCGTTCAGCCAGCATGGTTTCATCGGCACCATCGAGATCATTCCCGGCAGCTACCTGCGCCCCGCCGGTGGCTTCGCCAACCTGGAGCAGGCCGCCCGGATGTTCAATGTCGAAGTGGTCGTGCTGCTGTCCTACGATCAGATCCAGTTCAACGACAGCAATGCCCTGTCGGTGTTGTACTGGACCATCATCGGCGCCTATCTGGTGCATGGCGACCAGTACGACATCCAGACCATGCTGGATGCCACGGTGTTCGATGTCGCCAGCCGCAAACTGCTGTTCCGGGCGCCGGGCACGTCCAGCGTCAAGGGCAGCGCGGCGATGGCCACCTTCAGCGAACGCTCCCGCGCCGCCCGCCTGGAGGGCTTCAACAAGGCTCTCGACGAACTGATTCCCAACCTGCAAAAAGAACTGGACGGCTTCAAACAGCGGGTGAAGACGGACACCACGGTGCGGGTCGAGCATCGCGCCGGCTACAGCGGCGGTGGTGCCCTGGGCTGGCTGGAAGGGCTGCTGGGACTGGCCTTGCTGGCGGGAATCCGGCGTGGCCGCCGGGCGTGACTGGCTCTGGCTGGGCGTGCTCAGCCTGGCGGCCGCCGCGTTGCCGGAGCGCGCGGCGGCGATCCTGGAATACCGTCGCGAGGCCATCCTCGACGGCGAGTTCTGGCGAGTACTGAGCGGCCACTGGGTCTACTACTCGCCACGTCATGCGCTGCTGGACGGATGCGCATTGGTCGCGCTGGCCTATGCGCTGGGCGGCAACGTGTTGCCGCGTCTGTTGTTGATCGGACTGGCGCTGAGCGGGGTCCTGGTGCTCGCCACCCCGGAGATGAGCGGCTATCGCGGTGCTTCCGGTCTGGTCATGGCCCTGGCCGGCATGCTCTTGAGCAGGCTATGGCGAGCCCAGCCTGGCTGGCGGCCGGCCCTCGTCGTGGTCGGTACCCTGTTGTGCGGCAAGATGCTGGCCGATGCGCTGGGCGTGGGCGCCGATCTGGCCGGCTTGCCCGACGGTGTTCGCGTCGCCTGGCAGGCCCACGCCGCCGGCCTGGTCCTGGGCGTCCTCGCGGAAAGACTCAGCGACCGCGTTGCTGCCTGAGCTTCTGGGTATTCTTGGCGCGGAAGAAACCGTGCAACTCGTGGAACGGAATGGGCTTGGAATAGACCGGCACGTCCGGCGGCAGGCTGCCGCGCTTGTCGATCTCTTCGTGACTGAGGCTGCTGACCACGATGATGTCGGTATGGGACAGCGACGGATTGCCGTGCAGGGCGCGCACCAGTTCGTAACCGTCCATGCCCGGCATGATCAGATCGACGATGAGCACATCCGGCACGCGCTGACCGACCACCATCAAGGCATCGAAGCCATTGCCGACGATCTCGATCGAAAGCGGCAGCCCCCAGGCTTCCATGGTCTTGCGGTAGAGCTTTTGCAGAAAGCCGTCATCCTCCGCGATCAGCACCGACAGACCGCTTTCGCCCGAGCTCGGCGCCACCTGCGTCCGGCCACGCTTGGCAAGTAGGTCCATGACCGATTCACGTCGGATACGGCGATGGCCGCCCGAGGTCTTCCAGGCGTCGAGCACGCCCTCCTCGACCATGTTCTGCACGGTCCCAAGCGAGACACCAAGCATCTTGGCGGCCTGCGAGGTGCTGTAGTAGGCGTCGTTCGATTCGGGGGGAATGGGTTCCATACAGATCGCAAAAGTTGTCACAACCAGCAAAAGCGCGGCGAGTATAGCCGGATAAGACCATTGACCGCGATGCGCATGCGTGATCGCCGGTCATGACGACAACCAGCGCTGCGCGAACGCCGCCGCCGGCAATGGCCTGCCGAAATGGTAGCCCTGCGCCTCGTCACAGCCTAGTGCCAGCAGCGCCCCGGCCTGGGCCTCGGTTTCGACGCCTTCGGCGATGATGGTCAACTCAAGGGTGCGGCCCATGCCGATGATGGTGTGGACGATGGCATGGTCGTTGCGGTCTTCCAGCATGTCGCGGACGAAGGAGATATCGATCTTGATCTTGTCCACGGGCAGGCGCTTGAGATAGGCCAGGGAAGAATAGCCGGTGCCGAAGTCATCGATGGCGAAGGCGAAGCCGCTGTCCTGTAGCCGAACGATATGGGCAAGGGCGAGATCGACGTTGTGCATGAGTCCGCTCTCCGTCAGTTCCAGTTCGAATTGAGTCGGGTCGAGACCGGCCTCGCGGATGATGGCCTCGGCCTGCGCCGGGAAAAGCGCCGATTCGATCTGCTGCGCGGCGATATTGATCGCGAGGCGCCCGCGCAGCGGGGTTCCCGCCTGTTGCCAGGCACTGAGCTGGTGGCAGGCCCGGGTCAGCACCCAATCCCCCAGTTCACCCATCATGCCGCGCTCCTCGGCGATGGCGATGAATTCGGCCGGACTGACCATGGCCTCGCCGCGCCGCCAGCGCAGCAGCACCTCGGCGCCGACCAGGCCATGGTCGCGCAACGACACCTGGGGTTGGAAATGCAGGGTGAGCGCGGGTGCGCCGTCTCCATTCTGGCCGCGCAACTCGGCCTTCAGGTCACGTGCCAGGGCCATGCGCTCGGCCAGTCCAGCGCTCATGTCGGCGCTGTAGCAACGGTAGCCTCCCCCCGCTGCCTTGGCGCGGTACATGGCGATATCGGCATGGCGCAGGAGAATTTCCGCCGTATCGCCATCGGCCGGGCTGCCCGCGATGCCGATGCTCACCCCGAGCGAGAACGACTGGCCTTTCACCTCCAGCGGGATTCTCAAGGCCGCCACCAGACGTTCCGCGATCATCTCGGCGGCGGCCTGATCCGCGCCCGGTGCCAGCACGACGAACTCATCGCCGCCGACACGGGCGATCGACTCGCCCTGGCGCAGCACCGCCTGGAAGACGCGCGACACTTCCACCAGCACGGCATCGCCAACGGAATGGCCCTGGGTATCGTTGATTTCCTTGAACCGATCCAGATCCAGCAACAGCAGGCAGGTCTCGCCCCGTCGCCGCCGCGCAAGCACCAGTGCCTGGCGCAGCCGGTCGAGCAGGAGCACGCGGTTGGGCAGGCTGGTCAGCACGTCGTGAAAGGCGAGATATTCGAGCTGTCGCGCCACCTGTTTGCGCTCGGTGATGTCCTGCAGGCTGAACTGCAGGTAGGTCCGGCCGGCATGGTGGAAGGTCATGAGACGGACCTCGGCGTCCCATTCCTCACCATCGGGGCGGCGGTGGCGCCACTCGAACACATGCGAGCCCCGCGTCAGGGCCTGCTCGATGTGCGCGCGCGCCGCCTCGCCGGCGTCGCTGCCATCTTCCTGCAGTGGCGCCGAGACATCGGCCGGAGTCAGGCCGAGCACGGCATCACGATGGGCGATCCGGTAGATGCGCACGGCGGCTTCGTTGCAGTCGATGAAGCGGCCGCTATCCGGTTCCAGCACCACCAGCGGAATGCCGGAGTCCGCGAACAGCACCTTGTTGTATTCATCACTGTCGCGCAGCCTGGCCTTGGCCTGATGCAAGGCGGTGATCTGCGCGCGCAGCGCGTCGGCCTGCGCGGAAACCGTGGACTGGTTGTGCCGCAGCAGATCGCGCATGCCATCCTGCGCGGCCGCCAGCCGATCGATCTCGGCGATGCCGCTGGGCGGCGCCGGGCTGTCCGAGAAATCGAGATTGCCGATCCGCTCACTGGTGGCGGCCAGCGCTTCGAGCGGTTCGGCGATGCGGCGCGCCTGGCCACGCGCCAACAGCATGGCGGCGCCGAGCAGCAGCGCCAGGGCGGAAAGCAGCACGCCCAGCAAGGGCAGCCATTCCGGCGCGAAATCCGCCTCCGGCGCCAGCGTCAACACCCAGAAATGCTGCTCGCCGAGCCGATAGGGCCACATCCCGGCCAGCCAGGCCTCACCCTCGGCGCGGAAGCCGAACACGGCGCCGCGGCCGGTGTCGCGCGCGGGCAATGCCCGCAGTGCCGCGTCGAGCGCGCCAATCCCCACTTGTGTCGCCGGCCGCAGGATTTGCCGCCGCCATTCGTCCTCCGCTTGACCGGCCGGCATCGCCGGCAAGGCAAGCAGACGATGGTCGTCAGTCAGCACCAGTGCCATCCCGCTCGAACCGACGCGCGCCTTCATGGTCGCGAGCGACAGATCGCGCAGTTTGAGATCGAGACCGATCGTGAGATCGCGCCCGTCGCGCAGGTGCATGCGGGTCGAAGCGGTGATGCCTGGCTCGCCGGTCGTGAAAAAGCGGTAGGGTGAGGTCCATGCCATCTCGCCGGGCTGTTTCGCGGCCGCGGCCTTGTACCAGGGACGCTCTCGGGCATCGTAATCGAGTTGTTGCCAGCGACGTGTCTCGCGACCCTTGGCGTCGCGTTCGATCAGGAGATGGCGATCCGTCCAACGCGCGCGATCGGTCATGCGATTGCGCCAGGAACCATCCACCTGCTGCAGCAGCAGCCAGGCCTGTCCCTCCGACGTCCCGGCCACGAACGAGGTGGCCTGCGGCAAGACACGCAAGACCGGCTGAAAAAGGCGATTGAAAGCGTCTGGCGAGTCGAGGCTGGGCGCCTCGCCGGCAAGCCACCCCACGGCCATGTCGAGCAGGTTGTCGGCGGGCTGGAACAGCGCATCCAGACTTGCCTCCACCCGTATCGTCGCGGCGCGGAACTGGTTTTCCGCGATGCGTTCGCTCACCGGGCGCAGCCCGAGCACCATCAAACCCAGCCCCACCAGCAGCGCGGTACCCGCCACCAGGCTGGCCATGCGGATCAGTAGAATGTGGCGCAGGGAGAGGTTTGTGTGGTGCACAACGGCAGGCTGGAGGCGAAAGTTCCGGTCATGTTGGCGGCTCTTGTGGTCACACTCAACTTATAATTGCTTCAGATCCCTCGTGAGAGCGGGATCAGATCTTCTCCAATCACAGGAGTTGGGAGTAGTCTTCGAGGTTCATTCATCGACGTACTGGGGAGACTTCATGTCCCGACGCTTTGCCGCCATTGCCTTGCTCTGTATCTCCACCCAAGCCCTGGCGATGTCCCCTACCGCCCAGGACAATCGCATCGCCATCATGGTGACCGCGCAAGAACGCAATCAGGTTCTCTACGAAATGCGTGAGTTTCTCCATGGCCTGTTCAATATGCACAATGCCCTGTCGAGCAAGGACATGAAAGCGGTCGCCATTTCCACCCTGCCCATGGCCGGCCTCCTCGATCGCCTCCCCGCCGGGGTCAGGTCCAACGCCCCGGAAACGTTCACCCAGATCGCGATCGGCATGCAGGAAGCGCTGCAAGTCATCGCCCGCGACGCGGAGACCAAGGGGGACATGAGCCTGACACAAAGCCAGATGGCCGAGTTGATGACGTATTGCTCGGGTTGCCACGACACCTTCCGCTTCGAGGTTCCGGCCACCAAGATCCGGCGCTGACCCCCCAGCGGACGGCGTTCACACCGCCATCCGGATGGCATCCTCCACGTCGACCGCCACAGGTCGCGATACCCCGGGTTCCGGCATGGTGACCCCGACCAGGTTGTGCGCCATTTCCATCGTGATGCGGTTGTGGGTGATGAACAGGAACTGGGTTTCCGCCGACATCTTGCTGACCAGGGCGCAGTAGCGTTCGGTGTTGCTGTCGTCGAGCGGGGCATCGACTTCGTCGAGCAGGCAGAAAGGCGCCGGATTCAGGCGGAAGAAGGCAAAGACCAGGGATAGCGCGGTGAGCGCCTTTTCACCGCCTGAGAGCAGGTGGATGGAGCTGTTCTTCTTGCCCGGGGGCTGTGCCAGCACGGTGAGGCCGGCATCCAGGATCTCCTCGCCGGTGAGTGTGAGCTGCGCCTCGCCGCCGCCGAACAGCTCGGTGAACAGCGATTTGAACTCGCGGCTGACCTTGTCGTAGGTTTCCTTCAGACGCACCCGGGTTTCCGCGTCGATGCGGCGGATCGCCTCCTCCAGCGTATTGGCGGCGGTCTCCAGATCTTCCGCCTGGGAATCGAGATACTGCTTGCGTTCCGCTGCCGCCGTCAGCTCGTCCAGCGCCGCCATGTTGACCGGTCCCAGGGCAGTGATTTCCGTCTCCAGCCGGGATAGCTCGGACTTCAGCCAGGTTTCGCCGCGCGCGGCGATGCCGGCCGCCGTGGCAGCGGCATCGAGTTCCGCCTCGTCCACGCCTTCCAGTTCTTCCGCGTAGCGGGCTTCGCCCAGGCGCGCCTCCTGCAGCTTCAGTTCCAGCGCGACTTCGCGTTCCTTCAACGGCTCCAGGGCACGCTCGCCGCCGATACGCGCCGCATCGAGGTCGCGCAAGGCGGCGTTGGCGCCTTCCAGCGCCTCGCGCGCGGCGGTGAGCGCGGTTTCCGCCTCCTGGCGGCGCGCCAGGGCGGCATCCAGGGCGGCCAGGGTGGGGGTCTCCCGCGCCTGTTCCAGTTCCGCCTCCAGCCGCGTGAAAGCCCGTTCCAGATCGAGCAGGCCTGCCGCCGCCCTTTGCCGGCGTTCGCCCAGCTCTTTCAGACGGGTGCCCAGCGAGCGCACCTGGAAGGCGGACTCCTGGGCTTCGCGCTCGGCCTGGCGCAGGCTTTCCCGAACGCCGTGGAGCTTCTGCTCGGCGGCCTGGCGCGCCGCGCGCGCGCTGTCCAGCCGTTCGCGCGCCGCTTCATGTTCCAGGCTGGCCTCGCGCTGGCGTTCACTGGCGTCATTCCACGCCGCCTCATCCACGACCAGTTGCGCGTAGATTTCATCCAGTTCCTTTCCGATGCCAGCGCGCCGCTCCGCCACCCGCCGCGCCGCTTCCTGCACCCGGACCAGGCTCACCTGCAATTCATGCACCTGGTTCTGCGCCTGCGTCACCTGCGCCTGCAGGGCCTCACCCTGGCGCCGCGCGGTGTCGCGGGCGGATTCGGCCTGCATCACCTCCTCGGCCACCGCCTCGACGCTGTCCTGCGCCAGTTCCAGGGCCTGTTCCAGGCGTTCGATTTCCCGCGCCCGCGCGATCAAGCCCTGGTGACCCTTTTCCGGGGCATTGAACACCAGGCTGTCGCGGCTGACCCGATGTCCTTCGCGGGTGGCGATGAAGCCGCCCGGCGGCAGGAAAGCGCGCTGCGCGAGCGCGTGCGGCAGGTTGTCGGTGGCCCAGGCCAGGGCGAGGCGGTCGGCGAGGAAGCGGGCGATCCGCGGGTCGTCCGTGTGGATGAGATCGGTGAGGGGATTGAGATCGCCCTCGCCGCCGGGCGCGGGAGCAAGCCCGCTCTCGCCGGCCTCGCTGGCGGCCACGGCGGGGAGCACCAGCTCGAACCGCGCCTCCGGCGGCTGTTCCGCCCACGCCGCCTCGGCCTCCACCGCCAGGGCCGCCATCGCTTCACCCAGTGCGGCCTCGACGGCGGTCTCCCAGCCGTCCTCGACACGTATCCGCTGCCACAGGCGCGGCACCGCATCGAGGCCGAGCCGCTTGAGCCAGGCCGCGCCCTCGCTTTCCGCCTGCTGTGTCGCGCCCTGCATTTTGCGCAGGGCGCCGATCTCCGCTTCCTGCCGGTGCAACTCGCGGTTGGCCGCATCGCGCGCCTGCTGCGCCTGGCGCAGGCGCGCCTCATGCCGGGGCCACTCGCCGCGCGCGACTTCCAGGTACTCGCGCAGGCGCTCGACCCGCTCCTGTTCCGTTTCCAGCGCCATGTGCTGGCGCTCGACCTCGGCCTCATCGCTTTCCGTCAGCCGCTCCCGTTCCTGCAGCAGACGCAGTTCGCGCGCCTTCAGCTGATTGATGGCGCGCTCCGCGTGGGCGGCATTGGCCTCTTCCAGTTGCATGGACTGTTCAAGTTGCGCGATATCGCGCTGCACCTCGGCGACGGCGGCCTGCGATGCGCGCCAGGCGGCATCGACCTCCGGCAGGTTGTCGCTGGCCTGTGCCGCGCGCTCGGCGAGGATCTCCGCCTGTTCCTCGGCCGCCTCCAGTTCGGCGCCGCGCAGTTCGATTTCTTCCGCCACGGCCTCCTGTTCGAGCCGGGTCGCGGCGCGCCGCTCGGTGGCCAGGCGGATCTCCTGGCCCAGACGCTCGCGGGTGGCGTGCAGATGGCGCAGCTCCTGCTCCACCCGCGCCACCTCACCGCTCTCCTCATAGAAATGCGCCTGGCGCTGGTTGAGGCTTTCGGTGGCGTTGAACTGCTCGAGACGGTGGCTTTCCAGTTCAGCTTCCAGATGGCGCAATTCAGCGGTCTTGGCCTCGATCTCGTTGCGCGCGGCCTCCATGCGCCGCGCCAACTCGGCCTGGCGTCCCCTCGCCTCGCGCATGCGGGTGAGCGAGAGAAAGCGGGTCTTCAGGGTGCGCTCGGCGTCGAGTCCGAAGAATTGCCGTGCCACCTCGGCCTGGATGCCGAGTTTCTCCAGTTGCCGCCCGAGTTCCTCGCGGATGTCGGAGACGCGGTCCAGGTTCTCCCGGGTGTCGCGCAGGCGCGATTCGGTTTCGCGGCGCCGCTCCTTGTACTTCGACACCCCGGCGGCTTCTTCCAGGAAGCCACGCAGTTCCTCCGGCTTCGCCTCGATGATGCGGGAAATCATGCCCTGTTCGATGATGGCGTAGGCATCGCCGCCGAGGCCGGTGCCAAGAAACAGGTCGGCCATGTCGCGCTTGCGGACCTGGACGTTGTTGATCCAGTAGCTGGAATCACCGCTGCGCGTCAGCATCCGCTTGACCGCGATCTCGGCGTATTGCGACCACTGTCCCGCCGCGCGGCCATCGCTGTTGTCGAACAGCAGTTCCACCGAAGCGCGCGAGGCCGGCTTGCGCCCCGAGGAGCCGTTGAAGATGACGTCCTGCATGCTGGCACCACGCAATTCACGCGCCTTCGATTCGCCCAGCACCCAGCGCACGGCGTCGATGACGTTCGACTTGCCGCAACCGTTCGGCCCGACGATGCCGGTCAGCTGCGCGCCGGCGGGAAGGGTCACCGGGTCGACGAAGGATTTGAAGCCGGCGATGTGGATATGTTTGAGGCGCAAGGGGGGAACCGGGGATGTCAGGGGTGAACGTCTATAATTCGCGCCGCATTCTACTTTTTCTCTCCGCCCTCATGCCTACCCTGCCCAGCAAGACGCTCGAAACCTTCGACAATCCGAATCCCGGTCGCGATTACCACATCCACATGGAAATCCCGGAATTCACCTGCCTGTGCCCGAAAACCGGCCAGCCCGACTTCGCCACCCTGTTCCTGGACTACATCGCGGACCAGCGCTGCGTCGAACTGAAGAGCCTCAAGCTCTACATCTGGTCGTTCCGCGAGGAAGGCCATTTCCATGAAGACGTCACCAACCGCATCCTCGATGATCTGGTCCGCGCCACCGATCCCCGCTTCATGCGCCTGACCGCCAAGTTCTATGTGCGCGGCGGCATTTTCACCAATGTCGTGGCCGAGCACCGCAAACCTGGCTGGGAGCCGGCGCCGCGCGTCGAATTGAGCCAGTTCGCCAGCAACTCCAACACCCGCGGCTGAGGCGGGTCGGGTGAGCGGCTTTCTCGCGTCATCGTCGCCGCATGGGGGAACCTGACTGAGTCTGGAAGCCGGTCGCTACATCCGCGGTCCGCGACTCAGCCATTGCAACGTATCCAGCCGGCCCGAGTCTTGTTGCTCCACCTTGACCCGCGCCAGGCCGGCCGAGGCGACATTGATCCTGTAGGCCTGCGCGGCGGGCAGGCCGAGCACATGGCAGATCACCATGCGCATCACACCGGCATGCGCCACCACCAGGACATGACCGCCGGCGTGGCGGGCCAGGAGGTCCTCATAAGCGGCCACCACGCGGGCGTGGAAATCCGCCAGGCGTTCCGCCCCCTGCGGCCGGCGGCCGACCGGGTCGCGTTTGAATGCGAACACGCAGTCGGGATCGTCGCGCATGAGTTCGTCCGCGGTCTTGCCCTCCCAGGTGCCGAAGCCGACCTCCTTGAGGCGCTCGTCGAAGCCGAGCGGCAACCCGCTCTCGTCCGCCAGCCATCGCGCGAAGGCCGCGCAGCGAGTCAGTGGAGAACTGACGATGGCCGACCACGGCCGCTCTCCGGCGGTGGCGGCGCGCATCTGCGCCCAGCCTTTTTCCGACAGCGGATCATCGGTCTGGCCCCGGTAGCGGCGACCGCCCACCGGCTCGCCATGACGCAGGAAATCGAGCTGGGTATGGATCACCATGATTTGCGCTCCTCGCTGAGCAGGCCTTCCACCTCGCGGCGCAAGGCGTCGAGTTCCATGATCGCCATGGCGGCGCGCCCGCCGAGGGCGGCGATGGTTGCGCCGAGCGCGGCGCACTGGCGGTAGGCGGTCCGGCTTTTCAGGCTGGCGGCCAGCAAGGGAATGCCGAATTCCGGCAGCATGCCCAACACCTCCCTCGCCAGAACGGTATTCGGCTGCATCTGGTTGACCACGAGGCGGGCCAGCAGGTCGGGGTTCTTGTGGCGGGCCTCGGTGATCGCCTCGCGGATGCGCACCGAGGCCCACAGATCGAGTGGAGAGGGAATCACCGGCACCAGGGCAAGATCGGCGATGCGCAGCGCGCTCTGGGTCACCGGCGCGGCGGCGGCGGGCGGGCTGTCGATGACGATATAGTCATAGTCATCGCGGCGGCGGCGCAGTGCCTTGTGCAGTTTGCCCTCCTCACCGGAAACGTCTTCCACCTCGGCGGGATAGCCTTCGCCCATGCCGGCCCAATGCAGGGCGGTATTCTGCGGATCGGCATCGGCGACCAGCACGGCGTGGCCGGCATCCGCCAGACTGCCCGCCAGCAACATGGCGAGCGTGGTCTTGCCCGCCCCGCCCTTCTGGTTCACCACGGCAATGATTTTCGCCTTCACGACGCTACTCCATCATTCGGATGGGTGATGTTATCGCTGACCGCCGACCCATGCGGCGTCACGGGTATAATTCGCGCCGTTTCATTCAATCGAGTACCGCGACATGGGCTTTCTCTCCGGCAAAAAAATTCTCATCACCGGTCTGATCAGCAACCGCTCCATTGCCTACGGCGTGGCCAAGTGCTGCCACCGCGAGGGCGCGGAACTGGCCTTCACCTATCAGGGTGAAAAAGTCAGGGACCGGGTCCTGGGCCTGGTCCAGGAATTCGGTGACAGCGCGCAACGGGTTTTCCCCTGCGATGTCGGCAGCGACGAGGAAATCACCTCGCTGTTCGAAAACCTCGGCAAGCACTGGGATGGTCTCGATGGCCTGGTGCATTCCATCGCCTTCGTGCCCAAGGATGCGCTGGTCGGCAGCTACATCGACAACGTCACCCGCGAGAATTTCCGCATCGCCCACGACATTTCCAGTTATTCCTTCACCGGCATGGCCAAGGCCGCTCTGCCGATGATGGCCGGCCGCAATGGCGCCCTGCTGACCATGACCTACCTGGGCGCGGTCCGCTCGGTACCGCATTACAACGTCATGGGCCTGGCCAAGGCCAGCCTCGAATCCAGCGTCTACTATCTGGCCGCCAGCCTGGGACCGCGCGGCATCCGGGTGAACGGGCTCTCCGCCGGCCCGATCAAGACCCTGGCCGCCTCCGGCATCTCCGATTTCAGCAAGCTCCTGGCCTGGGGCGAGCAACATTCGCCGCTGCGCCGCAACGTGACCATCGAGGAAGTCGGCAACACCGCCGCCTTTCTGATGTCCGACCTGGCTTCGGGCATCACCGGCGAAATCACCTATGTGGATTCCGGCTTCAACAGCACGGCCGGCCTGGCGGTAGACGAGTAAGCGCATCCTGCCACCATGAAAAAAGCCGGGCATGCCCGGCTTTTTTCATGGTGACTTGCAGTGTTCCCTGCGCTACTCGGCTTTGGGCTCCAGCGCACTCGGCTCGACCTTGACCTTGGCGCGTGCCTTGAGGTTCTCCAGATAGGCACGCATCTCCTCCTGGGCAACCAGGCGGCGAATGTCGTTACGCATGCGCTTGGCCGTCTCCGGATCGGTCTGCCCCGCCACCACCCGATTCAGGCGATAGACGCGATACCCATCGGGTGTCTCGGCGCCAACATAAGCAGGCAGCTTCCCGGCATCGGCACGGAAGATGGCCTTTACCGACGCCGTAGGCTGGTCGAGCGGATGCATCCGCGACAGGGTCATCGGTGCCGACCAGTTGAGCGCCTGTCCGGAACGCGCACTTTCCAGGGCCTTCTTGCCGGCTTCAACCGCGAGCGCCCGCGCCTTTTCCGCGCTCAACTTCAGTCGAATGACCGCTTCCACTTCCGCCAGGGGTCGCTGGCCGGCAGGGCGATATTCAACAACCCGGGCGGAGACCAGGGTGTTGGGCGACACTTCGATGGCCTCGCTGTTCTGTTTCTTGGTGCGTGCATCTTCGGAAAAAACGGTCTCCAGCAAGCGTTCGTTGGCCAGCGGCGCCGGCGCGGATTTCTGATCGAACCAGGTGCTTTCCTCGATTTTCAGGCCGAACTCCTTGGCTGCGGGGTCGAGGCTGTCCGGCTGCTCATACACCATATTGCTGAAACGCTCGGCCGACTCGACGAAACGGCGTTGCGCCTCCTGCTGCTTGAGCTCGCGGACGATGTCGTCCTTGACCATGGCGAAACCGATCCTGGCGCCGGGAAGGATGCCGTCGAGGCGGATGATGTGATAACCGAACTGTGTTTCCACCAGGTCGCTGATCGCGCCTTGCTGCATCGAGAAAGCCGCGTCCGAGAAGGGCTTGACCATCATGTCGCGGGTGAAGGAACCGAGATCCCCGCCCTTTTCTCCGGAACCGGGATCCTGCGAATACTTGCGCGCAAGGTCGCCAAAGCTGGCGGGCGAACGCTTCACTTCGGCCAGGATCTGCTCGGCCTTGGCCTTCGCCGCCGCCCGCGCCTTGGCGTCCGCATCGGTGCCAATCTTGATCAGGATGTGGCTGGCGCGACGGCGCTCAGGCTCCTGGTAACGCGCAGCATTGGTTTCGTAGGCCTTGCTGGCCTGCTCGTCGCTGATCTGCACTTTCTCCGCCAGAGCCGCCTGGGAGAGTACGAGATACCGCACACGCACCGCGGCGGGAATCGCGTAGTCGGCCTTGTGGGCATCGTAGTCAGCCTGTATGGCTTGCGGGTCGACCTTCACGGCAGCGAGGAAATCCTTGCTGGAGTACCCGGCTTCGTTGACCTCGCGCTGCTGGGCGAGCAGGCCATTGAGCCGCGTGGCAATGGGCAGGGGGGTGAGCGCACCTTCGCCATAACCGATCTGCACCTGCTTGAGCAGCAGATCCTGGCCGATCATGGCCAGCAACTCCTGTTGGCTCATGCCCTGGCTACGCAGCCACTGCTCCAGCCGCGCGCTGGAAAACCGGCCTCCTTCCTGGAACAGCTCGATGCCGCTCAGTACCGCCTGCACCTGCGGCTCGCGGACGGTGAAGCCCGTTTTTTGCGCGACCTGTGACAGCAAGCGCGTATTGACCAGCTGCTCCATCACCCTGGCGCGCAGCGCCTTCTCCTCGACCTTGCCGCCCAGTTGCTGCTGCATCGCCTCGCCCTGCTCCTTGAGCACCTTGAGGAATTCACGCTGGCTGATCTCTTCGTCGTTGACCTTGGCAGCGGGCGGTACCTTGCCGTTGCTGCCGAAATAACCTTCCACGCCCCAGACGGCGAAGGTCAGTGCAATCAACCCCAGGATGACACGGGCAATCCAGCCCTGTGCGCGTTCTCGTATGGCTTCTAGCATGGCTCAGCGATGGTCGAAAAAATTCAAAAAAAAAGGCGAACTCGCGTTCGCCTTTGAGGTGTTGGCGGAGTGGACGGGACTCGAACCCGCGACCCCCGGCGTGACAGGCCGGTATTCTAACCGACTGAACTACCACTCCATGTGTTGCATTGTGCTACTTGATTCGTTGCATCCGGCACCGTTTGAAGCCATCTGCAAAGTCCGAGCATTGTAGCCACGGCCTTTCATTCCCGCAAGAAGAAATTCACACTTTTCATGACCGAATCGAGAAGCAAACGCTTGAAATACACCGCCATGGAAACGGCCGCTATATAGATAAGAACACGCTTGGGGCATCTCAGGCCAGGACCACGTCCCCTCCGGCCGAAACCCTGACACAAGCTCGCGGGTTGCCGCTGAAGTCGCCCCCCTGCTAGAATGCGCGGCGCTGTTCGTGCGGCAACCCGGCAATCGGCCAGGTCCGCCACCCAGCGTAATCCACACATCCCCCCGCGTTAAGGTGCCCGTACCGGGTTCGTCGGGGGATGGAGGCCCAACCTTAACCAAGGAGTAGTCATGTCCGTAACCATGCGTCAAATGCTTGAAGCCGGTGTCCATTTCGGCCACCAGACCCGTTACTGGAATCCGAAGATGGCGCCGTACATCTTCGGCCATCGCAACAAGATTCACATCATCAACCTGGAAAAGACCCTGCCTCTGTTCAACGAGGCCGCCACCTTCGCGCGTCGTCTGATCTCCAACAAGGGTTCCATTCTGTTCGTCGGCACCAAGCGCCAGGCCCGCGAGATCATGGCCGAGGAAGCGACCCGCTGCGGCATGCCCTTCGTCTCCCACCGCTGGCTCGGCGGCATGCTGACCAACTTCAAGACGGTCAAGCAGTCGGTCAAGCGCATGAAGGAACTGGAAGCGCAGCTGAGTGAAGGCACCCTGTCCAAGAAGGAAGCCCTGCGTGTTCAGCGTGAATGCGACAAGCTGGTACAAAGTCTGGGCGGCATCCGGGATATGGAGCGCCTGCCGGACGCTCTGTTCGTGGTCGACGTCGGCTATCAGAAAATCGCCATTACCGAGGCCGCCAAACTGGGCATCCCCGTGATCGGTGTGGTCGATACCAACAACAGCCCGGCCAACGTCAATTACGTCATCCCCGGCAACGACGACTCCAACCGCGCCATCCGTCTCTATGCCCGTGGCCTGGCCGACGCGATCCTGGAAGGCAAGACCCAGGTCATCGAGGAAATGGTCGCCGCCGGTGAAGACGAGTACGTCGAAGTCACGGAAAGCGCCGCCGCCGAGTAAGCAAATCGGACTGGCGCGCGGTTGTAACGCACCTTCAACCAGCCCGCGCCAGGGCAGCATTTCTCGAGACGCCCCGGTGATCGGGGCGTTTTTCAATACGGAAAACAGGAGTTAGCAAAATGGCGGAAATCACCGCATCCATGGTCAAAGAGCTGCGTGAGCGTACCGATGCCCCCATGATGGACTGCAAGAAGGCGCTGACCGAAGCGGGCGGCGACATGCAGAAGGGCGAAGAAATCCTGCGCGTGCGCTTCGGCAACAAGGCCGCCAAGAGCGCCGGCCGCGTCGCCGCCGAAGGCGTCGTCGCCATCAGCATCAGCGCCGACGGCAAGTCCGCCGCGATGGTGGAAGTGAACTGCGAAACCGACTTCGTCGCCAAGAACGACGATTTCCTGGCGCTGACCAGCGCCCTGGCCGACATGGTGCTGAACCAGAACCCCGCCGATGTCGCCGCGCTGTCCGCCCTGCCCTACGGCGGCAAGACCGTGGAAGAAACCCGTACCGAGCTGGTCGGCAAGATCGGCGAGAACATGTCCATCCGCCGCTTCGTGCGCCTTGACGGTCAGGGCAAGTTCGCCAGCTACATCCACGGCAAGAAGATCGGCGTCCTGGTCGACATCGCCGGTGACGAGGCGCTGGCCCGCGACATCGCCATGCACATCGCCGCCTCCAAGCCCAAGTCGCTCGATGCCTCCGGCGTGTCGCAAGACCTGATCGACACCGAGCGCCGCGTCGCCATCGAGAAGGCCAAGGAAGCCGGCAAGCCGGAAGCCATGCTGGAGAAGATCGCCGAAGGCACCGTGCAGAAGTTCCTGAAGGAAGTGACCCTGCTGTCGCAACCCTTCGTCAAGGACGACAAGCAGACCATCGAGCAGGTGCTCAAGAGCCACAACTCGCAGTGCCACGGCTTCAGCATGTTCATTGTCGGCGAAGGCATCGAGAAGAAAGTCACCGACTTCGCCGCTGAAGTGGCCGCCGCCGCGAAGGTCTAAGAACGAGTCGGCAGTTCGCAGTCGGCGGCTACTGCATACTGCCCATCGCAACCCACAAACCGATGACAATCAAACGCATCCTTCTGAAGCTTTCCGGCGAGGCCCTGATGGGTCCGGACAGCTTCGGCTACCACGCTGAAACCATGGCGGGCATGGTTGCCCAGATCAGGGAAGTGACTGAACTGGGCGTACAGGTCGGCATCGTGGTGGGTGGCGGCAATCTGTTCCGTGG
The DNA here is from genome assembly GCA_964393825.1 of uncultured Thiobacillus sp. Taxonomy (GTDB): domain Bacteria; phylum Pseudomonadota; class Gammaproteobacteria; order Burkholderiales; family Thiobacillaceae; genus PFJX01. Next base: position 41,665 of record CAYMUY010000007.1, on the reverse strand, counting down.
CGCCACCGGCGCTTTGTCCGGCATGGATCGCGCCACCGCCGACAGCATGGGCATGCTGGCCACCGTCATGAATGCGCTGGCACTGAAGGACGGACTGATGGCGGCCGGTGTCGAGGCGCGTGTGCAGACCGCCGTCACCATCGCCCATGTGGGCGAAGCGTTCGAACGTGACAGCGCGATACGTCATCTCGAAGCCGGCCGAGTGGTCATCTTCGGTGGCGGCACCGGCAACCCGTTCTTCACCACCGATACCGCCTCCGCCCTGCGCGGCGCCGAGATCGGAGCGGACCTCATGCTCAAGGCCACCAAGGTGGACGGTGTCTACACCGCCGATCCGAAGAAGGATCCGACCGCGACACGCTACGAGCAACTGACTTTCGACGAAGCTATCGCCCGCAACCTGGGCGTCCTGGATACCGCCGCCTTCGCGCTCTGCCGCGAGCAGAAACTGCCACTCTGCGTATTCAGCATCTTCAAGCCGGGCGCCCTGCGCCGGGTGGTGCTGGGCGAGGCGGAAGGCACCCGCGTGGTGTTTAATTAGAGACAAGGAGCCGAGCACATGATCGCCGACATCAAGAAGTCCGCCGAGGACAAGATGAAGAAGTCGCTGGAAGCGCTGAAGCATGACCTGATGAAGGTCCGCACCGGTCGCGCCCATACCGGCATCCTCGATCACGTCATGGTGGAATATTACGGTTCACCGGTGCCGGTCAATCAGGTGGCCAACGTCAGCCTGATCGACGCCCGTACCATCGGCGTGCAGCCTTACGAAAAAAACATGGCCAGCAAGATTGAAAAGGCGATTCGCGACTCCGACCTCGGCCTCAATCCCGCCAACATGGGCGAATTGATTCGTGTGCCGATGCCGCCCCTCACCGAAGAACGTCGCCGCGACCTGATCAAGGTGGTCAAGGGCGAGACCGAAAACGCCCGCGTCGCGGTGCGCAACATTCGCCGTGATGCCAATGCGCATCTGAAGGAGCTGGTCAAGAACAAGGATGCCTCCGAGGACGAGGAACGCCGCGCCACCGAGGAGATCCAGAAACTCACCGACAAGTACATCGCGGAACTCGATCGCGCCCTGGCGGAAAAAGAAAAGGACTTGATGGCGGTGTGATCCAGCGGGCGGCGACCTGTCGCTCCTAGCGACGCCCACCGCCGCCCACTGGTAGCCACGGGCTCCCCCATCATGATCAAACGTCTATTCAGCAGCAGCACGGCCGCCATCCCCCATGCGGTGGAAATTCCACGGCACATCGCGATCATCATGGATGGCAACGGCCGCTGGGCAAAAAAACGCCTGCTCCCCCGCTTTGCCGGCCACGCCCAAGGCGTGAAGCGGGTCCGTGACGTGATTCAGGCCTGCCTCGACCGCGGGGTGGATTACCTGACCCTGTTCGCCTTCAGCTCGGAGAACTGGCGCCGCCCGGAAGAAGAAGTCTCGCGCCTGATGGAGTTGTTCGTCACCGCGCTGGAGCGCGAAGTCAGCAAGATGCACCGCAATGGCGTCTGCCTGAAGGTGGTGGGCGACCTGTCCCGTTTCGACCAGCGCCTGCGTGAACTGATTGCCGAAGGCGAGCAACGGACGGCGAACAACACCCGCTTGACCCTCACCGTCTGCGCCAACTACGGTGGTCGCTGGGACATCCTGCAAGCCGCGAACACCTGGATGCGCGAGCATCCCGGCCAGGAATTGAGCGAGGAGGCCCTGACCTCCCGCCTGGCGCTGCACTACGCACCGGAACCCGATCTGTTCATCCGCACCGGTGGCGAACAGCGCATCAGCAACTTCCTGCTCTGGCAACTCGCCTACAGCGAACTGTATTTCACGGGAACCCTGTGGCCTGATTTCAACGCCAGGGAACTGGATCTGGCCATCGCCTCCTACCAGCAACGCGAGCGTCGCTTTGGCCGCACCAGCGAACAACTTGTCGAGCACTAAACAACGCATCCTGACCGGTCTGGCGCTCGGCGGCGTCTTTCTGGCCTCCCTGCTCAGTCTGCCGACCACGGCCTGGGCCGCGCTGATGCTGCTCATCGTCGGTCTGGGTGCCTGGGAATGGGCGGGACTGGTAAAACAGGACGACCGTGCCCGCCTCATCTACACGCTCGCCACACCATTGCTCACACTCGCTGTCACCCTGTATGTGCCCAGAGAAGTGATCGCCAGTCTCGCCGCGCTGTTCTGGCTGCTGCTGGCACCACTCTGGCTGGCGCGCGGCTGGCCGATCGCCGGTGGCCCGGGTGGCGCGCTGCTGGGCTGGCTGCTGCTGATTCCCACCGGATTTGCCGCCATCCATCTGCATGATCATTCCCCCCTGTTTCTGCTCGCCTGCATCCTGCTCGCGGTGATCGCCGACAGTGCCGCCTACTTCAGCGGGCGCCGCTTCGGCAAACACAAGCTCGCCCCGCGCATCAGTCCCGGGAAATCCTGGGAGGGGGCCATCGGCGCGGCCCTGGCGATCGCCGTCTATGTCGTGCTGATCAGCGTGTTCGCCTGGCGGGAGAGCCTCATCCACAGCGCCGCCCTGCTGGGCTACGCGATGATCCTGTTCGTGGCCAGCATCCTCGGTGACCTGTTCGAAAGCCACGCCAAACGCCAGGCCGGCATCAAGGACAGCGGCCACTGGCTGCCCGGACACGGCGGCGTGCTCGATCGCATCGACAGCCTCAGCGCCGTGCTCCCCCTCGCCCTCTGCTTCCTGCTGCTATGGCAATGACTCCACGCAATCTCACCCTCCTCGGCGCCACCGGCACCATCGGTGTCAACACGCTCGACGTGGTCGCCCGCCATCCTGAGAAATTCAGGGTGGTGGCGCTGACCGGCCAGAACCAGATCGACAAGCTCGCCGCGCAATGCCGCCAATTCCTGCCGCGCTACGCGGTGGTGCTGGATGCCGACAAGGCCATGGCCTTGCAAGGCCTGCTCGCCGGCACGGCAACCGAAGTCCTGTACGGGATGGAGGCGCTGGAATTCGTCGCCGCCCTGCCGGAAGTGGACAGCGTCATGGCCGCCATCGTCGGTGCCGCCGGCCTGCGCCCCGCCCTGGCCGCCGCTCGCGCCGGCAAGCGGGTGTTGCTGGCCAACAAGGAAACCCTGGTCATGGCCGGCCGTTTCTTCATGGAAGCGGTCCGCGAACACCATGCCACGCTGCTGCCGATCGACTCCGAACACAACGCCGTATTCCAGTTGCTACCGGCCAACTACGATGGCGACATGGCTAAACACGGTGTGCGCCGCGTCCTGCTCACCGCCTCCGGCGGCCCCTTCCGCACCCGCGCGGTGGACACACTGCAGCACGTCACCCCGGAAGAAGCCGTGGCCCACCCGAACTGGGTGATGGGCAAGAAGATCTCGGTGGACTCGGCCAGCATGATGAACAAGGGCCTGGAGGTGATCGAGGCGCGCTGGCTGTTCAATGCCCGACCCGACCAGATCGAAGTGGTGATCCACCCGCAGAGCATCGTCCACAGCATGGTGGAATATCTCGACGGCTCGGTGCTGGCGCAACTCTCCAATCCCGACATGCGCACCCCCATCGCGCATTCGCTGGCCTACCCGGAACGCGTGGAGGCCGGGGTGAACTGGCTGGAATTGGCGAAAATCGGCCAACTCACCTTCGAGGCGCCCGATTTCGCCCGCTTCCCCTGTCTCAAGCTGGCCTACCAGGCCCTGGAAGCCGGCGCCGCCGCGCCCGCGGTGCTCAATGCGGCCAACGAAGTCGCGGTGGCAGCTTTCCTCGACCGCCGCATTCCCTATCCGGGCATCGCCGCCAGTCTGGCCGCCGCGCTCGACCGCCTCGCCGGCCTGCCCGCCGACTCGCTGGAAGACCTGATGGCGGCCGATGCCGCCGCGCGGCGGGAAGCGGAAACCTGGATCACGCATGCGCGAGCCTAACCGGAGCGCCGACGTCTCGCAGGTGCTAGTGCACAGCCCATGACCACCCTCCTCGCCTTTATTCTCACCCTGGCCATCCTCATCGTCTTCCACGAGTTCGGTCATTACTGGGTCGCGCGTCGCATGGGCGTGAAAGTGCTGCGCTTCTCGGTCGGCTTCGGCCAGGTCATCGCCCGCCACGGCGACCGTCACGGCACGGAATGGGCGCTGTCCGCCATCCCGCTCGGCGGCTACGTCAAGATGCTCGACGAACGGGAAGGCGATGTGCCGGCCGACCAGCTCGACCAGACCTTCAACCGCAAGTCGGTGGGCGCACGCGCGGCCATTGTCGCTGCCGGACCCCTGGCCAACTTTCTGCTCGCCATCCTGCTGTTCTGGGGCTTGTTCATGGTCGGCGTGCCCATCCTCAAGCCCGTCATCGGCGAACCGACGGCGGGCAGCCCGGCACAACTGGCCGGCATGCGCGGTGAAGCCACCATCACCCGGATCGGAGGTGAGCCGGTCGATAGCTGGCAGGACCTGCACTGGCTGGCCCTGAAGCAGGTGCTGCGTGGCGACAGCCTGAAGATCGAGACACGAGACCGGCGCGGTGATATCGCCCAATACACCCTGACCGTGCCGGCGCTCGACCAGGAGGTCGAACAGGCGCCCCTGAAGGCACTCGGCCTGGCACGCTATCTGCCGCCGCTCGACCCGGTGCTCGGGCAGATCAGCGCCGACGGCGTTGCCGCCGCCGCGGGACTGCGCGAAGGCGACCGCATCACCACCATCGAAGGTGTCGCCATGGCCAGCTGGGAGCAGGTGGTCGAGACCGTCCGCCGCTCGCCTGAGCGGCGCCTGCGCGTGGCGATCACGCGTGGTGGCGAGACACTGGAGATCATGCTCACCCCGGCCCGTACCCGCGACGGCGATCATGATATCGGCCGCATCGGCGCCGGGCCGCGGGTCGACCCGGCACTGCTCGCCGATCTGCGCGGCACAGCCCGTTATGGCCCGCTGGACGCGATGCAGCGCGCCCTCGCCCGGACCTGGGAACTCTCCGCCTTCAGCCTGGAAATGCTGGGCCGCATGATCACCGGCCAGGCCTCCCTGAAAAACCTCTCCGGCCCATTGACCATCGCCGACTATGCCGGCCAATCCGCGCAATCGGGTCTCGCCAGCTTCGTCGCCTTTCTCGCCCTGGTCAGCATCAGCCTGGGCGTGCTCAACCTGCTGCCCGTGCCGCTACTGGATGGCGGGCACTTGCTGTATTATTTCGCGGAATTTTTGACCGGCCGTCCCGTCTCCGAGCGGATCCAGGAAATCGGCCAGAAGATAGGCATGGGTCTGCTCGGCCTGCTCATGTTTTTCGCTCTTTACAACGATTTGAGCCGGTTCATTTCGCAATGATTCGCCGGTAGAGAAAAACCACAATGCACGTCTTTCGCCCCAGCCTGCTCGCCCTTGCTCTGTTTGCTGCCCAAGCGCAGGCCTTCGAGCCATTCCAGGTCAAGGACATCCGCGTGGAGGGTATCCAGCGCACGGAAGCCGGCACGGTGTTCAGCTATCTGCCGGTCAAGGTCGGCGAGACCCTCACCCCCGAGATGGCCGCCACCGCCATCAAGGCACTCTACGCCACCGGCTTTTTCAAGGATGTGCGCCTGGAGACCGTGGACGACGTCCTGGTCGTCAGCGTCGAGGAACGTCCCGGCATCGCCAGCGTCGACTTCTCCGGGATGAAGGAGTTTTCCAAGGACGACATGAAGACCGGCCTCAAACAACTGGGACTGGCGGAAGGCCGCATCCTGGACCGCTCCCTGATGGAGAAGGCGGAGCAGGAACTCAAGCGCCAGTATTACAACCGCGGCATCTATTCGGTCGAAGTGAAGGCCGTCACCACGCCGCTGGAGCGTAACCGGGTCGCGGTGAGCTTCGAGGTGAGCGAGGGCGAAGTCGCCAAGATTCGCGCCATCAACATCGTCGGCGCCCAGGCTTTCACGGAAAAGGCTCTGCTGAAGCTGTTCACCCTGAGCACGCCCGGCATGATGACCTGGTGGACGAAGAACGATCAGTATTCGAAGCAGAAGCTCGCCGGCGACCTGGAGACCCTGCGCGCGTACTACCAGAACCAGGGCTATCTCGAGTTCAACATCGAATCCACCCAGGTGTCGATCACCCCGGACAAGAAAGACATCTACATCACCATCAACATCAGCGAGGGTGAGAAATACACCATCACGGACTTCAAATTCGCCGGCGAGCTGCCGGTGCCCGAAGCCGAGCTGAAAACCCTGATCACCCTGAAACCGGGCGACCCCTTCTCCCGCGAACGTCTCAACGAAACCACCAAGAAGATCGGTGATCGTCTCGGCAACGAGGGCTACGCCTTCGCCAACGTCAACGCGGCGCCGGAAATCGACAAGGACAAGCGTACCGCCGCCTTCACCTTCCTGGTCGACCCGGGCCGCAAGGTCTATGTGCGCCGCATCAACGTCACCGGCAACACCCGCACCAAGGACGAGGTCGTCCGTCGCGAGATGCGCCAGATGGAAGGCGCCTGGTACGCCGCCGACAAGATCAACCGCTCACGCGAACGCGTTGAACGCCTCGGCTACTTCAAGGAGACCAATGTCGAGGCACCGCCCGTACCCGGTACCACCGACCAGGTGGACGTCAACATCAACGTCACCGAGATGCCCACCGGCAGCGTCATGGTGGGCGCCGGCTTCTCCAGTACCGATGGCCTGGTGCTGACTGGCTCGGTCTCCCAGAACAACCTGTTCGGCACCGGCAACCGCCTCTCCGCGCAGATCAACAGCGGCAGCATCAACAAAACCTACTCGCTGTCCTTCACCAACCCCTACTTCACCCAGGACGGCATCAGCCTGGGCTACGACCTGTATCAGCGTGACCTGAACACGTCCAGCCTGAATACCGTGGCGGACTACAAGACATCGACCACCGGCATCGGCCTGCGCCTGGGCGTGCCGATCACCGAACTGGACACGGTCAACTTCGGCGCCGCGCTGGAACAGGTCACCATGGATCTGAGTTCCACCGCGCCCGACGTGTATTTCCAGTATGCGAATACCTACGAGCCGAACTGCCCGACCGTGTCCGGCACGGCATGCAGCGTCACTACCAATTCCCTGCGCCTCGAAGCCGGCTGGGCGCGCGACTCGCGCGACAGCCTGCTCTACCCGACCAAGGGCACCTACCAGCGGGTGTTCGCTGAAATGGGCACTCCCGCCGGCGACCTGAAGTATTACAAACTGAATTACCAGTACCAGTGGCTGAAGCCGCTCAACCGTTCCATCAGTCTCCTGCTCAACGGCGAGATCGGTATCGGCAACGGCTATAGCGGCCAGAACCTGCCGCTGTTCCGCAACTTCTTCGCCGGCGGCATCGGTTCGGTGCGCGGCTTCGACAGCGGCACCCTCGGTCCCAAGGCGACCAACACCTCAGGCACCTTCTCGGTCGGTGGCAGCAAGCGACTGGTCGGCAACGCCGAAATCCTGTTCCCCTTCCCCGGCATGGGCACGGATCGTTCCGTGCGCCTGTCCACCTTCCTGGATGCCGGCATGGTGGCAGGCGAATATGACACCCTGGGCCGCTACAAGACCCTCTCGCTGTCTGACCTGCGCTACTCCATCGGTGCCGCCATCACCTGGTATTCGCCCATGGGCCCGATCAAGCTCTCGCTGGCGAAGCCGGTCAATGCGGCCGTGGACGACAAGAAGCAAACCTTCCAGTTCCAGCTCGGCAATGTCTTCTGATCGAGGTCTCACATGAAACGCCTGTTCCTGCTCCTGTTCGTCCTGGCCCTGCCCGCAGCCGCGCAAACAGCCGACATCAAGATCGGTTTCGTCAACACCGAGCGGGTGTTCCGCGACTCCCAGCAGGCCCTCAAGGCGCAAAAGAAGCTGGAGAAGGAGTTCCAGGGCCGCGACCAGGACATCCAGAAAATGGTCAAGCAGGCGCGCGACCTGCAAAGCTATCTGGAAAAAGAGGGCGTGACCCTGTCCGAGACCGAGCGCGCCAAGAAACAGCGCGAACTGGCCAATCTCAGCCGCGATCTGCAGCACGCCCAGCGCGAATTCCGCGAAGATCTCAACCAGCGCCGCAACGAGGAATTCGCCAGCGTCCAGGAGCGCGCGCGCAAAGCCATCGTCGAAATCGCGGAGAAGGAGAAATTCGACCTCATCGTCGAGAATGTGGTCTATGCCAGCACCCGCGTGGACATCACCGATCGCGTCCTGAAATCGCTGGATCGCTGACTTTCCACGCGCCATGCCCAGCCTGACCCTGGCAGATCTGCAAGCGCGCCTGGGCGGCACGATACGCGGGGATGGCGGCGTTCGGCTGCATGGCGCCGCCTCGCTGGAACACGCGCAGGCGGGGCAACTGGGCTTCCTGCTCGGCCGCAAGATGCTGGCGCGTGCCCGCGACTCGGCCGCAAGCGCCCTGATCATTCCGCAAACCCTGGACGAGCCTCTGCCGCAAGCATGCCTGGCGGTCGCCAACCCGCACGCCACTTTCGCCCGCGCCCTCGCCCTGCTCCACCCGGAAGCCCCACCCACGGCCGGCATCCATCCCGCCGCGCACGTCGCCCCCGATTGCGTCGTCGACGCGACGGCCAGCGTCGGGCCTGGCTGCGTGATCGAATCCGGTGCCGTGATCGGCGCCGGCAGTGTGCTCGGTCCCCACTGCGTGGTCGGCGCTCGCGCCAGGCTGGGCGAGGACTGCCGTCTGCTCGCGCGGGTCACCGTGCTTCACGACTGCGTCATCGGCGACCGGGCCACGCTGCATCCCGGCTGCGTCATCGGCTCTGATGGCTTCGGCCTGGCCTGGGAAGACCGCTGGATCAAGGTACCCCAGGTCGGCCGCGCCGTCCTGGGCGATGACGTCGAAGTCGGCGCCAATACCACGATCGACCGCGGCGCCCTCGATGACACCGTGATCGAGAACGGCGTCAAGCTGGACAACCAGATTCAGGTCGCCCACAACTGCCGCATCGGCGAACACACCGCGATCGCCGCCTGCGTCGGTATCGCCGGCAGCACCCGAATCGGCGCGTATTGCCAGATCGGTGGCGCCGCCATGATCATCGGCCACCTGGACATCGCCGACCGGGTCACGGTTTCCGCCGGCACCTTCGTCGCCAAGGACATCCGGGAAGCCGGCGTCTACACCTCGGTGCAACCGCTGATGCCGCATGCCGACTGGCTGCGCAATGCCGCCCACCTGCGCCACCTCGACAGCCTGGCGCGGCGTATCAAATCCCTGGAAAAACAACTGGAACAGTCATGAGTAATGCAGCCGTAATGGACATCACCCAGATCATGAAGCACCTGCCGCACCGTTATCCCTTCCTGCTGGTGGATCGGGTGCTGGAACTGGTGCCGAACGAGCGCATCGTCGCGCTCAAGAACATCAGCATGAACGAGCCGCAGTTTCCCGGCCACTTCCCCCTGCATCCGGTCATGCCCGGCGTGCTAATGATCGAGGCGCTGGCGCAGACCGCCGGCCTGCTCGCCTTCAAGAGCGCAGACATGCCCGTGAACGAGAACACCGTGATCTACTTCGTCGGCATCGACGGCGCCCGCTTCAAGCGCCCCGTGGTGCCGGGCGACCAGTTGCGCATGGAAGCCAGCATCCTGCGCGTCTCGCGCGGCATCTGGAAATTCGCGGCCAAGGCCACGGTGGACGGCCAGCTTGCCTGCGAGGCGGAGTTGATGTGTACCCTGAAGCAACTGGATTGATGCCGAGATGATCCACCCCACCGCCCTCGTCCATTCGGGCGCCCGTCTCGGCGCCGATGTCAGCATCGGTCCCTACTCCATCATCGGCGAGCATGTCGAGATCGGCGCCGGCACCCGCATCGGCCCGCACGTGGTGATCACCGGGCATACCCGCCTCGGCGAGGGCAACCGCGTCTTCCAGTTCTGTTCCCTGGGCGAGGAGCCCCAGGACAAGAAGTACGCCGGCGAACCCACCCGCCTGGACATCGGCGACGACAACGTCATCCGCGAATTCTGCACATTCAATGTCGGCACCGCCCAGGACAAGGGCGTCACCCGGCTGGGCGATCACAACTGGATCATGGCCTACGTCCACCTCGCGCATGACTGCCAGGTGGGCAACCACACCATTTTCGCCAACAACGCCACCCTCGCCGGCCATGTTCAGATCGGCGACTACGCCATCCTCGGCGGCTTCACCGGCGTCCACCAGTTCTGCCGGGTAGGCGCCCATGTCATCACCGGCATCGCCTCCGTGGTGCGTCAGGACATCCCGCCCTTCCTCACCGTCGCCGGCAACCCGCTGGCGCCTTTCGGCATCAATTCCGAGGGCCTGAAGCGGCGCGGTTACTCGGCCGAAGCCTTGAGCGCGCTCAAACGCGCCTACAAGACCCTGTACAAGTCCGGCCTCTCGCTCGCCGAGGCCCAGGCCGTGATCGCGACGGAAGCCGAGACCCACGTGGAACTCGCTCCCCTGGCGGAATTCCTGGCCTCCGCCGGACGCGGCATCGTGCGCTGAACGAAGGGCCGCGGCTTGAAAGAAATCGCCATCGTCGCCGGCGAGGCCTCCGGCGACCTGCTGGGAAGCCTGTTGATCCGCTCCGTGCGCGACGCCGGTCTGGAGGCCGCCTTTTCCGGTATTGCCGGCCCCAGGATGCAGTCGGCAGGTGCGCGCTCGCTGTTTCCCATGGCGGCGCTGTCGGTGCGTGGCTATGTCGAAGCACTCGGCAGCCTGCGCAAGATTCTCGGTATCCGCCGCGCCCTGAAGAAGCGACTGCTCGCGAACCCGCCGAGCCTGTTCATCGGCGTCGACGCCCCCGATTTCAATCTGGCACTGGAGGCCGCGTTGAAACGCCGGGGCATGGCCACCATCCATTTCATCGGCCCCTCGGTCTGGGCCTGGCGGCCCAAGCGCATCCGCAAGGTCGCGCGCGCCGCCTCGCATGTCCTGCTGATCTTTCCCTTCGAGGAAACCATCTACCAGCAGGCGGGCATCCCCGCCACCTATGTCGGCCATCCGCTCGCCCACGCCCTGCCCGAACCCAACCGCAAGGCCGCCCGCGAGCGGCTGGGCCTGGTCATGGACGGCGAGTACGTCGCGCTGTTGCCGGGGAGCCGTCCCAGTGAATTGCAGGCGCTTGGCCGTCTCTATGTAGAGGCGGCCAAGCGCCTCGCCCTGGCGCGGCCGCAAGCCCGCTTCCTGATTCCCCTGGCGACGCGGGAAACCCGCCAGGCCTTCGAGCGCATCCTCTATGAAGCCGACGCACGGGAACTGCCCTTGCGCATTCTCTTCGGCCATGCCCACGACGCCATGCAGGCGGCCGATGCCGCGCTGATCGCCTCCGGCACGGCGACCCTGGAAGCGCTGCTGCTCGACTGCCCGCACGTCATCAGCTACCGGGTGCCGTGGCTGACCTGGCAGATCATGAAACGCCAGGCCTTGCTGCCCTGGATCGGCTTGCCCAACATTCTTGCCGAACGCACCGTGGTACCGGAAATCCTGCAGGACCAGGCCACCCCGGAGGCCCTGGCGCAGGCCATCGACGCCTTGCTTGCGGATGGCGAAGCCCGCGCCACCCAGATCGAGGCCTTCCGCGTCCAGCGCGCCCGCCTGAAACGCGACACGCCCCGGCTGATCGCGGATGTCGTACGATCATTCCTGTGAAAGGCAGCCCACCCCAGCCCACGCAGGCATCCGGAGTTCCGGCATGACCCCGTCGCCTCACGATGTGTGCTTTACCTCCCGTTACGTCTGCGGTGTCGACGAGGCCGGACGGGGCCCGCTGGCGGGACCGGTCTATGCCGCCGCCGTCATCCTCGATCCGGCGCGCCCGATCAGCGGCCTGAAGGACTCGAAGAAACTCAGCGCCGCGCGCCGCGAAGTGCTCGCCGAAGCGATCAAGGCCCATGCCCTGGCCTGGGCCATCGCCGCCGCTGATGAAGAAGAGATCGACCGCCTCAACATCCTCCACGCCAGCATGCTGGCCATGCGCCGTGCCGTGCTGGCGCTGGTGCCGGCGGCGGAAGCCGCCCTGATCGACGGCAACCGCTGCCCCGACTTGCCCATCCCCGCGCGCGCCATCGTCAAGGGGGACGCGCTGGAGCCGGCCATTTCCGCGGCGTCCATCCTCGCCAAGACAGAAAGAGATAAAGTTCTACGCGAACTTGCCGATAGGTATCCCGTGTATGGTTTCGACCGCCACGCCGGCTACCCTACGGCGGCCCACCTCGCCGCCCTGGAACGATATGGCCCTTGTCCGGCGCATCGGAAAACCTTTGGTCCCGTGCAAAGCATTCTCAAAAAACAACTGATCTGAAAAGGAGTACCTGACCGTGTTCGTCATCGTTGGCTGGGTTGTGGTCATGGGCAGCATCTTCGGCGGCTATGTGCTCGCCGGGGGACATCTGGGTGGTTTATGGCAACCGCTGGAAGTCTTGATGATTGCGGGCGGTGCCGTTGGCGCCTTCGTCGCCGCCAATTCGCTGCACGCACTCAAGCACACCGGCGCCGCCCTCGGCGGCTGCTTCAAGGGCTCCAAGTTTTCCAAGGCCTACTACATGGATGTCCTGGGCCTGCTGTTCGAACTGCTCGCCAAGGTGCGCAAGGAAGGCCTGATGTCGCTGGAAGGCGATGTCGAGGAGCCCGAGAAAAGTCCGATCTTCGGCAAGTACCCCGCCATTCTCGCCGACCACCATCTGGTCGATTTCATCACTGACTACCTGCGCATGATGGTGGGTGGCAACCTCAACGCGATGGAAATCGAGACACTGATGGACAACGAGATCGAAACCCATCACCACGAGGAACTGCATCCCGCCCACGCGGTGGGCAAACTGGCGGACGCCACCCCGGCCTTCGGTATCGTCGCCGCGGTGATGGGCGTGGTGCACACCATGGAGTCCCTGCACCTGCCGCCATCCGAGCTCGGCATCCTGATCGGCCACGCGCTGGTCGGCACCTTCCTCGGTATTTTGATCTCCTACGGTTTCTTCGCGCCGCTGGTCTCGGTGCTGGAGACCAAGGCCGCCGAGGCCGGCAAGGTCTACCAGGTGGTCAAGGTCGTCCTGCTCGCTTCCCTCAACGGCTTCGCGCCCCAGACCTGCGTCGAATTCGGCCGCAAGGTGCTGTTCTCCACCGAACGCCCGTCCTTCCGCGAGATGGAAGAAGACCTCAAGGCGCGCAAGGGCAAGTGATGCACGATCGGAACCCTGGATTTCTGAACGGAGAGCGGGATGGCTGACGACACCCAACGCCCAATCGTCATCAAGCGGATCAAGAAGATCAGCGGCGGCGGCCACAGCGGCGGCGCCTGGAAAATCGCCTATGCGGACTTCGTGACCGCGATGATGGCCTTCTTCCTGCTCATGTGGCTGCTCGGCTCGACCACCAAGGCGCAAATGGAAGGCATCGCGCAATACTTCAAGACCCCGTTGAAAGTCGCCCTCGCCGGCGGCGAAGGTTCGGGCGATGCCTCCAGCATCATCAAGGGCGGCGGCACCGACCTCACCCGCCGTGCCGGCCAGGTTAAGTCGGGCGAGGTGGAAGGCAAGAAGACCATCAACCTCGAAGCCAACCGTGAAACCGCCAAGCAGGAAGCCGAACGCCTGGAGAACCTCAAGGCGAGCCTGGAAAAAGCCATCGCCAGCAACGCCAAGATGTCGCAGTTCAAGAAACAGATGAAGATAGACATCACCAGCGAAGGCTTGCGCATCCAGATCATCGACGACCAGAACCGTCCCATGTTCGACTCCGGCGGCGCGGTGATGAAGGCCTATACCCGTGACATCCTGCGTGAAATCGGCCGCACCCTGAACGCCGTCCCCAATCGCATCAGCCTCTCCGGCCACACCGACGCCATCCCCTACTACGGCGGCGAGGCCGGATACAGCAACTGGGAACTCTCCGCCGACCGCGCCAACGCATCGCGGCGTGAACTGGTCGCAGGCGGCCTGCAGGAAGGCAAGGTCCTGCGCGTGGTCGGCCTGGGCTCGGCCATCCCCTTCGACAAGGACGACCCCAACGCTCCGGTCAACCGCCGCATCTCCATCGTCGTCATGAACAAGAAAGCGGAGGAAGCCATCACCAAGGAGTCCCGCCAGATCGAAGCGGAGACAGCCCAGGAGGTGGCCGATAAACTGAATGTCGGGCACTGACAGCTTGTCGCCCCCCCTGGCGCAGCGCCTGCCGCCCGCCCTGCTGGCACTGGCGGCGCAAGTCACCGCGCTCTTGGCGATGGCCGCGATCGCGATCGGCCTGCGGGAAACCGGTTCCGGCCTGCCCCTGCCCGCCTGGCTGGCGCTGGCCGGCCTCGGCGCCGCCCTGCTCAGCCGCTGGCTGGGCCTGCCCTCCTGGTGGCAACTGATCAACCAGGTGTTTCCGCTCCTGCTCTGGCTCGCGCTCGGCATCGACATCGACCCCCTGTGGTTTCTCGCCGGCTTCCTCCTGCTCGCCCTGACCTCGCTGGGCGCCGTCCGCACCCGGGTGCCGCTCTACCTCTCCAGCCCACGCGCGGCCGAAGCACTGGCCGCCAACCTTCCCGAAAACGCGCGCCTGCTCGACCTCGGCTGCGGCCTGGGCGGCCCGCTCGCCCGGCTCAACCGTCTGCGCCCGGACAGCCGCCTGGAAGGTGTCGAAGCAGCCCCGCTCAACTGGCTGATCGCGCGCCTGCGCCTCCTTGGCCGCGCCCGTGTCCGCCTCGGCAACCTCTGGGACACTGATCTCTCCGGCCACGACGTGGTCTATGCCTATCTCTCCCCCGCCCCGATGCCGCGCCTGTGGGAGAAAGCCCGCGCCGAGATGCAGCCGGGCAGCCTGTTCATCAGCAACACCTTCGGCGTACCCGGCGTCGAGCCGGACGAAGTGGTCGAACTCAACGATCTTTCCCATGCACGGCTCCTGATCTGGCGAATGCGATGACCCTGAACGACTGGCTCGAACGACTCAAACCCGGTCCCCTGCCGGTGTTCGCCCATACCCGCGAAATCCTGGCGGAACAACGGCGCCGCGCCGAGGAAATCACCGCCCGCGAAATCGCCCAGACCATCCTCGCCGACCCGCTCGCCACGCTGCACCTGATCTACGCCGCGAACCATCGCGGCAGCCGCATGGGCAGCGAGGTCAGTACCGTGGAAGGCGGCCTGATGATGCTGGGCATCAGTCGCTACCTGGATGAGGCCCGCCAGTTCCCGGTCCTGGAAGAGAGCCAATTTGCCCACGATAGCAAACGTCTGGCCGCGATCCGCGCGCTGACCCGCCGCGCCCATCACACCGCCTGGCAGGCGCGCGATTTCGCCGTGCTGCACAGCGACGTGCGTGCCGAGGAAGTCCAGGTCGCCGCCCTCCTCCATGCCGTCCCGGAATACCTGTTGCTGCTGCGCGCGCCCGCCGAAGCCTTGCGCCTGATCCGCCTTGGGCGCCGCCTGCCGGCACTGGAAGCGGAACAGCAGGTCCTCGGCCTCAGCCTCGCCCAATTGCGCCCGGCGCTGCTGGAAAGCTGGATGGTGCCCGACCACCTGCGGGACCTGCTCGACCCCGAACGGGCGGACAAGCCGCGCCAGACCATCCTCAATGCCATCTTCGACATCGCCGCACGCATGCAGCGGGGCTGGTGGGATGAAGCCCTGCTTGGCGATTACCTGGCCCTGGCCGGCATCGAGAACATGCCGGTGGAGACTGTGATCGCCACCGTCCACGGCAATGCCACCCGGGCCGAACGCGCCGCGCCCTGGATCGGCGTGCCCGGCGCCGGCGTCTGGGTTCCCATGCTGCCGGGTGACTGGCCGGCCGAGCCCGATGACGACGGGGAAGAGGCAAAACCCGCGACGGCGAAACCGGTCGCGCCGGCCATACCCACCCCGCCCCGGCCGGCGGCGAAACCCGAGGCAGCAGAGGAGGCCCCCCCCCATACCGTCTGTCCGATGCCGGACAAACAGATCCTGCGGGAAGCCCTGGAAAATATCGAGGGCCACCTCGACGGCACGCTGAACCTCAACCAGATGTCCGCGCACATCCTGAAGGGGCTGCACAGCGGCCTGGGTCTCAGCCGCATCCTGTTCGCGATGGTCACCCCGGACGGCAAGCATGTGAAATCCCGTTTCACCCTCGGCATCCCGTCCGGAGACCCGCTACGCCATTTCAGCATCGATCTCGGTGCCCGCGACCTGTTCGGTCAACTCATGGGCAAGATGCAGGGCGTCTGGCTGAATGAAGGCAACCGCGACAAACTCTGGCCGATGTTGCTCCCCGCACAGCAGGAGATGATCGGATCGGGCAGTTTCTTCGCCATGAGCCTGCATGTCGCCGGCAAGCCCTACGGACTCATCTATGCCGATCGCGGCCACGGCGAGTGTGGTCTCGACCCGCTCACCTACACTGATTTCAAGATGCTCTGCCTGCAGGCGGCGCGAGGCCTGGGCAAACTCAAATAGTTTTCGATCCGGCCATGCCGGTCACACGCGCACACAGCCCCAGCCGGGGCTGTTTTGTTTGGATCGTCGGCTTTGCGTCGCCCGCCACCCGGCCCGGGTGACGGGCGCAAACGCGAACACCCACACCGCTCCGCCTTCCCGGCACATGACGAGACAGGCATAGACATTATTTGTGTAGTAATCTCTACCACCATGAAATGGTTGCTACTTATTCTCTCGCTCCCCACTGAAAATGCCTCGGCCAGGATGCGAGCGTGGCGCGCCTTGAAGGGGACCGGTGCCGCATCCTTGCGCGATGGTGTCTACCTGCTCCCGGAGGGCGAGACACACCAGGCCATGTTCGCCGAGGTGGCGGAGTCCATCGATACCGCGGGCGGCCAGGCCTGGCTGCTCATGACCGAAGCCATGGAAGCCTCCTTCGCAACGCTGTTCGATCGCACCGGGGAGTACCAGCGCCTCGCAGCGGATATCCAGCAAGGCCTCGATGTCGTGGCGGCGGCGGCGACACCCGACCTCGCCCGCCTCGCGCGCAAGTTGCGCAAGCAATTCAATGCGCTGGTCACCATCGATTTCTTCCCTGGCGAAGCAAAACGGCAGGTCCTCGCGCAGCTGAATGAGCTGGAGCAGCATCTCCACACCCGGCTGTCCCCGGGCGAGCCGACGCCGCGCCAGGACGAGATCGAGTCACTCGACGCCAGCGCTTTCCAGGGGCGTCTCTGGGCCACCCGCGCCCGGCCCTGGGTGGATCGCCTCGCCTCGGCCTGGCTGATCCACCGCTTCATCGACCGGCAGGCACGGTTTCTCTGGCTCGCCCGCCCCGCCGACTGCCCCGCCGACGCCCTGGGCTTCGATTTCGACGGTGCAGCCTTCACGCATACCGGTGAGGGACAAAAAACCCGCGTGAGTTTCGAGACGCTCATGGCCAGCTTCGGCCTGGAACATGATGCCGCCCTCAACAAGCTGGCCGAGGTGGTGCATTTTCTCGATGCCGGCGGCCTGCCGGTGGCCGAGGCCGCCGGCCTGGAAACCCTGCTCGCCGGCATGCGTGCCAGCCTGGCCGATGACGATGCCCTGCTGAGCGCCGCCAGCCAGACATTCGATTTTCTCTACCTCCATTACCAACAAAGCGCAGCCGCCCAATGAACGAGAACATGCAACGTCCCGCCCAGCCCGGCTTCTGGGAAGCCTTCGTCTACTGGCTGAAACTCGGCTTCATCAGTTTCGGCGGCCCCGCCGGGCAGATTTCCATGATGCATCAGGAACTGGTGGAGAAACGCCGCTGGATCTCCGAGCGCCGCTTCCTGCACGCGCTCAACTACGCCATGGTGCTGCCCGGCCCGGAGGCACAACAGCTCGCCATCTACATCGGCTGGCTGCTGCACCGCACCTGGGGCGGCATCATCGCCGGCACCCTGTTCGTGCTGCCCTCGCTGTTCATCCTCTCGGCGCTGACCTACGTCTATCTCGCCTATGGTGATGTGCAATTCGTCCAGGGCGTGTTCGCCGGCATCAAGCCCGCCGTGGTCGCCATCGTCGTCTTCGCGGCCTGGCGCATCGGCTCGCGCGCGCTGAAGAACAAGGTGCTGTGGGGATTCGCGGCGGCCTCGTTTGTCGCCATCTTCGCTTTGAAAATCCCCTTCCCCATCATCGTGCTGACCGCCGGTGTGCTCGGTTTCATCGGCAGCAAACTCGCCCCCGACATCTTCAAGGTCGGCGGCGGCCACGGCGCATCGAACAAAGCCTACGGTCCGGCGCTGATCGACGACGACACGCCACCACCGGAACACGCGAAGTTCAAGGCCTCGCGCCTGATCCTCATGACCCTCGCCTTTCTCGCGGTCTGGGCCGTCGGCCTCTGGGCCACCCTGGGTGTGCCAGTGCTGAAGGACATGGGCGAATTCTTCACCAAGGCGGCCCTGGTCACCTTCGGCGGCGCCTATGCCGTGCTGCCTTACGTCTATCAGGGTGGCGTCGAGCACTACCAATGGCTGACCGGCCCGCAGATGATCGACGGCCTGGCGCTGGGCGAAACCACGCCCGGCCCGCTCATCATGGTGGTCGCCTTCGTTGGCTTCATCGGCGGCTGGAGCAAGGAAATTTTCGGGCCGGACAACCTGCTGCTGGCCGGGTTTGCCGGCGCCTCGGTCGCCACCTTCTTCACCTTCCTGCCCGGCTACCTGTTCATCCTTGCTGGCGGCCCGCTGGTGGAAGCCACCCACGGCGACCTCAAGTTCACCGCTCCACTCACCGGCATCACCGCCGCCGTGGTCGGCGTGGTGCTCAACCTGGCGCTGTTCTTCGGCTACCACGTCCTCTGGCCGACCGGCTTCGCGGGCGGCTTCGAGTGGTTCTACGCCCTCATGTCCGTGGCCGCCTTCCTGGCGCTGTGGAAATACAAACAGGACATCATGCGGGTCATCGCCGCCTGCGCGGTAGTGGGCCTGGTTTACACCCTCATCATTGGAGCCTGAACATGGATCGCAGCATCAAACCCGACACCCTGAAAAGTGAACTCGCCGGGAAATTTGTTCTCGACGTGCGCCGGGTCGGCGACCACCACGCCGCCACCGAGCAACTGGCCGGGGCCCACTGGAAAGACCCGGAAAAGCTCGAAGCCTGGGCCGACGGCCTGCCGCAAGACCAGGAGATCGTCCTCTACTGCGTACGCGGCGGCGCGGTCTCCAACAGCGTGGTCGACGCACTCCAGGGCAGGGGGTTGAACGCCCGCTTCATCGAAGGCGGCATCGAAGGCTGGAAAGCGGCGGGTGGCGCAGTAGTCGGCAAGTAAGCGCCGGCAGCTATTGCCCGAGTAGACAGGCAGCCGTCGCTATCGGGCGATGCCCATGATCCTCCCGCCCGGCGTCGCCCCCGAGGCGCGTTTCCTGATCATCGCCCGCGCCCTGGGCGATGGCTATGTCGCGGTGCTGCTGCCGGCCTATCTGCTGGCCCTGGGCATGGGCACCTGGCAGGTCGGCGTGCTCAGCACCACCACCCTGCTCGGTTCCGCCTTCGCCACCCTGGCTGTTGGCGCCTGGGGCCACCACGTCCATCATCGCCACCTGCTGCTCGGCGCGGCGCTGCTGATGACGGCCACCGGCCTGTTCTTCGCCGGCCTCGATGGCTTCTGGCCACTGTTGCTGATCGCCTTCATCGGCACGCTCAACCCCAGCTCCGGCGATGTCAGCGTGTTTCTGCCGCTGGAACACGCGCGCCTCGCCGAAGCCGCCGAAGGCAACACACGCACATCTCTCTTTGCCCGCTACAGCCTCACCGGCGCCCTGTTCGCCGCATTCGGGGCATTGGCCGCCGGCGTGCCGGACTGGCTGACGAGCCTGGGGGTAGATCACCTCACCGCCCTGCGCGCCATGTTCGTGCTTTACGCCGGCATCGGCTGCGTGGTCTGGCTGCTCTATCGAAGCCTGCCGGAACCGTCGCCGCACGCGCGCCCCGCACCACCCGCTCCGCTCGGCCCCTCGCGCGGCATCGTGCTGCAACTGGCCGCGTTGTTTTCCCTGGATGCCTTCGCCGGCGGTCTGGTGGTCAACGCGCTCATGTCACTCTGGCTGTTCCAGCGCTTCGGCCTCTCGCTTGCCGCCGCCGGCGCATTCTTCTTCTGGGCCGGGCTGCTCACCGCCGCCTCGCAACTGGCCGCGCCCTGGGTGGCGAAAAGCATCGGCCTGCTGAACACCATGGTGTTCACCCACATTCCCTCCAGCCTCTTCCTCATCCTCGCCGCCTTCGCCCCAAGCCTGCCGCTGGCGCTGGGCTTCCTGCTGGCGCGCGCCCTGCTCTCGCAGATGGACGTCCCCACCCGCAGCGCCTTCGTCATGGCCATGGTCACTCCCG
The DNA here is from genome assembly GCA_964393825.1 of uncultured Thiobacillus sp. Lineage (GTDB taxonomy): Bacteria > Pseudomonadota > Gammaproteobacteria > Burkholderiales > Thiobacillaceae > PFJX01. The sequence goes on along the minus strand of CAYMUY010000007.1, from coordinate 21,493 downwards.
CGGAACGCGCCGCCGCGGCAAGCTTCACCTCGGTACCGCGCAGTCTGGCAGCCGCCTTGAGCCCCTCTCTCGGCGGCGCCCTGTTCGCTGCCGGGTGGCTTGCCACGCCACTGATCGCCTGTGGCATCCTCAAGATCGTCTACGACCTGGCCCTGCTGACCACGTTTCGCAGGCACCGCGACCAATAGGGACGCGTCACTCGAGCCGTCCTAATCCGTGTCCTGGTAGCACACCACGGCATCGCGCCCCTGTTCCTTGGCGTGATACATCGCCTCGTCGGCATGCTTCGACAGCATCAGCATGTCGGTGCCGTCCTCCGGAAAGACCGCGATGCCGATACTGGCCGAGACGCTGACCGTATGCCGGCCGATGACACAGAAGGCATGGATGGCGAGACGGATCTTTTCCGCCACGATTACGGCATCCGCGGCTTGATTGACATGGTGGAGCAGGACCATGAACTCATCACCGCCGATGCGAGCGGCGGTATCCGATTCGCGCAGGGCACCGCGAATGCGGCCGGCGAGTTCCTTCAGCAACGCATCGCCGACCGCGTGGCCCAGGTTGTCGTTGATCGGTTTGAAGTGGTCGATGTCGATGAACATCAGGGCAAGCCGGCCCTGGTCGCGGCGGGCGGTGGCCAGGGCATGTTCCATGCGCTCGGCGAACAGGGCGCGGTTGGGCAGGCCGGTCAGCGTGTCGTGGCGCGCCAGGTGCTCCAGTTCCTCCTGGTGCCGCCGCAGGGTGGCCAGTTGCTGGGTGATCTGAGCGCGCATGTGGTCGAACGCCCGCGCCAGGACGCCGATTTCATCCTGGCGCTCCAGCGGCAGGCCATCCGCCCGATGCTCGTCGGCAAAGCCCTGCACCGCCGCGCTCATGCTGTTGATCGGGCGTGTGATGGCGCGGGCCATCACCACCGCCAGCACAATGCAGATCAGACATAACCCGAGCACGATCCGCATCATCACCTCTCCGAGCAGATCGACCTGTGCCTGGATGACGGAAAAGGGCTCGGCCAGACCGAGAATCAGGCGGGTTTCATCGGACACCACCCGCACCGGCCCAGAAACGAAGGCGGCCAGCACCGGGGTGTCGGCATGGCGCCCCGCCCTGGCTTCGATCAACACCTGTTCGACCCCGCCCTCGACCAGCTCGCGGGTCTCGGGAAACTCGTCCGACACCAGGATGCGCCGGCCCTTGTCGAAGCCGAAAGTCCGTTCCGGGTCGGGATGGATCAGGAAGTCCCCCTGCCGGTTGGCGAGGAAGAGCTGGTAATTACCGGGCAGGTCGGTGGCCAGCAGGGAAAACATGCCGTTCAGGTCGACACTGATGACCACCACGCCCAGGGTGACGCCATCGTCGCCGACGACTGGCGTCGCCAGTTGCACGGTGGGCTGCTCGCGTCCCGCATGCACACCCTCCTCGTGATTGATCGCGATGCGGGACATGCGGGTCTTGCCGGCGGCGAGCTTCAGGGTATCGAAGACATAGGGATAATGGCCTTTCTCCTGGAGATCCTCGCCGCCGACCCGAAGCAGGCGGTCGTCGTCGCGATCGATACGCACGGATTCGCGGCCATAGTCGCGCGCGGCGATCAGGCGGACCTGGAAATAGCGCGGGTTCGCCTCCATCACGCGGCTGAACAGGATGGCCATCTGATCCTTCGCCTTCGGATCGGCATCCCGCAACGCGGCGGCGGCGGCCGGGTGAGTGGCGAGAATGCTCAGGTTGCGCGAGATCTCCTCGCGGGTCAGCGCGATGCGGCGGGCGAGCACGCGGGTGGACGTCAGCAATTCGTGTTTTGCCGACCGTATCAGCAGATCGCGACTGACATCATAGGCGGCATAGCCGGTCAGGGCCGCCGCGAGCACGCTGATGAACGCCAGCAGCAGCCCCAGCCGGACCGAAATACCGAGTTTCATGGCGCCAGTACCTTGGCGGCGCGATCTCCGGACAGGATGCGTCGCCACAGCCGGCTTCTACGCTCGACATCTTCCACCGGTTCGAGCCAGATCAGCCGGTCGCCGGCGCGATGGTAGGGGGGCGCCGAGACCGTGTTGGCCAGACCCTGGCGTTCCACCAGCGCCTTGCCCGGCGCCTCTTCCAGCAGGTAGTCGATCCAGGCGGCGACCAGCCTGGTGTTGCGCGCGCCGCGCGTGATCGCCCAGCAATCCAGCCAGGCCAGCGCGCCCTCCCTGGGGATGACGTAGCCGACATCGGCACCGGCCTCGCGCAGCATCTTCAATTGCTGCGTCCCGTAGTTGGCGAACATCAGGGCCACCCCATGCTCCTGGAACAACGCCACCGATTCCTCCGGCCGGGTATAGAAGGTCAGGACGTTGCGGCGCAGGGCGATCAGACGGTCCACCGCCGCCGGCCAGTCCTTATCGGCCAGGCGAAAGGGCGACGACTTTCCCAGTGCCTGCGCAGCAAGCGAGAAATTGTGCGAAGCGCCATCATAGGCCAGCACCTTGCCACGATAGACCGGATCCCAGAGCGCGCCGATCGAGTCTGGCGCCACCTGGATCTGCTTGCGGTCATAGATCAGCCCCATGTCCGAATAGGTATAGGGAACGGCGAAAGGCTTGCCGCCATGGACGAGGCCCGGAATGGCGGCAAGGTCGCGGAATCGCGGCAACTGTTTCTTGAGATTGGGCACGGCGCCAGGGTCGATGGGAACCACCAGCCCCTGCTGGATGTAACGCTGCAATTCGGCGACATTGACCGCCAGGACATCGAAATCCGTCCCCTGATTCTGGCTGGCCAGCCGCCACAGCGCATCGTCCGATCCGACCAGAGTGACCTCGACGCGGCTACCGGTGCGCTGCTCGAAGCGTTTGACCAGATCGGCTTCCGCATAGCCCGGCCAGGCCAGCACCCGCAGCGTTTCCGCCGCGAAGGCGGTCGCGGCGAAACAGAGCGCGAAAGGCATGACAAGGAGCAACAACCGGATCATGAGCGTATCGACTGAAGGGCGACGCGGGAGCGCCGAGTGTATCGCAGCATCCCCGCATCTCCTCCATCCCCCGAAGGAAGGATACCCATAGACCGCCTGGCGGCCGCTAGCCGGTGGCCACCAGTTCCAGCGCGTTGCCGTCCGGGTCGCGCACGAACAGAGCGGCACGACCGGAACGGCTGAGGGTGTAGACGAGACCGGCGGCATCGAGGCGCGCCCGCAGGGCGGCGAAGTCGCGCACCGCCAGCGCGGTGTGACGATCGCGGCCGCCGTGCTCGGGGCGACCGGCTACCGGATCCGGGTTGGGCAGGTTGATCAGGTGAATCTGGCTGTCGCCGATGTCGTACCAGACGCCCGGAAAACTCAGGTCGGGGCGGGCCGGATTCGGCACCAGGCCAAGCACGCCCTCATAAAAGGTACGGGCACGCGCCAGGTCGGCCACCATCAGCGAGGCGTGCAGCAAGGAGACCAGTTCAGGCATCTTTTTCCATCCTTCCGGAAAACAGGGTTGCGGCGACAATCATGCCGCCACCGATCCATTCGCGCATCTCCATGATCTCACCTGCCAGCCAGCGGCTGGACAAGGCCGCCACCACCAGTTCCGCCAGCAGGATGACGACCGCCCGGTTGGCCGGCGTGTGGGATAGCCCGTATTGCATGCTGAAGGTGGCGAACAACAGGGCGAGCGCGATGGCCAGCACCAGCCACCAGCCCTGGACATCGAGCGCGCGGACCACCCCGGGCGTCGCGCCTTCCGCGGTCGCATAGAGCATGGATACCGTCACCACGCCAGCGAACACCCAGAGGGTGCGCAGGGCGATGGGCGCGGATTTCAGCCGCCGCGCCAGCACATTGCTCAGCGCGAAGCCGATGCCCGCCGACAAGCCCAGCCATTCGGCGGCATTGCGCGGCACGGGAAGACCAGCCTCCGCGGCCAGCATCACCCAGGCGCCGCCGACGGCCAGGAGCACCACCAGCCAGGAAACGCGGCTGGCGTGTTCGTTCAGCAACAGGCGCGCGAACGGTACTGTCCACAGCGGCGCCAGGTAGAACAGCAGCATCACCCGCATCACCTCGCCCTGGATTACCGCCAGCACATAGGCCAGGTTAGTCCAGCCGGAGACCAGCGCCAGCGCCAGCAACAGCCGGCGATCGTCCGGATCGGCCAGGCGCTGGCGCATGGCGAGGATCAACAAGGGCGGCAGCGCGACCAGGTAGGTCAGCACCGACGCCACACTCCCGGTCAGCCCCGCCTCTTCCAGCAAGCGGTAGGGATACCAGACCAATCCCCAGACGGTTGCCGCGACAACCAAAGCCAGCGGGGCCAGCCAACGACTTGAAGGCATATAATTCGCGCCCCTTTTCCATATCAATCGGGTCCGCAACCTCATGAACCCGCGCCTGAATCAACTTCAGCCCTACCCGTTCCAGCGCCTGCGCGAACTGTTCGCCGGCGTAACGCCGAATCCCGCGCTGAAAGCGGTCAATCTTTCCATCGGCGAGCCCAAACACGCAACACCGGAATTCATCAAGCACGCGCTCACCGGCCACCTGCAAGGCCTGTCCAGCTACCCGGTCACCCAGGGCAGCGAGGACCTGCGCGAAGCCATCGCCGACTGGAGCCGCATGCGTTACGGCGTCGACCTCGACCCGGGCACGCAGATCCTGCCGGTCAACGGCAGCCGCGAAGCCCTGTTCGCCTTCGCCCAGGCGGCGATCGACCAGACCAGGCACGTCAAGCGGGTGCTCTCGCCCAACCCCTTCTACCAGATCTACGAAGGCGCCGCCCTGCTCGCGGGGGCCAAGCCCTACTTTCTCAACACCCTGCCGGAAAACGGCTACCGCTGCGACTTCGCCGCCATACCGGAAGACCTGTGGGAGACGGTGCAACTGGCCTATGTCTGCTCGCCCGGCAACCCCACCGGCCGTGTGATGAGCCTGGCCGACTGGGGCGAGGTGTTCGATCTGGCCGACCGCCACGGCTTTGTCATCGCATCTGACGAGTGCTACTCGGAAATCTACTTCAATGAGGGACAGCCGCCGCTGGGCGCCCTGACCGCAGCAAAGGAACTGGGCCGCGACTTCCACAACCTGGTGGTGTTCAACAGCCTGTCCAAGCGCTCCAACGTGCCCGGCCTGCGCTCCGGCTTCGTCGCCGGCGACGCTGAATTGATCAAGCCCTTCCTGCTCTACCGCACCTACCATGGCAGCGCCATGAACCCCGCGATCCAGGCCGCCTCCGCCGCCGCCTGGCGCGACGAAGGCCATGTCCATGAGAATCGCCGCCAGTATCGCGAGAAATTCGCGGCGGTGATGCCGATCCTGAACGGCACCCTCGAATTCGAGGCGCCGGATGCCGCCTTCTATCTCTGGGCCAAGGTCCCCGGCAATGACGATGCCGCCTTCGCGCGCGAGTTGTACCGGGAGCAGCACGTCACCGTCCTGCCCGGCTCCTTCCTGGCGCGCGATGCGAAGGGCGTCAATCCCGGCCGGGGCTTCATCCGCATCGCCCTGGTCGATGGTCTGGAACCCTGTGTCGAGGCGGCGCGGCGGATCGTTGATTTCGTGCGAGGAGCACGAGGATGAAACCGCTTCTGATTGCTTTGTGCCTCTGTCTGCCAGCCCTGCCCGCGCTTGCCGGCCAGGCGGAAGCCGATGCCGCCGTCACCGCCATCCTGTTCGCCCAGGATATGGAAAACGTGTCCTACACGGTGCGCCGCGACGGTTACGTCGACATCCTGTTCGGCGCCGCCGTCAGCGACACCGACTACAGCCGCCTGCTCGCGCTGCTCCAGAACCACCCGGACATCCCCGGCGTGCTGGCCGGCCGCGGCAACACCAACTACTGCCCGATCAAGTAACCCATCCATCAACCCGAGAGAGGAATCACCATGCAGGAACTGCAACAGATCATCGAGGAAGCCTTCGAGCGCCGCGCCGACATCACCCCGCGCAACGTCGAACCCAAGGTCAAGGACGCCGTGATGGCCGTGATCGACCTGCTCGACATGGGCGAGCTGCGCGTCGCCGAGCGCACCGAGGGCCAGAACTGGGTCACTCACCAGTGGATCAAGAAGGCGGTGCTGCTGTCCTTCCGCCTGGAGGACAACGCCTTCATCAAGGGCGGCTTCACCAACTACTACGACAAGGTGCCCTCCAAGTTCGCCGACTTCAACAGCCGCGATTTCCGTGAAGGCGGTTTCCGCGTGGTGCCGCCGGCGTCCGTGCGCAAGGGGTCCTACATCGCCAGGAACGTGGTGCTGATGCCCTCCTATGTGAACATCGGCGCCTACGTCGACGAAGGCACCATGGTCGACACCTGGGCCACGGTCGGCTCCTGCGCCCAGATCGGCAAGAACGTGCACCTGTCCGGCGGCGTCGGCATCGGCGGCGTGCTGGAACCGGTGCAGGCCGGCCCCACCATCATCGGCGACAACTGCTTCATCGGCGCCCGCTCGGAAGTGGTGGAAGGCGTCGTCGTCGAGGACAACAGCGTGATCTCGATGGGCGTCTACATCGGCCAGTCCACCCGCATCTACAACCGCGAAACCGGTGAAGTCAGCTATGGCCGCATTCCCGCCGGCTCGGTCGTGGTCAGCGGCAACCTGCCCTCCGCCGACGGCAAGTACAGCCTGTACTGTGCGGTGATCGTCAAGCAAGTGGATGCCAAGACCCTGTCCAAGGTCGGCATCAACGAACTGCTGCGCGGGATTTGAGCACTCGAAACCCGCCTCGCGGATGCGGGGAGGGCACCGGATTCGCCATGAACGAACTCTCCCGCGAAGACGCCGAGAAACTGGTCGCGGCCATCGGCATTCCGCCGCGACCGGCGGTGGTGCTGGCGGTGATGGACGAGAAATCAAAGGCGGAACCCGACCTCATGGTCATCGCCGACGCCATCTCGCGCGATGTCGGCGTCGCGGCCGCCCTGCTGAAAACGGTGAACTCGCCGCTGTTCGGGCTGCGCGGCGCGGTGCGGTCCATCCCGCACGCGGTCAGCCTGCTCGGGCTGCGCCAGGTCTCCACCCTGGTCAACAGCCTGGCCCTGAAGACCACGCTCAATACCCAGGGTATCGAACGCTTCTGGGACCAGTCCGCGCGCATCGCCATGATCTCGTCCTGGCTGGCCGGCAAACTGGGGCATGATCGCGACGACGCGCATCTATTCGGCCTGTTTCGTGATGCTGGCATTCCGCTGATGATGCGTCGCTTCAAGGACTACAAGGACACCCTGCGCCTGGCCAACCTGTCTGACTCGCCGGGGTTCACCGTGGTGGAGGACAGCCGCCATGGGGTCAACCATGCCATGGTCGGTGCCATCGTCGCGCGTAACTGGCTATTGCCGGCAAGTCTGCGCGAAGCCATCTCACGCCACCATGATCCTGACCTGTTCGACGGCCATACCGATTCGGACATCCGGACCCTGGTCGCCGTCTCGCATCTGGCTGGCCAGATCGAGAGCCGCGCGACACGCAACCAGAACGACAGTGAATGGGATCGATTTTCCGAACCCGCTCTGGCATGGCTTATGCTAGGGGACGAAGACGTCGACGACCTCATTCATCAGGCCACCTCGCTGTTGCTCGACCAAACCCTCTAACGCCTTCCCGACGCGGGTCAAAACCGCGTCAGATCGACAGTTACGACGACATCCAGACGTTTCCAATCACAGCACACGGAGCACCCAGCCCCACCCATGCCCATGATGTCAGCCCCTGCCCACCCGCCCTCACGCCTCAACAGGCGGGGCGAGGTCCTGCCCTGGCTGGTGCTCCTGCTCGCATTGGGGCTGACGGTTCTGGTGTGGCGAATCAACGTCACCTCGGTCGAACATGAAGCAAGACAAGATTTTGAGCACCGCGCCGAACAGATTGAAACCGCCATACGCAACCGCATGCAGGCGTATCAACTGCTCCTGCAAGGTGGCGCGGCGCTGTTCGCGGCCTCGCGGGAAGTCGACCGCGATGAATGGCGCGCCTATGTCGACAGCCTGAACATCGCCCGCCATTACCCCGGCATCCTCGGCATGGGCTACGCGCGACATCTCCCCGCGTCGCAAAGGGAAGCCCATGTCCGCGCACTGCGCGCCGAGGGTTACCCGCACTACACGCTGTGGCCGGAGGGTGAACGCGACGAATACAGCGCGATCGTCTATCTGGAACCCTTCAATGCCCGCAACCAACGCGCTTTCGGCTATGACATGACCAGCGAACCGGTGCGCCGGGCCGCGATGTCGCGGGCGCGTGACAGCGGCCTGCCCAACCTGTCCGGAAAAGTCCGCCTGGTTCAGGAAAACGGTGTGGAGGAACAAAACGGTGTCCTGCTCTATGTCCCGGTTTATCGGAATGGCGCACCGCTGGCCTCCCGGGTGCAACGCCATGACGCGCTGATCGGCTGGGTCTACGCCCCCTATCGCATGCACGACCTGATGCGCGGCATCCTGGGTCATGCCGCGAACTCCGACACGGACCTGGAAATCTTCGATGGCGAGGGCGTGAGTGAAGCGACGCTGCTCTATGACTCCGACCAGTCCGCGCGCCTGTTCCGCGCGAATGCACATCTGCCATTCGCCAGCAGGACCAGCCAGCTCGATCTCGGCGGCCGCACCTGGACCCTGGTGATGCACACCCTGCCCGGGTTTGAAAGCCACACCCACTCCCAGCAACCGCGGCTGGTGCTGGTGGCTGGCGCGCTGTTCAGCCTGTTGTTGTTCGCGCTCACCCGCAATCTCGCCACCACCCGCGCACGCGCCGAAGCCCTGGCCGGGGAAAAGACCCGGGCACTCGCGGAAAGCGAGTACCGCTATCGCCAGATGTTCGAGCACAACCGGGCGGTCAAGATGATCATCGACCCGGCCGACGGCCGCATCGTCGAGGCCAATCCCGCCGCGGCCAGCTTCTACGGCTATCCGCTCGAACAACTGGCCGGCATGAAGATCAGCGACATCAACACCCTGTCGCCCGAGGCGCTGGCGAGCGAAATGGCGGCTGCCGAATCGGCCCATCGTCTCCACTTCAACTTCAGACACCGTCTGGCCAGCGGCGAGATCCGCGACGTGGAAGTCTTCACCGGGCCGGTGCGCGAGGGTGAGCGCACGCTGCTCTATTCCGTCATCCATGACGTCACCGCGCGCAACCAGGCCGTGGCGGAGCAACGCGCCCTGCTCGACAACGCCGTGGTCGGTATCGCCCACCTGCGCGACCGGCGCTTCGTCTGGGTCAACCCCAAGTTCGAGCAGATGTTCGGTTATGCCGACGCCGAGATCGCCGGTCAGTCCGCCCAGATTCTCTACGCCGACCCGGAGGATGCCGAGGATGTCGGCAGCGAGGGCTATGCGGCGCTGATCCGCGGCAGGCACTACGAGACCGAACGCCTGCTGCGGCGCAAGGACGGCTCCACCTTCTGGGTCTACCTCTCCGGCAAGCTGCTCGATCCGCACAACGCCCGCGGCGGCTCGATCTGGATCCTGCTCGACATCGACAACGAACACGCGACCCAGGCAGCCCTGCTCGCCCGTACCGAGGAACTGCGCCACCTGTCGCTGCATGATCCGCTCACCGGCCTGTTCAACCGCCGCCACATGGACGACGCCCTGGCGCGGGAGGTGCTGCTGGCGCAACGCAAGCAACGCAGTCTCACCGCCATCATGCTGGATATCGATTACTTCAAGCGGTTCAACGACCAGTTCGGTCATGAGGCCGGTGACGAAGTCCTGCGTGAAATCGGCAAGCTGCTGGCCAGCCAGGTCCGGGAAACCGACATCGCCTGCCGCTACGGCGGCGAGGAATTCCTGCTGCTGCTGCCGGAATCGACCCTGGACACCGCCATCGAGCGCGCCGAGACCCTGCGCCTGAAGGCCAGTGCGTTGCGCCTGACCTTCCAGGGGCGCGAACTGGGCCACATCACCCTCTCGCTGGGCGTGGCCGAACTGCCCGACCACGCGCTGACCGCCGAGACCCTGGTCACCGCCGCCGATACCGCCCTCTACCAGGCAAAAGCGGCGGGGCGCGACCGTGTGGCGATCTACGCCCAGCCCGAATCGCTATGAGTCGCTGGCACTTCTGGATCGACCGCGGCGGCACCTTCACCGACATCGTCGCGCGGGCGCCGGATGGCAACCTGAGCCAGCAGAAACTGCTGTCGGAAGCTCCCGAGCACTACCGCGACGCCGCCATCGCCGGCATCCGCCGCATGCTCGGCAGGGAATATGTCGCAAACGGCGAGAGCGCGGGCGCCCCCGGCCTGATCGCGGCGGTCAAGATGGGCACCACCGTCGGCACCAATGCCCTGCTCACCGGGTCGGGCGAACCCACCCTGCTGGTCACCACCCAAGGTTTCGCCGACGCCCTGGAGATCGGCGACCAGGCGCGGCCGGACATCTTCGCGCTGGACATCCGCAAACCCAGCCCCTTGCACGCCCGGGTCATCGAGGCGAGCGAGCGCATCGCCGCCGATGGCCGGGTGCTCGTGCCGCTGGACGGCGACGCCCTGCTCGCGGCACTGCGCGCGGCGCGTGCCAGCGGCCTCGGCGCCTGCGCCATCGCCTTCCTGCACGCCTGGAAGAACCCGGAGCACGAGCGCGCGGCGGGCGAACTGGCGCGCGCCGCCGGCTTCACCCAGGTCAGCCTCTCGCACCAGGCCAGCCCGCTGATCAAATACGTGCCGCGTGCGGAAACCGCCGTGCTCGACGCCACCCTGTCGCCGCCGCTGCGCCGCTATGTCGCCCAGGTCGCCGAAGCGCTGCCGAGCGACGTCGCCCTGGAATTCATGCAATCCAACGGCGGCCTGGTCGCCGCCGCCGCTTTCCAGGGCAAGGACAGCGTCCTCTCCGGCCCCGCCGGCGGCCTCATCGGCATGGCCAAGGCCGGCCGCGCGGCCGGTTTCGACAAGCTGATCGGCTTCGACATGGGCGGCACTTCCACGGATGTCTCGCTCTACGCCGGCGAATTCGAGCGCACCCTGGACAGCCGCATCAACGGCCACCGCATCCGCGTGCCCATGCTGGGGGTGCACACCGTCGCGGCGGGCGGCGGCTCCATCCTCGAGTTCGACGGCACTCGTCTCCTCGCCGGCCCCGCCTCCGCCGGCAGCCTGCCCGGTCCGGCCAGCTACCGGCGTGGCGGCCCGCTGGCGGTGACCGACGCCAACCTGCTGCTCGGGCGCATCCAGGCCGACTGCTTTCCCGCCGTGTTCGGCCCCGAAGGTGACCAGCCGCTGGATGCCGAAGTAGTCCAGGCCGCGTTCACCGCCATGGCGGCGCGGGTCAACAGCGCCCTCGGCCTCGACTACAGCCCGGAGCGCCTGGCCGAGGGCTGCCTCGACATCGCCATCGAAAACATGGCCGACGCCATCCGCCACATCACCCTCGCGCGCGGTGTCGACCCGGCCGACTACACCCTGATGAGCTTTGGCGGCGCCGGTGGCCAGCACGCCTGCGCGGTGGCGGAAAAACTCGGCATCGGCCGGGTGCTGGTCTCGCCCTTCGCCTCGGTGCTCTCGGCCTACGGCATCGGCCTGGCGGAACGCCGGGAAGTGCGGCAGGTGGCGGTGGAACGGGTGCTGGATGAGACGTGGCTGAACGCCCCCCCGGCGCCCCTGTTGCCGTGGGGCGGGCTGGAGGGGATGTCCACACCCGGCCAGGAAACCCGCCTGCTCCTCCGCTACGCCGGCTCCGACAGCACGCTCGCCATCCCACTCGGCGAGCTTGACGCGATGACCGCCGCCTTCCATGCCGGGCACCAGGCCCGCTTCGGCTTCGCCGACCCCAACCGCGCGCTGATCTGCGCGGCGCTGGAAACGGAGACGATCTCCGGCGGTGGCGAACCGGAGGGCTGCCCGCCGGTCGCGACCCGGCCCGGCGCGCCGATCGCAGCGCGGCCGGTATACCTGCGCGGCGCCTGGCGGCCCACCCCCATCCTGCACCGGGACAGCCTCTGCGCGGGCCAGCTCGTCGCCGGCCCGGCGCTGATCGTCGAGGCCGGCGGCACCACCCTGGTGGACCCCGGCTGGCGGGCCGAGATGACCCCGCGCGGCGACCTGCTGCTCACCCTGCTGGAGCGGCGGACGCGCAGCCCCGATGCCAGCCAGTGCGACCCCACCTGGCTGACCTTGTTCAACCGCCGCTTCATGAGCATCGCCGAGGACATGGGCCGCGCGCTGCAGATGACCGCACGTTCGGTGAACATCCGCGAGCGCCTGGACTTCTCCTGCGCCCTGTTCGACGCCGCCGGTGACCTCATCGCCAACGCCCCGCACATCCCGGTGCATCTGGGCAGCATGGGCGATTCGGTCAAGGCGATCCTGCGGGCGTTCTCCGCCTCTCCCGACCGGCTTGCCGGCGAGACGCCGGCGCTACAGCCCGGCGATGCCTACCTGATCAATTCGCCCTATGCCGGCGGCACCCATCTGCCCGACATCACCGTGGTGATGCCGGTATTCGGCGCCGCGGGCGGTGCCCCGCGCTACTTCACCGCCGCCCGCGCCCACCACGCCGACGTCGGTGGCATCGCTCCCGGCTCCATGCCCGCCGACAGCACGCACATCGACCAGGAAGGCTGTCTTTCCGAGGGCATGCTGATCGTGCGCGACGGGCGGCTGCTGGAAGCCGACGTTCGGGCCTGGCTGACCGGCAACCGCCACCCGGCGCGCAACCCCGAGCAGAACCTCGCCGACCTGCAGGCCCAGGTCGCCGCCTGCCACCTCGGTGGCCGCCTGCTACGCCAACTGGAGGATGAGGTCGGCGCCGAGGCGGTGCCGGCCTACATGGGTTTCGTCCAGGACAACGCGGAAGCGGCAGTGCGACGGCTGCTGGGCCGCCTGCGCGATGGCGCCTTCAGCCTGGCGCTGGACGGCGGCGCCCGTATCGCGGTCGCGATCCGCGTCGACCCCGAGACGCGTCGCGCCGTCATCGACTTCGGCGGCAGCAGCCCGCAACAGCCGGGCAACCTCAACGCCCCGGCCAGCATCGCCCATTCCGCCGTGCTCTACGTGTTCCGCACCCTGATCGACGCCGACATCCCGCTCAACGCCGGCGTCCTGCGGCCGCTGGAGATCCGCCTGCCGCCGGAGAACCTGCTCAACCCGGCCTGGCCCGCCGCCGTGGTGGCGGGCAATGTGGAAACCTCGCAGAACATCGTCGACGCCCTTTACGGCGCGCTCGGGGCGCTGGCCGCCTCGCAGGGCAGCATGAACAATTTTTCCTTTGGCGACGCCCGCCACCAGTATTACGAAACCGTCTGCGGCGGCTGCGGCGCCGGGCCGGGCTTCGCCGGCGCCAGCGCGGTGCACAGCCACATGACCAACTCCCGCCTGACCGACCCGGAAGTCATGGAACTGAATTTTCCGGTGCGGCTGGAGCGCTTCGCGCTGCGCCACGGCTCCGGGGGCGCCGGCCGGCATCCGGGTGGCGACGGTGTCGTGCGCCGCATCCGCTTCCTCGCGCCGATGCGCGCCAACCTGCTCGCCCTGCGCCGCCAGGTCGGCGGCTTCGGTCTGGAAGGTGGCGAAGCGGGCGCGACCGGCCGCCAGTGGATCGAGCGCGGTGGCGGGCACGACGCGGGCCGGCGCGAAGATCTCCCCGGCATCGGCCGCTTCGATCTCGCCGCCGGCGACGTCTTCGTCCTGGAAACACCCGGCGGCGGCGGCTACGGCGCCCCCTTGCCATGACCCTGCTGCACACCATCGCCCTGCTCGGCGTCGCGGTGTTCGCGGTCAGCGGCGCGCTGGCTGCCGGGCGGCGGCATTTCGACCTGCTCGGAGTGGTGGTGATCGCCCTGGTCACCGCCACCGGCGGCGGCACCCTGCGCGATCTCCTGCTCGACCGCCACCCGGTGTTCTGGATGGCCGACACCACCTACGTCTACGTCAGCCTGCTGGCCGCCCTGCTCACCGTGGTCTATGCCCGCTGGCGGCACCCGCCGGCGCGCCTGATCCTGATCGCCGATGCCCTCGGCCTGGCGCTGTTCAGCATCAGCGGCGCCCAGGTCTCGGAGCAATTCGGTTACGGCGGCATCGTCGCGGTGACCATGGGCACCCTCACCGGCGCCGCCGGCGGTGTCCTGCGCGACATGATGTGCGCCGAAGTGCCGCTGATCCTGCGCCGCGGCCGCATCTACGCCACCGCCGCCATCGTCGGCATCACGCTCTACCTGCTGCTGCAACTGGCCATCGACCGCACCCTCGCCGCCCTCATCGGCATGGCCGCCATCGCCAGCCTGCGCCTGGGCGCCATCGTCTGGGGCTGGAGCCTGCCGGTGTTCAGCCTGCCCGGCAGGGAAGACGAATCGTGAGCGCGCGGACCTAGCGCTCCCACGGGGCTGACCCGGCTGCACATCCGCCATCCGCACCTCGACAAACTCCTCAAGTTCACGGCCGGAACGCCGTAATCCGGGGTACCCCTAGCGTCTCCCACCCGAGGCTTGCCATGCTGAACCTGCGCAAATACAAGATCCGTACCCAACTCATCATCCTGCTGACGGCGGTCGTCGCCCTGTTCCTGATCTCCACCCTGGTGTCCTGGCAGGCCTTGAACCGCGCCAAGTCCGAATTCACCAGCTTCATCAACCAGGAGCAGCGGGTACTGCTCAACTACACCGAGCTCTATGCCAACGGCCTGCAGATGGGCCAGGCGCTGCGCAACATCATCCTCGACCCGGCCAACCCCAAGGCCTACGAGAACTTCGACAAGGCCAGCGGCACCATGGACAAGCTGCTGACCGAGACCCGCAGTCTGGTCGGCGAGGGCAATGTGCAAGCCGCCGCGCTGGCCAAGGTGGCCGAGGCGCGCGGCCGCCAGCAGGCCTTGCAGAGCGAAGTCCGCAACCTGGTGAAGCAGGCCGACATCGAGGCCGCCAAGGAACGCCTCAACAAGGGCGAAACCCCGGTCTGGCGGGAGATCCGCCAAGCCCTGCTGGATCTGATCAAGGAACAGAAGACCGTGATCGACGCACGGGAAATGGCGGTCCAGCGGAACACCGAGAACGCCCAGACCATAGCCCTGGTCATGACCATCATCGCCGTCCTGGTCGGCCTCGGCATCGCGCTGACCATCGTCCGCAACATCCTCTCCCAGCTCAACCTGCTCGGCCAGTCGATCGAATCGCTCGCTGCCGGCAAGGGCGACCTCACCGTGCGTCTGCAGATCCAGGGCGACAACGAGTTGTGCCGCATCTCCATCGCCTTCAACAGCTTCATCGCCGGCCTGCAGACCCTGGTCAACGGCATCAAGGGCAACGCCGGGCAACTGCACGCACTCTCCGCCAACCTGGCCCAGGCCTCCTCGGGCCTGCGCGGCGCCACCGCCGACCAGACCGGCGCGGTCACCTCCACTGCCGCCGCCGTGGAAGAAATGACCGCCAGCATCGCCTCGGTGGCGGACAACGCCAGCCAGGTCGAAGCGGTCTCCACGCGTAGCGCCGAATACTCCGACCAGGGCCTCGTCCGCATGAAGGACCTCGACCAGGTCATGGGCAGCGTCCAGAGCGCGGTGAAGGGCATGTCCGACTCGGTCGAGAAATTTCTCGGCAGCACCCAGGCCATCATCGGCGCCACCCAGCACGTCAAGGACATCGCCGAACAGATCAACCTGCTCGCGCTCAACGCCGCCATCGAAGCCGCCCGCGCCGGCGAACAGGGCCGCGGCTTCGCGGTGGTGGCCGACGAAGTCCGCAAGCTCGCGGAAAAAACCGCCCAGTACGCCAACGAGATCAGCCGCGTCACCGCCGACCTCAACGCCCAGTCCGGCCAGGTCGAAGGCGCGATCAAGCAGGGCGCGGCGGCACTGGAAGAAGGCTCCAGCCGTGGCGACGAGGTGTCCCGCATCGTTCAGCAGGCCCACAGCGCCGTCCTGGAAGCGCGCAAGGGCATCACCCAGATCAGCCAGTCGATGCAGGAACAGTCGCGCGCCAGCCACCTCATCTCCAGCAACATCGAACGCCTGACCGATCTCGCCGCCGGCACCGAAACCGCCATCGCCCAGTCGGACCGGACCGTGCAGGAAATGCGCCAGCTCGCCGACCAGCTCAGCGACACGGTGGGGCGCTTCCACAGTTGAGCATCGCCATGCCGGCCCCCGGGCCGGCTATCATGGCGGCCGTCGATGCGAAGCGAATGCCGCCATGAAGCTAGTCCACTCACTCCTGTCCGCCGCCTGCCTGAGCGGCGCCGCCCACGCCTTCGAGGTCGCCGAATTCAAGAGCGGCATGGCGCAGGCCGAGGTCAAGACCCAGCTCATCGCAAACTGGAACTTCGACATGGTGGTGGAACCCTCAGACGACGTCATCCTCGCCTACGACAACGACCCCAGCATCGCCCGCCGCTACCAGTTCCGCTTCTGCAAGGGCAAGCTGGTCGGCTTCGAACAGGACGTGCGGCCCTCGCTCAAGGGCTTGATCATCACCACCAACAACTACAACAACCAGTACGGCCAGCCTTCCCGCGTCTATTCCAACACCCACATCGTCAGCAACGGTGAAAAGGCCGTGTTCGCGATGTTCTGGAAGAACGGCGTCGACACCATCGGCGTCAAATACATCGTCCTGCCCAGCGCCGAACAGATGAGCCTCTCTTTCGACGCCAACAACCTCTGCTACGCCACGCCCAGGATGTAGCGCAAGGCAACCGCCATCACCTTCGGTGCCAATAATTGAAATTGATATTACTCATACACGGCGCCGTCACATTGCGACCTAATCCGGCCACGTCCCCGCACAATCCGGCCAGACACAGGCCAGGCGCGGACCGAGGAGACAGCGATGCAGGATGCGGATGCGTTTTACCGGCGCTCCATCAGCGACCCCGAGGGGTTCTGGGGCGAGCAGGCGGCTTTGATCGACTGGCACGTGCCACCCGCGCGCGTGCTGGAGCAGCCCAACCCGCCCTTCCGGCAGTGGTTCGTCGGCGGCGAGACCAATCTTTGCCACAACGCGGTGGATCGCCACCTGGTGGCGCGCGCCGAGCAGCCCGCCCTGATCTATCTCTCCAGCGAGACCGGCGAGGCACGCCACTACAGCTATGCCGAACTGCACCGCGAGGTGAACCGCTGCGCCGCCGTCCTGCGGGCGCTGGGCGTGAAGAAGGGCGAGCGGGTGGTGATCTACATGCCGATGATCGCCGAAGCGGTGTTCTGCATGCTTGCCTGCGCCCGCCTCGGCGCCGTGCATTCCGTGGTGTTCGGCGGTTTCGCGGCGCATAACCTGGCGCTGCGCATCGACGACGCCCGGCCCTGCCTGCTGATCTGTGCCGACGCCGGCATGCGCGGCGGCAAGGCGGTGCCGTACAAGCACCTGGTCGACGCCGCCATCGCGGAGGCGCGCTTCCCGCCCCCCCACACCCTGGTGGTCAAGCGCGGTCTCGACGCGGATATGCGCTGGGACGAGGCGCGCGATCACGACTACGCCACGCTGCGCGAGCAGCACCTCGACGCCGAGGTGCCGGTCACCTGGCTGGAATCCAACGAGCCCAGCTACATCCTTTACACCAGCGGCACCACCGGCAAGCCCAAGGGGGTGCAGCGCGATGTCGGCGGCTATGCCGTGGCGCTGGCCGCGTCGATGAAATACATCTATGACGCCAAGCCGGGCGAGACCATGTTCACCACCTCGGACATCGGCTGGGTGGTGGGCCACAGCTACATCGTCTACGGGCCGCTGATCCATGGCATGACCACCCTCGTCTACGAGGGCCTGCCGATCCGCCCGGATGCCGGCATCTGGTGGAAGATCGTCGAGGAGCACAAGGTCAGCACTATGTTCTCCTCGCCCACGGCCATCCGGGTGCTGAAGAAGCAGGACCCGGCCTGGCTGAAGAAATATGACCTGTCCAGCCTCAAGTACCTGTTCCTCGCCGGCGAGCCGCTGGACGAGCCGACCTCGCGCTGGATCAGCGAGGGCCTCGGCGTGCCGGTGCTGGACCATTACTGGCAGACCGAGACCGGCTGGGCGATGCTGACCTATCTGCCCGGCGTCGAATTGAAACCCAATCGCTTCGGCTCGCCCGGCTTCCCCGCCTACGGTTTCGACATCCGCATCGTCGATGAAATGACCGGTGCCGAATGCGGCCCCGGCGAGAAAGGCGTGCTCACCGTGGCGCCGCCGCTGCCACCGGGCTGCCTGACCACCATCTGGGGTGACGACCAGCGCTATGTGAACAGCTACTTCGGCCAGTTCGAGCACCGCCTGCTCTATTCCTCCTCGGACTGGGCGGTGCGCGACGCCGACGGCTACACCTTCATCCTCGGCCGCACCGACGACGTCATCAACACCGCCGGTCACCGCCTCGGCACCCGCGAGATCGAGGAAGCGCTGCAAGCACATCCGGCGCTGGCCGAAGTGGCGGTGGTCGGGGTACACGACGAGGTAAAGGGCCAGGTGCCGATCGGCTTCTGCACGGTCAAGGACCCGGCCCTGATCGCCACCCCGGAGGCCCGCGCGGAACTGGAGAAATCCTGTGTCGCCAAGGTGGCGGAGCGGCTCGGCGCCGTGGCCAAACCCTACAGGCTGCACTTCGTCGCCGCCCTGCCCAAGACCCGTTCCGGCAAGCTGCTGCGGCGCTCCATCCAGGCCCTGGCGGAAGGCCGCGAGACCGGTGACCTCTCGACCCTGGACGACCCCAACGCGCTGGAGGCAATCCGCAAGGCGGTGGGCAAGTGACGCCGCAGTTTTTCTTCCCCCTTTTTCGATGGGGGGGACTTTGTCAGCCCCACAAGGACACGCAATGACCCAAGCCCTTTCCGCCGGCGCGAAGTTCCGCGCCGCCGTCGCCGCCGAACAACCGCTGCAGGTGGTCGGCGCCATCAATGCCTACGCGGCGCTGCTGGCCGAGCATTCCGGCTTCAAGGCGCTGTATCTCTCCGGCGGCGGTGTCGCCGCCAGTTCCTGCGGCATCCCCGACCTGGGCATCACCACCCTGGAGGACGTGCTGGTGGACGCCCGCCGCATCACCGACGTCACCCCCCTGCCCCTGCTGGTCGACATCGATACCGGCTGGGGCGGCGCCTTCAACATCGCTCGCGCCATCCGGGCGCTGACCCGCGCCGGGGTGGCGGCGGTGCACATCGAGGACCAGGTGATGCAGAAGCGCTGCGGCCACCGTCCCGGCAAGGCCATCGTCAGCCAGTCCGAGATGGTGGACCGGGTGAAGGCGGCGGTGGATGCCCGCATCGACCCGGAATTCGTGATCATGGCCCGCACCGATGCGCTGCAAGCGGAAGGCCTGCAGGCCGCCATCGACCGCGCCGGCGCCTGCGTCGAGGCCGGCGCCGACATGATCTTTCCCGAGGCCATGACCGAACTGGCGCAGTACGCGGCGTTCAGCCAGGCGGTGAAGGTGCCCATCCTCGCCAACATCACCGAATTCGGCGCCACGCCGCTGTTCACGGTGGAAGAACTGCGCGGCGTCGGCGTCGGCCTGGTGCTTTACCCCCTGTCCGCCTTCCGCGCCATGGCCCGGGCGGCCCTGGACGTGTATGGCGCGATCCGCGCCGACGGTCACCAGAAGAATGTGATCGACCGCATGCAGCCGCGCATGGAGCTTTACGAACACCTGGGTTACCACGGTTTTGAACAGAAACTGGATGTGTTGTTCGCAAGCGGTAAGGAATAAACAGTAGGTCGGGTTAGGCCACAGGCCGTAACCCGACATCCCGCACCGTCGGGTTACGCGATAAAGCCGCTAACCCGACCTACGAGAGGAAACGACATGAGCGAAACCACCGCCCCCGGCATCAAGCCGAAGAAATCCGTCGCGCTATCCGGCGTCGTCGCCGGCAACTCGGCCTTGTGCAGCGTCGGCCGCACCGGCAACGACCTGCACTATCGCGGCTACGACATCCTCGACATCGCCGACGTCTGCGAATTCGAGGAAGTGGCCCACCTGCTGATTCACGGCCACTTTCCCAACCGCGCCGAACTGGCGGCGTACAAGACCAGGCTGAAGGCGCTGCGCGGTCTGCCGGCGGTGCTGAAGACGGTGCTGGAGCAATTGCCCGCCGCCGCCCACCCGATGGACGTGATGCGCACCGCCGTGTCCACCCTGGGTTGCCTCCTGCCCGAGGACGAGAAGCAGCCGGTGCCCGGCGCCCGCGACATCGCCGACCGCCTCATCGCCGGCCTGGGTTCCGCCCTGCTCTACTGGTACCACTACAGCCACAACGGCCGCCGCATCGAATGCGAAACGGATGACGACAGCATCGGCGGCCATTTCCTGCATCTGCTGCACGGCGAGGCTCCCCCGGAAATCCAGGTGCGCGCCATGCACACCTCGCTGATCCTCTACGCCGAGCACGAATTCAACGCCTCCACCTTCACCGGCCGTGTCATCGCCGGCACCGGTTCCGACATGTATTCCGCCCTCACCGGCGCCATCGGCGCCCTGCGCGGCCCCAAGCACGGCGGCGCCAACGAAGCCGCGTTCTGCATCCAGTCGCGCTACGACAGCCCGGATGAGGCGGAAGCCGACATCCGCGCCCGCGTCGCCAACAAGGAAGTCATCATCGGCTTCGGCCACCCGGTCTACACGGTGTCCGACCCGCGCAACGTGGTGATCAAGGCCGTGGCCAAACGCCTGGCCGACCACAACGGCAACCGCAAGCTCTATGACGTCGCCGACCGCCTGGAAGCGGTGATGAAGGAAATCAAGAACATGTTCCCCAACCTGGACTGGTTTTCCGCCGTGTCCTATGCGCAGATGGGCGTGCCCACCGCCATGTTCACGCCGTTGTTCATCATCTCCCGCACCACCGGCTGGGCCGCGCATGTGATCGAACAGCGCATCGACGGCAAGATCATCCGCCCCTCCGCCAACTACACCGGGCCGGAGGATCTGAAGTTCGTGCCCATCGACCAGCGGCCCTGACCAATCGTAGGTCGGGTTAGGCGCGGGGTTTGCGCCGTAACCCGACGCAACAGTCCCAAACGTCGGGTTACGCGATGAAGCCGCTAACCCGACCTACTTGATCCTAGAAAGGAACCCTCATGTCCGCCCACGACATCCGCTCCGCCGAACGCCCGCCCTTCGACACCGTCCTGCAGGCCATGACCGATTACGTCTGCGACTACGACGCCAGCCAATCCCCCCTGGCGATGGAAACCGCCCGCTACTGCCTGATGGATTCCCTGGCCTGCGCCCTGATGGCGCTGGACTACCCGGAATGCACCAAGCTGCTCGGCCCCATCGTGCCCGGCGCCTCGCTGCCCGGCGGCAGCCGCGTGCCCGGCACCGCCTATGAACTCGACCCGGTCAAGGCGGCCTGGGACATCGGCTGCCTGGTCCGCTTCCTCGACTTCAACGACACCTGGCTGGCCGCCGAATGGGGCCACCCCTCCGACAACCTCGGCGCCATCCTGGGCATCGCCGACTGGCTCTCGCGCAAGCGGGTAGCCGAGGGCCAGGCGCCGCTGACCATGAAGGAAGTGCTGACGGCCATGGTCCAGGCGCATGAAATCCAGGGCGTCACCGCCCTGGAGAACGCCTTCAACCGGGTCGGCCTCGACCACGTCATGCTGGTGCGCATCGCCTCCACGGCGGTCGCCGCGAAGATGC
>CAYMUY010000006.1:0-112714 GCA_964393825.1 uncultured Thiobacillus sp. | reverse complement strand
TGCTTGCATTGGCCATCGAACGCACTCCCATCCTCAATTAACGCGAACTGAGCCTCGGTAAAGCCTGCCACAGGGCCTTGGCCGTGCTTTGACTGCCGCGCCTCGTCTGGGGGTGGGCTGTGGTCAAGTGGCCGATGGCCGTGACGTACGGCTCTGCCGGGGCGGCAGCCGGGTAGCACCGCAGGGAGCGCGCCGTGCAGTGCGAAGCTCAGCCGGCGAAGGAACGCAGCGTGGTCAGGTTGCGCAAGGTGATGTTGCGCCCCTTGATGGCGATCAGGCCATCCCGCGACAGGCGGTTCAGCACCCGCGAGAAGGTTTCCGGGGCGAGGTTGAGTTGCGAGGCGATGGTGGACTTGTTCATGTCCAGTTCCAGGTCGTAGCTGACCGCCTGCTCCGGCGCCCGCTGGCTGAGGAAGTGGGCGACGCGCTGGGCGCTGCTGCGCTGGACACAGGTTTCCAGGTTCTCGATCAGTTGGTGCAGGTGTTCACCCATCCGCGCCATCATCATTTCCGCCACGGATGGACTGGAACGCATGGTGTCCCGCAACGCCTGTTTCTCCAGAACGAGGAGGATGCTGTCCTTGTTGGCCTGGGCGGTGACCGGGGAGCCGCGACCGTGAAAGATCGTCTCCTCGCCGAAGGTATCCCCCGGGCCGACCATCATCACGACCTTCTCGACGCCTTCCGTGCTCGGCAGCATCAACTTGACCTGGCCGGAAATGACCAGGTGCATGCCGCGGGGATCTTCACCTTTCTGGTAAAGGAATTCGTTTTTGTCCATGCGCTGTTCCAGCGCACCTTGCGCCAGCAGGGCGAGCTGATCGGCATCGAGGCAGCGGAACAGCGACTGGTGCGACAGCATTTCTGGGATGCAGTGCCGTTTTGTAGTGATCATCGTTCAGCTCCGGAGAAAAAGGGGTACATCAACCTTGACTTGAGTCAAGTCTATGGCCCATGACCGCTGCAACGAAGTCGACCTAATCCTGATTGAAATACTAGGGATACTACCAAGGAGGTATAGGTGATAGAGAGCAAAGTGTTGAATACAAATGACAACCGAGGCTCCGAAAGGCTGCCGGTGGGCAAGACGATTCAATGGTGGTATCTCTCTATCCCCCCGGTTGTGCGGTGGATTGCGGCACGGGGCTTGGAGAAATGAATGAAGAGACTCTGGGATGTCATGTTCGAACGTACCATCATGCTTTGGCTGGCGGCGACCCTGTTCGTGGTCACGGCCATCGGCATCGGCGGCATGGCCATTTCGGTCATCGTCGCGGAACGGGTCCAGGGCAGCGGCAGCGCCATCAACATCGCCGGCAGCCTGCGCCGCCTCAGCCACCGCATGGGCAGCATCGTCCTCTCGGATGCCGAGAACCGGGTGAGCGATCACTACACGTTGCGTGAGGCGATTGTCCATTTCGAGGGCACCCTGGAGCATGACGCGCTGGCCAACATGCTGGCCAGGCTGCCGGACAGTCCTTTCGCGGCGACCTACGAGCATGTGCGGGAGACCTGGTTCAAGCGGCTGAAGCCGCTGTTGAACGAGGAGATGTTGGCGGGAGCAACGCCACGGCCGGTCGCCACGCACAATCATCTGTTGCAGCGCATCGACGAATTCGTTGCGCAACTCAATTTGATGGTGGCGCAACTGGAGGCCGATACCGAACAGCGCATCCGCCAGTTGCGCGTCATTCTCTGGGTGGCCCTGGTCCTCTCCATCCTGGTGCTGATGAGTGGCCTGTATGCCATTCATCGACGCGTGCTGATTCCACTCGACGAGTTGCTGGCCGGTGCCTCGCGCATCGCCGCGGGCGATTTCTCGGCGCGTACCCCGCATCTCGGCAGTGACGAACTGGGCAAGCTGGGGCAGGCCTTCAACACCATGGCCGAGGCGGTCTCGCGTTCACACAGCGACCTGGAACGGCGGGTGGCGGAACAGACGGCGGAACTGACCCGAGGCAACCGCAGCCTGGCGCTGCTCTACAACGCCATCGCGCAACTGCATCATGCCCCCACCATGCCGGATACCTATCGCGCCATGCTGAGTGATATCGATGCCTTGCTGGAGTTGCGCGGCAGCATGGCCTGTCTCCAGTCCAAGCATGGGGGCGCGGCCACGCTGCTCGCGAGCAGCCTGCCCCCCTGTTCCATGCGTAGTCCGGCCGGATGTGACGACTGCCTGCGTCATGCGCAGGCCGAGGCCGGCCTCGGCCGCTACCAGGACTCCGGCGAGTCCAGCTTGCTCAACCTGCCGCTGCGCGACAAGGATGGAGTCTACGGGGTGATGCGGCTGGCCTTGCCGGCCGGGCGGCGCCTGGAATCCTGGCAGGAACAATTGCTGGCGGCCTTGACGCGACATGTCGGCATTGCCCTGGGCATGAGTTTCAAGGCGGAGCAGGAACGGCTGCTCGCATTGCAGGAGGAACGCTCGATCATCGCCCGGGAATTGCATGACTCCATCGCCCAGGCGCTTTCCTACATGAAGATCCAGGCCAGCCTGCTGCAACCGATGTTGTCCGACCCCGGCCGCGGCGCAGAAGCGGAAGCCACGCTGCGCGACCTGCGCGAGGGCATCACCGCCGCTTACCGCCAGTTGCGTGAACTTCTGGCCACTTTCCGCCTGAAGATGGAAGGCGATTTCATCACGCTGCTCGGCGTGACCGTGGACGAGTATGCCGCTCGGGGCGGCATGCCGATTTTCCTGGATACCCGCCTGGGCGGTATCCATCTCACGCCCAACCAGGAAATGCACACCCTCCAGATTGTGCGCGAGGCGCTGTCCAACGTGTTGCGGCATGCCCGCTGCGGCCAGGCCTGGGTGCGGGTGATCCACCTGGGTGACGGGGTCATGGAGGCCTGCATCGAGGATGACGGCATCGGCGTCTCGCATATCGACCATCAGGCCCCCGGCGACGCGTTACATTACGGCCTCGCGATCATGCGCGAGCGCGCCCATGGACTGCATGGCCAGATCGAAATCCTGGAACGGCCCGAAGGCGGCACCCGGGTGTTGCTGCGTTTCCTGGCCGAAACCCTTACCGACTCCAGCCCATCATGACCCTCTCCCTGCACAGCGTCGTCATCGTCGATGACCATCCCTTGTTCCGCCGCGGCCTGATCCAGTTGCTCAATACCATCGCCGGCTTCCGTCTGGTCGGCGAGGCCGCCAATGGTCGCGACGGCATCGATCTGGTCAGGCAGCTCAAGCCCGATCTCCTGCTGCTCGATCTCAACATGAAGGACATGAGCGGACTCGATGTGCTCAAGGTCGTCAAGGCGGGCGATCTCGATACCCGCGTGGTCATGGTGACCGTCTCCGACCAGGCAGAGGATCTGGTGGCGGCGCTGCGTGGCGGCGCCGACGGTTATCTGCTGAAGGATATGGAGCCGGAGCAGATGGTGGAAAGCCTGGAAGCGGCCGCTGCGGGTCGCGTCATCGTCTCCGAGGCGTTGACGCACCTGCTCGCGGTGGCGATCCGGCAGCAGAATCGCCCGGAGAGCGTGGGCGACGCCGGCCTTACCGAACAGGAGACGCGCATCCTCGAATTCATCGCCGGCGGCCTCAGCAACAAGGTCATCGGACGGGAACTGGATATCGCCGAGGGGACGGTCAAGGTCCACGTCAAACACATCCTGCGCAAGCTTGGTTTGCGCTCGCGAGTGGAAGCGGCGGTCTGGGCGGTCGAGCGTCTGCTCAAGGGAAAAACCGCAGGAACGGGGTGAGGTATTCGCCGCGAATCGGTCAAGCCTTCCCGTCGCCGCGGCTCCAGGCATCCGGCGCCCAGGCGACCCGATTGCGGCCGCCATGCTTGGCTTCATAGAGGTAGGCATCGGCCAGGCGAAACAGGTCCATGTCCTCGCCGGCGGCAGCCACGGCATCGCAGGTGGCGCCGCCCATGCTGATGGTGACGTAGGGGCTGACGCCGGAGTCGGCGTGCGTGATGTGCTTGGCTTCGACATCGGCGCGCGCCTGCTCCGCCAGGGCGCGGGCGCCCTCACCGGTAATGCCGGGCAGCAGGATGACGAACTCCTCGCCGCCATAGCGAGCCACGAAGTCGCCGGGACGGCGCAGCGCGTCCTGCAGGGTTCGGGCGATCAGGCGCAGTACCTCGTCGCCGGCGGCGTGGCCGTAAGTGTCGTTGTAGGCCTTGAAGTGGTCGACATCGACGACGATCAGCGACACCGGCGTGCCGTCGCGCATGCCGCGGCGCCATTCCTGCTCGAAAACCTTGGTAAAGCGGCGGCGGTTCGGGATGCCGGTGAGGCTGTCGAGCATCGCCAACTGCTCCAGCAGGCGGCGTTGCTGCACCGATTGCAGGTGGTTGCGGATCCGCACCCGGACGATGGCCGGATTGAACGGTTTCGAGATGTAGTCAACCGCGCCCAGTTCCAGGCCGCGTTCTTCATCGCCGGCGGAATCGAGGGCGGTGACGAAAATGACCGGGATGTCGCGTGTTTGATCGTCGTTCTTGAGCTCGCGGATGACCGCGTAACCATCCCGATCCGGCATCAGCACGTCCAGCAGGATCAGGTCGGGGTGATGTTCCCGCGCCCGTTCCAGGGCCTGCTCGCCATTCTTCGCCAGGATGATGCGGTAGTCGCCCTGCAGCAACTCGGTCAGGAGTGATCGGTTGCGCTTCTCGTCATCGACGATGAGCAAGGTAAAAGCCGTGTTCACGACGCTGCTCCTTCCAGCTTTCGACGCATGTCATGCAGTTGCGCCAGCGCCGATTCGTATTCGACATCTTCGATCAGGTCGCGCAAGCGTGCGAGATCATCATACCAGTCCGGCCCGCCCAGGCAGCCCTCCAGGCTGTCGAGCAGGGATTCGGCGGCAGCATCGTCCTGTTTCAGCAGGAGGGCAACGCGATCCATCACGGCAAGAGCGGTATCGATGTGGGCCAGGTCGTCGACCACGCCGGATTCGGCTTGCTGCGTCAGTGGCGTCAGGGCCTCGACAACCCGGCTGAGGGCGGCGGCAAATTCCGGGAGTTCGCCGGTGTCCGCCTGCGTGGTGGCCAGCCGCCGTTCCAGCGCGCGCGCGGTCAGTTCGAGCGCACCGGCGCCGAGCGTGGCCGCCGCTGCCTTGACCGAATGCGCGAGTCGGCGCGCCTGTTCCCGGTCCGATGCGGCGAGCGCGCTGGCAATGGCTTCTGCGGCGCCGCCGAATTCCCGGGTGAACATGGCCAGGCCGCGGCGGTATAGGGCCGGCCTTCGCATGTGGTGGACAAGACCACGCGCCATGTCGAAGCCCTCCAGGGAGGGAAGCGTCTCTTCGCGGTCCTCCTCCACCGCCTCGGGCGTGTCCTCGCCGGCCAGGTAGGGGCCGGGGGGAATCCAGCGCAGCAGGGCCTTGAACAGAATGGCCGGGTCGATCGGCTTGGTCAGGTGGTCGTTCATTCCGGCGGCCAGGCTTTCCTCGTGATCGCCTCCCATGGCGTGCGCGGTCATCGCCAGGATGGGCAGGTCGCGGAAGCGCGCGTCGGCGCGAATCTCGCGTGCCGCCGCGAGGCCATCGAGTACGGGCATCTGGATGTCCATCAGCACCAGGGCATAGTGGCCCTGGCGCACCCGCTCCACCGCTTCGCGGCCATTGCGCGCGATATCGACCCTGACCCCGGCCTCGCGCAGGATGGCGCGCGCCACTTCGCGGTTGAGTTCGACATCGTCGACCAGCAGGACGTGGGCACCCAGGATCGGCGTGAAGTCGAATTGTGGCCCCTGTCGTTGCTCGCGGTAGCGGCGCTCGGCACTGGCGCTGCCCTCGCCGAGAAAGACCTCCAGCAGCGCGTCGTACAACGCCGATTCGCTGAACGGCTTGAGCAGCAGGTGTGACAGCCCGGCCCGGGCCATCTTGGGCGTGATCGCCTCGTAGCCGCCGGCGGTGATCATCAGGATCGCGGGGATATCGCCGACCTCCCCGGCGGCGTGGATGCGACGGCTGGTTTCTATTCCGTCCATGTCCGGCATCAGCCAGTCGAGCAGGACCAGGTGATAGGGGTCGCCGGCCGCCGCCGCCGCGCGCATGCGGCGGATGCTTTCCTCGCCGCTGTCGCAGGCGTCGACGCGCATGCCGAGGTAGGCCAGCATCTGGCTGATGCCTTCGCGGGCGCTGGCATTGTCGTCCACCACCAGGACGCGGCGGCCGGCCAGATGGTGTGAATGGTGCTCGGCCGGCGCATGTCGGCTGTCGATGCCGAACGTCGCGCTGAAATGGAAGCGGCTGCCCTGGCCCGGCGTGCTTTCCACCCCGATTTCACCGTCCATCATCCGCACCAGTTGCTTGCAGATGGAGAGGCCCAGGCCGGTGCCGCCAAAGCGCCGGGTGATGCTGTCGTCCACCTGGGTGAAGGGGGAGAACAGATCACGCTGCCGTTCTTCCGGGATGCCGATGCCGGTGTCGCGCACGCTGAAGTCCAGCGTGATCCGGTCATCCTTCCCGGACTGAAGCCTGATCTGCACCACGACCTCGCCGGTTTCAGTGAACTTGATGGCGTTGTTGATCAGGTTGATCAGGATCTGGCTGAGTCGCAGCGGGTCGCCAATCGGCCAGCGCGGGACCTCGGGGTCGATCTGAAACAGGAGTTCCAGCCCTTTCTCCTGGGCCTTGTAGGCGACCACGCCCGCCACCTTGGTGATGATCTGGTTGAGATTGAAGGGGATCGCCTCCAGGGACAGCTTGCCGGCTTCGATGCGGGAATAGTCGAGTACGTCATTGAGCACGCCGAGCAGCGCGTCCGAGGAAGCCAGCACTTTCTCCTGATAGTCGCGTTGCTGCGCATCCAGCCGGGTTTTCATGAGCAGGCGACTCAGACCGACGATGGCATTCATCGGGGTGCGGATCTCGTGGCTCATGCGCGCCAGGAAGTTGGATTTCGCCAGGTTGGCGCTGCGTGCTTCCTCGATCGCCAGGTGCAGTGCCTGGGTGCGTTGTTCGACCCGTTGCTCGAGATGGTCGCGGTATTGCGCCAGTTCCCGGTCGCGTGCCTGCACGGCGTCGATCAGATGGTTGAGGCCGCGCGCGAGACCGGCGATCTCGTCATCCCCTTTCACGCCGGCGCGTTCCCTGAGGGTCATGTCGGCCGCCATGCGCTGCATCAGACCGTTGAGTTCCACCACCGGTGCCGACAGGCGCCGTACCACGCGGCGTGATAGCCACAGCGACAGGCCCAGGGCAAACAACAGAGCGGTGGCGGTTTCCCGGGCGGTGCGGGCGAACGCCCGGCGCATCGGCGCCAGCGAGCCCACCAGTTCCACCGTGGCCTGGATCGATTCACCCTCGCGCAACGGCGCCCAGACGGTGAGGGTCTCGTCGGTGAAGGCATGGTCGATCCCGGTGACCCGCGGCGCCGGGACCAGTTGTGCACCGGGACGGTCGTAGCGCGCGAAGACCTGGCCGTTGGGCAGGATCAGGCGGGCAGCGAGGATGTCCGCATTGCTGTTCACGGCGGCCAACAGCCGTTCGGCTTCCAGGGCGTCGCCGAAGGCGATGGCTGCGCGACTGTTGGTGGCGACCAGGTTGGCCTGGGCCAGGAGAGACTGTGCCCATTCGGCGCGCAGCAATCGTTGTTGTTGATAGGCCACCAGCACATAGACCAGCGCGGCGGCGATGATCAGCGACACCGTACTGAGCAGGACCAGCTTGCCGCTGACGCTGTGCGGCGGATGCAGATGGCGCAGCAAAGTCTTCAAGTCAAGGCTCAACGATTTTTGCCAGACGCAACAATTGCGCATTGAACTCGATGCCCTGCGTCCTCGCGGCCTTGCGGTTGATCAGGATCTGGATGCCGGAGCCGCCGGGACGCAGGGCAAATTCGACCATGCCGCCGGCGCGGGCGAAACCGTCGATGTCGGAGACCGTGACCAGGCGGCGTCCGCTCAGCCGGCGCAGGAGACCGTCGAGGCGGCTGCCTTCGGAGCGGCCGATGAAGAGGAAATCGCATTCGCCCGTATCCGCCTGCGACTGGAGCATGTGAAAGTCGGCGCGGCGACCATCGATCAGGGTGGCGGGCAGTTTTTCAATGGCGCTGTCCAGCGGGGTGTTGCCCAGTACGCAGATATCGACCCGGCTTTCCTTGTCGGAGGGCGCGCGATAGACGAATACCGGCAGCTTGTAATACAGCACCGCTTTCAGATCCTGCTCGGTGACCGCTTCCTCCGCGCGTGTTGCCGGCGCCCACAACAAGGCCGCCAGCAGCACGCCAGGGAGCAAACGCCAGGGAAAGGCCATGGCTGCGGCGATCAGAATGGATACTCCAGGGACAGCGTCCAGGTGCGCGGTTGTTGCGGCATGTCGAAGAAGGTGCGGCTGCCGCTGCCGTGGGCGGCGTAATAACGGGCGTCGAACAGGTTGTGGACCTCCAGCCAGGCACTGGCCCGGCCATCGAATAGCTTGTGCCAGCCGATGTGCAGGTCGGTCACCGTATAGCCGGGTGTGTCCAGTCGTTCCGGTGCCGTGGCGCTCTTGCGGCCATTGCCGGTGTCGCCGATCCAGAGCAGGCGCGGGGTGATGCTGAAACGATCCCGGTAGCGGAGCGTGCTGCCCAGCTTGATCTTGTAATCGGCGGTGAACGGGATTTCCCAGGCCACACCATTGCCTTCGTCGATGCTGCCGCGCACCCAGCTGGCGTTGCCCCAGAGGTCGCCGGACCAGCCGCCGCCAAGCTGGAAGCGGTATTGCAGCATCAGGTCGAGGCCACTGTGCTTTTCCTCGCCGGCGTTGCCCTTGGTTTCCGGGCTGACCAGCACCGCCCCCGGGATGCTGTCGGTCGCCGTGGAGGGGAGGGTGACGATGAGGTTGTCGATGCGGCTGTGATAGGCATTGGCCACCAGGTTGAGTTCCGGGCGGATGCGCCACTCCCAGGTCAGGCTGAGCGTTCTCGCCTTTTCCGGCTCCAGGCTGGCATTGGGGATGCGGAAACCCGAGCCGATGTATTTGCCGGTCAGCGCGTCCGTCGTGCCGTCGAAGGAGCCGAAGAATCCGAGACTTTCCTCGGGTGAGGGGGCGCGGAAGGCTTCGCCGTACAGTGCCTTGAAATAGTGGCGTGGCCGCGGGTGCCAGACGGCGCCGAGGCGCGTGTTCACCGTGCTGCCGTAGTCGGAGTACTGGTCGCGCCGCACCCCGGCCATGGTGGAGAACTGCTCGCTCCATTGCGATTGCACCTGGCCATAGAGGGAAGCGTTCTGGAATGTGGCTTCAGTGAGCGTGATGGGAATGAGACCACCCGTATTCCGGTAGGACAGGCCTTGATCTTCTGCGGAACGGGCGGTGTCGTAGGGACTCGGCAGACTGTGTGCCTCGATGGCGCGGTAATCCTGGAAACCCAGTCCCGCCAGCAATCGGTGCCGCTCGTCGATTTTCCAGTCCAGGTTCTGCTCGATGCCGAGCCGCTTGCCCTGGACATACTCGTAGCCGTTGTCGAAGGCGGTATAGATGTTCATGTACTTCGAATCGGGCGAGACCTCCTGCACGGAATAGTCCAGCACCAGTTCCCCGGACAGGTCGGGCGTCAGCCTGAAGCGGTACTTGCCAAAAAGCGTATCGGTGGTCGTGTCCCAATGGGCGTCCTCGCGATACAGCGCGGTCGCCGGTTTGTCGCCGGTACTGGTGAGGCTGCGGAAGTGGTTGCGGTAATACCCCAGGGTCAGGTCTTCACCGACGTCGAGGCGGGCGGAGAGACTGTCGCTGGAAATGCCGCCGACGTAGTCCTCGCGCGCGGCAGCGGGCGTGATCACCGTGCCGCCAAAGGTGCGGGCATCGACCTTGGCGAACGCCTGTGGGTAGGACTCGTCCAGCGGCGCCCGGTCGGCACGCTGCCAGTGGCCGCCGATACTCAGGGCAAGATTCCCGGCGTTCCTGATATTTCCGGAAAAAGTCAGTTCACGGGCGCCGAATCCGCCTCCTCCGAGCGTGACCTGGGCAGCGCTGCCGCGCGCCGCCGGTTCGCTGATGATGTTGATCACTCCGGCTACCGCATCGGCGCCATACAGGGCTGCCGCCGGCCCATAGAGCACTTCCACCTGTTTGGCCTGGTACAGGGCGTAGTTCTCCGCCAGCGGGAAGGTGCCGCCGCCCGGGTTGCCGATGCGCACGCCATCGAGCATTACGAGAATCTTGTTGCTGCCGGCATAGCCCTGGATCGCGAAGTTGTTGTAGGCGGAGGACTTGGTGCCGCGCATGAAGTCCACCCCGGGCAGGTCTTCCATCAGGTCGGCCAGGTTGTGGTAGCGGCGTTCCTGTATCTGCGCGCGGGTGATCACCACGATGTGCGCGGGCGATTCGACCCGGGTTTCCTGCCGGCGTGAGGCGGTGACCACCGGCGTGTTGACCAGGTCTTCCAGCGACAGCGACAGCAAACGGGAGAAATCAGCCTCATCGGCCGCCTGCGCGGAAACGCTGAACGCCAGCGCGGCGAGGCAGATGGGAAGGGGGCGGAGCATGTGCGGGCGGCGGTTGGGCGTCATGTGGAGGCTAGTATTTTGAGTTTCATGGCCCGGGTCAATGGAGGATGCACATCAAGCCTTTGCCCGCCCCCGCTATCACGCGTGGCTTCATTCCCATGAATTGCTTGAGAAATTCAGTTCCGCGCGGGTAAAATCCGCGTTTTTCGTTGGAGTGCCCAGATGGCCGTCACCACCCCTCAGAAAGCGCAGATCGTCCAGGACTATCAGCGCGCCGCCGCCGACACCGGCTCCCCGGAAGTCCAGGTTGCCCTGCTCACCGCCCGCATCAATGACCTCACGGGCCATTTCAAGACCCATGCCAAGGATCACCATTCCCGCCGCGGTCTGCTCAAGATGGTCAGCCGCCGCCGCCGTCTGCTGGACTACCTGAAGTCCAAGAACGCCGAGGGTTACACCAACCTGATCAAGCGCCTCGGCCTGCGCAAGTAAGCCCCCCCTCTGGCAGGCAGCACCCAGAACCCAGTAGACAAAGGAAAAAGTCAGCGTGAATCCGGTCAAGAAGACATTTCAATACGGTCGCCATCAAGTCACCCTGGAAACCGGCGAGATTGCTCGCCAGGCCGACGGTGCCGTGATCGTCAATATGGACGACACCGTGGTGCTGGTCACCGTGGTGGCGAAGAACGAAGTGAAGCCCGGCCAGGATTTCTTCCCGCTGACTGTCGATTACCAGGAAAAGGCCTATGCGGTCGGCCGCATTCCCGGTGGCTTCCTCAAGCGCGAATCGCGCCCCACGGAGAAGGAAACCCTGGTTTCCCGCCTGATCGACCGTCCCATTCGTCCGCTGTTCCCGGATGGCTTCTTCAATGAAGTGCAGGTCATCGCCACGGTGATGTCCGCCAATCCGGATGTCGACTCCGATATTCCCGCCTTGCTCGGTGCTTCCGCCGCCCTGGCCCTCTCCGGCCTGCCTTTCGATGGCCCGGTGGGCGCCGCTCGCGTCGGCTACATCGACGGCCAGTACGTGCTCAACCCGACCACGGCCGAGTTGAAGGACTCCAAGCTGGATCTGGTCGTTGCCGGTACCGAGTCCGCCGTGCTGATGGTGGAATCGGAAGCTGACCAGTTGCCGGAAGACGTCATGCTGGGCGCCGTGGTGTTCGGCCACGAGCAGATGCAGGCCGCCATCGACGCAATCAATGATCTCGCCGACGAAGCCGGCAAGGAACCCTGGGACTGGGCCGCGCCGGAAACCGACGCCGCACTCCTGGAAAAGATGAACGCCCTTTGCGCCGATGCCCTGTCCGCCGCCTACTCGATCAAGCAGAAGCAGGCGCGTGTGACCGAAGTCGACGCCATCCGCGCCCGGGTCTTCGCCGAGATGATCACCCCGGACATGGACACTACCGCCGCCAACGTCGTCAAGGACCTGTTCCACGCCCTGGAAGCCAAGGTCGTGCGTGGCCGCATCCTGGCCGGCGAACCGCGTATCGACGGCCGCGATACCCGCACCGTGCGCCCCATCACCATTCGTACCGGCGTGATGCCGCGCACTCATGGTTCGGCGCTGTTCACCCGTGGCGAGACCCAGGCCCTGGTGGTCGCCACCCTGGGCACCGGCCGTGACGAGCAGACCATCGAATCCCTCACCGGCAACTACAGCGACCACTTCCTGCTGCACTACAACATGCCGCCCTTCGCCACTGGCGAAACCGGCCGCGTTGGCAGTCCGAAGCGGCGCGAGATCGGCCACGGCCGTCTCGCCAAGCGCGCCCTGGCTGCCTGCCTGCCGACCAAGGAAGAGTTTGGCTACACCATCCGCGTGGTGTCCGAGATCACCGAGTCCAACGGCTCCTCCTCCATGGCTTCCGTCTGTGGCGGCAGCCTGGCGATGATGGACGCCGGCGTGCCGATGAAGGCGCATGTCGCCGGCATCGCCATGGGCCTGATCAAGGAAGGCAACCGCTTCGCAGTGCTGACCGACATTCTCGGTGACGAGGATCATCTCGGCGACATGGACTTCAAGGTCGCGGGTACCCGCAATGGCGTCAATGCCCTGCAGATGGATATCAAGATCCAGGGCATCACCAAGGAAATCATGGATGTCGCCCTGACCCAGGCGCGTGAAGCCCGCCTGCACATCCTGGGCATCATGGAAACCGCCGAGTCCGGCCCCCACGAGATGAGCGCCTACGCGCCGCGCATCATCACCATGAAGATCAATCCGGAGAAAATCCGCGACGTGATCGGCAAGGGTGGCGCCGTGATCCGGGCCCTGACCGAGGAAACCGGCACCCAGATCGACATCGACGAGAGCGGCACCATCAAGATCGCCTGTACCTCCACCGAGTCCGGCGAGCTGGCGAAGAAGCGGATCGAGGACATCACCGCCGAGGTCGAAGTGGGTCGCACCTACGACGGCACCGTGCTGAAGATTCTCGACTTCGGCGCCATCGTCAACGTCCTGCCCGGCAAGGACGGCCTCCTGCACATCTCGCAGATCGCCCACCAGCGCGTCAACGCGGTCACCGACTTCCTCAAGGAAGGCCAGGCCGTGCAGGTCAAGGTGCTGGAGACCGACGAGAAAGGCCGCATGCGCCTGTCCATGAAGGCCCTGATCGAGGCGCCCGCGCCGCAGGCCCCGATGGAAACGCCGGCGCCCGCCGCCGAGTAATCCGGCAAGCAAGGAAAAAGCGGCCCGTGGGCCGCTTTTTTTATGAATGTTGTTCGATGACTTCCGGGAGGGGTCAATCCGCGCCGATCAGTTCCCGGAACCCTTGCCACCAGCGCTTGCGGTTCTGCGGCACGAGATGGGAGGGGGTGAGATCGCTGGGCGGGATCTTCGACATGACCCAGCCTGGCAGGATGCGGTGCTTGCTGGAACCGCAGGAGGTTCCCAGATGGTTGGGATCGTAGATCTTGATCAGGCTCGGGTTGTCCAGGTCGTCCGCGTAGACGATGCCGCAGTAGTCTTCGTGGTGCTCGCGGCGCAGCAGGGCATCGATCTCCTGGGTGAAGGCCAGGACATGTTCCGCGTCGGCGGGCGCTTCCGGGCGGGCTTCGCCAAGCGCATAGAGATACCAGCCCGCCCCCGCGTCAAGGCGCTCCCAGAAATCGGAGAGTTGCTTCCAGGACAGCAGGCTGTATAGCGTGCCGTTGAATCGTTGGTCGAACTCGGAGACCAAGGGGACGGTCTGCATGCGGCAATTCTCGGGCTACGAAAGAGTTGAAATTGTAACCGTCATCAAGCAAGTTGTTAAAACCCGTTGATTCAAGGAATTGTCATGCTCAAAGCACTATTGTTCGATGTCGATGGAACCCTGGCCGATACCGAGCGCGATGGCCATCGCCCCGCCTTCAACGCCGCGTTTCGTGAATTCGGCCTCGACTGGAACTGGGATGTGCCGCTCTACGGCGAGTTGCTCGCGGTCACCGGCGGCAAGGAACGGATGAAGTACTACGTCGAGCGGTTCCGGCCCGATTACACCAAGCCCGCCGATTTCGACGCGATGGTGGCCGAACTGCACAAGGCCAAGACCCGCCATTACACCGAACTGCTGGCGCAAGGCGGCATTCCCCTGCGACCCGGCGTCGAGCGCCTGCTGCGCGAGGCGCGCGCCGCCGGCCTGATTCTCGGCGTGGCCACCACCACCACGCCGGAGAATGTCACCGCCCTGCTGCGGCACAGCCTCGCCGCCGATGGCGCCGACTGGTTCGCGGTGATTGCCGCCGGCGACATCGTTCCGGCGAAGAAGCCGGCTCCGGACATCTATGTCTGGGCACTCCAGCAGCTCGGCCTGGGTCCCGAGGAATGCCTCGCGTTCGAGGATTCCGAGAATGGCATCCTTTCCTCGCGCGGGGCCGGTCTCAGGACCGTGGTAACCATCAACGACTACACCCGTGATCACGATTTCACCGGCGCGCTGGCCGTGCTGAGCGACCTGGGTGAAGCCGGTGCGCCCTACCAGAGACTGGACGCCGCCGGACAGGGAGAACAGGGTGTGGTCGACGTGGCCCGCCTGCGCGACTGGCACGCCCGCTGAAGATGATTACGGCCTGATGCTGCTGCCGTTGTCTTGAAACCGCTGCACCTGCTGATGCTGCTCCTGGCACTGCAGGGCCTGTCGCCGCCGGCCCTGGCGGCGGAGGCGTGGTTCGAGCAGGCACAGCGCCTGGAAAAAAACCGGGATTGGCCGGGGTTGCTGGCCCTGGGGCGGCAATGGACCCAGGCGGAAGCGGACAATGCCCTGGCCTGGTTCGTGCTCGGTCGTGCACTGACTCAGCTCGGGCAGGCGCCCGCCGCCATCGAGGCTTATCGCCAGAACCTGCGCCTCGACCCCGGCGACTGGTACGCCCTCAACAACCTGGGCAACCTCCACCGCGCCGGTCAGCGGCATCGCGCCGCCATGGACGCCTATCACGCGGCGGTCCGCAGCCGTCCAGACTACATCCCCGCCTGGCATAACCTCGGCCTGACCTTCTATGACCTGAAGGGGCCGACCGGTGTCGCTCAGGCCCTGCAGCGGTTGAACGCGACCCACCCGGCACTGGCCGAGGCCTGGCGACGGCTGGCGATCGACTATTCGCTCAGTCGCGACCCACGGGTCGCACAGGACGCGATTCGCATCCTTCGCGGCCTGAGCGATGCGGAACGCGAGCGCATGTTCGCCATCCTGCTGGAATTGCCCTGACGGTTCGTGGCGTGTCCGCTCAGAGATCGTTCGGCCGGTAGCAGAACACGAAGCGGCCGCGGCCGAAGTTGACCATGAGGGTGCCGCCGCGATTGCTGGCGTAATCCTGCCAGCCCGGGATCGGGCACTGGAAATGACACTCGGAGACGCCATGCGGCGACTCCAGGCCGCGTTCGTCATCCCAGAACGAGAGCAGCATGGCGCCGCCCTGCTTGCGCAGCAGGTGCTCGGCGGTCTGGTTGGCCAGGGCCAGGGATTGGTCGAAGTTGAGGCCGAGTTCATCGGCGTCGATATGCAGGGTCTTCATTCGGCAATTCCATGTCGGTGTGGTCGGGCGATGATAAGCCGGGCGAGACGCGTGGGCGTTGATGCTATACATTAGCGATTGCTAATTTACCGGAGCCAGACATGACCGCCTATCACCCTTCGCCAGACAAGACCACGCTCGCGCAGCAAGCCTACGACAAGGCACTCAGATACGAGCTGGATTACGGCTGTTGTCCGCAATGCGTGCTGGCGGCGGTGCAGGAAACCGTGGGCATGATCGATGACAGCGTGATCAAGGCCAGTCATGGCCTCTCGGGCGGCGGCGGCCTGTCCGGGGTGGGGGCTTGCGGCGCGTTGACCGGCGGTCTGCTGGCGCTGTCGTCGAAACGCGGGCGTGACCGCGACAAGCTGGACCGCGGCCGCTTCATCAACAACTTCAGGAAAGGCCAGGAGATGGTGGCGCGCTTCCGCGCCGAATTCGGCGGCGTCACCTGCCAGGAACTGCAGCATCGCTTCACCGGCAAGACCTACGACATGTGGAACCCCGAGGAATACAAGGCCTTCGACCAGGCGCGCGGTGAGCAGTGTGCGCGAGCCACCGCGACGGTCACCCGCTGGGTGGTGGAAATGATGTAAGTCAGTCCGGGCGCTGGCCTTGTCATCGCAAGCGCATGACAATTCGCCGACTTCTCCATCCCATAGCGACGACGACCATGACCCAGAACATCGGTATTCTCACCTCCGGCGGCGACACGCCCGGCCTCAACGCGGCGATCCGCGGCGTCGGCAAGGCCTGTGTCTCGCGCCATGGCATGCACATCATCGGTTTTCGCGACGGTTTCCGCGGCCTCATGGAAAACCGCACCATGGATCTGGAAGGCAAGGCGCTTTCCGGCATCCTTACCCAGGGGGGCACCATCCTCGGCACCAGCCGCGACAAACCGCACAAGATGCCGGTGCACGGCAAGGTGCAGGACATGACCGAGACCATTGTCGCCAACTACCGCGCCAACGGCCTCGACTGCCTGGTCTGCCTGGGCGGCGGCGGCACCCAGAAGAACGCGCTGCGGCTGATGCAGGCCGGCCTCAACATCGTGACCCTGCCGAAGACCATCGACAACGACGTGGCGCTGACCGATACCACTTTTGGCTTCGATACCGCCCTGGGGATTGCCACCGACGCCATCGACCGCCTGCACAGCACCGCGCACAGCCATCACCGCATCATCGTGGTCGAGATCATGGGCCACCGCGCTGGCTGGCTGGCCCTGGGCGCCGGCATCGCCGGCGGTGCCGACGTGATCCTGATTCCGGAAATTCCCTACGATGTCGACGTGGTGGCCGAGGCCATCAAGGCGCGCAAGCGCAAGGGCAAGCCGTTTTCCATCGTCGCGGTCGCGGAAGGCGCAATCTCCCGCCAGGAAGCCGCGGAAAACCAGGTGCTTGCCGCGAAGAAAAAGGACAAGAAGGCGAAGGAACCCGTCACGGAACCCGAGCTGGTCTACGCCGAACGCACCCTGCGCCTGGCGCATCAATTGGAAAAACTCACCGGCCTCGAAGCGCGGGTCACCATCCTCGGGCACCTGCAGCGCGGCGGCACCCCCTCAGCCGCCGACCGCCTGCTCGCCACCCGCCTGGGCACCGCCGCCGCCGACCTGATTCAGCAGCGCCAGTATGGCTACATGCTCGCCGCGCGCGGCGAAATGAGCGTGCCGGTGCGTCTGGAAGACGTCGCGGGCCAGGTCAAGACCGTACCGCCGGACCACTCCTGGGTGCTGAGCGCACGCGGGGTGGAGACGAGTTTCGGGGACTGACCGGCCCCCGCCGGTCAGTTGTAGAGATCGCCCATGACCCGGGCGAACAGGCGGTTGCCGCTGAACAACAGGTTGCCGGCGTATTCCTCGTAACGCCCGGCATCGGCCAGCATCACCCCTTTCTGGTTGGTGCGAACCGGGCCGCCGGAGAGTCCCATCAGCGCCAGGCCGACGACCAGGCCCCGGTTGCTATCGACTTCGCCCATGCTGAGTTGGCCGAAACGGCCGGAGAACATGACCTGCTCCTTCAGTGCCATCGTGCCTCCCATGATTGCGGAGGAGATCGGCGCGACGCGGCCGCGGACCTGTAGCACGCTCAGG
Source organism: uncultured Thiobacillus sp. (assembly GCA_964393825.1). Taxonomy (GTDB): domain Bacteria; phylum Pseudomonadota; class Gammaproteobacteria; order Burkholderiales; family Thiobacillaceae; genus PFJX01. The sequence goes on along the minus strand of CAYMUY010000006.1, from coordinate 95,217 downwards.
TTCTTGCTCAGCGACATCCCCGCACGGGCTTCCACATCACTTTCGTCACGCACGCCGAACAAGCCCTTGTTGCGGCCGCTGGCGGTTTCCGCGAAGTCCACCACCATGAGCGGGTTCAGGATCAGCGCCTTGTTGTCGAATCCGAAGTCGGCGGCGCGGCGGCCGTTGGTCCAGCCGAACGCGCCCTGGTCGCCGAGCGGTTCGGCCTGGTCGAACCACAACTTCATGCCGGTGGGCGCCAGCACGATATAGGTGCGACCCTCGTGCTCCACGGTATAGGGCTTGCCGTCCTCCTGCCTGGCGGCGCTGATTTCGGCGAAAGAGGGATGCGCGGCAAAGGCCGAGTAGGGCAGGAGGCTGATCCCCTTGCGTTCCAGTTGCACCAGGAAGTCGCGATAGGCGCGGTCGACCAGGGCCTGCATGCGTGGCAGGTCGACACCGGCAAGGGTCAGTTCGATCTTGGAGTTCACACCGGACTTGTGGATGCCGCCGGGCAGGTAGGAGGCGCGAACGCTGTCGGAAGCGACCGCCTTGACGACGAAGGCGACGCGAAATCCCCCCACCACCACCTTGTTCATCGCGGCCAGGTCATCGCGCGGCCACATGCGTTTCTCCGCGAAGGTCGCCGGGTCCAGGTCCACCACGGCGGGTGCCGCATCGAGCGCGGTGGGGGACAGCGGCGCGGTGGGCATGCCATCCGCCGGCAGCGATGTGGTGGATTCCTGTGTCTTGGCCGCGGGTTTGTCGATGCCGACCAGCCCTTTCATGGAACCCCAGAGGTCCAGGGCCTGTGCGGAACAGGTCAATGTGGTCAGGCCGCAAAGCAACAGCAAACGCAGGATGGGCTTCATTCTCAACTCCTGGACGGGGGTGAAGACATGGATGGTTCAGATGTGTCCTCCGGAGGGAGGATCTGACGGCGCCGTGATTGTGCCTGCCCGCTTACTTTTGGGGAAGATCATCGTGCTTATGAATCAATGGTTTGTTCACACAGCCTCACACAAGGCAGGGGCGTGTCAGCGGTCATCATTCCGAATGCCTGCATTTTGGCGAACCTCCCGCGTGGCGCGATCGCCGGCGACAGTGATGTTCAGGCCGAACCCGCCTGAACTGAATGAACTGATCAATTCATATCCGGCGCACTCCTTTGGTTATATTCCCTATTGAAGGGTCAAGTTATTCCTGTCGCTACCGATAGAACGCCATCCGCTGCCTTCAGGAGGTGATTGGCCATGTTGTTCGTATCGGGACAAAAGTTCGAGCAATTGCAACAGCGCGTGTTGAGCCTGCAAGCGGAAAAAGAAACGCTGCGGGAAGAGGTGAAGCGGGCGGAAGCGGCGGTCATCGCTGCCCGGGCAGAAAAGCAGCAGGATGAGAAAAGCAACCTTCTGACCGGGATGACGCCCCTCATCGGCAGCTTCAGCGATTCGCTCAAGGAGTCGCAGACCTCCCTGGCGGCGCTGGCCCAGGCCATGCGCCAGGAAACCGAGCATGTCGTTTCGGCCTGCACCTCGGTGGGCGACAACCTCGGCATCATCGAACGCATGGCCGGCAGTCTGGACGGCTTCACGCAGCGCCTGAACGCCACTTCGGAGCAGGTGGGCAAGCTGCATGACCGGACCGGCGAGATTGGCGGCATCGTCAAGCTGATCCAGGGCATCGCCGAGCAGACCAACCTGCTCGCCCTCAATGCCGCCATCGAGGCCGCCCGGGCCGGCGAATTCGGTCGCGGTTTCGCGGTCGTGGCCGACGAGGTACGAAAACTGGCCGACCGCACGCGCGGCGCCACCGACGAAATCTCCGGCCTGGTGCAGACGGTGCAAAACGAGGCGACCCTGGTGCGCAACCAGGTGCAGGTCGATCCGGAAAACACCCGGCTGTTTCAGCAGGATGGGCAACTGGCCTATCTCGGCATGAAGGCGTTGATGGACACCTCGGACCAGATGATTGGCACCATCGCCGCCAGCGCCCTCAGGAGCTTCGTGGAAACCGCCAAGGTGGACCACCTGGTGTTCAAGATGGAAATCTACAAGGTGTTCCTCGGGCTCTCGAACAAGACCGAGAGCGAATTCGCCAGCCACACCAGTTGTCGCCTCGGCAAGTGGTACTACGAAGGCGATGGCAAGAACTGCTTCTCCAGGCTGCCCGGCTATCAGGGCGTCGAATCGCCGCATGTGGCGGTGCACCAGCATGGCGTCAGCGCCGTGCGGCATTTCCACGCCGGCAACCAGCAGGCGGGTCTGGCGGAACTGGGCAGGATGGAAGCCGCCAGCGCCCAGGTGTTGCAAAACCTGGAGGTCATGGCGGACAGCGGCCAGAAGGATCCCGGCATTCTTTGCGCCCAGATGCACAAGCATTGATGCTGTATGGGGGTGACCGGAGCCGGGCGTGGGAGAGGTGCTGAATCCCCAAGTACCCGAGTCGCTTGTACGGTGAAGACGGTGTCTGGCACCCCCCTCCCTGCTGGCGCTCCCCTGAACTGGAGCGCCTGGCCTATGGCGAGCCCTCCCGCGGCTTCGCCCGGGTGCGCCGGTTGTGAATCAGCCCGACACCCAGCGCCAGAATGCCGCAGCAGAACAGGGCGGGACGGACGCCGACGGCGTTGGCGAGTGCGCCCACCGCCAGGCTGCCGAGCGGGGCGATGCCGAGGAAGGCCATGGAGAAGGTGGCCATGACGCGGCCGCGCATGTCGTCGCGCACCCAGGTCTGCAACAGGGTGTTGCTGCCGGCGACGATGAGGACGACGGCGAAGCCCAGCGCCATCAGGATGGGATAGGCGAGGGCGTGCTGGCTGTTGAGGGCGAACAGGGCGAGGGCGGCGCCGGCCAGCGTGGCGGCCAGGGAGACGCGGCGGGCGAGGCCGTCGACGCTGGCGCGCGAGGCGAGGAACAGGCTCGCGGTCAGCGAGCCGGCGCCGGCGCTGCTGACCAGCAGGCCGAGGGTGCGGGCGTCGCCGTCGAAGATCGTCCGGGCATAGAGCGGCATCATCACCACGTACGGCGTGACCAGGAAACTGATGGCGGCCACCAGCAGCAGGAACAGCCGGATGTCGCGATGCCCGAAGGTGTAGCGCAGGCCCTCGCCGAGGGCGCGCAGGGCAGGCTGGGAGCGGTCGCCGCTGGGCGCCACCCGCAGCGCGCGCAGGGCGAGCAGCACGGCCAGAAAGGACAGGGCGTTGATCAGGAAACAGACCGCTTCGCCGGCCGCCGCGATGATGAGGCCGGCGATGGCGGGGGCGACGAAGCGGGTGGAGTTCATCACGAAGGAGTTGAGGGCGATGGCATTGGCCAGCTGCGCCCGGTCTTCCACCAGTTGCGCCACCAGCGATTGCCGCACCGGCATGTCCATGGCGTTGATGCAGCCCATCAGGAAGGCCAGCCCGAGCAGCAGCGCCGGCGTGATCCAGCCCTGCCAGGTGAGCAGGGCGAGCAGCAGCGCCTGGAGCATCGCCAGGGACTGGGTCCATTGCATCAGGCGGCGGCGGTCGACACGGTCCGACCAGACGCCGCCAAAGGCGCCGAACAGCAGGATCGGCACCTGGCTGGCGAAGCCGAGCAGGCCAAGGACCAGGGCGGAGTCGGTGAGGCGATAGGCCAGCCAGCCCATGGCGATCTGCTGCATCCAGGTGCCGGCGACCGACACCAGCTGGCCGGCAAAGTAGATGCGGAAATCGCGCGATCGCAGGGCGCGCAGGGGATGCACGTCGCGGCGCCTGCCGGTCGCCGGAGGGGCCGGGTCGGGGGCGGGTGTTCCAGACATGCGCGGGTGCCGGGTCGATGCCGGGTATTCGGCGCTCAGGCGGCGACGGCCATGACCTTGCGGTAAGCCGCCAGCAGCCGCTGGTGCATGTCGCAGCCGTCGAGGTCGCTCCCGGGCGCGTCCAGGCCGAAGAAGCGGCGCTCGCCGCGCAGCATGGCCTCGGCGGTATCCAGGGTGGCGTCCCCATAGAGGCTGAGCAGGCTGTCGCGGTAGCGCGTGGCGTCCGGCATCTCCAGCAGCGTCTCGATGCAGCGGTAGACGCGTCCGCGCGCGGGGTCCAGGTGGCCGAAATGGCGTGCCCACTGGCAGCCCTCGCGGGTGGCCTCGCGGTCGCCGAGGGCGAGGGCGAGCAGCGCTTTCAACTCGCCCACGCGCAGATCCTGCCACAGTGAACCGGCGTCGGCGGCCAGGCCAATCAGCGCGGCAACCGGCCGCTGCTCGTCGACGCCGAGCTCGTTCAGGCTGTCGAGCAGCGCCTGGAGGTCCGCATCGGCGAGCCGCGACAGATTCAGGATGGCCGGATGCAGGCTGTTGCCGACGCTGTTGTTGTTCCATTCCAGGTCGTCGAGCGGATAGATCTCGGACATGCCCGGCACCAGGATGCGACAGGCGTAGACCCCCAGGTGCGCGAAGTCGGCGATGTAGACATCGCGCCCATCGGCGTGGATGGCCGCGCACAGGCGGGCGAATTCGGCCTCCGTGCCACCCTGGAAATCCCAGTCGGCGAATTCGAAATCGGGTTGGGCGCGCAGGAATTCCCAACTGATGACGCCGCTGGAATCGACGAAATGGATCTCCAGGTTTTGCGCATCGGCGATTTCATCGAGATCGAAGCCCGGCTCCGGGAAATCGCCCAGCGCGTCCAGGGCGCGGCCCTGCAGCAACTCGGTGAGCGCGCGTTCCAGCGCCACCTCGAAGCGCGGATGCGCGCCGAAGCTGGAGAAGCAACCCTGGTCATGCGGATTCAGCAGGGTCACGTTCATCACCGGATAGCGGCCACCGAGCGAGGCGTCCTTGACCAGGATGCCGAAGCCGGCGGCGCGCAGGTCGCGGATGCCGGCGGCGATCTTCGGGTAACGGGCGATCACCGCTTCCGGCACATCGGGCAGGCACAGCCCCTCGCCGATGATGCGGAACTTGACGTGCCGCTCGAAAATTTCCGAGAGTGCCTGCACCCGCGCCTCGGCCACGGTGTTGCCGGCCGACATGCCGTTGCTGACATACAGGTTGCCGATCAGGTTGACCGGAAACCAGAGCGTGGCGCCATCGCGCTGGCGCTTGTAGGGCAGGGCGCAGATGCCGCGCGCGGCGTTGCCGGAGTTGCGATCGACCAGGGCGCCGGCGGCGACCGCGCCATCCGGGTTGTAGAAATCGCGCAAGGTGGCATCCAGCAGGCCTTCCGGCCAGGATTCATCCACGGGCAGGGGAAACCAGCGTTCCCGCGGATAGTGGACATGGGGATGCGCCGCGAGGGTGGCGCCGAGGTAGTAATGCGACCAGAAATAGTTGCAGCCGAGTCGCTCGAAGAACTCGCCGAGGGCGCTGGCGCGCGCGGCTTTCTCGGAGGCGCCCTTGCCGTTGGTGAACAACAGCGGGCAGTCGCGGTCGCGGATGTGCACCGACCAGGCGTGCGCGACCGGGTTCAGCCAGGAGCGCTCTTCGACATGGAAACCCAGGGCCGCCAGTCTGGCCTGCATGGATTGGATGGAGGCCTCCAGCGAGGCGTCCTTGCCGACGATGAAACTTTCTATTTGCATGGAATTTCCAGGTGGGGCCGCGCGGGGAAACCGGGATTCTGCCTTGATCCGGCGGCGCGTGCGGTTTTCCGGGACATGTTTGCGGATTGCGCGGCCGGGGTGATGCGCCGCGCCGCGTTCCCGCATCCGGCCCGGGCTGTCTATATTGAGTGGGCTCGCGCCGGATGCCGAGGCGCAGGGGAATGAAGATGACGACTGTGCTGATAATCGCGGGATCCTATCGCCCGGAGGGCATGATCGACCAGGCGCTGACGGCCGCCGCTGCCGCTGTCCGGCGCGCCGGCGCGCGGGTGGAGGTGGTCCAGTTGCGCGACTATCCCATCGCCTTCTGCCAGAACTGCCGGGAGTGCACGCAACAGCCTGGCGAAGCGCCCGGCGACTGTGTCCAGGATGACCGCATGCGGGAACTGATCGCCATGATCGAGGCCGCGGATGCCTACATCCTTGCTTCGCCGACCAATTTCTATTCGGTGACCGCGCTGTTCAAGCGCTTCATGGAGCGCCTGGTGGTTTACGCTTACTGGCCGTGGGGCCTGCCTGCCCCCGTCGCGCGCCGGCACGGCGTGTCGAAAAAGGCCCTGCTGATTGCCTCATCCGCCGCGCCGGCCCTGCTCGGGCGGCTGTTCTATGCCACCATGAAGCAACTGCGCCTGACCGCTAGAACGATCGGCGCCAGGCCGGTCGGCGAGATCTTCGTCGGACAGGCGGCGGATTCGCCGCGGGCGACACTCGGCGCGCGGCAGTCGTCGCGGCTCGAACGCCTGGCGCGGAGGCTGGTGCAATGAGCATGTGGCTGTCCGATGGCAGTGCGGGTTCACCCTGTGAAGGTGGACAATCACGCCAAGCCGTTCAGAGCCCATTCCTTCATGTCCATCGCCCTCATCATCTTTCCCATTTTCGCGCTCATCCTCATGGGCGGCGCGGCGCGGCGCTGGATGGAGGAAGCGTTCTGGCGGGGGCTCGAACGCCTGATCTATTTCGTATTCTTCCCCGCCCTGCTGTTCCATACCCTGTCACACGCCCGCATGGATTTCGGCGCCGCCACACCAATGTTGCTGGTGGGCATTGCCTACACCGTGCTGGGGATGGGACTGGGCTACCTCGGCAAGTTTCTGTTTTCCGATCCACCGCGGGTGTTCGCCGCCGCCTTCCAGTGTTCCTTTCGCTTCAACAGCTATGTCGGCCTGGCGGTGGCGGGGGCACTGCACGGTAGGCAGGGCATCGCCGCCATCGGCCTGCTCATGGGCTTCCTGGTGCCGCTGGCCAACGTCGCGGCGGTGGCGGTGTTGGCGCGCCATGGCGAGGGCAACGGGCTGAAGAGCCTGCTCGGCAATCCGCTGATCCTGGCCACCGCCGGCGGTCTGGCGTTCTCGCAGGCGGGGCTGAGTTTGCCCGGAGTCATCGACAACACCCTGGAATTGCTTGCGCGGGCGTCGCTGCCGCTGGGCTTGATCGCGGTCGGCGCCGGCATGCGGGTGAGCGAGCTGGGCCATGCGCGTGGTCATCTCTGGTATGGGGTGGTGGTGAAGTTGCTGCTGCTGCCGGCCCTGGCCTGGGGTCTGGGGCGCGCCGCCGGTCTGCAGGGGCTCTGGTTCGATACCGCCCTGCTGCTCGCCGCCCTGCCGCATTCCACCGTCGCCTACCTGCTGGCGGTGCGGATGGGCGGCGATGGCAAGATCAGCGCCAATCAGATCACCGTGACCACCTTGCTGGCGATGTTCACCTTGCCGTTCTGGCTGACGTTGGCGCGAGGGGCGTAGCTGGATGGAACGGAAATAAAAAAGCCGGGACAGGTCCCGGCTTCTATCAACCCTTGCGGGCCGTGATCAAGCGTTCTGGATGTTGGACGCTTGCTTGCCCTTCGGGCCTTGGGTGATTTCAAAGCTCACACGCTGACCGTCTTTCAGGGTTTTGAAGCCACCCATTTGAATCGCGGAGAAGTGTGCGAACAGGTCTTCACCACCGCCATCAGGAGTGATAAAGCCAAAACCCTTGGTTTCGTTGAACCATTTCACGGTACCAGTTGCCATTTGTTGCAGTCCTTAAAGAGATAAAAGGGGAAATCCCCCGGTACATGTTCAATTACAAGGCTGCATCTGGTTTGGAACCGGTACGTCAACGACTTGAAATCAAACACCTGGCGCGCGTTTTACGCGGATGCCCCGGTCAGGTCAACATTAATTTTCCCGGAGCGGCTGCGGCGGCAGTGGCTTCTGGCATAAGCTACGCCGTCCCGCTGCCCGCCACTCGTCCCCACACCTGATATGAGGAGATGCAGAAATGAAGGTCCACGGTTTTCCTGATACCCGTCTGACCCCCCTGGCCATCCTGGTCACGATCGGCTTGTTGAACCTGTCCGGCTGTGCCACCCGGGAGTTCGTGCAACAGGAGGTGAGTGGCGTCAACAGCCGGATCGATACGCTGCAGGGTTTGCTCAAGGAGGCCAATCAACGGATCGACGGCAATGGCGTGCGTCTCAACTATGCCGAGACGCATCTCGATCGGGCCGAGCAGACCGCGACCCGCCTGGACAAGCGTATCGACGACACCCTGGCCGGGCTGGCGGGCGCCAATCAGCGCCTGGATGGCCTGGGTGGCGAACTGGCGGCGGCGAGCAGCCGCATCACCGCCAACACAGCCGAAATCGCGCGTGCGCATCAGCGTGTCGATGTCGCCGAGTCGCGCATCCAGGCCGACAGCCAGCGGGTGGAAGGCGCGCTGGCCAGCCTCGCCGTGGCCGAGAGTCGTCTGGGCGCGGCGGAATCCACGCTGCGGGACTTGTCCAGCGCGCGGGTGGCGGAAGTGGTGCCGGCGGTGCCCGCCCAGGCCGCCACGTCCTTGCCGGAGCCGGCGATGGCCAGCCCTGTCGTTGCGACGGCCACGCTGGGCACGGCGAAGGGGCGACTGGATGAAATCGCCGCGCTCATTACTTCCGCCAGCCAGCGTATCGACGCCAACACCCATGCGCTGGGCAAGGTGGCCGTGCGCATCGATGGTGTGGAATCCCGCCTGGAGGACGCGCGCCGACGCGGCGAGGCGGGGGAACAGGCGCTTATTGCCACCAATCAGCGTCTGGAGCGGGCGCAGGGCGAGATCGCCGCAACCACACAGGCCACGGCCGCCCAGGCTGCGGCGATCACCGCCGTGGACAAGCGCGTCGATAGCCTGACCGGCCAGCTCGACGCCGCCTCCGGGCGGTTGGCCGGCGGCGATGTCGGCCGTGCCGACACCCTGGCGCGGGTCGCCAGCCTGCAGGCGGCGATTGCGGCGGAAAGCGAGCGCCTGAGCCGGCACGAGGCGGCGACCGCCGCCAGTTCGGCCAGCGTCAAGGAACATCTGGACGGGCTCGGCGCCTCGGTCATGGGTGTGGTGGCGCAACTCACACGGACCGACAGCCAGGTGGCCGCCGTCGAGCAACAGGTCGGCGCCTTGCAAACAACCGTCAATGCCAGCAGCGCGCGTCTGGACGAGGCCGATGGCCGGCTGAACCAGGCGGTCGCCGCCATCCAGGGCCAGGCCGCCACCACCGCCGCCGTGTCGGCGACGGCCAGGGAAGCACTGGATCGCGCCATCGCCGCCGGTCGTCTGGCGGAGGGCAAGCTGATCTACGAGACGGTGCTCAGTGAGGCGATGGCCATGTTCGAGCCAGGCAAGGCGGTGTTGCCGAATACCGGCAAGGCGGCATTGACCGATTTCGCCAACAAGCTGCTGGCGGAGAACAAGAACGTGTATGTCGAGATCCAGGGCTATACGGACGACCTTGGTGGCGCCGCGGGCAACCTGCGCCTGGGGCGCGCGCGCGCGGAAGCGGCGCGTGATTTCCTGCACGACAGTTGCGGCTTGCCGCTGCAGCGGATGACCGTGGTGTCCTATGGCGAGGCTCGTGCGGTGGCGGACAACGCGACGCCCGAGGGCCGGGCGCTGAATCGCCGGATCGTGCTGGTGGTGCTGCGCTAGCCGTACTGAACCCGTTCGGTTAACGGCGGCGCAGGTGCGCCGCCGTCTTGCGGCTCCAGATCACGATGTAGCGCAGGCCTGAAAGAACGCCGACGGCGGCGGTGAGCAGGGTCAGCGGTTCGATGCCCCAGGCCACGCCGAGCGACAGGCCGTCTTCCGCCAGCACCCAGGACACCAGCACGAACTCCAGGGCGATGGTCAGCTTGCCGGTGAAGATGGGGGTGATCTTGAGGCCGCCGGTGAGCCTGCGGTAGGCGAGGGCGCCGGCGAGGATGATGCTGTCGCGCGCCAGCACCAGCCACAGCAGCCACATCGGCAGCAGATTGGTGAGTGCCAGGAAAGAGAGGGTGGTCAGCAGCATCACCTTGTCGGCGATGGGGTCGAGCAGGGCGCCGAAATCGCTTTTCTGGTTGAGCAGGCGGGCGAGCCAGCCATCGAGCAGGTCGGTGACGGCGGCCACCGCGAACAGCCAGAAAGCGCCTTCCACATCATGCAGCGCCAGCCGCCAGGCCACGAAGGGGGCGAGAACCAGACGCGAGGCGGTGAGCAGATTGGGGAGTGTCAGCACAAAGGCGCGGGGGAGTCCGGGGTGGTCAGGAATATAGCGCGATGGATCGACCCGCGGGCGGGTCTCCTAGGCGTGTTCCGCCGCGGCGATGATGCCGCCGCCGAGACATATCCCGCCTTCATATAACACCACGGACTGCCCCGGCGTCACCGCCCATTGCGGCTGCTCGAAGCGCAGCACGAGTTCATCGGCAGCCAGGCTTGCCACCACGCAGGCGGCATCCTGCTGCCGGTAGCGGGTCTTGGCGCCGTAACGGTCACCGACTCGCGGCGGCGGGCCGATCCAGGACAACTGGTCGGCGCGCAGCAGGGATGAAAGGAGCAGCGGATGGTCATGGCCTTGCACCACGATCAGTTCATTGCGCTCCAGGTTCTTGCCGGCGGCGAACCAGGGTTCACCCGCCTCTGCATCCTTCACTCCGCCGATGCCCAGGCCCTTGCGCTGGCCAAGGGTGTGATACATGAGGCCCTGGTGGCGGCCCATCACGCGGCCCTCGGGGGTGACCATGTCACCCGGTTGCGTCGGCAGGTAGCGCTGCAGGAATTCGCGGAAAGGGCGTTCGCCGATGAAGCAGATGCCGGTGCTGTCCTTCTTTTCCGCCACCGGCAGGCCGGCCTGCCGCGCCAGTTCGCGCACCTCGGGCTTGGGCAGGCCGCCGAGCGGGAAGAGGGCGCGGGCGATCTGGGCCTGGTTCAGGCGGTAGAGGAAGTAGCTCTGGTCCTTGTTGCCGTCCACCGCCTTGAGCAGGCGACGGCCGCGTGTCTCGCCTTCCAGCCGGGCGTAATGGCCAGTGGCGAGATGGTCGGCGCCGAGCTTCATGGCATGGTCGAGGAAGGCCTTGAACTTGATCTCGGCATTGCACAGCACATCGGGGTTGGGTGTGCGGCCGGCCTGGTATTCCGCGAGGAAGTAGGCGAACACCCGCTCCTGGTATTCGCGGCTGAAGTTGACCAGTTCGACCTCGATGCCAAGCACTTCGCCGATGGCCAGCACGTCGCGGAAATCCTGGGCGATGGGGCAATCGTCCTCGAGGTCGTCGGCTTCCCAGTTCTTCATGAACACACCCACCACCTCGTGTCCCTGTTGCTTCAGCAGCCAGGCGGTGACGGCGGAATCGACCCCGCCGGAAAGGCCGACGACGATGCGGCTCATGCTGCTTCCCGCGGGGCCGCCCCAAGGGAAGCATGCGCCCCCTCGGGGGGCAGTGAACACCGCTGAGCGTGGGGGCTGTTCATGCCACGTCCGGGTAATCGGTGATGATGTCCAGCGGGAAGCGCCGCCCGCTCTGGTAGTCGCGCAGGCAATCGAGGATCAGGGGGCTACGGTGTCGTTGCCGCTGGCTTTCGATTTCCCCGGCGCTCATCCAGAGCGCGCGCAGGATGCCGTCGTCGAGGGTGGCGTTCGGGTCGAAGCCGGTGACGCGGCCGGTGAAGGCGAAGCGCAGGTAGGTGCGTTGCGGCTTGTCCGGGTGGCGCCAGCGGTAGACACCGAGCAACGCCTCCGGCTCGAAATGGTGGGCGGTCTCCTCGAACACCTCGCGCCGCACCGCGTCGAGCAGCGATTCACCTTCTTCCAGGTGGCCGGCCGGCTGATTGAAACGGATGCCGGCATCGGTATGTTCTTCGACCAGCAGGAAGCGGCCGTCGCGCTCGATGACGGCGGCGACGACGACGTGGGGTTTCCAGATGAGAGGGGCCATCGCCAGTTCCTTCAGGGCGTCAAGGGGGGAAGGGTGGCCAGGGACGGGCGGGCTTCGTCGATCCGCCAGAGTGCGGCCATGAGTTCGGTTTCGATCTGGCCGACGGCCTGTTCCAGTGCCTTCTCGCTGCCGCCGCTTTCGCGGAAGTCGCTGCTGCTGCCGGTGGCGGTGAAGCGCTGCAGGACCAGGGTGTCAGCCACATCGTAGAGGTTCACGGTCAGGCGCGCCTCGAACCGCTTGAGATTGGCGGCCAGCCGGGTCTGGCTGATTTCGAGTGCGTAGCGGGCCTCCAGCACGAGGTTGACCCCGGCTTCACGAGCCTTGCTCTGGGCCCGTGCGGTGTAGCCGCCCTGGCCCAGGTCGATGAAGCGGATCTTCTGCTTCTGCAGGCTATCCGCCAGTTTCTGCGCGGCGTCCGTCCGTTCGCCCTGGTTGAGCAGGCCGACGACCAGCGTGCTTCTGGCGCGTTCGAGAACGCCGGCGAGGCGGAGATCCTGTTCCAGCGTCGGGCGGTCGAGGAGATGGACCACCTGGTAGTGCCAGTAGGCGTTGTCGCGCCGACCGGGCAACAGCAGACGTCCATGCTGGTGTCGGCTCAGGTCGAGGCGGGCCGCCCGCGCCAGCGTGGCGGCCGGCGCGTTCGCCGCGCGCTGGCTGGCCAGGGCGCGGGGAAAACGGGCCGCGGCCTCCTCGAGGAGCCGGCTGGGTGCATCCGCGAGGCCGGGTTCGAACGGCAGGTGGACATCCTGCACCCAGATCCAGGCGCTGCGCCGCTGCATCAGGTTCCGCGTCGCGGCGACGAAGGGGCTGCTGGCGGCGTCCTGGTCCGCCGGCTCCTGGCCGGCGAGGACTTCGATGGCCGCGCCCAGGGTGCGCGCGCTCCCCTCGAGATGGGGGGCGAGCCGGCGCACCCCGGCGAGCGCCTGGTTGAGGTCGTCCGCCTGCAGGGCGGCAAGGATGTCGCGCCACGCCTGCCGGCTCCACTGTTGCAGCAGGTTCTGTTCGTCGGGCAGGCCGTTCCAGTCGATCCGGACCGGACCGCGCAGGCGCGGCAGCAGGTCGGGATAGCGGGTCTCGCGGAAGCGGCTGGCGCCGAGGTCGAGCGCCTGCGCGGCCTCGGCATGCATCTGGTTGCCGTCGAACAGCAGGTCGCGCGCCTTGAGACTGGCGCCGGCGTCAGCGGTGAGCGCGGTCTGGTTGCCGCGGAATTCGACCCGCTCCAGCACGGCGCGGCCGTTGCCCAGGTGAAGTCCGGTCCGGTTCTGGACGAACAGGCCAGAGTGCACGCTGACCTCGGCTGCTTCGTCGGCGGCCAGCCCGGTTTCCAGGCCGTTGCGCCAGACGCAGTGCTCGAAGCGGGCGCTGCCGGCGTGGATCTCGACCCCGCCGCCGCTGCCGTCGAAGCGGGCGTGTCGCCAGCGCTGCGGGCGGCTGCCGGTATCGCTCACGCGCAGGCGCCAGTTCCGGCCGCTGAAGGTGATGGGGGCTTCCGCGCTGCCCTGGGCGGTAATACCGCCGAGGATCTCCAGGCTTGCGCCGTCCTCGAACTCGACCACGCTGCCGGGTTCCAGGATGAGGCTGGCATTGCGCAGGACGCGTACCGGGCCCTGGATGCGGTAAGGGCTGGCAAGGGCATGGAAGACTGTGTCCTCGCCGATGTCCCCCGCCACCCGGGTCGGCCCGGGCGCCACCGGCACCACCCGGGCGTTGGCCGTCGGTCCCGTGTTGCGGGCGGCGTCGCGCGGGGTGATGCGGTAGTGGTAGGGGCGGCCGATGCGGACATCCAGGTCGCGGTATTCGCTGGTGGCGACCTCGGCCAGTTTGCTGTAGGCGCCGCTGTCCGGGTCGGCACGTTCGATCAGGAAAACCGGCGCATCGCGGCCACTGTCAGGATGCGACCAGGTCAGCAGCACGCCGTCGCGCACCGGCCGCGCGGCAAAGCCGGCGACTGCAGCCGGTGCCTTGTTGTCCATTCCGATCCGGCCCGGAACCCGCCAGTCGAGCGCGGCGCGCGGACTGACCCGGGTGACGTGGAGGACGGCGACGAGATCATCCGCCTGGTCATCCTCGCGCACCACGTAATGGCCGAGGTATTCGCCGGGGGCCTTCTCCTGCATGGGGAGTCCGCTCCGCTCGCGGCCGAGGTCGTAGTTCACCGCCAGGCCGGGGTCGCCCTTCATGTAGACGACGACTTCCTCGCCGGCCCGGAACGGACCCTCCCCCCAGTTGCTGAAGGCGACCTGGATGGCCGGCGGCGTAGCCTTCGCCTGGGTGGCGGCGGGCTGCGGGATGTCGCTGGCGAACTTGCGCGCCACCCGGTCGACCAGGGCCTGGCGTACCGCTTCGGTGAGCACCTTGGTGGAGGTGAAGGCGGTGGTGAGAATGCCGAGCAGGCTGAGGGAGAGGCCGCCTTCACGCTCGACCTGGGTTTCCTCCTTCTCCCAGACGAATGCCCGCTGCGCCGCGGAATACAGGCGCAGGCGGACGCTGACCTCCTGATGCGCGTAGGCGCCGGCATAGACCTTGGAGATCGCCAGGACATCGACGTAGACCAGACCGTCGAGTTGCAGCGCCTTCACCAGCCGGTCCGGATTTTCCAGACCGAGGCCCTCCGGGTTGAGGTTGGCGGCGATCAGGTCGTGGTCGGTATCCTGCGGCCGTTTCAGTTCGAAGTTCTTCGAGCTCAGGCTGTTGTGGATCGCCGTGCGGATGTCCTCCCGCTGTTCCGGGGTGCCCTGGCCGGCGGCGGGGAGCACCGCGATTCGCCGCGGCGTGTCGGCCGGGGACTCGGCCGGACGGGCTTCGTTCGCGCTGCCGCCGAAGACGCCGCCGAGCATCTGGCCGGCACGTTCCAGCATGCCGGCCGCCGCGGCAGGGCCGGGCATCCCCGCCAGCAGGGCCAGTGCGCACGCCAGCATGGCTGAGCGGGTTCCCTGGCGGCTGGGCATGTCCATCGGCCGAGTCAGGCTGCCGGTCGGGTACGCAGGGCCATCTCGCGCAACTGCCGCCCCAGCGTCTCGGCCGGCTTGCCCTTTTTCTGCACCAGGGACCAGGCATTGGCGAGCATTTCCGCCGCGCCGGCCGGGTTGTCGTCGTTGCGGGCACGCTCGGCGGCGGCTTCGTACTTCGCCTCGGCATCGCGCAGGAACTCGACCATCTGGTTGCCGATGTGGCTGGCGACGTCGTTGGCCAGGCTTTCCAGGATCTCGCTGTCCGAGGGCAGTTCGGCGATCTTCATGGGGCTGCTGAACTCGCCCAGTTGCACGCCTTCCGAGCTTTCACCGGATTCCGTGCGCTTGCGTGTCAGGGTGTCGGTGAACAGCATGCGCGCATTGCTGGCGTCGACGATGCGGTAGGACACGCCGAGGACGCCGATCTTGCGATTCAGGGTGATGTTGAGCGGGATGTCCTCGTACACCGGCTCCTCGCGGAACTGGGGCGGCGCCTCGCCGGTTCGCGGGCCGCGTTCCCAGACGGCGAAGTCCGGGTTGGCGATGCGGTTCTTGCGGGTGACGACGCGGACCGTCTTGCGCCCCTTCTTCTCGCTGTTTTCCACCATGGCTTCCAGGATGGCGCCTTGCACCAGGTAGTCGGCGGACGACAGGTTGACGTTGCTGCTGCCCTGCATGGCGACGATCTCCTGCTCACGCATCACCGCCTGGAGCTGGTCGCGCTCGACGATGCGGATGTCGTTCGGCAGGGCGTGGAACAGCAACTGGGTCAGCTTGGAAGCGACCGAGGAGCCCAGGCGGGCGGCGTCGCCGTTGCCGGTGAAACTGGCGGCGGTGATCTTCTTCGTGGCGCGATCGAGCGTGCGCTCCTGCAGTTCGCGCAGGCTGCGGCGCAGACCGGGGAAGTCCGGGTAGACGTCCTGAACCACGAACGCATAGCCCAGGGCCAGGCCCGGTGCGTTGCGCTTGGCGGCGCTTTCGGCAAGGACGAAGACTTGTTCGGCGAAACGCTTTTCCTCCGGGCTGAGCCCCTGCGGGATGTCCAGCTGCGCGCGCAGCGTCCGCGCCCGCTGCAGCCAGGCGTAGGCCTCGGGCAGCATGTCTTCCTGCGTCGCGGCGCCGCCCTTGGCCGTCATGAACTGGTACAGGCCGAGGGCGGCGGGGGCCAGTTCCGGCTTCAGGCTCGCAAAGTCGGGGCGCTGGCGCAGGGTTTCGTACATGGCCAGGGCCTGGGTGGCGCCGGCCTCGTCACGGCGGTGGCCGGCCAGATGGGTGAACTGGGCGACGCGGGTCGCGGCAAGTTTTTGTTCGGCATCGCCATAACCGGGTGCCACTTCGATGAGCTGGCCGAAACGCGTTTCGGCTTCATCCAGGCGCATCGCCTCGAGGGCGCGCACGCCCGAGGCATAGGCTTCCTGCAACAGCTTCTCGCGGGTGCGCAGGATGGCCTGGCCCTCGATCGAGGCGGTGCCGGCGAGGGCGGCGACCTCGCCCAGCAGGCGGTGGCGCTCCCGCAGGGCCTGCTCGTCGAGGCCGCGGTAGGCGGCGTTGGCCTGATCCAGCGCGGCCTGGGTCCGTGCGCGTTCGCCGGCCAGGTCACGGACGAACGCCTTCTGCTGTTCGGGGTCCCAGCGCTGCATCCGGCTGGCGATGGACTCGATCTGACCGAGCAGGGCGAGGGGGGCGAGGCCGCCCGGCAGCCGGCCGCTATCGAGGATGCCCTGCGCCTCCTTGCGCTTGACTTCGGCGAGACGGCGGCCGGCTTCCCTCATGGCGGCCTGGGCTTCCTTGTTGTCGCCGAACATGCTCTTCTTGCCCGCTTCGGCGGACATTTTCTCGAAGTAGGCTTCCAGGTTGCCGCCACGTTCCGCCGCGGCGATCTGTTGCAGGACGCCCTGGTCGGCCTCCTGCCCGGAAGGCGTGGCACAGCCGCCGAGGGCGAGGGCAAGGGCAAGCGCGGCCAGCCGCGGGGTCACAGTGGCGTTTTTCATCTTCGTCGCAGTCCGTGGTGAAGTGGGTGGTGGTGAGAAAAGTGAAAGGGGCGCCGGCCCTCAGACTGGCTTGCCCCACAAATCATAATCGTCCGAACGGGTGATCTTCACCTTCACGAAGTCGCCCGGTTGCAGCCCCCGGCCCTGGGCGATGTGGACGACGCCGTCGATTTCCGGGGCGTCGGCGTAGCTCCTGGCGATGGCGCGGCCACGGTTGTGACCTTCTCCGGCTTCATCCACCAGCACGGTCATTTCCTGGCCCAGGCGGGCTTTCAGTTTGGCGGCGCTGATGTCGGCCTGGACGTCCATGAAGCGGGCGAGGCGGTCCTGTTGCACGTCCTCGTCCACATGGTCGGCCAGCGCGTTGGCGGTGGCGCCTTCCACCGGCGAGTAGGCGAAGGCGCCGACGCGGTCGAGTTTCGCTGCTTCCAGGAAGTCGAGCAGGGTGTCGAAATCTTCCTCGGTCTCGCCCGGGAAGCCGACGATGAAGGTGCTGCGGATGACCAGGTCCGGGCAGGTTTCGCGCCACTTTTCGATGCGGCGCAGGGTGTTGTCGATGTCGCCGGGGCGCTTCATCGCCTTGAGGATGCGCGGGCTGGCGTGCTGGAAGGGCACGTCGAGGTAAGGCAGGACTTTCCCTTCGGCCATGAGCGGGATGACCTGGTCGACACTGGGATAGGGGTAGACGTAGTGCAATCGCACCCAGATGCCGAGCTTGGCGAGTTCCTGCACCAGTTCCAGCATCCGCGTCTTGACCGGGCGGCCGTGGTGGAAACCGGGGCGGTATTTGACGTCGACGCCGTAGGCGCTGGTGTCCTGGGAAATCACCAGCAACTCCTTCACTCCGGCGCGCGCCAGGGCTTCTGCTTCGCTCAGCACGTCACCGATGGGCCGCGACACCAGGTCGCCGCGCAGCGAGGGGATGATGCAGAAGGTGCAGCGGTGGTTGCAGCCTTCGGAGATTTTCAGATAGGCGTAATGCCGCGGCGTCAGTTTCATGCCGCCGGGCGGGATGAGGTCGCTGTAGGGGTCGTGCGGTTTCGCCAGGTGGGTGTGGACATGGCCCATCACGGCTTCCGCCGCGTGCGGGCCGGTGATCGCCAGCACCTGCGGGTGCGCGTCCATCACCACCTGTTCACGGGCGCCGAGGCAGCCGGTGACGATGACGCGGCCGTTCTCGCGCAGGGCCTCGCCGATCGCATCCAGGCTTTCCTCCACGGCGGCGTCGATGAAGCCACAGGTGTTGACCACCACCAGGTCGGCATCCTGGTAGGAGGGGACGATGAGGTAGCCCTCGGCGCGCAGTTGCGTGAGGATGCGTTCGGAGTCGAAGGTGTTCTTCGGGCAGCCGAGGGAAACGAAGCCGATTTTCGGGATGGAGGGCATGGAGGTGTCCGTGACGCCGGCCCGCCGGCGGGAAGCCGGCCTAAGTCGGCAGTTTGTAGTTGTCCTGGGTGAACAGGTCGATGCCGCAATTGAGGTTTTCGATCCAGTCGAGGAAGGCGGCGATGACTTCCTTGCCCTTGAACCAGCGGCCATGTTGCGGCACCAGCATGTCGACCTCCATCTCGCGCACCATGTGCGCCCAGAAGCGGCAGGCCTTGTTGGACACCATGTAGCGGCGGTGGAAGCCGTCCATGCGCGCCAAGTGGGCCTTGAACTGCGCGACCGTGGTGATCGGCTCGACGATTTCGTCGTGGTGCACCAGGGAAGCGCCCATGTCGCCGGAGAAGAGGATCTTCGACTTGCTGTCGTAGAACTGGAAGTTGCCCTCGGCGTGCAGGAAGTGGGCGGGCACCGCGTAGAGGGTGGTGTCGCGCATGGGGATGGTCATGCCGGGATCGGGGATGCCGATGATGCGGCCCTCGGTGCGGTTGGCGGTGCAGAAGTGTGGCAGGAAGCGCTCCCACAGGGCGGAGACATACAGCGTGCACTCGGTGGCGGTGAGCCACTTGTTGAGTGAGGCAATGATGTCCGGATCCTGGTGCGAGGCGAAGATGTATTTCAGGTGCTTGAACGGGAAGAACCGGTGCATCGCCATGATCAGGGCGTTGTAGGTCATGTTGCCGGCCGGGTCGATCAGCGCGCCCTCGCCATCCGAGACGATCATGAACTGGTTGGCCTGTACGGCGTCACTGCCGGTGTCGTCCACCAGATCGTTGAACATGAGGCAAACATGTTTGCCGTCGTTGAAAAGCTCAATGGCCATTGAAGGACTCCAGAAGAAAGACTGTGCTGATGGCTAGGCGTGCATCCACTCGTGCGCGAGGGTGCTCGCTGCCCATACCGTGAAGATGCCGAGCCCGATGAGCAGTGCCTGCTGTCCGGTGTGGATCAGTTCCGCGCGTTTGTGCAGGCCGGGGATGAGGTCGGCCACCGCGACGTAGATCATGCCGGATGCGGCGACGGCCAGCATGTAGGGCAGGATCCATTGCAGGGGGGCGAGCAGGAAATAGCCGAGGACCGCGCCCACCAGCATGGACAGGCTGGACAGCAGGTTGAGCAGCAACGCCTGCGTCTTGCTGTAGCCGGAATGCAGCAGGATCAGGAAGTCGCCCAGTTCCTGCGGCACCTCGTGTGCGGCGATGGCGAAGGCGGTGACCACGCCGAGCTTGAAATCCACCAGGAAGGCAGCGGCGATCATGACGCCGTCGACGAAGTTGTGCACGGTATCGCCCACCGTGATCATCAGGCCGGAACGGCCATGGTCATGCTCGGGGGCCTGCGCGTGGGTGTGGGTGTGACCGTGTTCGTCGGTGCCGTGCACCTCGCAATGCTCGGTATGGCAATGGCGCCAGAGCACCAGTTTTTCCAGGATGAAGAAGCCGAGGATGCCGCCCAGCACGGTGCCGCTCAGGGCTTCCATGCTGCCGGCATGTTCCAGTGCGTGCGGCAGGATTTCCAGGAAGGCCGCGCCAAGCAGGGCGCCGATGGCGTAGCTGACCATCACCGGCACCCATTCCGCCTTCAGCCGGAACGCCACCGTCGCCAGCAGCACGGACAGCACGCCACCGGCGGCGCTGGCGAGAAGAATGGCGGTGAGTAGGTGCATGGCTGGGGATGGGGCGAAAGAGCGGCATTCTAGCAGCCTGCCGCCCCCGAGTTACTCCCGCCGCCAGGTGGTGCCTTGCGGCCCGTCTTCCAGCACGATGCCGGCGGCCTTGAGTTCGTCGCGGATGCCGTCGGAGCGTTTGAAATCCTTCGCCTTGCGGGCGGCGAGGCGTTCTTCGATGAGGGTCTGGATACGTTCCGGCGTGTAGCCGTCATCCGCGGCGGGACCGGCCTGCAAATAGGCTTCCGGGTCGCGTTGCAGGAGGCCGAGGACGCCGCCGAGCGCCTTCAGCAGGCCGGCCTGATCAGGGTCGCGGCTTTTGTTCAGCTCGGCGGCGAGGTCGAACAGGACGGCGAGCGCTTCCGGGGTGTTGAAGTCATCGTCCATCGCGGCCTTGAAACGCAGCGGCAGTGGCGCCGCCCAGTCGATCCCGATCACGCTCGCCTCGATGTCGCGCAGCGCCGTGTAGAGCCGGTTCAGCGCCGCCCTGGCGTCGTCCAGGTGCTGGTCGGAGTAGTTGAGCGGGCTGCGGTAGTGGGCGCGCAGGATGAAGAAGCGCACCACTTCGGCGTCGTATTTTTCCAGCACTTCGCGGATGGTGAAGAAGTTGCCCAGGCTCTTGGACATCTTTTCGTCGTCGACGCGGACGAAACCGTTGTGCAGCCAGTAGTTGACGAATTTGCAGTCATGCGCGCCTTCGCTTTGGGCGATTTCGTTTTCGTGGTGCGGGAATTGCAGGTCCTGGCCGCCGCCGTGTATGTCGAAATGCGCGCCGAGGAGGTCGCTGCCCATGACCGAGCATTCGATGTGCCAGCCGGGACGTCCCTCACCCCAGGGCGAGGGCCAGGACGGTTCATTCGGCTTGGCGGCTTTCCACAGCACGAAGTCCATCGGATCGCGCTTGTACGGATCGATCTCGACCCGCTCGCCGGCGCGCAGGTCTTCCAACGTTTTGCCGGAGAGCTGGCCGTAGGTGGGGAAGCTGTTCACCGCGTAATAGACATCGCCATTGGCCGCGGCGTAGGCATGGTCCCGGTCGATCAGGGTCTGGATCATGCTCAGCATCTTGCCGACGTATTCGGTGGCGCGCGGCTCGTGGTCGGGCGGCAGCACGCCGAGAGCGGCGCCGTCTTCGTGCATGGCGTCGATGAAACGCTGGGTGAGCGCGGTGAAGGCTTCACCGTTGTCGAAGGCGCGCTTGATGATCTTGTCGTCGATGTCGGTGACGTTGCGCACGTAATCGACGTCATAGCCCGAGGCGCGCAGCCAGCGGGTGATCATGTCGAACACCACCAGCACGCGGGCGTGGCCAAGGTGGCAGTAGTCGTACACGGTCATGCCGCAGACATACATGCGCACCTTGCCGGGTGTGATCGGGACGAAGGTTTCCTTCTGGCGGGTGAGGGTGTTGTGAAGGGTCAGTGTGCTCATCGTGCGTATCCCGGCTATTTGCTCCACGAGTCCTTCAGCGTGACGGTGCGGTTGAACGCCAGGCGCTGGCCGGGCTGGTGGTCGAAGCGGTCGGCGCAGAAGTAGCCGAGGCGCTCGAACTGGTAGCGGGTTTCCGGTTCGGCTTGAGCAACGCAGGCTTCCGCCCAGCCCTTGACCACTTTCAGGGAGTCGGGGTTGAGGAATTCCAGGAAGTCGCGGTCCTTGTGGCCGTCCGGCTCCGGGTCGAGGAACAGGCGGTCGTACAGTCGCGCCTCGATCGCCGTCGCATGCGCAGCGGAAACCCAGTGGATGACGCCCTTGACCTTGCGCCCGACCGGGTTCTTGCCGAGGGTGTCGTGGTCGATGGAACAGCGCAATTCGATGACGTTGCCGTCGGCGTTCTTCACCACTTCCTCGCACTTGATGACGTAGGAATAACGCAGGCGAGCCTCGCCGCCGGGGGTGAGGCGCTGCCAGCCGGCGGGCGGGGTTTCCGTGAAATCGTCCTGCTCGATCCAGATTTCCCGGGAAATCGGGACTTCGCGTTCGCCGAATTCCGGGTGGTTGGGGTGGAAGCCGGCGCTGCGGGAGGCGGTCACCGCCTCTTGATAATTGGTCAGCACCACCTTGAGCGGGTTGAGCACGGCCATGACGCGCGGCACCCGGGTTTCCAGATCTTCCCGGATGGCGCCTTCCAGTACTGCCATGTCGACGACGTTCTCGCTCTTGGAAATGCCGATGCGGCGGGCGAATTCACGGATGCCGGCAGCGGTGTAGCCGCGCCGGCGCATGCCGTGGATGGTGGGCATGCGCGGGTCGTCCCAGCCACTGACATGGCCCTGGCTGACCAACTGGTTGAGCTTCCTCTTGCTGGTGACCGTGTAGTGCAGTTCGAGACGGGAAAATTCGATCTGGCGCGGATGCGAGGGCACCGGCAGCTGGTCCAGCACCCAGTCGTAGAGCGGGCGGTGATCCTCGAACTCCAGGGTGCACAGCGAATGGGTGATGCATTCCAGGGCGTCCGAAATGCAGTGGGTGTAGTCGTACATCGGGTAGATGCACCAGGTGTCACCCGTGCGGATGTGGTGCGCGCGCTTGATCCGGTAGATCACCGGGTCGCGCAGGTTGATGTTGGGGCTGGCCATGTCGATCCTGGCGCGCAGTGTGCGCGAGCCATCGGGGAACTCGCCCGCCTTCATGCGCCGGAACAGGTCGAGGTTCTCTGCCGGGGTGCGGTCGCGCCAGGGGCTGGGCCGGCCCGGCTGGGTGAGGGTGCCGCGATACTCGCGCATCTCCTCCGGGCTCAGGTCGTCGACATAGGCCAGCCCCTTGTCGATCAGCGTCTCCGCGTAGTCATACAGCGCCTGGAAGTAATCCGACGCCCAGCGCACCTCGTCATGCCAGTTGAAACCCAGCCAGCGCACGTCTTCCTGGATGGCATTGGCGTATTCCTCGTTTTCCTTTTCCGGGTTGGTGTCGTCGAAACGCAGGTTGCAGGTACCCTGGAAATCGACCGCGAGTCCGAAATTCAGGCAGATCGACTTGGCATGGCCGATATGGAGATAGCCATTGGGCTCGGGCGGGAAACGGGTGGCGATGGCGGTATGTTTGCCGTTGGCCAGATCCGCTTCGATGATGGAACGGATGAAATGCTGAACGGGGGCGGGATCGCTCATGACTGGGTCGGAAGGAGGGGTAAAAATGCAGCGAGGCGGGAGGGTGAATTTTGCAATGCGCCCTGCGGGGGCTAGAATTCGCGCGGCCTGGGGCATACTCCACCAACCGCAAAATCCGCAAAAAGCTTAGCACACATGGTCCTTTCCCGTTTCTCCCGCGTCATATCCATCGCCCTCCTGCTTGCCGGACTTCCCGCGGCCGCCGCCACGCCGAGTGTCCAGGATGTCAACCAGTCTTTCCGCCAGGGCAACAATGCCGCTGCGCTGGACAAGGTGAACGCCTTCCTGGCGGCCAATCCGAAGGATGCCCAGGGGCGTTTTCTCAAGGGACTGATCCTGACCGAGCTGAACCGCCAGACCGAGGCGATCAAGGTGTTCACCGAGCTCACCGAGGAT
This sequence comes from uncultured Thiobacillus sp., assembly GCA_964393825.1. Taxonomy (GTDB): domain Bacteria; phylum Pseudomonadota; class Gammaproteobacteria; order Burkholderiales; family Thiobacillaceae; genus PFJX01. The sequence goes on along the minus strand of CAYMUY010000006.1, from coordinate 71,980 downwards.
TACCCCGAACTGCCCGAGCCATACAACAACCTGGCCGTGCTCTACGCCGCCCAGGCGCAGTACGAGCGCGCCAAGAACAGCCTGGAAATGGCCATCCGCACTCATCCCAGCTATGCCACCGCGCATGAGAACCTGGGCGATATCTACGCCAAGATGGCTTCGCAGTCCTACGACAAGGCCTTGCAGCTGGACAAGTCGAACACCTCGGCGCTGACCAAGCTGGCGATGATCCGCGACCTGTTCAGCCCCACCCGCCTGCAGGATGCCGTCGCCGCCAAGTCGCCCACCAAGGCTGCGCCGACCAGGACCACGCAGGCCGCGCAGATTGCCAACCCGCCGGTAGAGCCGGTGCGTCCGGCGCCTGTCGTCCAGGCCAAAACCGAGGAACCCGTCAAGCCGGCGACGGAACCGGCGGTCGCCATCGACCCGACCGCGGAGATCGAGCGCACCGTGCATGCCTGGGCCGAGGCCTGGAGCCAGCGCGATGCGGCGGCGTATCTCGCTTTCTACGGCAAGGACTTCAAGGTGCCCGGTGGTCGCGATCGCAGCGAATGGGAAACCGAGCGGACCGACCGCGTGACCCGTCCGGAATTCATCAAGGTGGATCTGGACCGGATCCGGGTCCGCCTGCAAGGCGACGTCGCCAGCGTCACTTTTACCCAGAGCTACGCCTCCAACACCTATAAAGACAAGGGCAGGAAAGTGCTCACCCTGGAAAAGCAGGGTGATGCGTGGAAAATCGTCGAGGAGCGTTGATACGCATGGGCATCGGCACCTGGATATATCGTTTCATCCTGGTTCTCCTGGCCGCATTGCCGGGTCTGGCTGTCGCCAATGGCGAGCCCATCCTGCTCGCCAGCGCCGATACCTCGCGCTTCCTGCTCTCGCCTGACCGGCTGATCGCGAAGACCATTCAGGACATTCGCGCCAATCGCCTGGATGACGCCTTGAAGGAGGTCAACCGGGTCATTTCCATCAGTCCCGATTTCAAGCTGGCCCATCTGATCAAGGGGGATCTCCTGATGGCGCGGGCGCGCCCCCTCTCCGGCATCGGCACGGTGGCGTCGCCTTCGGCGAGTTCGGCGCAATCCCTCTCCGATCTGCGCGACGAAGCGCGGGTGCGGTTGTTGCGCTATATCGATCAGCCCGATCCGAGCTATCTGCCGCGCCAGATCCTGCAACTGGCGTCCGACCAGAAATTTGCATTGCTCGCCGATGCTTCGCGCGCCCGTCTCTACCTGTTCGAGAACGTCGAGGGTGAGCCGCGCCTGAAGGCCGATTTCTACATGACCATCGGCAAGAACGGCACCGACAAGCGCGTTGAGGGCGACAAGCGCACACCCATGGGCATCTACCAGATCGCCCAACAGTTGCCGAGCAAGGGTCTGGCGGATCTCTACGGTGTCGGCGCGTTTCCGCTCGACTATCCGAACGAATGGGACCGCCTGCAGGGTCGGGGTGGTCACGGTATCTGGCTGCATGGCGTGCCTTCCGATACCTACAGCCGGCCGCCTCGGTCCAGCGATGGCTGCGTCGTGGTCGCCAACCCTGATCTGAAGGAGCTCAGCCGTTGGGTACAGCCGGGCAGCACGCCGGTGGTCCTCGCCGAACGTACCGACTGGATTCCCCGCGAGGCATGGGAGCAGGCCAGGCGCGATCTGCTGGGGCGCCTCCAGAGTTGGCGGAATACCTGGGAGGCGCGTGACGCGGATAACTTCCTGACCCATTACGAGCATGATTTCCTGCGCGGCTCCGGTCGCGCCTGGGCGGACAGCAAGCGACGCAACATCATCGACAAATCCTGGATCAAGGTGGAGGTGGAGGACGTCAGCCTGTTCCTCTACCCGGGGTCCGATGATGGAAACATCATGGCCTATGCCGAATTCACGCAGCGCTACAGCAGCGATCGCCTCTCCAGCGTCAGTCGCAAACGCCTGTATTGGCGGATGGACGAAGGCCAGTGGCGGATCGTCATGGAACGCACCTCCGAACTCCCCACCCGACTCGCCCAGCGCTGATCCCATGTCGATATCCCACCTGACCCGTCTCTTCCTGGCTTTCTGCCTGCTCAGTTTCACCACCGTGAGCCTCTCGGCTTCGCCTTCCGTCAAGAAACCCAACCGAGCCAAACCCATGATCAAACTGCAAACCAACTTCGGACCCATTACCCTGGAACTGGACGCCAAGGCCGCCCCCGATACCGTCGCCAACTTCATCCAGTACGTGCGTGACGGTCACTACAACGGCACCCTGTTTCACCGCGTGATCGATGGTTTCATGATCCAGGGAGGGGGGTTCACCGCCGACATGGAGCAGAAGCCGACCCGCGCGCCGATCAGGAACGAGGCCGACAATGGCCTCAAGAACGTCGCCTACAGCATCGCCATGGCGCGTACACCGAATCCGGACTCCGCCACCAGCCAGTTCTTCATCAACATCGCCAATAACGACTTCCTCAACTTCCGCGAGCCCTCCGCGCAAGGCTACGGCTATTGTGTGTTCGGCCGCGTCAGCGAAGGCCAGGACACCGTCGATCGCATTCGCAAGGTTCGCACCGGCATGCGCGCCGGTCACCAGGACGTGCCGGTCGAGAACGTCATCATCGAATCGGCGGAGATCGTGGAAGGCTGAGCCGTCGAGCTCGCGTGACGCATACGCTGTTCATCTCGGATCTCCATCTTTCCCCGGAACGACCCGGCGCCGCCGCGTTGTTTCGGCGATTCCTGGAGCGGCAGGCGATACACGCGGATGCGCTCTATATCCTGGGGGACCTGTTCGAAGCCTGGGTGGGCGACGACGATCTCGCGTCCCCCTTTCACGCCGACATCGCCGCTGCCCTGAAGTCACTGGCGCAGGCGGGTATTCCCGTCCACTTCCTGGCGGGCAACCGCGATTTCCTCGTCGGGTCACGCCTGCTTGAGGCCGCCGGTCTCCGGCTGCTGGATGATCCCTGTCGTGTCGACCTCTATGGCACGCCGACCCTGCTCGCGCATGGCGATATCTGGTGCACCGACGATGCGCTCTATCAGGCTTTTCGCACCCAGGTGCGGGAGCCGGCCTGGCGCGCCGAATTCCTGGCCAAACCGTTGGCGGAACGTCACGCCCTCGCCGCCGCCCTGCGTGAACGCAGCGAGCAGGCCAAGGCCGACAAACGGCCGGACATCATGGATGTGAATGTGGATGCCGTCGTCGATGCATTCCGCCAGCATGCGGTCAAACGCATCATCCATGGCCACACCCACCGTCCCGCCCATCACGAGCTGGTGGTTGACGGACGTTGCTGTGAGCGCTGGGTGTTACCGGACTGGTACGACGAGCGGGGCGGGTACCTCATCTGCGATAGCCAGGGTTGCCATGCCGAGGCCTGGTGATCGACGGCGTGTTCACACGATTCGCTTGAGCGATATCAACAAGTTGTGGGAACCCCACTCCCCCCTGTCGGTCATCTTGTTGCAAGATGCTCGACTTACTCCGATTGCGGTTGATGCCGTGGCGGATTTCCGATTCTTGAAGGATGGCCAATGAAAGCAATACCTCAACTCCTGAGTTGCCTCCTTGTCACTTCCGTTGCAATGCTGAACAGCGGCGCAGTCTGGAGCGATACCCCGGCGAAAACGAGCCAGGCCCAATCTCCCAGCCAAACCAAGGTGAAAAGAGCTCGGCAGGCACGCGCTCAAACGAAACATGTCGTCAAACCCAAGGTGGCTGCCGCCACGGTCGAGCCGTCGCAGGCCAAGGCGAAAGCACCAGAGCAAGTCGATACGGCGGCTACCCCCGCTACCTCCGCCACGGTGAATCCCTATCTGAAGCCTGCTGTCCTGGCGACCAAGGCCAGCGTTGAGAATCCCTACCTGCCCGCGCCGTTGTCGCCAGCCGCGAATCTGACCCTGTCCAAATCGCTGGCGACGGCGCCCGCTGTGACCACCACGGTCGTCCCGCCCGCGCCAGCGATAGCCGACACTGTGACGCCTGTTGTGGCCAAGGCGATTGTCGCCACGCCTGCGGCCAGTCCGGTGGCGGTTGTCACCTCGCCCGCTCAACCGGTCGCGGTTGAAGCGGCCAGTGCGCAGGCCTGGGCGAAGATCGTGGCCGGCCCCGCCGCTGTCCCGGTGACCAAGGCGTACTTGCCCGCGCCCGCGCCGGTGGCCAATCCTTACCTGGCTTACCGGACAGGATTTACGCAGGTTGCCAGCCCGCAAGTGGCCGCGTCAGTCAGCCCGGCCGTCGACCCGATTAAGCTCTTCAGCAGCTTGCGGGATTTCCTGCCCGAGCCGCACCTGCCTTCCGCGGACATCGACATCCTCCCCAGCATTACCAAGGTCTACCCGACGGGAGAGCGACCGATGTACGTTCTGACATTCAAGTGCCCCACCGAACTGGTCGGTATCACACCGCCTCCGACCAAAGCGCTGCGTTGGCTGATTACCAGTGGCATGGATGCGATCAACAGCACCAACCTGCTGCCTTTCAGTATGCAGCAGGTCTGTCAGTAGGAAGCGGGCAAGCCACGAATGAAAAAGCCGCCCGAGGGCGGCTTTTTCATTCGTGGCGCAAGGATTATCGATCCAGTCGCAGTGACACGTAGTGGGCGTCATCCTGGCGCTTGATCAGCAGGGCGGCACTCTTGCGCTGGGTGTCGTTGAGCAGGCGTGAGAACTCCTCGGCGTTGCTCACTTCCTGGTTGTTGACCGCGAGGATGATGTCACCTTCCTGGATACCGGCACGGCTCGCCGCGCCGGTCGCGGTTTCGACCAGAAGGCCGCTACCAATCTTCAGAATCTTTTTCTGCTCGGCGGTCAGTTCGCTGACGACCAGTCCGGCACGGTTGCTGGATTTCTTCTCCTCCGGGGCGACGATGGATTGCTCATCCTTGATTTCGCCAACGGTGACGGTCAGTTCATGCATTTCCTTCTTGCGCCAGACGCTCAGGCTGGCGCGGCTGCCTGGCTTGGTGGCGCCGACCATGCGCGGCAGGTCGACGGAACCGGCGACCGGCTTGCCGTTGTACTTGAGGATGATGTCGGAAACCTTGACGCCGGCCTTGTCCGCGGGGCTACCTTCCTCGACGTCGGCCACCAGCGCGCCCTCCGCCTTCTTCAGGCCGAAGGCTTCGGCCAGGTCGGGGGTGAGTTGCTGGACCACGACGCCGAGGCGGCCGCGGCTGACGCTGCCATGGGATTTCAATTGCTCGGCCACGTCGACCGCGACGTCGATGGGAATCGCGAACGACAGGCCCATGTAGCCGCCGGAGCGGGAAATGATCTGGGAGTTCATGCCGACCACTTCGCCACTCATGTTGAACAGTGGGCCGCCGGAGTTGCCGGGATTCACGGCGACATCGGTCTGGATGAAGGGGACGTAGTTTTCCTGGGGCAGGGAGCGACCGATGGCGGAGACGATGCCGGCGGTGACCGAGTTTTCAAAGCCGAACGGGGCGCCGATCGCGAGCACCCATTCCCCTACCCGCAATTTGTCCGGGTTGCCCAGGGTGACCGTTGGCAGGTCGGTGGCCGAGATCTTGATCAGGGCGACGTCGGTACGGCTGTCGGAGCCGACCACCTTGGCGCGGAATTCGCGCTTGTCTGCCAGTTTCACCGTGACTTCATCGACTTTGTCGACCACGTGGGCGTTGGTCAGGATGTAACCGTCGGAGGAAATGATGAAGCCCGAGCCCTGGCCGCGACTCGGCGGCAGAAGGGCTTCGCCCTCGGGTGGCATGAACTTGCGAAAGAAGTCCAGCATTTCGTCCGGTGCTGGCATTCGCTTGTGGCCGCGCTTCAGTCGACGTGCTTCCTGGGTGGTGGTGATGTTGACGACGGTGGGCGATTGTTTTTCCACCATGTCGACGAAATCCGGAAGCTGCGCGGATACGCCCCCGGACAGGAAGCTCAGAGTCAGGCCGATCAGGACAAACCATTTCTTCATGTCACACCTCGTCAGTAGTACCGGCGGCCACGCCGGATCGGGAATGGATGCCGGCAAGGGCCGGCAGATGGGCTCAGTGACTGGCCGCGCAGCCTGTTTCGCCACGCCGCAGCACCACCGGCAGGGAAACCGGGGCGTGACGGCGCTTCAGGTTCAGCGCGCCCAGTACCAGGCCGCAAAGACCGCCGGTGACGGCGCCGAGTTCCCCGCCCAGCCGCTGACCAATCAGGCCGCCGCCGAGCAAGAGCAGCAGCGGCAGCAGATAAGCGGTGGCTGCGGCGCCGAGCAGGGCGCCATCGGGTAGTCCGACGACCACGGCTTCGCCGACTGCAGCGCCGAGGGTGTTGTCGACCCGGTATTCCGGCTCGTCGGCGTGCAGCACGCGGGCAAAGAGGGAGCTGCCGCACCCCTTGCCGCCACAGGCGCCGCAGGAGGGCGGCGCGGCGGCGACCACCCAGGCGCGGTCGCCGTCGACGCGGCTGATCCGGGCGGGCGTCTCGATCATTACCTGGGTTCCAGACCCATGGCGATGGTCTCCACCGCCGCCCAGGGCGCGTCACCCAGCACGGTCGCCTGGAACGGGCCGACCTGGCGCCGCATCAGGTTGACCATGCCATGCGTGCTCTGGCCGCGGACACTGTCCACAGGGGTGTTGCTGGGCGACAGGAACAGGGAGATATGGGTGAGCCCGTCGCTGAAGACCCAGTGTTCGACTTCGCCCGTCATGTTCGGAAGCCGGCGTTTTACCGCCGCGATACGGGTATAGCCGGGGGGAAGCGCGGTGGCCACGATCTGTTCGGTATCGACTCGCCGCGCGGGTTCCGGCATGTCCGGCAGCGGGTTCGGGTTTCGGCTCAGAGGCCTGCTCGGGCTGCCTGAGGTCCCGAACTTCACCTCGGCGAAGGCGTATTGCATCAACGGTGCGTGGTCGCCGTTGATGAGCACGGCCTTCAGGGGCAGGCCGCTGGTTTTCTCTGCGCAAAGGACATAGCCCCAGCGGAAGGCATCCCTGGGCAGGAGTTCAACATTGCGGCAATCGAGGCCCGCGACGCGCGCGTCATCACCCAGGCGGACTTCATACCAGTTGATCAATGCCAACGGGTCGGCGGGCAGCAGATCGGGGAAGTGGCGGCGACTGAGGCGCTTTTCCATTTTCACCTGGCTGCCTTCCGCGATCACGGTGACCGCACCGGTCTGGCTGCAGCGGACTTCACGCTGCACGCCGTCCATGGCCATGAGGCGGCTTTCATTGCCCTGGCCGGCGGGGCGGTTGCTGATCGACAGGGTTTGCAGGCTGTCGCCCTGACGGACCACGAAGACCCCTTCATAGGATGTGCGCCGCGCGGCGTCCGCCATCTTCTGCAACCAGGTTGTGGCTTCGGCTTGCGGCAACGGCTGCGCGGCCTGCGCGGTCGCCGCCGCGCTCAACAATAACAACCAGCCTGCCCTCACTGCGCGTCTCCGCTCAGGGAGACCGGGGTGAAGCGCATTTCCGGCGTGGTCAGCACCGCCTGGGCATAGTCCTGATGCGCGGCCAGATAGGGCATGACATCGACGGGAGCCCGGGTCGGTGTCTGCAGGGAGGCTAGCGGTACCGCGTTTTCCTGGCGCGGCGCCGTACCCCACAGGCCCCAGGTAATGGCGGCGCAGGCCGCGGCGGCAAGCCAGAGCAGGGGGCGCCGCGTGGGCGGTTTACGTACTGGCGCCAGCACGGTGGGCTCATCCTCGAGCGCGGCCATGATCTTGCTGGTCAGGTCGGGCAGGTCATCGTGATGGCCGCGCATGAAATCGCCGATGGCACAGTAATCGGAGTAACGCGCCTGCCGCGCCCGGTCATTGGCCAGCTGGTGAATGATCTGGTGCGCGGCCTGATCGGATAGTTCGCCGTCCAGCAGGGCCGAAAGGCTGTCATCTTCCTGGTGCAGTGTATTCGTGTTCATTTCGCTACCACCTCTTGTCATCCGGGGTGCCCAGGATCGGTCGCAATTTGCTGGCAATGGCCTCGCGCGCCCGGAAGATCCGGGAGCGCACGGTGCCGATCGGGCAAGCCATGTATTCGGCGATTTCTTCGTAACTCATGCCTTCCATCTCGCGCAACGTGATGGCCTGGCGAAGTTCCTCGGGCAGGGCATCGACTGCTTCATTCACCGCTATGGCTACCTGTTTCGACAAGAGTTCCGTTTCCGGCGTGCTTATCTCTTGGGCGACCAGTCGCTCGTCCGGCTCGTCCTCGTCATTGACCGCATGATCGCTTACCGTGCGCATCGCCTTGCCGCGCGCCACCAGGTGGTTTTTCGCGGTATTGACGGCGATCCGGTAGAGCCAGGTATAGAAAGCGGCATCGCCGCGGAATTGCGGTAGTGCCCGATAAGCCTTGATGAAGGTTTCCTGGGCGATGTCCTCCAGATCCTCCGGATTGCGCACCATGCGCGACAGCAGGCGAATGACCTTGCGGCGGTATTTCTCCACCAGCAGCCCGAATGCCCGCTTGTCGCCTTCTCGTACCCGCTCGACCAGTTGCAGGTCGATTTCCCGATCGCTCATCCTCGTCCTCGCGCGGTGATGCCCACCACGGCTTGCAATCCATGTCGGCTCGAGTATAACCGGGCGGATAGCGGCGGCGCCCCGTGCGCGAGAAGGAGCAGGCGCGGCCGGATTTCCATTTTTCAGAACTTGCCCATGCAGCGTTTCGACGTCCTCATCATCGGCTCCGGCCTTTCCGCCGCCACCCTGGCCTTGTCCCTGCCTGATCGCCTGCGTATCGCGGTGGTGACCAAGAAGGCGGGCTCGGACAGCTCCAGCTACTGGGCGCAAGGCGGGATCGCCGCCGTCACCGGCCCTGACGACAGCTTCGACGAACATGTGCGCGATACCCTGGTGGCTGGCGCCGGCCTCTGCGACGAGGCGGTCGTGCGCCAGGTGGTGGAGGCGGCGCCCGCCGCGGTGCGGTGGCTGATCGAGCAGGGCGCGCCGTTCGATCACGAGGGCGCGGCCTATCACCTGACCCGCGAAGGCGGCCACTCGAAACGCCGGGTGCTGCACGCGGCGGACGCCACCGGACGTGCCGTGCAGGACATCCTGCTGGCACGCATGGCGGCGCGGCCCAACGTGACGCTGTTCACCCATCACATTGCCATCGATCTGATCAACGACCGCCTTCTCGGGCGAGAGGGCCGGGCAGTGCATGGCGCTTACGTGTTGGATACCGCCAGCGGCCGGGTGGAAACCTACGCCGCCGGCTTTACCGCGCTGGCCACCGGCGGTGCCGGCAAAGCCTTCCTCTACACCACCAATCCCGACACGGCCACCGGCGACGGCATCGCCATGGCCTGGCGCGCGGGCTGCCGGGTGGCCAACCTGGAATTCATCCAGTTCCACCCTACGTGCCTCTATCACCCGCACGCGAAATCCTTCCTGATTACCGAGGCGATGCGCGGCGAAGGCGCGCTGCTGCGCCTGCCCGACGGCAGCCGCTTCATGCCGGAGCACGACGAACGGGCCGAACTGGCGCCGCGCGACGTGGTGGCACGCGCCATCGACTTCGAAATGAAGAAACGTGGCCTCGATTGCGTGTATCTGGATATCACCCACAAGCCGGCCAAGTTCATCGTCAGCCATTTTCCCAACATCCACGCGCGTTGCCTGGAACTGGGCATTGATATCACCCGCGAGTGGATTCCGGTGGCGCCGGCCGCGCACTACACCTGCGGCGGCGTGCGTGTGGACCCGCATGGCCGCGCCGACGCCGACAATCTCTATGCCATTGGCGAGGCCAGTTGCACCGGTCTGCATGGCGCCAACCGGCTTGCCTCCAATTCCCTGCTGGAATGCCTGGTCTATGGCCGAGCCGCCGCGGCCCATATCGCCGAGTCGGAACCGGCGCCGCGGGTGACCCTGCCGGATTGGGATGAAAGCCGGGTGACCGATGCCGACGAGGAAATCGTCATCGCCCACAACTGGCACGAATTGCGTCGTTTCATGTGGGACTACGTCGGCATCGTGCGCACCAGCAAACGCCTGGAGCGGGCCGCGCACCGGATCAAGCTGCTCGGCGACGAGATCGACGAGTACTACAGCAATTTCCGGGTGGGCAACGACCTGATCGAACTACGCAACCTCGTGCTCATCGCTGACCTGATCGTGCGCTGCGCCACTCTCAGGCATGAAAGCCGCGGGCTGCATGCCTCGCGCGACTATCCCGGCTTGCTGGCCGAGGCGAAGGACACGGTGTTGCTGCCGTAGGCGCTTCCGCTTGCGGCGCGAGCTTGAATTCGGCCCGCAAGCGGAGCCTCCTACCCTTCCGCCCGCTTCACCAGGAAATGCACCAGCAGCGGCACCGGCCGGCCGGTTCCGCCCTTTTCCTTGCCAGATTTCCAGGCGGTGCCGGCGATATCGAGGTGCGCCCAGTCGTATTTCTTCGTGAATTTGCCGAGGAAGGCCGCGGCGGTGATGGTGCCGCCGGCACGGCCACCGATGTTGGCCATGTCGGCGAAGTTGCTCTTCAGCTGGTCTTCATACTCCTCGAACAGCGGCAGTTGCCAGCAGCGGTCGTTCGCCACTTCGCCCGCGTGCAGCAGTTCGCGCGCCAGGGCGTCGTCGTTGGCGAGCAGGCCGGTGGTATGGTGGCCCAGGGCGATCACGCAGGCGCCGGTGAGGGTGGCGATGTCCACCACGCAGGCCGGCTCGAAGCGCTCCGCGTAGGTCAGCGCGTCGCACAGGATCAGACGGCCTTCGGCGTCGGTATTGAGGATTTCGATGGTCTGGCCGGACATGCTGGTGACGATGTCGCCCGGCTTGTTGGCGCGGCCGTTGGGCATGTTCTCGCAGGTGGGGATGAGGCCGACCACATTGAGCGGCAGCTTGAGTTCACCCAGCGCGCGGAAGGTGCCCAGCACCGAGGCGGCGCCACACATGTCGTACTTCATCTCATCCATGTCGGCACCGGGCTTGAGCGAAATGCCGCCGGAATCGAAGGTGATGCCCTTGCCCACCAGTACGGTGGGTTTCTGACCGGCGTCGCCGCCCTGGTGGCGCAGGACGATGAAGCGGGGCGGTTCGTCGCTGCCGCGGGCGACGGAAAGGAAGGAGCCCATGCCCAACTGCTCGATGCCGGCCTGGTCCAGGACCTCGATGGTGAATCCATGTGCTTTCGCCAGTTCCTCGGCCTGGTTCGCCAGATGGCTCGGTGTACAGATGTTGCCGGGCAGGTTGCCGAGATCCTTCGCCAGCTTCATTCCGGCCGCGATGGCCTGGCCACGCAGGGCCGCCGTCTCGCCGGTGGGGAGTTCTCCCCGGCGCGATACCGCCAGGGTGAGCCGGCGCAAGGTGCGCTTGTTTTCATCCGGTTTGCTCTTCATCTGGTCGAAGCGATACAGCGTTTCCTCGGCCACCAGCACCGCTTGCTCGACATTCCAGCCGAGGTCGCGCTTTTTGACCGGGATTTCGCTCAGATAGAGCGCGGCTTCGCCGACACCGGTATCGGAGAGGGTCTTGATCGCGGCACGCACGGCGTCGCGATATTGCTTGTCGCGGAATTCACGCTCCTTGCCCAGACCGACCAACAGCACCCGGTCGCACAGGAGGCCGGGCACATTGTGCAGCAGCAGGGTGGTTCCCGCCTTGCCGTCCATGTCGCCACGCCGGAGAATGTCGGCCAGATAACCCTGGGCGGCGTGGTCGATGACATCGCCCGCGAAGCTGAGCTTGCGGTGGTCGAAGACGCCGACGACCACGCAGGCACTACGCTGTTTTTCCGGGCTGCCACTCTTTATGCTGAATTCCATACTTGTCTCCAGAAACCAATGATCCTGGCCGAAAAAAACAAATTCTTACCCGCGCGGCCAGTTTCCGCGATTATCGGCAGTTGATCTTCGATTCGTCAAAATTCACCTTCCTGGAACCATGCCTCGATTCCCGCGCCTGTTCGACCGCGTCCTGATTCGCGAGATGGCCTCCGACAGCGCGATGGCGTTCACCGCGCTGTCGGCGATCTTCGCCGTGGTCCTGCTGGTACGCGTTCTGGGCCGGGCCGCCCTGGGCGACCTCGCCAATGACGCGGTGTTTCCCATGCTGGCATTCGGTTTCGCGCGTTTTTTGCCGATTCTGCTGTCCATGGCCCTGTTCATCGGTGTCTTCATGAGTCAGTCCCGTCTCTGGCGCGATAGCGAGGCGGTGATCTGGATGAACGGCGGACTCGGGCCGTTCGACTGGATGCGGCCGGTGCTGGTGTTCGCGCTGCCTGCCGCCGTGTTGATCGCTTTTGTCAGCATGGTGTTGATTCCCTGGTCGGTGGGCAAGCAGATGCAGTTCGAGGAAAACCTGGCCAGTCGCGACCAGGTCTCCAGTCTGTCGCCGGGCGTGTTTTCCGAGGATAGGCAGGGGAGGCGGGTATTTTTCGTGGAAACCGCCACTTCCAACAAGGAACGGGTGGGCAACGTCTTCGTGCAATCCGTGCAACAGGGGCGCATGGGCGTGATCGTCGCTCGCCAGGGACATGTGCGGCTGATGGACAACGGCGACCGTTTCCTGGTCCTGGAAAACGGCAATCGCTACGAGGGCACGCCCGGCGTGGCGGACTTCCGGGTTGCCGGTTTCACCAGCTATGCCGTGCGCATCGAGCCGCAGGTGGTCGATGAACGACCGGGTGGGCCGCGTACCCGCAGCCTGGCCACCCTGTTCGCCAATCCGACCCCGGAAAACATGGCGGAATGGATCTGGCGGGTCAGCTATCCGGTCAGCACCCTCATCCTCTGTCTGCTGGCCATCCCCCTGGGTTACGTCAATCCGCGCGCCGGCCGCTCGCTCAACGTGGTGTTCGCGATCCTGATCTACGCCGGCTACAGCAATTTCGTGGGCCTCTCGCAAGGTTGGGTGGCACGCTCCCAGCTCTCGGTCGGCGAAGGCATTCTGCTGGTTCATGGCAGCATGCTGTTGTTCCTGACCGTGGCCTACTGGCGGCGTTTCAACGGGCCCAACCGCTCATGAGCATCCTGTTTCGATATGTCTCGCGGGAAATTCTGGTGGCCAGTGCCCTGGCGGCGCTGGCGCTGACCGGCATGTTCTCCTTTTTCGATTTCATCCAGGAGCTTTCCGAGAACCAGCCGAAAACCTATACCCCCCTGCTGGCTTCCCTGTTCGTCGTGCTCAATGTGCCCGGGCGCCTCAATGAACTGATTCCGGTCGCGGTGCTGGTCGGAGGGTTGTTTGCCTGGAACCGGATGGCCCTGAGTTCGGAATTCAGCGTGATGCGCACCGGCGGTCTGTCAGCCGTGCGCCTGGTGGCGTGGATGCTGGGGCTGGGGATGGCGATCGGCGGTCTCGCCCTGTTGCTCAGCGAATATGTCACGCCGCCCGCGGAACGCGCCGCGCAGCAACTCAAGCTGCGCGCCACCAGTGGCGTCGTGGCCAGGGAGTTTCAGACCGGCGTGTGGGCGAAGGACGGCACGACTTTCATCAACATCCACGAGATTCGGGCGGATGCCAGTCTGCGGGACGTGCGCCTGTATGAGTTCGACGACGGCTTCCAGTTGCGATCACTGTTGCGCGCCGAAGCCGGTGAATGGGGAGACGGCAGCTGGTTGCTGCGGGGGGTGACGGAAACCCGCCTGTTCGAGGATCGTACCGAGACCCGGCGCCTGGCCGACCAGCGCTGGCGTTCGTCGGTCACGCCGGACCTGCTGGCGGTGCTGATGGTTTCCCCGCAGCGCATGTCGATGGCCACGCTGTATTCCTACATCCAGCATCTGACGGAGAACCGCCAGGACGCGCAGCGTTATGTCATCGCCTTCTGGAGCAAGGTCAGCTACCCGCTGGCCGCGCCGGTGATGTTGCTGCTGGCCCTGGCTTTCGCCTACCGGCCGCCGCGCGTGGGCGGGGCGGGTGGGCGCCTGTTGCTGGGCGTCCTGCTGGGCCTGGGTTTCCACCTTGCCAACCGCCTGTCCGCCCAGTTTGCTTTGTTGCAGGACTGGCCGGCGCCGCTGGCGGCCTCGGCGCCCATCCTGGCGTTCGGCGTCGCCGCCGGCCTGGCTATCTGGTGGATGGAACGACGCTGACCAGGCGTGTTGCCGCCAGACGGTCGTGGAGAAATTGGCGGTCCGTCGCGAACATTGCCCAGACTATGCTGACGGGAAACAGCAGGCAGGCGAGCAGGTAGCGTTTCACGGCCTGGGCTGTCGTGGGCGGCCCCCCCGTGGTCGACTCGATGCGCATGCGCCATGTTTTCATCGCCAGGGTCTGGCCGCGCCGCCAGAACAGGGTGAAATAAGTCCCCGCCACCGCGAGCAGGAACAGTTGCATGAGAGGACGGCCCCAGGCGTCCGGCAGCAGCGGCAGCAGCGCCACGAAGGGGAAGCTGGCGACGAACAGCACCGCCACCAGCAACATCGCCTCATAGACGAGACAGGCCAGACGGCGGCGCAGGGAAGGCGTATTCATGTTGCGGCGGTATGGTGAGTTGGACCGGGACTATAACCTTGCATTGCAATAAGTGGTCGCTTCCCATAGAATGCCGCGTTTTCCGGATTAGCCCAGATTTTTGGAGACAGGCATGTACGCGGTGATCAAGACCGGTGGCAAACAATACAAGGTATCTACCGGCGGCAAGCTGAAGGTGGAGACCCTGCCCGTGGAAGTGGGCGGCGAAGTCGAAATCAAGGACGTGCTCATGGTGGCTGACGGCGAAGACATCAAGGTCGGCACCCCGATGGTGGCCGGCGCTTCCGTCAAGGCAACCGTGCTGTCGCATGGTCGTGGCGTCAAGGTGATGATTTTCAAGATGCGTCGTCGCAAGCACTATCGCAAGACCCAGGGTCATCGTCAGAACTACACGGAAATCCGCATCGACGGCATTTCCATCTGATAGCAGGAGTAGATACACATGGCACACAAGAAAGCAGGCGGCAGTTCCCGTAACGGTCGCGACTCCAAGCCGAAGATGCTCGGCGTCAAGCGCTATGGCGGCCAGTTCGTGCCCGCCGGCAACATCCTGGTGCGTCAGCGCGGCACCCAGTTCCATGCCGGCCTGAACGTCGGTGTGGGCAAGGACTACACTCTGTTCGCCAAGGTGGACGGTGTGGTCGAATTCACCGTGAAGGGCGAGCGTCAGCGCCGCACGGTCAACGTGGTGCCGGTCGCGGCGTAAGCCTCCAAGCCTCCCGCAGGAGCCCTATCCCCGGATAGGGCTTTTTTCATTTAAGGCGTTTCTCCCAGGTCAACCCATGAAATTCATCGACGAAGCCCGCATCGACGTCATCGCGGGACGCGGCGGCAACGGCTCCGCCTCCTTCCGCCGCGAGAAGTTCATTCCGATGGGCGGCCCCGACGGCGGCGACGGCGGCAAGGGCGGCAGCATCTGGGCGGAAGCCGACCGCAACATCAACACCCTGGTCGAATACCGCTTCATCCGGACCTATCGCGCGAAAAGCGGCGAGAACGGTCGCGGTGCCGATTGCTACGGCAAGGGCGGCGACGACCTCACCTTGCGGGTGCCGGTGGGTACGGTGATCACCAATGACGAAACCGGTGACCTGATCGCCGATCTCGCGGCGGACGGCCAGCGCGCCCTGGTCGCCAAGGGCGGCAAGGGGGGGCTGGGCAACCTGCACTTCAAGTCCAGCACCAATCGGGCGCCGCGCCAGACCACGTCGGGTGAGGAGGGCGAGGAACTGCGCCTGCACCTGGAACTGAAGGTGCTGGCCGACGTCGGCCTGCTGGGCATGCCCAATGCCGGCAAATCCACCCTGATCCGCGCGATTTCCGCGGCCAAACCCAAGGTGGCGGATTATCCCTTCACCACCCTGGCCCCCAATCTCGGCGTGGTGCGGGTCGACAGTGAGCGCAGTTTCGTGGTCGCCGACATCCCCGGGCTGATCGAGGGGGCCGCCGAGGGGGCCGGCCTCGGCCACCAGTTCCTCCGCCATCTCGCGCGCACCAACCTGCTGCTGCATCTGGTCGACCTGGCACCGTTCGACCCGGATGCCGATCCGGTCAAGGATGCGCGCGCCATCGTCGAGGAACTGCGCAAGTACGACGAAGACCTGCACGCCAAGCCGCGCTGGCTGGTGTTGAATAAAACCGACCTGATCCCCGAGACGGAACGCGCCGAGCGGGTTGCCGCCTTCATCAAGGCCTTTGCCTGGGAAGGCCCGGTGTTCGCCATTTCCGCGATCAATGGTGGCGGCTGCCAGCCGCTGGTGTTCGCCGTCATGGAGCATCTGCAGCAATGCCGTGCTGCCGCGGAGGCGGGGGAGGCGGCATGAACCGTTCCGTCGTCGCCGACGCCAGTCGCCTGGTGGTGAAGGTCGGCAGCAGCCTGGTGACCAACGACGGCCGCGGCCTCGACCATGAGCGGTTGGCACTGTGGTCGGCCCAGATTGCCCGCCTGCGGGAAATGGGCAAGGAAGTCGTGCTGGTCTCCAGTGGCGCCATTGCCGAGGGCATCAACCGGCTCGGCTGGAAGAAGCGTCCGGCCGTGCTCAATGAACTCCAGGCCGCCGCCGCCGTTGGCCAGATGGGCCTGATCGAGGCCTACGAACGCAGTTTTCGCGCCCATGGTCTGCACTGCGCCCAAATCCTGCTGACCCATGCCGATCTCGCCGACCGCGAGCGTTACCTCAATGCCCGTTCCACCCTGCGCACGCTGCTGGAACTCCAGGTCATCCCGATCATCAACGAGAACGACACGGTCACCACCGAGGAAATCAAGGTCGGCGACAACGACACCCTTGGCGCCCTGGTGGCCAACCTGATCGAGGCCGACGCGCTCATCATCCTCACCGACCAGCGCGGCCTCTACAGTGCCGACCCGCGCAAGCACCCGGATGCCGAGTTCATCCATGAGGCCATCGCCGGTACCCCCGAACTGGAAGCGATGGCCGGCGGCGCCGGTTCCAGCGTGGGCACCGGCGGCATGCTGACCAAGATACTGGCGGCCAAGCGTGCCGCCCGCAGTGGCGCGCACACGGTCATCGTCAGCGGTCGCGAAGAGGAGGTCCTCGCCCGCCTCGGCGCCGGCGAGGCGATCGGCACCCAGCTCCTGGCCCGCCGCGAACCCCTTGCCGCACGGCGCCAGTGGCTGGCCGACCACTTGCAGGTGCGCGGCCGCCTGAAGCTGGACGAGGGCGCCACGCGTGCCCTGCGCGAACAGGGCAAGAGCTTGTTGCCGATCGGCGTGGCGGAAGTCATCGGCAGTTTCCATCGCGGCGAGGTGGTGGCCTGCATCGGCCCAGACGGCCAGGACATCGCCCGCGGTCTGGTCAACTATGGCGCCGACGAGGCCCGCCGCATCGCTCGACATCCCAGTTCACACATCGCCACGCTGCTCGGTTACATGGACGAGGCGGAACTCATCCATCGTGACAACCTGGTGCTGCTGTAGCGCATCCCGAGCATCGCGGCCCTGGACGGGAGCGGTAAACTCGCCGGCCATCCGCCCACGCTGCCCGCCATGACCGATTCCGTCCGCCTTGCCAAACGTGTCGCCGAACTGCGCGGCTGCTCGCGCCGTGAGGCCGAGCAGCTCATCGCCGGCGGCTGGGTCAGGGTGGCGGGCGTCGTGGTCGAGGAACCGCAGTTTCGCGTCGCCGATCAAGCGATCGAAGTTGACCCCGAGGCCAACCCCGGCCAGACCGAACCCGTCACCCTGCTGCTGCACAAGCCGCCCGGCTATTTCACAGGTCATGACGAAGTGGGCCAGCCCGCCGCGCAGCTGCTGGCAGCCGCCGGGCTGTGGCCGGAAGATGCCTCCGGCATCCGCCCGCTGAAAATGCATTTCACCCGACTCACCGCCTGCGTGCCGCTGGAAACCGGCGCCAGTGGCCTCGTCGTCTACACCCAGGACTGGCGCGTGGCGCGCAAGCTGACGGAAAACGCCGCCAGCGTGGAACACGAACTCGTCGCGGAAGTGGCTGGCGAACTGGCCGCCGGTGGACTCGAACGGCTGAACCAGGGGATCCGCTTCAATGGCCGTGTACCTGCCGCGATCAAGGTCAGCTGGCAGAACGAAGCCCGCTTGCGCATTGCCATGAAAGGCGCCCAACCCGGTCAGGTCGCGCACATGTGCGAGGCCGTCGGGCTGCGGCTGGTGGCGTTGAAACGCTTGCGCCTTGGCAGCGTCTCCCTGGGCAAGCTGCCGCCCGCACAGTGGCGCTATCTGCGCGCGGGCGAGCGCTTCTGAAGAAACGGGAGAGCGCATGCAAGACCCTGTCCTCTGGTATTTCGCCGATCCCATGTGCTCCTGGTGCTGGGGCTTCTCGCCGGTCATCGAGGCGATTCGGGAGGAATACCGGGACCGTCTGAAGGTGGCCCTGATCCTCGGCGGTCTGCGCGTCGGCACGACGGAAGCCATGAGCGCCAGGGCGCGGCAGGAAATACTCCACCACTGGCATGATGTTCATGAAAAAACCGGACAGACCTTTCTGTTCGAAGGGGCCCTGGGCGAGGGCTTCGTCTACGACACCGAACCCGCCTGCCGCGCCGTGGTCGCCATGGCAGAACTGTCCACGACAGCGGTGTTCCCCTTGTTCAAGGCGATCCAGATGGCCTTCTACGGCGAAGGCCGGGAGGTGACCCATGCCGAGGTCCTTGCCGGCCTGGCGGAGGGGCTGGGGGTGGAGAAGACCGCCTTTCTGGCTGCTTTCGGGTCGGAGAAGGTCCGGGCGAAAACCCGTGCCCATTTCCAGATGGCGCGAAACCTGCAAGTGAAGGGCTTTCCCACGCTGGTCGCGCAGCGGGACGAGCAGCATCAGGTACTCGCCACCGGCTACCGTTCCCTGGGCGAACTGAAAGTGGACATCGATCTCTGGTTGGCGGCTCATGGCACACCCTTGGCAAGTTGAGACGATCGTTGCCATGCCCTCACGCGGGAGGTGACCTGATCCACCGCGCCACTATGCATTCCTGTCAGTAACCTGAATCGCCTTGTTTGTCTTTCTTGCGCTTGTGTACCGGGTTCGCGACGGCAGGGACGGCTTCCACATAGCGGGCGATTGCATCGAGATCGCCGGCGGGCAGGTATTTCAGGCCGTTATCGATGACTTCCGCCATCAGGCCGCCCGCGAAGTCGCCGTCCGGACGGGCGCCAGAACCCAGGTATTGCACCAGCTCAGGGCGCTTCCAGCGGCCGATGCCGAAAGTGCTGTCCGGGGTGATGTTGGGGACCACACCGCCTTCCGGGCCGGCCAGGCTGCCGGCCAGCAGTTCCCCCTTGCGATAGCCTCCCAACCGATTGCGCGGAGTGTGGCATTCGCCGCAATGAGCGGCGCCCCGGACCAGATAGGCGCCACGATTCCACGCGGCGGACTGGGTCGCGACGGGCTGGAAGGCGCCGGCAGTGAAATACAGCCATTTCCAGAGGCTGATCAGGGGGCGGAAACGCAGATACCAGGGCAACTCGTGCGGGGTGTTGGCGCTATGCACTGCCGGTACCGTGCGCAGATAGGCCCAGAGTGCCTTCATGTCCGCATCGGACAGTTGCGTGTAGGAGGTGTAAGGGAAGCTGGGATAGTAGTTGGCGCCGGTCGGACTCCTGCCCTCGCGCAGGGCGCGGATGAAGTCCGCCTCTCGCCAGCGGCCGATGCCGGTTTCCCTGTCCGGCGTGATGTTGGGCGTGTGGAATGTGCCCAGTGGCGTGACCAGCCTGCGGCCGCCCGCCAGGCGAGCGCCATTGTGTTCGCGGTCGGTGTGGCAGTTTTCGCAGCCGGACAGTTTGTAGAGGAATTCACCCCGACTCATGGCTGTATCGGCCCCGGCGCCACTGGCGAAGGAGGCAAGCAGGATGGCTGCCATCAAGGCTGCCTTCACTTGCGGAAGTCCTTGTGGCAACTCTTGCAGGCTTCGGACAGCGCCTTGAATTTTTCCGCGACTTTCGGGTCGTGGCCGCTTGCGGCCCTGGCGAAGGCAGCGGCCCGGACCTGGGTATCCTGGGCACGGTGTTCAAACGCCGCGCGCTTGTTCCAGATGTCTGCCTGTGCGTCGGTGTCTCCCGCGTTGCTACCTGTCGGAAACAGCGCGGCCAAGTCCCTGTTGAGCGCTTCCAGGGCCTTGGCATAGTCCGCCAGTTGCCCCTTGTACTCGACCTTGCCCTGAATCAGGGCGTTGGCTGCGCCCATCAGGCCTCCATTGGCGTTCATCAGGTTCTTGCGAAACTTGATCATGTCGTCCGGGTCGGCGGCGTGGGCGGTGAGGCTGACCAGTAGCGGGAGGCAATACAGCAGAGGTTTGAGCGGCATGATGGTTTCTCAGCGAGTCGTGTTCAGGAAGGCGATGAGGTCGGCGCGCGAACCGGCATTGTCGAGGCCGTCGTATTTCATCTTGCAGCCCGGCACGAGCTTGCGCGGGGCGGCGACGTAGGCATCCAGTTTGTCGTTGCTCCATACGATGCCACTGTGCTTCATGGCCTCGGAGTAGGGATAGTCGGAGACGCTGGCGGCGTCGCGTCCGGCGACTGCGAACAGGCTTGGACCTTTCCTGTTCTTGCCAGGCTTGGCGCTGTGGCATTCGGCGCATTCCGTGTCGAATACCTTGGCGCCATGTTCGATGTCGTTGGCACGGGCAGCCGGCGAGAGCAGCACGGCGAGGAGGAGAATCAATCCGGGATGCGATGTCATGGTTTGCACGCTCAGAAGGACGTCCAGACGAAGGCGTAGAGGGTGTTGTTGTCGCTGGCATTGCGACCACTACCGTCATAGTTGGTCTTGTCACCCAGGAAACGGCTGTACCAGGTGTATTGCAGGCCCAGACGCAGGTTGGCCCAGGGGGCGCCCCACGAATTTTCCTTTCCATAGGGGGTCCAGTCAGCCTGGAGGGTGTAACCACGCGTGTCGGGCCTGCCGGACGCGCTGCCATACAGGGTGGCGTCGGCGTCGCCGGTGATGTTGAAGTAGCTGGCGGTCAGGCCATAAGCCTGGTCGTAATGCCAGGAGCCGGAGAGGTCGAAGCGATTGAGCTTGCCCCTGAGAGTGGCGGCGTCGCCAGCAGCGACACTGGCGTCGCGGGTCTGTCGCTCACGCACATAACTGGTATTGAGGGCGAGGATGTTCTTGCGGTCGCCAAGGTACTGGTAACTGGCATCCATCCCGAAGTCGCGGTACTTGTCGACGGGGCCGCTGGCAAAACCGGGCTGTATCTCTGCATTCATGCCCACGGCGCCGACGGACCAGAACTGGCTGTGCAGATCCTTCATGTAGCCGAGCCGCCAGTAAGGCGCGGTTCCCTTCACCCTGGCGTCGGCGCCAACATTGATCTTGTCCAGGAAGCTTTGGGAAAGCGCGCGATAGCCGCCCAGTTCGCCATAGAACCGGTTGTCCCACAGCGCGTAGCCGGTAAGGCCCAGCACCTGCTGGCCGATGCCGCCATCCAGCAGCACCGAGGGCGCGCTCACCATCTCGGACGACATGTAGGGGAAGCGCCAGGCTGGGACGGTATTGAGTACGTCCTGCACAGTGGGGTTGTTGTTCAGGCTCGCGCCCAGCAGCAGGTCCTTGTCGCCATGCTGGGTGGGCAAGGCGAAGCGAATGTCCAGGTTGTCCATGGCGAGCCGGCCGTGATCGGCGCTTGAGGTGGTGGCCTGGATGAAGCTGCCGACATGGTCGCTCCAGCGCCCGGCCACGAAAGCCGACGCCTCCTGCAAGGCTTTCTTGTCGTTGCTGTGGCTATCGGCGGGGTCTGTGTCCGCGCGGGTGTGGCCGAAGGAGCCAACCAGCATGGCGGATAGCGGGAGGTGGCCGTCCTTGCCGTCGAAGTCGGTGTAGCCGCCGAGTTTGAACTTCATGCCGTGCGGCGTGAGTTGCGGGCCGAAGGCCCCGATGTGGCAGGCGGCGCACTCCTCGCCGGTCTGGCGCGCGAAACTGGGCAGGGCATGGGCCGGCAGGCTGGAAGCGGCGAGCAGCGCGGCGAGGGGCCAGGTGGCGCGCAACACGTGGCGGGAAGGGGTGGGTTGGCTTGTGGGCATGGACAGTCGCCTTTCTTCATCAGGAGTATTCGGGATGGCGAGAGGATAGAAGCGCGGGGTGGCCGGCGACTTTTACGATTTGGTAAAGCGGGCGCGGGGGATGGATGTCAGCGCCTGGCCATGGCGGTGGCGCATCCTTGCCGAAGATGCGCCGCGTTCTATACGGATCGGTAATTGCAGACGTCGCGCGGCGTCATGACGCGCGCAGCATTCCCGCGTTAAATCTCGAGCTGGGTGCCCAGTTCCACCACCCGGTTGGCGGGAATGCGGAAGAACGTCATGGGACTGGCGGCGTTGCGCGCCATGGTGGCGAAGAGATGTTCGCGCCAGACCATCATGCCCTCGCCACGAGTGGGAATCAGGTTTTCCCGGCTGAAGAAAAAGGTGGTGTCCATCATGTCGAACGCCATGCCGCAGGGGCACTCCGACAAGGCCCCGGGAATGTCGATGTCATCCATGAAGCCATAGTGGACGACGACGTGAAAAAAACCGTCGGCCAGCTCCGCCATCTGCAGACGGTCGTCAGAGGGGACGTAGGGCACTTCGGCATAGCGTATGTTCAGGATCACCACGCGTTCGTGCAGGACCTTGTTGTGCTTGAGGTTATGCAATAGCGCGGATGGAACGCCCTTGGCGTCGGCGGTCATGAAGACCGCGGTACCTGGCACGCGTGACGGCGGATACGCGAGCAGACCCGCTACGAAAGGGCCCAGCGGCAACCCTTGCTCATGTAACCGCCGCGCCACGATCTCGCGGCCGCGTTTCCAGGTCACCAGCAAGGTAAATACCAGGCCCGCCACAACCATTGGGAACCAGCCGCCGTCCGGGATCTTGACCGCGTTGGCAGCGAAAAAGGCCAGGTCGATGCCGAGGAAGATCAGCATGCCGGCCAAGGTGGCCCGAAGACTGAGATCCCAGCGCACGCGCATGACGACGAACATCAATACGGTACTGATGGCGAAGTTCCCGGTGACGGCGATCCCGTAGGCCGATGCGAGGTTGCTCGAGTTCCGGAAACTCAGCACCAGTAGCGCGACACCGATCATCAAGGCCCAGTTCACGAAGGGGATGTAGATCTGGCCTGCTTCCGTCGCCGAGGTATGGCGGATGTTCAGACGGGGGGCGTAGCCCATCTGGATCACCTGGCGGGTCACCGAGAAGGCGCCGGAGATGACAGCCTGGGAAGCGATCACGGTTGCCGCCGTGGCCAGGGCGACCATGGGATAGAGCGCCCAGTCCGGGGCGAGACTGAAAAATGGATTGCGCACCGTTTCCGGTTGGGCGAGCAGGAGCGCGCCCTGGCCGAAGTAGTTCAGAATCAGCGCCGGCAGGACGCAGGCGAACCAGACCCGTTGAATGGGGCGGCGTCCAAAATGGCCCATATCGGCATACAAGGCCTCCGCGCCGGTGATTGCCAGCACCACGGAGCCGAGAATGAGAAAGCCGGCAGTGCCGTGAGCGGTGAAGAAATGCAGGGCATGGATGGGCAGGAACGCGGTCAGTACCTGTGGGTGGCGAAGAATGCCGAGGATACCGAGCCCCGCAAGCACGCTGAACCAGATCAGCATGACCGGTCCGAACAAGCCTCCTATCGTGGCGGTGCCATGTCGCTGGATGTAGAAGAGCCAGAGCAGGATGCCTAGCGCGACTGGCACGATGAATGGGTGGAGTACCGACGTTCCGATTTCCAGACCCTCGATGGCGGAGAGCACCGAGATGGCCGGGGTGATCAGGCTGTCCCCGAAGAAGAACGAAGCGCCGAGAAAGCCCAGTGACATCAGAATTCTGCGGCTGCGCGACTCCAGGGGGGCCTGAGCCTGGGCGAGGGCAAGCAGGGCCAGGATACCGCCCTCGCCCTTGTTGTCGGCCCGCATCATGACGCTGACGTACTTCAACGACACCACCAGGATGAGCGACCAGAAAATCAGGGAGAGAATGCCCAGGACGTTGTCCTGGTCGAGCATCAGGTGATGGCTCCCGAACACCTCCTTCATGGTGTAGAGCGGGCTGGTGCCGATATCGCCGAAGACGACCCCCAGTGCACCCAGGGCAAGGGCGGGCAGTCCGTGTCTAGGGGGTGCCGGATCGTCGGTCATGGTTCGCTTCTGTCATGGTGTCCAAAGGTGTGCCCCATGCATATTGTCATGACGCGGAGTGATGGGCGACCTGACGTACCTGCCGAGCGCAGCGCGGGCCGGTTTCACCGGATCACGCGATTGTGCCGCGAAGGGGGAGGCTCAGGATGAAGGTGCTGCCGGTTCCGGCACAGGACTCCACGAAGATTTCGCCACCGTGGGCATGCGCCACGGCCCGTGCCAGGCTGAGGCCAAGGCCATTGCCCGGCTGGTGGCGGCTGCGGTCGCCACGATAGAACCGGTCGAACAGGTGTGGGAGCTCGGCGGCGGGAATGCCGGGGCCGCTGTCGCGCACGGCGATTTCCACCTGCTCCTGGTGCAGTCGCAGCACCACTTCAACCTGTCCTCCTGCCGGGGTGTACTTGATGGCGTTGTCGATCAGGTTGGCCAAGGCCCGTTGCAGGCGGCGGCGATCCCCCTCCAGAACGGGGGTCGGCAACAGCCGTCCGCTCAGCCTGATGCCCCGTGCTTCGGCCACGCCCTCGTACAATTCCAGTGCTCGTGTGACCAGCGGCGCAGGTTCAAGCGGCGCCAGCACCAGGCGTTGCACCCCCGCCTCGGCCTCGGCGATTTCCAGCATGGTGTTGATCAACAAGCCCAGGCGATCGCATTCCTCGACGATGCTGCCGGCCAGTTCGGCGCGTTCACTGCCGGGTGTGGCCTGAATCGCGGCATTTTCCGCGAGGCCGCGCATGCGTGTGAGCGGGCCGCGCAGGTCATGGGCGATGTGGTCGTTGACCTGCCGCATTTCCGCCATGACGGCTTGTACATGTTCGGCCATGCGGTTGAAGGTACTGGCCAGGTGGTCGATCTCGCTGCCCTCGCCGGCCACTTGAACGCGGTCCGAGAAATGGCCATCGGCGATGCGGTTGGCGGCGCGCGTCACCGCTTCGACCCCGGCCATGGCCTTGCGCGCCAACGCCCAGCCGACCAGGGTGCCGAGACTGAGCATGGTGCCGAGAATGATCAGGCCGTAGTGCTCGAAATGCCGCAGGAAGGCCATGCTGTCGGCGAGGGAAATGCCGACCTGGAGATAACGCCCGGACGCGATGGCACTGGTCAACACGCGCGCCTGTCGCCGCGCATCCGGAATGTCCACGGTGAGATAGCGGTGCTGACCGAGCGCCAGTCCGGTTGCCGGTATGGCCGGCAGGGGGACCTGCCATGTGCTCAGATCCGACGATTGCTCCAGATGGCCCCGGGCATCGAGGATGCGTACGAAATAATCCTCGCGGCCGCCATTGGCCGTGCTTGCGGCCAGCTCGGTTCGCAAGGCGTGGTCGTCCCGTGAGGCAAGAATGCTGGCGATTTCCTGCTGCTGCCGGAGTAAATCCTGATCCAGTTCCTCCAGCAGATGCACCCGTACCAGATGGTAGAGCAGGATGCCGCCGCCAGCGGTGACGATGCCGAAAAACAGGGCGTAGAACAGCGTCAGGCGCAGGGCGACGGAGCCCTTAGCGCCCAAGGACATAACCCACCCCGCGCACCGTCTCGATCAGCTCGGCGCCTTCCATGAGCTTGCCGCGCAGGCGGCTCACCGTGGTTTCCACCAGGCTGGTTTCCGGGTCGAAGCCATAATCCCAGACATGTTCCATGATCATGATCTTGGAAACGACGCGGCCCTTGTTGCGTAACAGATACTCCAGCAACTCAAACTCGCGCGGTTGCAGGGTGATTTCCTGGTTGCGCCAGAGCACGCGGCGCTTGACCAGATCCATCTCCAGATCGCCCGCGATCAGACGCACCGGCTCCAGGGCGCCGGTGGCCCGCCTGACCAGGGCTTGCAGGCGGGCCAGCAACTCGGAAAACGCGAACGGCTTGACCAGATAGTCGTCGCCGCCGACACCGAGGCCACGAATGCGATCGTCCAATTCGCGGCGCGCGGACAGGAACATGATCGGTGTCGTCACGCCTGCCTGGCGAGCGCGCTGCACCAGGGTCAGTCCATCGAGCTGGGGCAGCATGATGTCTATCACGGCGGCATCATGGTTCGCCATCCTGAGCCGGGCCAGGCCAAGTTCGCCATCGCTGGCCAGTTCCGTCTGATGGCCCGCCTGTTTCAGGCCTTTCACCACGAAGGAGGCAATTTTCTCGTCGTCTTCGATGACCAGGATGCGCATAGGGGTTCCCATGAAGGCTCGCTGTGATGAATGCGTCACTGATTTAACAGGTTTTTTCTGGAATCCAGGATTCTTACCAAATGGTAAGGGACATCCCGGCGTCGCCGCCGTAGGCTTGCCAGCGCGGCAATCCGGCCGCAGTTGATGGAGGGCATGCCCATGCCAGTCAGTTCGATCGCGTCAAACAGCGCGGTGACCACGCTTCAGAAGGCGATTCAGCCAGAAGCTCTCGAGCCTCGTCGTGTCGGGCGAGATCACGATGGGGACTCGGATGATCGTGCCGGCGCTGAAAGCGCGGCCAGGCCAGTGGTCAACACCAGTGGTCAAACCACGGGGCTCATGATCAACACCCAGGCCTGAATTTCCTGTTCCCTGGTGACGCCGGCATGAACTTGCCGGCGTGCTGCCATGGATGCCATAGACATCTTTACCTCTTTCCATGTCCGGACATCACTTTCACGTTCATGGTGCACATGAACATGCGCTCGAACACGAAGCCCGGCAGGGCCCGGGACTTGCTCAGTACGTGGCGATATTCACCGCCGTGTTGTCGACGCTGGGCGCGGTAGTCAGCTACCAGGGCGGTACCTCGCAGAATGAAGCCATGCTGGACAAGAACGAGGCGGTGCTGAAGAAAACCCAGGCCTCGGATCAGTGGAATTTCTACCAGGCCAAGAGCAACAAGGGACATCTGATGGAGCTTGCCTACGAACTCGCGCCACCGGACAAGAGGGCCGGCTACAAGGCGCTGATCGAGAAATACGCGGAAGAGAAACAAGCCATCAAGCGTCAGGCCGAAGCCCTGGAAGCGGAGTCGAAACGGGCGAACGAGCGCAGTGACCTCGCCCTGCGGCCGCACCACAAGCAGGCGCAGTCGATGACTCTGATCCAGATCGCCATTTCCCTCGCTTCGATCACCGCGCTGACACGGGTCCGCTGGTTGTTCGCCGTGGCCGCATTGGCCGCCGCTGCTGGCGTAGCGCTTTGGGCGATGGCGCTGGTTGGATAAACAATGGGCCTGCCACTTTACGACTGGGGCGGGCTGAATGTCTGGCTGTTCCACGTCATCAACGATCCACACACCGCCTGGATCGATGCGCTCATGCTGCTGTGCACCGACCTGGGCGACCATGGCAATTTCCCGATCGTTCTCGCGCTGAGCACGGTGTCTGGCTTCATCACCGCACAGCGCTGCAGCAAGAGCGACGCCATTGCCTGGTTGTCGGTCCTGTCCGTTTTCAGCCTGGCCTACGTGGTCGAAGGTCAACTCATCGGCTTCGTCAAACCGTGGCTGGATTTCCCGAGACCGCCGCTCGCGCTGCCGAAGGGCAGTGTTCATATTGTCGGCCAGGTGGCGTTGCGGCATAGCCTGCCGAGTGGGCATTCCGCCTTTGCCATGCTGGTTACGGCCAGTCTCTGGCCCGTGTCGCGACCCCCGGTGCGATTGATTCTGGCGTTGTACGCGTTGTGCGTCGGCATTTCGCGCGTGAGCCTGGGCGCACATTTTCCCGCGGATGTCCTGGCGGGATTCGCCTTGAGCCTGTTGCTGGTCCGGATGCTGCAAACCCTCCTGGCCCGCCTGGGCGCGGTGATCGGGGAAGGTCGGGGCAGCCCGGCCGGACCATCGCCATCCGCCCCGTCGCCATGAAAAAAAGCCGGACGACGCGAGTCGCCCGGCTTCCTGGTGGCGATGCTGATTACTTGGCGGCTTCCGCAGCCTTGGGTGCCTTGGCGTGTTTCTTGGCATGCTTGGTGTGCTTGGCATGCTTCGCAGGCTTCGCGGCAGCCTCGGCAGCCGGCTTGTCCATGCCGGCATCAGCAGCCTGGGCTGCACCAATGGTCAGGAAGGAAGCAGCGGTCAGCAGTGCGATCAGGGTTTTGTTCATGTGAGTCTCCTGGAAGGATGTGGGGGGAACTACCGTACGTCTTGGCGTTCGGTGAGTCCATTATCCGCAGCAAGACTTAACGAAGACTTAGCACCCGGATTGTATTTTCGGCCCAGTGGCGTTGGCCGGCTATTGCCGGGTGCGTAACGCAGGGCACTCGCCGATTCTTTTCCACAGCTTCCAGCTCTCTGCCATGCCGAGCGCAACACCGCACCCTTCCAGGCCGGTCAGGGTCAGGGTGGCGTGGCGGATGCGGCCCAGAAGCAATCCCTGGAGCAAGGGCATGAACCAGTCGGCATCGAGACGGGCGGCGTCGGTCGCCTCCGCATCAGCGGCAAATTCCGGCAGGACCGCCAGGATGCTGGCGGCACGCGGCAGGTCGCCCAGGTGGCCGGGGCAGGCCGCACTGGTGCTGCCGGAAAGCTGGGTCAGCGCCAGCGTTTCCAATTGCTCCGCCAGCACCAGCCGGTATGTGCGCCCGATGTTCACCCTCGTGCCGCCACCCCAGAGCCAGAGGCTGTTGATGGGCAATTGCCCTTGTCGTTCCCGCGCGAGATTCACCGGGTGTTCGTGAAGAATGATCTGTGCATCGTTGAGCAGTTGCATGACCTGCGCCGCGTCGGGGCCGGTCGGCAGTGCGGAGTTCACGTGGCGGGTGGCGACTTCGTCCAGCGGTGTGGTTCGCAAATTGATGGCGCGGGCGGGATGGCCATACCAGCGAGTCGGCGCGGGGGCCAGCAGGTGCCAGCCTGCCTCCCGGAACAGGGGCATGAGGCTCGTTGCCAGGGATTCTGACTCCGCCGTGCTGAGTCCGACATGGGACGCATCGAGCAGGGTCATGCCGCGCATGCCGACCTGCAGGTGGACCGGGTCGGCGCGTAGCCAGTAGCCGACGTTGGCATTGAGGCCGTCGTAGGTCGCGGTGATGGGCGCGAGCGGCCAGTCCTCCTGTCGATCCACTGCGAACGCCCGACACAGGGCCTCCGCCAAGCTGGTTTCGCCGCCGAGGGGGCGACCGCGTGCGAGCAGGCGCGCGAGCCCCGGCATCGCGACCGTTTCGCTGTGGGGTGAATCCCGCCAGGCCGCCAGGCCGGGGACGATGAGATGAAGTTCACGCATACTCGGCAGTGTCTCAATTCGGATCACGCACATGCAACAGGCCTTCACCACCTTCGAAATCACCACCCGCGGCAAGGGGCTCCATGACTTTACCGGCGAGGTCGCGCACTGGTTGCGCGGCAGCAGCCTGCGCGAGGGCCTGCTGACCCTGTTCGTGCGCCATACCTCCGCCAGCCTGGTCGTCCAGGAGAACGCCGATCCCGATGTGCAGGCCGACCTGGAACGCTTTCTTTCGCGCCTGGTGCCAGAGCACGACCCGATCTATCGCCATACCCTGGAAGGCCCCGACGACATGCCGGCGCATGTGCGCGCGGCGCTGACGCAGACCCAGTTGTCCATCCCGGTTCGGGACGGCCGCATGATGCTGGGCACCTGGCAGGGCATCTATCTGTTCGAGCATCGCCGCGCGGCACATCACCGGGAAGTCGCGGCGCACATGATCGGGATGTAGGCGGCCCGTCGCGGGCCGATTACGACGCTCGCTCGGGCATGGCAGGTACTTCGTGGATGCCTTGTTCGGCCCGCGAGCGGACCTCCTACTCGACTTCGCTCTCGAATCCGTCTTGCGCGAGTTCCGCCGCCCGCACCACGGCGCGAGCCTTGTTGCAGGTTTCCTGCCATTCGTTCTCGGGCACCGAGTCGGCGACGATGCCGGCACCGGCCTGCACATAGAGGGTGTTGTCCTTGATCACCGAGGTGCGGATGGCGATGGCCACATCCATGTCGCCATTGAAGCCGAGGTAGCCGACGGCGCCGGCGTAGACGCCGCGCTTGGTCGGTTCCAGTTCATCGATGATTTCCATCGCCCGGATCTTGGGCGCGCCGGAGACGGTGCCGGCGGGGAAGGTGGCGCGCAGCACGTCCATGGCGCTCATTTCCGGGCGCAGGCTGGCCTCGACGTTGGAGACGATGTGCATGACATGCGAATAGCGCTCGATGGTCATGTTCTCGGTGACTTTCACCGTGCCCACCTGGGCGACGCGGCCGGCGTCGTTGCGGCCGAGGTCCATTAGCTGGACGTGTTCGGCGCGTTCCTTCGGGTCGGCCAGCAGTTCGGCTTCCAGGCGCTGGTCTTCCTCGCGGTTGGCGCCGCGCGGCCGCGTGCCGGCGATGGGGCGCACGGTGACCCGCTTGCCGCCGCCGTCGTCTTCCAGTCGCACCAGGATTTCCGGCGAGGAACCCACCACGTGGAAGCTGCCCATGTCGTAATAGAACATGTAGGGCGAGGGGTTGAGTCCGCGCAGGGCCCGGTAGAGCGACAGCGGATGCGCGTGGAACGGCCGGCTCATGCGCTGGGAGAGCACCACCTGCATGATGTCGCCGTCGGTGATGTAGCGCTTGGCGCGGACCACTGCGTCCTTGAACGCCTGTTCGCCGAACTCGGACACCGCCTCGAAGCCGTTGCCGGAGGTGCCGCCGGGGGGCACGGCGGGGCGGATCAGGCGGCGTGACAGTTCCTTCAGCCGCTGATGTGCCTTCAGGTAGGCCTCGGGTTCCAGCGGGTCGGCGTAGACGATCAGGGTGAGGCGGCCGGAGAGGTTGTCGACCACGGCCAGTTCGTCGCTGAGCAGGAGCAGGATGTCGGGGGTGTTGACCGGGTCTTCCTTGCGCGTGTCGGCCAGCTTCTTCTCGATGTAGCGCACCGTGTCGTAGCCGAAATAGCCGCACAGGCCGCCGGGAAAGCGGGGCAGGCCGGGCACCGACGCCGCCTTGAAGCGGCCCAGATAGTCTTCGATGAAGGCCAGTGGGTCGTCGCAGTTGCATTGCTCGACCGGCAGGCCATTGGTTTCGATGCTGACAAAGTGGCCGTGCACGCGCAGCACCGTGCTGGCGGGCAGGCCGATGAAGGAATAGCGTCCGAAACGCTCACCGCCCACCACCGATTCCAGGAGGTAGGAATAAGGCTCGTTGGCGAGTTTCAGGTAGAGCGAGAGTGGCGTATCCAGGTCGGCCGGCAGTTGCTTGATGACCGGGATGCGGTTGTAGCCCTGGCGGGCGAGACTGTTGAACTTTTCTTCATTGAACATGATGCGGCTCCGGAATGACAGGAAGGTTGAAACGCGGGGTTTGAGCGCGGTTCAGCCACGCCATCGGGCAGGCTGGTGCTTCCCGGCTTCCAGAGTGTTCAGGTTCATTTCAGGACGATCAGCTTTGCGGCATCAAGCAGGCTCGGCACCACGGCATCCAGGTCCAGTTCTTCCACCGGGCGGCCGCGGTTGTAGCCGTAGGGCACGCAGAACACGGCACTGCCGGCGGCGCGGGCGGCCTGGGTGTCGTTGAGCGAGTCGCCGATCAGGAGCAGTTCGTTCGGCTCGCAATCAAATACCGCGCAAGCATGGTAGAGCGGCAGCGGCGAGGGTTTCTTCTCCGGCAGGGTGTCGCCGGAGAGGATCAGTTCAAAGAAGTCGAACAGGCCGGTGTCTTTCAACAAGGGGTGGGTGAAGCGCTCGGCCTTGTTGGTGATGCAGGCCAGGTGCACGCCGCTCTCCTTGAGCGCCCGCAGGCCTTCGACGACGCCGGGGAACGGGCGGCTCTTGCGCGAGACGCCTTCGGCGTAGTGCTTCTCGTAGATCGGCAGGGCGCGGGCGAACAGCTCCGGCGCCGGATCGGCGTGCATGTCGCGGGTAAGCACGCGCTTGACCAGGCGGGAGACGCCGTTGCCGATGTAGGTCTTGACCGTATCCAGGTCGATGGGCGGCAGGCCGAGATCGGCGGCCATCGCCATGGCGGCGTCGGCCAGATCGGGTGCGGTGTCGAGCAGGGTGCCATCGAGGTCGATGACGACGGCTTTGAGGGGAATCGGGAAATTCATCGTTGCAACCTGTGGCGCCGGCATCCTTGCCGGCGTTTGTCAAAAGACGCCGGCAAGGCCGCCGGCGTCACATTTACGCCTTCGCCAGCTCGGCGCGCATGGCGGCGATGACCGAGTTATAGCGTTGCGGATCGCTGTCCTTGCCGGCACCGAAGATGGCGGAGCCAGCGACGAAGGTGTCGACCCCGGCTTTGGCGACTTCGCAGATGTTGGCCGGGCCGACGCCACCGTCGATCTCCAGGCGGCAGGCGTGGCCGCCGGCCTTGATCATCTGGCTGACCTTGCGCGCCTTGTCGAGCACGTAGGGGATAAACTTCTGGCCGCCGAAACCGGGGTTCACGGACATCAACAACACCATGTCGAGTTTGGGCAGGGTGTATTCCAGGATGTCCAGCGGGGTGGCCGGGTTGAACACCAGGCCGGCCTTGCAGCCACTTTCCTTGATCAGGCCGATGGTGCGGTCGATGTGCTCGGACGCTTCCGGGTGGAATGTGATGTAGGTGGCGCCGGCCTTGGCGAAGTCGGGAATGATGCGGTCCACCGGCTTGACCATCAGGTGCACGTCGATGGGGGCGGTGACGCCGTGCTTGCGCAGCGCTTCGCAGACCAGGGGGCCGATGGTCAGGTTGGGTACGTAGTGGTTGTCCATCACGTCGAAGTGGACGATGTCGGCGCCGGCGGCGAGGACGTTATCCACTTCCTCTCCGAGTTTCGCGAAGTTGGCGGAAAGGATGGAGGGGGCAATCTGGTAATCGGCCATGAGGAGGTCCTGTATCGATGAGAAAACCCGCGCATTCTACCCGCGCGCCCCGCGCACTGGACAGGGTCGGTCGATTCGTGTGCAATCCCGGGCCGCAAAGCGAACCCGGAAGCAGAACCGCCATGGCCGACAGCAGGAAATACCACATCACCGTCACCACGCGTACCCAGTTCGTCCCGGAGCAGTCCGACGAGGGTGCGGAGCGCTTCGTGTTCGCCTACACCATCACCATCGCCAATACCGGTCAGACCCCGGCGCAGCTGATCTCCCGGCACTGGCTCATCACCGATGCGCATCAGAAGGTGCAGGAAGTGCGCGGCCTCGGTGTGGTGGGTGAGCAGCCCTTGCTCAAGCCCGGCGAGCAGTTCGAGTACACCAGCGGCACCGCCATCGCGACGCCTGTGGGGGCAATGAAAGGCAGCTACCAGATGGTCGCCGAGGATGGCAGCCAGTTCGAGGCCGAAGTGCCCGAGTTCATCCTTTCCGTGCCGCGCGTCCTGCATTGATGCGCGCGCTGGTCCTGATTGTCGGGGCGCTGCTCAGCGCCTGCGCGCCATTACCGCCTTCTCCGTCGGCGCCGCCCACGTCGGAAGTCCCTGTGGCGCCGGCCGTGACCGTCACGCCGCAGCCCGTGGCCGAGCCGCCCGCGCCGCTCGTGGAGCCGAGCATGCCGGTCGTCAGCCCTGTCACGTCCGAGCCGGTGGTGACGCCGTCGCCGGAAGCGGCCGCCAGGGCCACCCCCCTCGCCATGCCCTGGTTGAAACCGGCGTCCTGGGGACAGTTGCCTGGTTGGCGGGAGGATGACCTGACCCTGCTTTGGCCGGCCTGGATGCAATCCTGCCGGGGCTTGCGCGGCAATCCGTCCTGGAGCGGTGTCTGCGATGCCGCGATGCAACTCTCGGCGCTGCCCGAGAGCGGCGCGATTCGCGCATACCTGGAACAGCATTTCCTGGTCTGGCAGGTCAATCAGGCCGAGGGCAGCAGCGAAGGCCTGGTGACCGGCTATTACGAACCGATGCTGCGCGGCAGCCGCTCGCCGACACCGCGCTATCGCTACCCGCTGTATGGGCCGCCGGACGACATGCTGGTGGTCGACCTTGGCGCGATCTATCCGGAACTGAAGAGCCTGCGCTTGCGCGGCCGTCTGCAGGGCAACAAGGTGGTGCCCTATTGGAGCCGTGCCGAAATCGAGGCGGGCGCGGCCCCGGTTCGGGGCAAGGAATTGCTTTGGGTGGACGATCCCGTGGAATTGTTTTTCCTGCAGGTCCAGGGCTCCGGCCGCATTCGCCTGGAGACTGGCGACACGGTCCGGATCGGCTATGCCGACCAGAACGGCCACCCCTATCGCTCGATCGGCAAGTGGCTGGTCGAAAAGGGCGAAATCACCCTGGACAAGGCTTCCATGCAGGGCATCAAGGAGTGGGGACGGCGGAATCCGGATCGGCTTCCGGAACTGCTCAACGCCAATCCCAGCTATGTCTTCTTCCGGGAGTTGCCGAGTTCCGGAAGCGGTCCGCTGGGCGCACTGGGCGTGCCGCTCACCAGCGAACGCAGCATCGCCGTCGATCCGCGCGGCATCCCCCTGGGGGCGCCAGTCTGGTTGTCCACCACTCGCCCCAACGCCAGGGAGGCGCTGAATCGACTGGTCATGGCGCAGGACACCGGCAGCGCCATCCGCGGCAACGTGCGTGCCGACTTCTTCTGGGGGTATGGCGAGGAGGCCGGAAAGCTCGCGGGCGCCATGAAACAGAAAGGCCGGATGTGGCTGCTGCTGCCGCGTGATTATCCGGTCGTCAGCAGCGGCAAATCCGGTCTACAGTAGACGCATGGATATCACTGCCGCTGTCGCCGCCTCCACCTTCAATCAGCAGACACAAGCGAGTCTGCTGGCCGTCCGCCTGGCGCTGGAAAGCCAGCGCCAGGTGGCGGCGCTGCTGGAACAAAATGTGGCCATGACCAGCAATCCCGCGCATCTGGGAAACCGGGTCGATACGCACGCATGAAGCACAACAAACTGCAAAAACAGCAATAAATATAAAAGTTGTGCATTTCTGATGTATTTGCTATAAATGCATCATCTCGGGTCGAGATCAAGGGCAAACCCGCCGAAAGGCGGAGACGCAAAGCCACGGACCTAACGCCAGCGCGAGCGCGATGGCAACGGTAGCCGGGCTGCATCTCGGAACGCGCGATGTCCACGACGGATCAAATGTCGGTCTCGCCGCTCCATAGCAACCTAATCCGACCGAGTCGGTTAACGGATTTGCGCAAGGAGTGGCACCATGAAAATCACCTCGCTTCACCCTGAAAGCCGGATTGCTCCCGCCGAGTTTGCGTCATCGCAATCAGGCTTCAGCATTCTTGAAATCATGGTGACCCTGGTGGTGTTGTCCACGGGGTTGCTTGGGGTCGCCAATCTTCAGGTCGATGCGCTGCGCGGCAACCAGGGAGCCTATCTGGCCTCGGTGGCGGCGCAGCAGGCACAGGACATGGTCGAGCGCATGCAGTCCAATCCGGTGGCCGTGGCAGCCAATGGCTACGATGCGTTGAATACCAGCATCCCCAGCATCAAGGTCGACTGCCAGAAAATCACCTGCACACCGGAACAACTCGTCCAGTTCGACCACAATCGCTGGAATGCCGCCAACCAGGCCTTGTTGCCCAGTGGTTCAGGTCAGGTCGTCGAAATCAGTGACGGGATCTTTCTGATCGGTGTCCGCTGGCACGACCGGCAGCTGGGCGGGGCCAGCGGCTGGCAGGTGGGTACGGACGCCGCCTCCGCGTGCGGTCAACCGCAAGCCGATACCCGCTGCTTCTTCCTGAGGTACCAAGCATGAAAACCGCCCTCACAATGCGCCGCGAAACGGGTGTTTCACTGGTCGAGCTGATGGTTGCGCTGTCCATCGGCTTGTTGCTGACGGTTTCGGTGGGCACCATCCTTTCCGGCAGCCTGCAGATTTTTCGTGTGCAGGGCGAAAGCGCCCGCATCCAGGAGTCCGGTCGTTTCCTCATGGATACCCTTGGCCGCCAGATCACCCAGGCCGGTTATGTCTCGATTTCCACCGATTACACCGATCCCAAACTGCTGTTCACCGGTACGCCCATCACCGGTGAGAATGGCGTGGTCGCCACACGCGTCGATGAGCGCAAGACCGGCAGCGACTATCTGGCCGTCAGTTTCGATGCCAGTACCGATTGCCGGGGCAATGCGGTGACCGGCGGCACGGTACAGAACGAGTTCTATCTGAATACCAGCGAGGAACTGGTTTGCGCCAGCGGTGGTGGCGCGGCTGAAGTGCTGGCGGATGGCGTGGAATCCTTCCAGGTGCTCTACGGCATCGATACGAACGGCGACTACAGCGTCGAGCGCTATATCGCCCAGCCTACCGATTGGACTCAGGTCCGCACGGTCCGCGTTTGCGCGGTGGTCAAGGCATACAGTCCGGGCACCAGCCCGACAGCCCAGACCTACCAGGATTGTTCCGGCGCCACCCAGACCGCCCCCGACACCCGTTTGCGCCGTGTCCTCGGGGCAACTTTCCAGTTGCGCAATCGCGGGCAGTGAAGCGCCACCGCACTCTGGCGGGACACCCGCGGCCAGGTTTTAGCAGGAAGCATGGCGGTTTCAAGACCTTCCCCTGGATTGAGCAAACCGCAAAAACAACAAAAACAAAAATAAATTTGATGTTTTTGCTGGTTGTGTTATAAATGAATCAACTCGGATCGAGATCAAGGGCAACTCCCCCGAAAGGGGGCGACGCAAAGCCACGGACCTAAAGCAGCAGTAACGCAATGGTGGCCGGACTGCATCTCGGAACGCGCGATGGTGGAAGTGTCAACGACGCGATCCACGTTTCCTTCGCCGCTCCCAAGCAACCTTTCTCCGACCGAGTCGGCCAATGGTTTGCACAAGGAGTGGCATCATGAAAAACAGCTTCCGTCAGTTCCGTCAGAGCCCGAAACAGCAGAGCGGCATGTCGCTCATCGCCAGCCTGATCTTTCTTGGCGTGCTGACCACACTGGGTTATTCCTCGATCACCACCGCGTTCATGCAGGAACGCATGTCGGGCGCCTGGCAGGATCGCAAGCAAGCCACCCAGGCGGCGGAAATGGCCTTGCGCGATGCCGAGGCCTACATTGCTTCCTCCGTCACCGGACTGACCGGTTTCAATCGCGGCTGCGACAATGGCCTTTGCTACAACGGCGCCCAGGGTTATGCCGCCAATACGCCGGATGGGATGGCGGCGAAGGTCTGGGAGTCTTCAGGAATTTTCGCCAATGCCGATAAGACCATTCACTATGGTGAAATGACTGGCGCCGCCAGCATCAATGGCGTCCTGGAGCAACCGCGTTATCTGATCGAAGGCTTCCGCAAGCAGGCTGCCGGTCAGGGTGAAAGCATCTACTACCGCATCACGGTGCGCGCGGTAGGTTCCCGTCCGGGTACCGCGGTGACATTGCAGGAAATCTACCGTATTTGAGGAGCAATTCATGAGATCCGCCTGGAAACGATTGAAGGCGGGAGGGGAATGGGCCCGAAGCAGCCTGTCCAGTCTCGAGGAGTCCTTCCGCTCGCGCTTCGCGGTGACTGGCCTGCTGCTGCTGACCGTCGTCGCCCCTGTGCGCGCCCTCGATCTTTCTCCCACTCCCCTGTTCATCACCTCCAGCATTCCACCGCAGGTGATGCTGGATATTTCCAAGGACCAGCAGCTCTACAAGAAGGCTTACAACGACTATTCCGATCTCGATGACGATGGCCAGCTGGAAACCGGTTACAAGCACGCCATCGACTACTACGGCTATTTTGATCCGTACAAGTGCTACAGCTATTCGACAGGAAATCAGCGCTTCGAACCCAGCGCCGCCACGAGCAACAAGTACTGCACGGGGTTGTGGAGCGGCAACTTTCTCAACTGGGCCAGCATGACCCGCATGGACGCGGTTCGCAAACTGCTCTATGGCGGCCTGCGTTCCACTGACCAGACCTTCGCGGCGGGCGGGACGAATGCCATTACCGTGCTGGAACGCGCCTACCTGCCGACCGATGCGCATGCCTTCGCCAAGTATTACAACGGCAGCGACATCGACCGCCTCACCCCCTTCAGCGCCCCCGCCACACCCACCGCAGTGTCCAGCGGCACCAGTAATACGATTCCCTCCAGCACGCCCGCCGCCCTGCAATTTACCGTCTCGTCGACCGGCGACTTCGCCTATGGCGACCAGGTGGTGATCCGCGCCGGAACCAACCCATCCGTTAACTACATGATCGGCGCGGTCAGTTGCGTCAATGGTGCCGGCATCAAGATGTATAACAGCCTGGTTTCCAGTTCCAACTCCTGCTCTTCCGGTGAGATCAAGGTGGTGGTGGAGCAGGTGCATGGCAGTGGCACCTACAGCAACTGGAGCATCGAGAATTGGACCCAGACCGGCATTACCATCTGCAATGCCACCCTGGGCGGCAGCAGTGACAAATCCCAGAACAATGCCAATCCCCCCTTGATGCGCGTCGCCAAGGGGAATTTCGCGCTATGGGCGGCTAACGAGAGGCGGCAATGTTTGTGGCGCGAAGATTCCATTTCGGGTGCCACCGATATCAACGAGGATGCCGACTCTATCGGGGGGCGCCGCACCAACGGTAACCGCGCCGCACTTTCCGGCCTCTACGCCAATAGCCTGGCTCCCAACAAGAGCACCCGTTCCGACGGTCGCATCGCCAACGGCCTGGGTAGCTACGACTATGTCGCCCGCGTCAAGGCCTGCGTACCCGGCTTGCTGGGGACGGAGCGCTGCAAGCAGTACCCCAGCGGCAACACCAAGCCGATCGGACTGCTGCAGTACTACGGCGACACCGGGCAACTGCATTTCGGCTTGATGACCGGCAGCTACAGGAAGAACATTTCCGGGGGTGTGCTGCGCAAGAATGTCGGCGCCTTCACGGATGAAGTGAACGTGGCCAGCGATGGCACCTTCGTCCAGCCCGCCACCCCCCCCAACAGCCCACGCACCACCACCTCCAGCGCCACCACGCCCGGCATCGTCAACAGCCTCAACTACCTGCGCATTTACGGCTACAACTATGGCGACGGCACCTACCTGGGGTCGAGCGGCGACGACTGCTCCTGGCAACTGACCAACATCTCGGAAAACGCTTGCACCAGCTGGGGCAACCCGATGTCGGAACTGTATTACGAATCCCTGCGCTACTTCGCGGGCCAGGGCGCGAGCAGTGGTTATACCTTCACCAACAGCGGCAGCAAGGACAACCTCCTGGGCCTGCCGCTCGCTACCTGGGTGGACCCGCTCAACACCAGCAATTATTGCGCGCCGCTCAACGTGGTGATGTTCAACGCCAGTGTCTCCAGCAATGACGAAGATCTCGCCAGCACCAGCATGAGCAGCATCGGCAGCGACGGCACGGCCAAGAGTCTGACCGATGCGGTGGGCAGTGGCGAAGGCCTGAACGGCCGTAACTTCTTCATCGGCAAGAGCGGTGGCAGCAACAACGAGTTGTGCGACGCCAAGACCCTGAGCGGTCTCGGCAGCGCCGCCGGCATCTGCCCGGAAGGGCCGACCCTGCAGGGCTCGTGGCTGATGGCCGGATTGGCGCATCATGCCCGCACCCAACGCATCCGCAGCAACATCACCATTCCCGACGATGACCACAAATCGTTGAAAGTCAGTACCTACGGCGTCCAGCTCGCCACCAACGTCCCACAGATTCGCATCGCCCTGGCCGGAGAAGCCAAACCGCGCGTGATCCTGCAGCCCGCTTATCGCCTGTTCAACAGCAGTCCGCAAGGGGGAGGGCAGTTGGTGGACATGAAGATCGTTAGCCAGACCGCCACCGCCACGATGGCGGAGGGCATGGCCTATCTGAACTGGGAAGACAGCGAGCAGGGCGGCGACTATGACCAGGATGTCTGGGGGATGATGGCCTGGCGCCTGGACCGCAACGCCAATACGCTTACCGTCACCACCCGCATCATCGCGGAATCGACCAATCAACCGCAGGGTTTCGGTTACATCGTCAGCGGCACGACACAGGACGGTCCCCATTTCCATTCCGGCATTGAGGGTTTCAACTACACCGACCCGGCTGCGATCACCGTCTCCCCGGGCACCAAGGTGAACGGCAGTGGCGGTTGCAGCAATTGTCAGCGTCCCGACGCGGCGACCACCGCGACCTATACCCTGGGTACCAGCACCGCCGAATCGCTCAAGGATCCGCTCTGGTATGCCGCCAAGTGGGGGGGCTTCACCGAAGCCGCAGGTGGCAATAACCAGCCCGACCAGGTTTCGGAATGGGACAGCCGCACCTCCAGCGGCAGCTATGGCAGTGACGGCGTTCCCGACAATTACTTCCTGGTATCCAACCCGCTCGGCCTCGAGCAGGCACTCGACCGCACCTTCACCGCCATCCTGGAGAAGGCCGCCGCCAGCGCCGTGACCACCAACTCCACCTCGATCCGTTCCGACAGTCGCCTCTATCAAGCGCGCTTCAACGCCAACGGCTGGAGCGGCCAACTCCTGGCCTACAGCATTACCGACAACGGCACGGTGAGCAGCATCGAAGACTGGGATGCCGCCACCCTGCTGCGCGCGCAGACAGGCATCAGCGCCGATTCGCGCAATCTCATCACCTACGGCTCGACCAGTCGTGACGGTCTGCCCTTCACCTGGGCGGGTCTCACCGGTCAGACGGCGCAAACCGACGCGCTCAACCGCAATGCCGCCGGTACCCTCGACAATCGCGGCGCCGACCGTGTCGCCTGGCTGCGTGGCCAGAGCCAGCATGAAGGCAAATCCAGCAGCCAGTTGCGTGAACGCACCGCCGGCCCGCTGGGGGATATTGTCAACTCCAACCCGATTTACGTCGGGCCGCCCTCCGCCGGCTATTCGGATGTCGATTTCGCCGGCTATGAAGCCTTCGCCAGCGCCAGGCGTACCCGCACGCCGGTGGTCTGGGCGGGCGGCAACGATGGCATGTTGCACGGCTTCAATGTCAAGGTGGGGAGCAGCAATGCCGGCAAGGAAGTACTCGGCTATGTGCCCGGGGCGGTCTACGCCAACCTCAGTCAGCTCACGTCGCAGGGCTACAGTCACCGCTACTTTGTCGATGGCAGCCCGATGGTGGCCGATGCCGTGGTCGGGGGCGGCTGGAAAACCGTGCTGGTGGGTGGCCTCAATGCCGGCGGCAAGGGCTATTTCGCGCTCGATGTCACCGATCCCGACACCAGCTTCATCCAGACCCGCGCCGCCGACCTGGTGTTGTGGGAGTTCACGGCGAATGACGATGCCGATCTCGGCTACAGCTACAACTGGCCGGCGAAAAACCTGTCCAATGGCCAGTCCCGTCAGATCGTGCGAATGAACGACGGGCGCTGGGCCGTCATCGTCGGCAACGGCTACAACAGCAGTGCCGGCAAGGCCGCCCTGTTCATCCTGTTCCTGGACGGCGGCACCGACGGGGGATGGGGAGGCAGCGGCGACTATGTGAAGCTGGTGGCGGAGTCTTCCAGCGGTGCCAACGGTCTGTCGACACCCGTGCCATTCGATCGCAACGGCGATGGCAAGGTCGACGTGATCTATGCCGGTGACCTCAAGGGCAATCTCTGGAAGTTCGACGTCAGCAACGCCAGTCCGGCGCAGTGGCAGGTGGCTTTGTCCGGCCAGCCGCTGTTCACGGCGCGTGACGGAAGCGGTAATGCCCAACCCATCCTGGCGCCGCCGGAAATCACCGTGCACCGCCTGGGCGGCGTGATGCTGCTGTTTGGTACCGGCAAGTATCTCGAGCCGAGCGATTCCGCCAGTACCGCCGTGCAGAGTTTCTATGGACTCTGGGATCGCGCCGGCGCCACCGGCACCAGCGGTACGATCGCCGAGGCCGCCATCGGCGGTCGGCAGTGGCTGGTGGCGCAGACGCTGTCCGAGTACGGGGCTGGCAGGGTGATCGACGGTCGTACCGTCAACCTCGGTGTGCGTGTACCCAGCAACAATTCCGTGGTCTGGTGCAATGCCACCAGCCTGTCCAGTTGCGAAACCGGCGGCTCACCCTCCGCCTACCTCGGCTGGCGGCTGGATCTGCCGGCCAGCGGCGAGCGCCTGACCGGCGTGCCGCAACTGCTCAACGGCGTCATCTTCTTCAGCACCTTCATTCCCAGCGACGCGCCCTGCGAGCATGGCGGCGATGGCTGGCTGATGGCGCTGGACTATTCCAGCGGTAGCGTGCTGGCCTATCCGGCCTTCGACACCAACGGCGACGGCATCGTGAATCAGGACAGTGATGCCCGTGTCGGTGGCGTCAGAACCGGCGCGGCGCTCGGTGGAGCGACCTTCCTGCGCGCCTCCGGCAAGACCAGCAAAGGTTATGCCCTGCTGAACCGCCTCAACGGCGATCTCATGTCGATCACCAGCAGCCTCGGAATAGGCGCATCCGGGCGCGTGACCTGGCATGAGGTGGTGGAGTGAGGTGTCCCGTCCATTGCATGAGGGTCCATCCCGAGGAGCCAAGATGCGCATCATCCGTGTGACCGAGGCGGAAGCCTCATTCCAGACGCTGCTTTCCGCTGTCGAAGCGGGTGAAGAGCTTGCCCTGACCCGCCATGGGCGCATCGTGGCGCGGATGCTCCCGGGCATCCAGCAGTCCTCGACTGCAGGACGCCGCCCCCGCCGGGGCGACCCGGACATGCCCTCCGAATCCCGCTTCGCGATCGAAACGGGGCTGGTCTCGCCACTCGACTGATCTCGGCAGGGGCGCCTATCGTCAAGCGGACGCAACCCTGCAGCGCCGCCTTCGGCCCGGCAACGCAGGCGACTAGATCGCCCGTTTCCAGGGTGTTCCGGATGATTCCAGGTAGAGGTTGCCGCGCTGGCTTTCCGGGACGGGTGGGTTGCCTGCCTTGAGCGCGGGATAGCTGGCTGGGTCGGCCAGCGCCCGCGACCAGTTCAACGCGGTTTCCGGGTCCAGCGCCTTGGCGATGAGCGCCTGGGTGCCGGGGTGGAAGGGCGCCGTCAGCCATTTCGTCCAGGTTGCCGGGCTGAATGCGGTCGCCAGCAGGTTCCAGGTTCGCGCATCCGTGGGCAGCATGGCCCAGCGCATGATACGGCCGGGGTCGAACAGGATGGCATTGACCGCGGTGGAGAAATCCGGTTCCGCCGCTGCCCGCGCCCACTTCTCGTAAATCTCCGGGTCGGTCCATTCCAGGAAATTCTTCGCTGTGCCCGGATCCATCGCGGTGGACAGGCTGCGGACGTAGGACTGCGGATCAAGGCCACGACGGCCGAATTCCAGCCAGATTGCGGGGTCGCTGAAGACATCCAGCCATTGCAGGAAATTGCGTGGCCCCTTGAATGCCCAGCCGCTACTGGTCAGATTGGTGCAGCGATCGGCCCAGCGGGTGACGTTGGAAGATGGGGCAAGGGGGTCGACAGCAGGCGTGGGCAGGTCGGCGGCCTGGGCCAGGCTGGTGCCAAGCAGGGCGGCCATCAAGAGGGAGCGTGTCACGTGATATGCGGTAGTGATCGATTCTTTGGCAGACCCTGTCGAACGGGAAAAAGTTGCATGCGGAGTGTGGACGCCGCCACGAAGCGATGGGTCATGACGGGTTACCCCGCGTCGTGAAACAGGCGCCCGTGCTCGGTCGGGTTCCCGCCCGACCATCGCACGCAGGCTTACAGATTCCGCGAAATGTAACGCACGCTATCGTCTTCCGGGTGGGCCGAGACCTTGAATCCCAGGCTGGTGGCCAGCTTGAGCATGCGGGTGTTGGTTTTCAGCACTTCACCATCCATCTTGCGCATGCCCTTGGAGCGGGCGACGTCCATCAGCACGTCCATCAGCTTGTGGGCGATGCCCTGCTTCTGCCACTGGTCGCTGACCACCACAGCGAATTCGCAGGATTCGCCATCGGGATTGATGGCGAAGCGGGCCACGCCCAGCTCCTCTTCCTTGCCCTGGGTCTGGGTCACCGCCAGCAAGGCCATTTCGCGGTCGTAGTCGATCTGGGTGAAGCGCACCAGCATGGCCTGGGACAGTTCGCGCACGGCATCCATGTAGCGGAAATACTTGGTTTCCTCGGACAGGCTGCGCACGAAGCTCTGGGTCAGTTCGGCATCTTCCGGGCGGATGGGACGGATGACGACGTCGACGCCGTTGGGTAACTGCCAGGAAGTGACCAGATGCGCCGGATAGGGGTGGATCGCCATGTGTGCGTAGCGGTCGGCGCTGGGTACGCGCGGGGCAATGATGACGCGGGCGTCGAGGGCGAGCGCGCCATGTTCGTCGATCAGGAGTGGGTTGATGTCCAGTTCCCTGATCCAGGGCAGTTCGCAGACCATTTCCGAGACCCGCATCAGGATCTGCTCAAGCGCGTCGAGGTCGGCGGCCGGGCGGTTGCGGAACTCGCCGAGCAGCTTGACCACGCGGGTGCGGTTGATCAGGTCGCGGACCAGATAGCGGTTCAGCGGTGGCAGGGTGACGGCGCGGTCCTGCGCGGCTTCGACATCGACCCCCCCGGTGCCGAATACGATGACCGGTCCGAGCACGGGATCGCTGGTGACGCCCACCAGCACCTCGCGGGCATTCGGTCGCACCAGCATGGGCTCGATCACGACGCCGTCGATCTGGGCATCGGGCACGCGGTTGCGGACTTCCGTCATCATGCCGCTATACGCCGAGCGCACGGCATGGCCACTGGAGAGGCCCAGACGGACGCCGCCGACATCGGATTTATGACTGATGGTCTGCGAATTGATCTTCATCGCCACCGGGAAGCCCATCTGCTGTGCCATCAGCATCGCTTCCGTGGGCTCACGCGCGATGAGGGTCTGCGCCACCGGGATGCGGAAGGCGGAAAGCAG
Source organism: uncultured Thiobacillus sp. (assembly GCA_964393825.1). GTDB lineage: Bacteria > Pseudomonadota > Gammaproteobacteria > Burkholderiales > Thiobacillaceae > PFJX01. Next base: position 27,418 of record CAYMUY010000006.1, on the reverse strand, counting down.
CGCCTTCGATTCCACCTCGGTCAGCACCGAGCGGCCATGCGACAGGGCGGATTCGATGATCAGGCGAGCGCCTTCGACATCCGGATCGGTCCCTTTCGCGATGGGGCCGGGGGTCTGCATCAGCAGTCGCTGGTTTTCATAGTAGGCGGAGAGATAGGAGAACACTTCGACCGCCGGTTCCGGCGTCGAGAAAGAGGGAATACCCGCGTCCTTGAAGCGTTGCCGGCCCTCCGCCACCTGCGCCTCGCCCATCCAGCAGGCGATCACCGGCTTGCTCGATTGCCTGGCCATTGCCACCACCGCGTCGGCGGCCTCGGTCGGCCGCGTCATCGCCTGCGGCGTCAGCATCACCAGGACGCCATCGACATGCTCGTCGGCGAGACAGGCCTGCATCGCGGCGCTATAGCGATCGGCGGCGGCGTCACCGATGATGTCCACCGGATTGCCGTGTGACCAGGTCGGCGGCAGGGCGGCATTGAGCTTGTCCAGGGCATCGGGACCCAGTTCCGCGAGACGGACACCGAGATCGACGGCACGGTCGGTCGCCATGACACCCGGGCCGCCACCGTTGGTGACGATGGCCAGCCGATCGCCGGTCGGCTTGATATGGGATGACAGGGCCTGAGCGGAGGCGAACAGCTGGGTAATGCTGCTGACCCGCACCACGCCGGCACGCCGCAGCAGGGCGTCAAACACCGCGTCGGAGCCGACCAGGGCGCCGGTATGCGAGGCCACGGCCTTGGAACCGGCTTCGTGGCGTCCGACCTTGACCAGCACCACCGGCTTGATCCGTGCTGTGGCGCGTAGCGCGCTCATGAAGCGCCGGGCATCGCGGATGCCCTCGATGTACATCAGGATGCCCTTGGTCGCGGGGTCGTAGGCCAGGTAGTCGAGAATCTCGCCGAAATCGACGTCAGCCGAGGCGCCGGTGGAGATGACGCTGGAGAAACCGATCCCGTTCGATTCCGCCCAGTCCAGCATGGCGGTGCACAGCGCTCCGGATTGCGACACCAGCGCCAGGTCGCCGGACAGCGTGGCGCCTTTGCTGAAGGTGCCGTTGAAGCCGATCCCTGGTCTTTGCACGCCCAGGCAGTTGGGGCCGATGAAGCGAATGTCGTTGCGTTTTGCCGCCGCCTGCACCGCTTCTTCCAGCGCCACCCCCGCGGGGCCGACCTCGCGGAAGCCGGCGGAGAGCACCACCGCGTGATGAATGCCGCGGGCGCCGCAGGCATCCAGGATGCCCGGTATGGTCGCGGCCGGGGTGGCGATCAGGGCCAGTTCCGGGGTTTCCGGCAGGTCGGCGGTGCTGGCGTAGCAGCGCTCGCCGTAGAGCAGGTCATGCTTGGGATTGATCGGGTAGACCTTGCCGGTGAAGCCGGATTTGCGCAGGTTGCTGAACAGGATGCCGGCAACCGAGTGTTCTTTTTCACTGGCGCCGAACACGACGACGGAACGGGGCATGAACAGGGGATGGAGATAGTGCTTTGACATGGTGTTGGCATCGGGTTGGCTATTGGGGAATCCGCGAGTTTCGGCCCGCACACGCTGCTTCGGTGGCCCTCGCTTTGTCGCCATGATAGGCCCAATGGCGTTACCAGGGCATGAAGCGGGCGTATATTCAGTATTGCTTTTTGATACCGATCCGCCATGCATACCGCCTACATCAGCCATCCCGAGTGCCTCAGGCACGATATGGGGCATCAGCACCCGGAAAGCCCCTCACGCCTCAACGCCATCAACGACCGCCTGCACGCGGCACACCTGTTCGACTACCTGAGCCACCAGGAAGCGCCACTGGCGCACCGCAGCCATCTGGCGCGGGTTCATGACGTCACCTACATCGACGCCATCGAAGCGGCCTCACCCTACGAGGGCATGGTCAACCTGGATGGCGATACCGCGATGAACGCGCACAGCCTGGAGGCAGCCTATCGCGCCGCCGGCGGCGGCATCATGGCCGTGGACCGGATCATGCGCGGCAAGATTGCGAACGCCTTCGTCGCCTGCCGGCCACCCGGGCACCATGCCACCCGCAATCGCTCCATGGGCTTCTGCATCTTCAACAATGTCGCCATCGCCGCTGCGCACGCCCTGGAGGCACATGGCCTCAAGCGGGTGGCCATCGTCGATTTCGATGTCCACCATGGCAACGGTACCGAGGACATCTTCAAGGACGACCCGAGGGTGATGCTCTGTTCCACCTTCCAGCATCCTTTCTATCCTTATTGCGGCGCCGAGACGGTGAGCGACCACATCGTCAACGTGCCACTGCCCGCCGGCACCGCCGGCAAGCGCTACCGCGAGGCCTTCGCGGAAAAGATCCTGCCACCGCTGGCCGCCTTCCAGCCGGAAATGCTGTTCTTCTCCGCGGGTTTCGACGCCCATCGCGAGGACGACATGGGCCAGTTCGGGCTGGTGGAGGCGGATTACACCTGGATCACCGAGCAAGCCATGGCCGCGACCCAGGCCACCACCGGTGGTCGCGTCGTTTCGGTGCTGGAAGGAGGCTATGACCTGTCCTCACTGGGCCGCAGCGTGGCTGAACATGTCCGGGTGCTGGCGGGGTTGTAGACGGCCGCGGCGGGAGCCGCTCGCCCTCCGGATGGCCAGGGGCTCAGCGGTAGGCCAGGTCCAGCGCGTAGCCGGTCGCCGCCAGGGTGCCGGTATCCAGGTCGAGACGTATTTCCTGTTCCTCTCCGGCCGCCATGCCGGCATCCAAGCGCACCTTTCCAGCCAGATATTCCTTGGGCGTGAACACGCGCTGGGCGACGGGGCTGTCACGCATGTCGGTGAGGATGAGCACGATGTGCGGCCAGGCCTGAGCCTGGCCGGTGCGGTTGGCGAGCAGCAGGGAGAGACGGCTGCGCGACCGGTTTTCGGCATCGTGCTCCAGCGAGGAGGCCGCGATGGCAGTCTTGTCGAGCTGGCGTGGCAGCGGCACCTCGCAATGGAGGGGGCCACACAGGGCTGCGAGCAACGGACGCGTGCCCGGCAGCGCGGTGGCGAGATCGGCGCGCAGGAAAACCAGCAGTTGCAGGAGCAGGGTGGCGGTCAGCAGCAAGGCTACCGCCAGTTTGAGGCGGTAGCGCGGTGGCCGGGGCCGCCGGGGGGGGGTGATCCGTGTCGGCAGCTCAGATAGCAGGATGGACTCCGACGTCTCCAACGCAGGCGGCACGGATGGCGTCGCGGTTTCCTCCCGCTTCTCGATCGCTTTGATTGACTCGGTCGGCTCGGTCGGCGGGTGTGGCGTTCCCCACGGGCTGCTCGCTGGCTCGTCCACCGTGTCACCCGGCCGTGCCATCCGCTCGACGACGGCTGCAGCCGCGGCGGCAAGGTCGGGCGGCTCCGCCACCGGTGCGGCTGGGCGCGGCGTCTCGACGGAGGGGGTGTCGCGCGCCACCTTCTCCGGCTCGGCCGGAGGTGTCACCAGTTCCGCGAGCAGGCTGTCATAGGCGTTGAACACCACCCCGCAATGTCCGCAGCGTACCAGCCCGCGGCGCAGCCCCAGGTGTTCCTGGGTGACCCGGAAGGTGGTCTGGCATTCGGGACAGGTGGTCAGCATGGACGGGGCAGGGCGCCTGTTGCCGCACTTCCCCTACGGGCAGGGGAGGTGAAAACACACGCCCGGCGAGTCATGACTTGATGCCTTCCAGGCAGACCCAGCCTTCCGCATCCCGCCACGGACGCATGGTGAACGACTGGCCGTAGATCGCCATGACTTCCTCCGCCTGTTCCGCCAGGATGCCGGACAGGGCGATGCGGCCACCGGGCCTGACACGGGCAGCGAGCAGCGGCATGAGCGCCTTCAGAGGGTTGGTGAGGATGTTGGCCACCAGAACGTCGAACTGGCCGGCCGGCGCGCTATCGGGCAAGTGGAAGCGGGCTTCCACCTGGTTGCGTTCGGCGTTGTCGCGGGAGGCGGTGACCGCCTGGGTGTCGACATCGACGCCGACGACCTGGCCGGCACCAAGCTTGACGGCGGCAATGGCGAGGATGCCTGAGCCGCAGCCGTAATCGAGTACCGATTCGCCCCCGGCAAGATGGGCTTCCAGCCATTGCAGGCACAGGCGGGTGGTGGGATGACTACCGGTCCCGAAGGCCAGCCCGGGGTCCAGCACCAGGGTGATTGCCTCGGGGTCGGGGGCGTCATGCCAGGAAGGCACGATCCACAGCCGCCGCGAGATGGGAATGGGGTCGAACTGGGATTGGGTCAGACGCACCCAGTCCTGTTCCTCCACCCGTTCGACCTGATGTTCGTGGTCCGCGGCCAGCCCCAGTTGCGCGAACAGGCCGGGCAGGTCGGCCCCCGCCTCGAGCAGGGCGACGACCCAGTTGCGCGCCCAGGCCTTGGGGTCCGCCAGCCCCGGCTCACCGAACTGCGGCGCTTCCTCGGCGGTGCCGGCATCGCGATCCTCGATGGAAACCGAGAGGGCACCGGCATCCATCAGGGCATCGGCCAGGACTTCAGCCGCTTCCTGGTCGGCGGCGAGTTTCAGGGAAAGCCAGGGCATCATCGGTCCATGTTGTCGCCGGCGCTCGCCGGCAGGCGAAAGGCAGCGGCGGGGAGCCGGCGCCACGGGTCAATGCTTGTTCATCCCCAGTTTCTGCTCCAGGTAATGGATGCTGTAACCGCCATCCAGGACCACGCGGTCCGTGAGCAACTCCTGATGCAGCGGGATGTTGGTCTTGATGCCCTCGACGATCATCTCGGACAGGGCGATGCGCATGCGGGCGATGGCCTGCTCGCGGGTGGCGCCGTAGGTGATCAGCTTGCCGATCATCGAATCGTAGTGCGGCGGCACGTAGTAGTTCTGGTAGACATGGGAATCCACCCGCACGCCGGGCCCCCCCGGCGCGTGATACAGGCTGATGCGGCCGGGCGAGGGCATGAAGGTGGCCGGATCCTCGGCGTTGATGCGGCACTCCATGGCATGGCCCTTGAAGTGGATGTCCTTCTGCCTGTTCGCCAGCGGCAGGCCGGCGGCGATGCGGATGCTTTCCTGGACGATGTCGACGCCAGTGATGAATTCGGTCACCGGATGCTCCACCTGGACGCGGGTGTTCATCTCGATGAAGAAGAACTCGCCGTCCTCGTAGAGGAATTCGAAGGTGCCGGCGCCGCGATAGCCGATCTTGCGGCAGGCTTCGGCACAGCGTTCGCCGATCTGGTTGCGCAGCTTCGTGTCGAGGCCGGGTGCCGGCGCTTCTTCCAGCACCTTTTGATGACGCCGCTGCATCGAACAGTCGCGTTCACCCAGGTGGATGGCGTTGCCGTGGATGTCGGAAAGCACCTGGATCTCGATGTGGCGGGGGTTGCCCAGGAACTTTTCCATGTAGACCATGGGGTTGCCGAACGACGAGGCCGCCTCGCCCTGGGTCAGTTGCACCGACTGGATCAGGTGCGCCTCGGTGTGCACCACGCGCATGCCGCGACCGCCGCCGCCGCCGGCGGCCTTGATGATCACCGGGTAGCCGATGTCGCGCGCCATGCGCAGCCACTCGTCAGGCTCCTCGTCCGGCAAGGCGCCTTCCGATCCCGGGACCACCGGCACGCCGGAGGCTTTCATGGCGTCCTTCGCGGAAACCTTGTCACCCATCAGGCGAATGGTGTCCGCGCGCGGGCCGATGAACACAAACCCGGAATTTTCCACCCGCTCGGCAAAGCCGGCGTTCTCGGACAGGAAACCGTAGCCGGGATGGATCGCCTCGGCGTCGGTGACTTCGGCGGCGGCGATGATGGACGGCACGTGCAGATAGCTCTTCGCCGATGGCGCCGGGCCGATGCACACGGATTCATCCGCCAGGCGCACATACTTGGCTTCTGCATCCGCCTCGGAATAGACCGCGACGGTCTTGATGCCCATCTCGCGACAGGCCCGCTGGATGCGCAGCGCGATTTCGCCGCGATTGGCGATCAGGATTTTTTCAAACATGAGAGGTTCCTCGAACGGCTTCGGTGGTGTCGTGGCGCCAGTTTGAAACCGCCTTTGGGCAAACCAGGCGGCCGCTCCTGCTGGATGCCGTGCCCAAGGGGGACAAAGCTGGCGCTACAGGCATCAACCGATGATGAACAGCGGCTCGCCGTATTCCACCGGCTGGCCGTTCTCGATCAGGATGGCCTTGATCACGCCGCCTTCGTCCGCCTCGATCTCGTTCATGAGCTTCATGGCTTCGATGATGCATAGCGTGTCGCCGGCCTTGACCGCCTGGCCTACTTCCACGAACGCCTTGGCGTTGGGCGAAGGGGTGCGATAGAAGGTGCCGACCATGGGCGACTTCACCACATGGCCTTCCGGCACCGCCGGTTCGGCGGCTTCAGCCACGGCCACAGGAGCGGCGGCGGCGGGTGGCTGTTGCGGGTACATGCCCATCATGCCCGGCTGCATCATGGGCATGCCGGCGTAGACGGTCTGTCCGGCCACCGCGCGGGTGATGCGGACTTTTTCCTCGCCTTCGGTGATTTCCAGTTCGGCGATGCCGGATTCCTGGACCAGGTCGATCAGTTTTTTGAGCTTGCGGAGATCCATGTACTTATTCCTCCAGGGCGTTGAGGGCGTAGCCCAGCGCGAAAAGGTAGCCCATCGCGCCCAGGCCCGAGATCACGCCGGCCGCAAGGTCGGAAAAGTAAGAGTGCTTGCGGAAGGCTTCACGGGCGTGGACGTTGGACAGATGTACTTCGATGAAAGGGATGGCCACCGCCGCCAGCGCGTCACGCAGGGCCACGCTGGTATGCGTGAAGGCGGCGGGATTGATGATGATGTAGGCAACCGACTGATCGCGCGCGGCATGGATGCGCTCGATCAGGGCGTGTTCGGCATTGCTCTGGAAACATTTCACCGCGACGCCGACGGCGGTACCCTGCTCGATCAGGGCGGCGTCGATCTCCGCCAGGGTCTGATGGCCATAGTGCGCGGGTTCACGCGTGCCCAGCAGGTTCAGGTTGGGGCCGTGCAGAACCAGGATGCTCTTCCCCGCCGGCGTGGGGCTGGGCTGTTCCGCGGGCTGCTTCGGCGTGCGCTTTCGTGGCATCTGAGAGCTTGCCGTGTGGTTGTAAACGGCGGCGATTGTGCCGTAAATCACACCTAATAGTCCAGAAACCGGCGGCCTCCAGGCAAATCAAGGCGTTATCGGCACAGGCCGGAAACGCTGGCGTCATCGTGCCGGAATACCCACGAGGCCGCGTCGCGCGACTCAGGAGGCCAGGATGCGCTCGAACGCTCGCGCCACCGCCTCCGGCGTCAATTCCTCCCGCCGCGAGAGATTGATCAGGGCGGGGGCATCGGCTTCCGCATAAGCGCCAAAACGCGTCGGCGACGTCGCCGGATAGAGGCCGATACCGGGTTTGCGGAAGGCCGCGGCCAGATGCATCAGGCCGGTATCGACGCCGATCACGCCGCGGGCGGCGGCGATCAGGCCGCCCAATTCGACCAGGCCCAGTTTCGGCAGGGCGTGGGCGCCGGGTATCGACGTCGCCAGACGCTCGGCGCGCGCCTTTTCAACGGCATTGCCCCAGGGCAGGGCGATGCTTGGGCCCAATGCGCTCACCCGAGTCAGCAGCGTCGACCAGTCGGCTTCGGGATATTCCTTTTCCGCGCGGGCGGTGCCGTGCAGGCAGACCACGTAATTCGCGCCAAGGCCGGCGACCGTGAACGGTGCCGGCGGGCCCAGCCCGTAGCGAAATGCCGCCTCCGCGCCCATCTCATAACCCAGCGCCTGGGCCATCAACAGACGATTGCGGGTGATGGCGTGCCATTCGCGCGCGGCAGGGTAGCGTCGCGAGTAAGCCAGGCAGGCCAGAGCTTCTCGCGCGCTGCCGCGCGCGAGACCGGCACGCGGGCCACGCGCGAGCCGGGTTACCAGCGCGCTCTTGACCAGCCCCTGGGCATCCAGGACCAGATCGTATTCCCGCGCCTGGATGGCGCGGCGAAACGCCGCCATCTCCGCCCAGGTGTCGCCTGAGCCGAGGCCACGCCGCCAGCGCCGGATGGCGGACGGAATCACCCGGTCGACGCAGGGGTGCCAGGCGGGAATGGCCGTGTAGCCTTCCTCGACCACCCAGTCTGTGCGCAACCCGGGGCAATGCGTGGCTGCCTCGGTCAGCGCCGGCAGCATGTGGACGACGTCGCCGAGGGAGGTCATCTTGATGATCAGCAGGTTCATTCGCGCGAAGATAGCAGAAGCGGGTGGCCTGCCGGGACTGCCTTCGCCGAGAGCTGCCAGTTCGTCGAAGCGCGCGGCGAACGGTTTGCCAATTCTTCGTTCAAGTTTGCATCCATGTGGCCGTTAACCGATGCGTCACTGTTCTCTTGCCTGATGTTCATGCCATGAAACGAGATCCAGCGTCTGGTTCAATGCACTCCCTGGGAGAGAGGGTGTGAGCGTGTTTCCCAGGCTGGAGAGGGAATTCGCGCTGCGGGAAGCCGTGGCGCGCGGCGAGCTTGAGTTGTTCTTCCAGGCCAAGGGCAGTCTGCTCAATGGCCGCATCGCCGGCGCCGAGGCGCTGCTGCGCTGGCGGCATGATGGCCAGGTGTTGCCACCGGCCGAATTCATCGACATCGCGGAAGAGTCCGGCCTGATCGTGCCGATCGGCGCCTGGGTCATCGAGTCCGCGTGCGCCCATTTGCGTGCCTGGGCGGATCTGGGACTGGACGAGACCCGTCTGGCGGTCAATGTCTCCGCGCGGCAATTCCACGCGGGTGATCTCGACCAGGTGGTGGTCCGTGCTCTCGAGCGTTATGCGGTGAAGCCGGCCTGCCTGGAACTGGAGTTGACCGAAAGCATGCTGATGCGGGATATCGATTCCACCCTGACGCAGTTGCGCCGGTTCAAGGACATCGGCATCAAGCTCTCCCTGGATGATTTCGGTACCGGTTATTCCTGCTTTTCCTATCTCTGCCGCTTTCCCATCGACACCCTGAAAATCGATCAATCGTTCGTGCGGGATGTGGTCGACGACGCGAACACCGCCGGGATCGTCGCCAGCATCATCGGCCTGGCGCACCGTTTGCACCTGAACGTGGTGGCCGAGGGGGTGGAGCGGGAGGCACAACTTGGCTACCTGCGCAAACTGGGTTGTGACGAAATCCAGGGCTATTTGTTCAGCCGGCCACTGCCCGAGCACGAATACCTGGCCCTGCTCAGAGAGGAAAGGATCCTGCCCGGGACCCCGGGGCCGGACGACGCTGACCGCACCCTGCTCCTGGTTGACGACGAACCGGGCATCCTCTCCGCCCTGCGCCGCATGTTTCGCGAGGAGGGCTACCGCATCCTCACCGCCGGCAGTGCCGCCGAAGGCCTGGAACGGATGGCGCTGGATGATGTGCAGGTGGTGATTACCGACCAGCGCATGCCCGGCATGACTGGCAGTGAATTCCTGACCCGGGTCAAGGATATGTACCCTGACTGCATGCGTATCATCCTCTCCGGTCAGGCCGACATGGCTTCCGTGCTCGACGCCATCAACAACGGCGCCGTCTACAAGTTTTTCACCAAGCCCTGGGACGACCGACAGTTGCGTGAACGCATTCGCGAGGCTTTCCGCGTCCAGGCCGCGCTCGCATCCACTCGACCCTATCAGCCATGACCACGACAACCGAGACAAGCCCCGCTCGCACCCTGCTTCTGGTGGATGACGAACCGAACATCCTGAGTGCCTTGCAACGTGCCTTGCGGCGCGACGGCTATCGCATCCTCGCCTGTGACGATCCTTTCAAGGGACTCGACCTCATGGCCGCGGAAAAGGTGGATGTCATCCTGTCGGACCAGCGCATGCCAGGCATGAGCGGGGTGGAATTCCTGCGCCGGGTCAAGGACTTGCGCCCGGAAACCATGCGTATCGTGCTGTCAGGTTATACCGATCTGCAGTTCATTACCGATGCCATCAATGAAGGCGCGATCTACAAGTTCCTCACCAAGCCCTGGGACGACGAGCAATTGCGCACGCAGATCCGCGAGGCCTTCCAGCGCAAGGAAGTCGCCGACGAGAATCGGCGCCTGACCCAGGCGTTGCGCGAAGCCAACATGGAGTTGCAGGCACATGTCGCCGAGCAGGCGCGCCAGGCCAGGCGAGTCGAGACCGTGCTGGACACCTTGCAGGAAGTGCTGCAATTGATTCCCTGGCCCATTGTCGGCGTCGACGACGAGGGCATGGTTGCCCTGGCCAACAGCGCCGCCGATACCGACCTCGGCAATGGTGAACCCTTGCTGGGCCAGGACGCGAAGGAAGTGCTGCCCGCGACCATGCGGGATTGGGGGATCGCGCCGAACGCCATCCCCGACACCGTCCCGCTCGCGGGCCGCGTATACCGGGTGATCCATCAACAAATGGGCCAGCGCTCGCGTTCTCGTGGAATGCTGCTGGCCCTGCTGCCCTGCGAGATGTGCCCGTGAAGCGCCGCTTTCTTGCACTGGACCAGGCCGTGCCCGGCATGTGCCTGGGCGAGGATGTTCAAGATGCCCACGGTGCGTTGCTCCTGGCCGCGGGCGGCGAGCTGACCGGGCATCTCCTCGACATGCTTCAGCGACGGGGTATCCATCAGATCTGTGTGGCGGAACCGGAAGTGCCGTCAACGGCTGAGCGTGAAGCCCTGCGCGAGGCGGTCCGCGCGCGTCTGTCGTACCTGTTCCGCGGGGCGGGGCCCGACGAGGCGGATCGCCAATTGTTCGACAGCGTGCTCGCCTACCGCCTGGAGCAACTCGGATGACGCCGCTGAGCCTGGAGGACGTCCTCGCGGATATCCGCAAGCTCCCTTCGTTGCCGGCGGTGGTGAGCGAGTTGATCCGCACCCTGGACAACGAACTCACGGAGGTCGAACAGATTGCCGAGGGCATCGCCAAGGATCAATCGCTGGCCGCGCGCGCGCTGCGTGTCGCCAACTCCCCCTTCTATGGTGTGCAGCACAAGGTCGCGAGCATTCATGAAGCCATCGTCATCCTTGGGTTTCGCGCGGTCGGCAGCCTGGTGATGGCGGCCTCGGTGACCAATTATTTTCCAGCGCCGATGGGTGGGATCTTCGATCCGGTGTCCTACTGGCGACATGGAATCGGCGCGGCGATCTGCGCGCGCGCGCTGGCGCGGGAGGTCGGTCTGGATACGGAAGCCGCCTTCAGCGCCGGCCTGTTGCACGACATTGGCGTCCTGATGCTGCTCACCACCCGTGCCGAGCATTACGCGCGCGTGTTCGAGGCACGCCAGCACAGGGACTGCACCCTGGCGGCGGCGGAACGGGATGTGCTCGGCTTCGATCATGCCGAGGCCGGCGCCGCGTTGGCCGCGCGCTGGCAGCTTCCGGACGAAATCGTGCGCGCCGTGGCCCAGCATCACGCGCCGGAACCGGGACGGGATGCCTCCGCCGCGGCGACCCTGGCCGATGTGGTGCATGTCGCCAACATTCTCGCGCACGCGCTGGACCTGGCCGGAGACCCCGCTGCCCAGGTGCCGCCACTCGACCCCGCTTCCTGGCATCGGATCGGGCTGCGGGGGCAGCGGCTCGGGGAACTGCTGCCAAATATCGAGCGGGAGCATGAAAGCTACTGCGCCTTGCTGATGGCCTGACCATTGAGCCTCCGCATGGATACCCCCAGTACACCCGCCTCTCACCGCGACCTGATCAGCGGTTTTCTCCTGGTCATCGGCCTCCTGCTGGCCCTGGCCGGAGGGGGCATGTATTACCTGCATACCCTCAACCAGAGCGTGACCCGCATCGTCGAGGTTGAAAACGAGAAAACCCGCCTGATGACCGAAATGTATCTCTCGGCGCGGGAACGCGCCCTGCAATTGCATGCCATCCTGGGCGAAACCGATGCCTTCGCCCGGGATGAAATGGTGCTGCGTTTCCGTGAGTTGGCGGGCACGTTCCGGAGAGCACGGGAAAGGCTGATGAACATGCCGCTATCGCCGCGGGAGCGTGAGGTGCTGCGACTACAGGGCGAGCAGAGCGCGCACGGCTATCAAGCCCAGGAGACAGTGCTCGAACTGGCGCTAGAAGACCGCGGGGAGGCGGCGGAACGCTTGCTGGCGACAGTGGCGTTGCCGGTGCAGAACGTGGTTACGCAGCACCTGAGGCAATTGCTCGACGAGCAGAATCGGGGCGGGCGTGAAGCCGCGAGTCGCGCGCACGACCAATATCATCTGGCGCGCAATCTCATGTTGGCCAATGCCATGATCGCCGCCGGGCTGGCGGGGCTGATCGCGGTAGTGGTGATCCGCCGCCAGGACAGATTGCACACCAGGCTGCGGGACAAGGAACGTGAAGCCCGAACCATGTTGCTGAGCATTCCCGTGCCGATCTGGTTCAAGGATGCGGAATCGCGCATCGTCTGGTGCAATGCCGGTCTTGAAAAGATTGCCGGCCTGACGGCTGATGCACTCAAGGGCCGGAGCGAAACCGTGGTCTGGGGCGAAGGCGCCGGACCGGCGATCACGGCGAGCGATCACGACGCACTGGCCAGCGGCAACGCCCTGCGCCAGGACCTGCTCCTGGCCACGCCGGAGGGCATGGAGGGACACTACATCATCACCCGCACACCCATCGCCGACGGGGCAGGGGGGAACAGAGGCCTGCTCTGCGTGGCCCAGGACCTGACCACGATGGAGCGCATGTACGATCTGCTGGCGCAAACCAACAACGAACTGCAGGCGCAGAAAACCGCGCTCGATGAACATGCCATCGTCAGCATCGCCGATACCGGGGGCGTCATCACCTATGTGAACGACAAGTTCTGCGCGATATCCGGCTATGGGCGCGACGAGTTGATTGGCAGTGCCCACCGCCTGATCAATTCAGGCCTGCACTCGCGCGATTTCTTCGACCAGATGTGGACCGCCATTACCGCCGGCCAGGTCTGGCACGGCGAGGTGCGCAACCGGCGCAAGGATGGCGGCTTCTATTGGGTCGACTCGACCATCGTTCCCTTCCTGGATAGCGAGGGCAAGCCTTATCAGTACATTGCCATCCGCACCGACATCACGATGCGCAAGCAGATGGAGGAATCATTGCGCAAGCTCAACGAGGAGTTGCAGCTGCGCGTCGATGAACGCACCGAAGCCTTGTCGCGGGCGATGAAGCAGCTGGAGGCCGATATCGTCGAACGCACACACTCGCGCGATTTGCTGCAGGAGCAATACCAGCAGCTGGAAAGCCTGCATTGCAAGTTGCAGGAGGCGCAGACGCAGCTGCTGCAATCGGAAAAACTCGCTTCGATCGGCCAGCTCGCCGCCGGCGTCGCACATGAGATCAACAACCCGATCGGCTATGTGCATTCCAATCTGGGCACGCTGGAAACCTACCTCGAAAACCTGCTCGAACTGGTTGCGCGTTACGAGGCGGCGGAAGCGGCCCTTCCGGACGAGGCGCCGGAGCGCGACGCACTCGCCGGCCTGCGGCAACGCATGGATCTGCCTTATCTGCGCGAGGACATCCCGCAATTGATGCATGAATCGAAGGAAGGCATCACCCGGGTGCGCAAGATCGTCCAGGATCTGAGGGACTTCTCGCGTCTGGACAGTTCGCCCGACTGGCAATACGCCGACCTCCACCAGGGTCTCGACAGCACGCTCAACATCGTGCACAACGAGATTAAGTACAAGGCCGATGTGGTGAAGGAATACGGTGATCTTCCCGAGATTGAATGCCTGCCCTCGCAGTTGAACCAGGTGTTCATGAACCTCATGGTCAATGCCGCCCATGCCATCGAAGGGCCGCGCGGCACCATCACCCTGCGCACCGGCCAGTGTGATGATGACCACGTCTACATCGAGGTGGCCGATACCGGCAAGGGTATCCCGGAAGAGATCCGCAACCGCGTCTTCGACCCCTTCTTCACCACCAAGCCGGTGGGCAAGGGCACCGGCCTCGGCCTCTCGCTCGCCTACGGCATCGTCCAGAAGCACCACGGCCGTTTCGAACTGGAGTCCGAAGTCGGCAGGGGGACCACCTTCCGCATCGTCCTGCCGGTGTCCCAGGCGCACGATGGTGAAAACAAGGAGACCCCATGAGAACCGAGCAGCTGCATTGGACCGCTAGCGTTGGCTGGAGCCGCGGCGCCGAGTTGGCGCGGGCCCGGCTGGTGCTGATCTTCGGTCACGGCGGTGAGCTGACCGATGACCGCCTGGCCGAGATCCGCGCCAGCTACCCGGCCGCTTTGCTGCTGGGTTGCTCGACAGCAGGCGAGATCATCGACACCCGTGTCCATGACGGCAGCATCGTCGCCACCGCCGTGGACTTTGCCAGGACCCGGCTGCGAATGGCGCAACAGTCGGTCGCCTCGGCCGCCGGTAGCCGGGATGCCGGCGCCGCGCTGGCTCGCGAACTCCTGACCGCCGACCTCAGGCATGTCTTCCTGCTCTCGGACGGCCTCGGGGTCAACGGCACCGATCTGGTCGAGGGGCTGAAATCGGTATTGCCGGCCGGCATCGAGGTGACCGGTGGACTGTCCGCCGACGGAGCCCGCTTCCAGCAGACCCTGGTGATCGCGGACGGTCCCGCGCGGTCCGGCCAGATTGCCGCGCTCGGCTTCTACGGTGACGCCATCCGGATCGGCTACGGCTCTCTGGGCGGTTGGGACCCGTTCGGACCCGACCGCCTGATCACCCGGTCCAGCGGCAATGTGCTGTACGAGCTGGATGGCCAGTCCGCCCTGGCCCTGTACAGGAAATATCTCGGCGAGTTTGCCGCTGGCCTGCCCGCCACCGGCCTGTTGTTCCCGCTCGCCCTCTCGGTCGCGCCCAACGCGCATGCCGGCCTGGTCCGGACCATCCTGGCGGTGGACGAGGACAGTCAGTCGATGACCTTCGCCGGCGACATGCCGGAGGGCATGTATGCCCGCCTGATGAAGGCCAACTTCGACCGCCTGGTCGATGGCGCCGCCGGCGCCGCGGAGGCCGCCCAGGCCCCGCTGGCCGGCGCCAGGGCCGAGCTGGCCATCCTGATCAGCTGTGTCGGCCGCAAGCTGGTGCTCAAGCAGCGCATCGAGGAGGAGGTCGAGTCGGTGCGCGCGATATTGGGCGGGCAGCCGGCCCTGGCCGGCTTCTATTCCTACGGCGAAATCTCGCCCCATGCCGCGACCGCGCGCTGCGAATTGCACAACCAGACCATGACCATCACCACCTTCAGAGAAGAGTGAGCGCGCCGGCATGCATTCCCTGCTGAAACGCCAGGTCAGCCGCTACCTCGGCAACTTCGACGCCCTGCCACCGGAATGGCAGCCGTTCCTGGCCGCGATAGACGAGGCCTACCGGCAATGGCAGGGCGACCTGTCCCAGGTGGAGCGCTCTCTCGAACTGATGTCCGTGGAACTGACCGATCGCAACCGCGCCCTGCGGGAAGAGTTGTGCGAGCGGACGGCGGCGGAAGAGGCGCTGCGGCAAAGCGAGGCGCGCCTGGCCAGGGCCCACCAGGTGGCCAGGATGGGCAACTGGGATTGGGACGTCCAAAGCGGCGTGGTGACCTGGTCGAACGAGGTCTACAGCATGTTTGGCGTGCATCCGGCCACCTTCGTTCCGGGCAGGAAAAGTATCCTGGCCTGCGTGCATCCGGACGACTGCAAGGCAGTGGCGCAGGCCTTCGCCCGGACGCTGGACACCGGCGAGCCCTACAACGTCGACTACCGCATCGTGCTGCCGGACGGATCAGTGCGTTTCATCAACGAGCAGGGCGAGCTGGAATACGACGATCAAGGCGCCGCCACGCGCATGTTCGGCACCACCCACGACATCACGGCACGGAAAAGAGTGGAAGCGGCCCTGCATCAGGAAAAGTCCGAACAAACCATCCTGATCAGGAAGCTGGAAGAGGCGCACAACCAGCTCCTGCAATCGGAAAAACTGGCCTCCATCGGCCAGCTCGCCGCCGGTGTCGCGCACGAGATCAACAATCCGATCGGCTATGTCCATTCCAACCTGGGCACCCTGGAGGGCTACGTCAACGACCTGCTGCGCATCATCGCCGCCTGCGAGGCCGCCCGCGACGCGATCCAGTCCGAGGCGCCAGAATGCCTGGCCCTGGATAACCTGATGAAGCAGCTCGACCTGCCCTACCTGAAGGGCGACATCCCGGCCCTGTTGAGCGAGTCCAGGGAAGGCATTTCCCGGGTGCGCAAGATCGTCCAGGATCTGAAGGATTTCTCGCGCCTGGACAGCTCGCCGGACTGGCAGCTCGCCGACCTCCACCAGGGTCTCGACAGCACGCTCAACATCGTGCACAACGAGATCAAGTACAAGGCCGATGTGGTGAAGGAATACGGTGATCTTCCCGAGATTGAATGCCTGCCCTCGCAGTTGAACCAGGTGTTCATGAATCTCATGGTCAACGCCGCCCATGCCATCGAAGGGCCGCGCGGCACCATCACCCTGCGCACCGGCCTGGCGAATGCCGACGATGAGGTCTGGGTGGAAGTGGCGGATACCGGCAAGGGCATTGCCGAAGACATCCTCGGCCGCATTTTCGATCCGTTCTTCACCACCAAGCCGGTAGGCAAGGGTACCGGCCTCGGTCTTTCCCTCGCCTACGGCATCATCCAGAAACACAACGGCCGCATCGAGGTGGCCAGTGAAGTCGGCAAGGGCTCCACTTTCCGGGTGACCCTGCCGCTCAGGCACGTGGAAACCGCGATCGAGGCCGGAGGCACCGAATGAGTGCCCAGACCCTGTCCTTGGCGCGAGTGCAGGAGGCAGGCCGTCAGGCCAGCGCTGCCCCTGTCTCCGGCGAACATGACCCGACGGGTCGTCCGCACCCTTATTGGCGAACGGCGGGGCAGCGCCTCCGCTCGCGTCGCGCTTCTGCCTCAACCTTCACCGAGTATCGATCATGAGTGACGCCACCCCCATCCGCCTGCTGTTCGTGGATGACGAACCCTCCATTCTGTCTTCCCTGAAACGCCTGTTCCGACCCCACGGCTACCAGATATTCACCGGCGAGGGAGGGGCCGCCGGAATCGAGATCCTGGAGAAGGAGCATGTCGACCTGGTCATCTCCGACATGCGCATGCCGGGCATGGATGGCGCCCACTTCCTGGAACAGGTGCGCCTGCGCTGGCCGGACACCATCCGCATTCTGCTCACCGGTTATGCGGACATGGAATCGACCATCGCCGCCATCAACAAGGGCCAGATCTATCGTTACATCAACAAGCCCTGGGATGACAGCGAGATCCTCCTGGTCGTGCGCGAAGCCCTGGAGCGCCGCCGTCTCGAACAGGAAAACGGCCGCCTGAACGCGGTCGTGGAAGCCCAGAACAAGGAACTGCTGGCGCTCAACGCCGGCCTGGAACAGAAGGTCGCGGAACGCACCGAGGAGTTGAACAAGGCGGTCAAGTATGTGAAATCCGCCCATGCCCGATTGAAGACTGGTTTCATCAACACCGTGCAGGCCTTCTCCGGCCTGACCGAGATGCGCGGCAAGAACCTCACCGGCCATGCCCGTCGCGTCGCCGACCATGCCCGCAACCTGGCGCGCATGATGGAACTGTCAGACGCCGACCAGCAGAACGTGTTGTTTGCGGCCCTGCTGCACGACATCGGCAAGATCGGCCTGTCGGATGCGCTGCTGGATCGCCCCTTCAATACGCTGGAAGGAGACGAGCGCGCCGAGGTGATGCGCCACCCGGAACGCGGTCAGCAGGCGTTGATGCAGATCGAGCAGCTCAAGGGCGCCGCCGAGTTGATTCGTTCGCATCACGAGTTGTTCGACGGCAGCGGTTACCCCGACCACCTGGCCGGGCTGGCGATTCCCGTGGGCGCGCGCATCCTGTGCGCGGCCAACGACTACGACTCCCTCGTCAGCGGCACCATGTCGCGGGAGCCGATGAAACCCAAGGATGCGTTTTCCTACCTGATCGAGCAGCGGGGCCGGCGCTACGATCCGGTGGTGATCGACCACTATGTGGAACTGTTGTCTGAACAGCTGAAGAACCAGATCGACGAGATTCCGCTGCGTCCGGCCCTGCTGAAGCCGGGTATGGTGCTGTCGCGCGACCTGCAGCATCGCGACGGCTACATGCTGCTGGCCAAGGGCTATGTGATCGACCCCGCCGTGATCGCGCAACTGGCCAAGATCGAGGTGACCGAGCACTGCCACATCATGGTGTACGTCTGCCGGCGCTGACGCACTGACGGGTCACTCTTCGGCGTGGTGGCTCTTCTTGTCGGATGAAATGCGGTCCATCACTGCGAACAGCACGCCGGAGAAGACGAAGGTCATGTGGATGCCGACCTTCCACGCCAGTTGCTCGTTGGTCATGGTCTCCACGTGCATGAAGGCCTTGAGCAGTTCGATCCCGGAGATGGCGACGATGGAGCCGATCAGCTTCATCTTCAGTTCCGCGAACCCGACATGGCCCATCCAGGAGGGGCGATCCTCGTGGTTGTCCAGGTCCATGCGGGAGACGAAGTTCTCGTAGCCGGCGAAGACGATGATGATGATGAGGTTGCCCACCATTACCACATCGATCAACGACAGCAGGCCGATGATCACCTCGCCACCCTCCGCGTTGAACACCAGCGGCACGAAATGCAGGAACTCCTTGGCGAACTTCACCAGCAGCAGGCCCAGGGCCAGCACCAGGCCCAGGTACAGGGGGGCGAGCAGCCAGCGGCTGGCGAAGATCAGGGCTTCGAGGCCGTTTTCCAGGCGTTTCATGCGAGGGGTTCCTTGTGCTTGCGGGTGGCGATCAGGCTGGCCGCCACCGACGCGGTCAGAATGATGAAGACGATGCCCAGCGCCAGGCCGATGGGCACCTTGTAGACATCCACGATCAGCATCTTCACTCCGATGAACATCAACACCAGCGCCAGTCCGTACTTGAGCAGATGGAAGCGGCCGTTGAGATCCGCCATCAGGAAGTACAGCGAGCGCAGACCCATGATGGCGAAGATGTTGGAAGTGAAGACGATGAACGGGTCGGTGGTGATGGCGAAGATGGCGGGAATGCTGTCCACCGCGAAGATCACGTCCGAGGTCTCGATCAGCACCAGCACCAGGAACAGCGGCGTGAACCAGCGGGCGCCGTCGCGCATGATGGTGAATTTCTCGCCATGGTACTCGTGGGTGATGCGCAGATGGCCACGCAGCCAGTTGAGAACGGGGTTCCGGTTCAGGTCGGATTCACTCTCGGCGAAGATCAGCATCTTGAAGCCGGTGATCAGCAGGAAGGCGCCGAACAGATACAGCACCCAGTGGAACTGCTGCACCAGCCAGGCACCGCCGAGGATCATGCCGGCGCGCATCACGATGGCGCCGAGCACGCCGTAGACCAGTACCCGCCGCTGATATTCCGTCGGTACCGCGAAGAAGCTGAAGATCATGATGAACACGAAGAGGTTGTCCACCGACAGCGACAGTTCGATCAGGTAACCGGTGAGGAATTCCAGCGCCTTGGCGTTCGCCACCTCGCGCCCGAGGGTGCCCTCCAGCCACCACCAGAGCAGGCCGCAGAAGGACAGCGACAGGGTCACCCAGACCCCGGTCCAGCCCAGCGCTTCCCTGGCACTGACCTTGTGCGCGGTCTTGCCGCCAAGGACGAACAGGTCCAGGGCAAGCATGGCCAGGACGAAGGCGATGAATCCCGCCCAGAAGATGGGGGTGACGATGCTGTGCAGTTCCATGGGCGAGGCTTCCGGTAGGCGTTACAAGGGGGCGATTCGCGGACTGTCAGCGCCGCACGCCGTCGTTGGCGGCTTCCAGGGCGGCGATGCGCTCCTCGATCGGCGGGTGGGTCATGAACAGGCGTTTGAGGCCACCACCGCCGCCACCGGCGATGCCGAAGGCCGCCATCTTGTCCGGCAACGGCGCCGGATGCAGGTTACCCAGGCGCTTCAGCGCGTCGATCATGTTGCGGCGACCGGCAAGTGCGGCGCCGCCGGCATCGGCGCGGAACTCGCGCTGGCGTGAGAACCACATGACGATGATCGAAGCGAGCAGGCCCAGCACCAGTTCCGCGATGATCATCGTGACATAGAAGGCCGGGCCGGTACCGCGCTCGGTCTTGAACACCACCTTGTCGACCAGATAGCCGATGACGCGCGAGAAGAACATCACGAAAGTGTTCACCACGCCCTGGATCAGCGCCATGGTCACCATGTCGCCATTGGCCGCGTGCGACACCTCATGCGCCAGCACCGCTTCCGCTTCTTCCCTGGTCATGCTGTTGAGCAGGCCGGTGGACACTGCGACCAGGGAGCTGTTCTTGCTCATGCCGGTGGCGAAGGCGTTCACTTCCGGCGAATCGTAGACCGCCACTTCCGGCATCTTGATGCCCGCCGCCTGCGCCTGCCGCGCCACGGTCTGCATCAGCCAGAGTTCGCCCGGCGTGCGCGGGTCGGTGATGACCTGGGCGCCGACGGACTTCTTCGCCATCCATTTGGAAATCGCCAGCGAGATGAAGGAACCACCGAAACCCATGACCGCCGCGAAGATCAGCAGCGAACCGAGGTTCAGGCCATTTTCGTTGAGGTAGGGCTCCACCCCCAGCAGACGCATGGTGATCGATAGAACGAACACGATGGCCAGGTTGGTGGCGAGGAAAAGGACGATGCGTTTCATGAGGCACTCCTAGAGAGCGATGACAGGCTGGCATCGTAGACTGGACTAATGATCAATAAAATTCGAATATTACTTAGTGTTCGTTCGTAATATACGAAGATGATCAACTATAAGCAGTTGCACTACTTCTGGCGAGTCGCCCGCGATGGCGGCATCACCCGCGCCAGTGAACGCCTCCACCTGACGCCACAGACCCTCTCCGGCCAGATTTCCCTGCTGGAAAGCAACCTGGGCGTGAGCCTGTTCCGCCGCGTCGGTCGTCGCCTGGAACTGACCGACATGGGTGAACTGGCGCTGTCCTATGCCGACGACATCTTCCGCACCGGCGGTGAACTGGAGGAAGTGCTGCGTGGCAGCCCGAGCGGTCGCCCGCTGCTGTTCCGGGTCGGTCTTGCCGACGTCCTGCCGAAATCGCTCGCCTACCGCCTGCTCGCTCCGGCCATGCTGCTGCCTGATGCCGTGCACCTCATCTGCCGTGAGGACAAACTTCCACGCCTGCTCGCCGAACTGGCCATCCACCGCCTCGATCTCGTTCTCTCCGACAGTCCGATGCCGGCCGAGGCGGAGGTCAAAGGCTATAGCCACAAGCTGGGCGAATGCGGCGTCTCCCTGTTCGCCACACCGCAACTCGCGGCAAGGCTCCAGGGGGATTTTCCTGCCTGTCTTGAAGGCGCTCCCCTGCTGATTCCGGGTGAAGGCACCACCTTGCGCGGCCGCTTGTTGCGCTGGCTGGCGGCGCGGGAGGTGCATCCGCGCGTGGTCGGTGAGTTCGACGACAGCGCCCTGATGCGCGCCTTCGGTCAGGCCGGCATCGGTGTTTTCCCGGCGCCCACGCTAATTGCAGAAGAGGTCTGCCAGCAGGATGGCGTCCGGGTCATCGGCGAGGCCGAAGCGCTGCTGGAAAGCTTCTACGCCATCTCCGTGGAGCGTCGGCTGACTCACCCGGCGGTACTGGCCATTCTGCAGGCAGCGAGCGAGGAGGTGTTCGTTGCGGAAGGGGGGTGATCCGGCTCGATCCTCTGGATCCCAGGATGCAGAATTGTCGATTAATGTTGTCGGAAAATTTTACGGAGCGTGTGCCGGATCTGCGGTATCGTGCGCTAATTGATTGAATGGATTGGTAATATTCCTGTGGCCTGGAATGTGCTTGGCTAACCCGGCGCGTGGATGCGCAACTTTTGAGGAGACTGCGATGAAGACCTTGTCCGCGTTGTTACTCAGTGTTCTGTCTGCAAGTGTCTGGGCTCAAACTCATCCGGGGACCATTCCCGAGCCCGAAACCCTGCTGTTGCTTGGACTGGGGCTGGCCGCCCTGCTGGCGACGCGTCGCAACCGCAAGTAAGACTGGGCCGGCGTCCGGTTATGAGGCGCCGGCCTCGCCTCGATCATTCCTTTCCTGCGCTACCTCAGCCGTTTTCTCCCGCTGGCGGCTGTCTTCCTGATGCTTGCCTGGGGAGTGCACACATTCTGGTTCCATTCCCTGCCGCGCGCTGAACTGCAAGTCGCCGGGCAGTCCCTGCATGTGATCGTCGCTGATCGTCCGAGGAGTTTGTCCTGGGGGCTGATGTTCCGTCATGACCTTCCGGCGGGTGAAGGGATGCTGTTCGTCTATCCGGCCCGCCAGCGTGTCTGCATGTGGATGAGCAATACCTTCATCCCGCTTTCCGTTGCCTTCCTCAGCGAGGATGGTGTCATCGTCGATATGGACGACATGGTGCCGATGAGCCGGGAGTCTCATTGTGCCCCGACCCCGGTGCGCTATGCGCTGGAGGTGCCACGTGGCTGGTTCGCCGCGCAGGCAGTGGCTGTGGGCGGGCAAGTCAGCGGTCTTCCCCGGTCGCCGCGAAACTAGCGTCTTTTCGCGATCGGCGGCTGGTAGTTTGCCAGGATTTCGCTGCGGCCGCCGCGCATCACGACGAGCAATTCCCGGCGCGCCACATCGACAGCCAGTTCGCTGGCGACCAGGAAGTCGATCAATTCATTGAACCGCTGACGTCGCCGCAGACCCGCTGCCGTGGTATCGCGGCGGTTGCCAAAGACATTCATCAGGGTCGAACCACAGACACAGTTGCGGAAGACCTCGACGCAATGGTTGCCGTTGTCGTCCAGGCTCTCTTTCAATCCGGAGTTGTGGCCGCTGACATTGCCGGTTTCCCGCAGATACTGCTCTGCCGTTTCATACACGCGTCCACAGGTCGCGCAGGTGCGCGGGAACGTGGTTTCCTCCAGGGCGTTGAGGCCTTGAAACAGGGCGTCATGGAAGGTCTGTTGTTGATCCATCTGCTTGCGAACACGATGACTATCAATGGATGACGGGCGTGTTGTTGAGCAGGAGCCTGTCGACAGCCGCGACTATGGTGAGGTGTCGGCTCCCGGTCAATCGCGTGGCAGGCACCTGGATCAGGTCGAAGTGGATTCACCTTGTCTTGCGTGAAGACGCTGGCTTGTTCCGCCTGCGCGGGGAACGTCAACGCGCGGCACGCGCTTCCGCGTCCATTTCCCGTAGCCCTTCCTCGACGCCGGCGGCATGGGTCAGGCGGGCGACGTTGCCCTTGGTGAAGAAACCCTGGAAGTCGCCGAAGCGCTGCACGTATTCGATGATCAGGCTGGAATATTCCGAGGCGCTGGAGAAGATCTGCTTGAGGCCTTCTTCCTCGCTGCCGATGACGTCGAGCAGGAAGTTCTGGCCGCAGTCGCGCAGGGCGTCCACCACGTAGTCGATGTTGGCCTTGCCACCGGTGTGGCCGTCGTTCACCGCCACCGCGACATGGTGCAGGCGGGGGCCGTAGTTGCGCACGAAGGCTTCGGTGGGGGAGGGGAGTTGCAGCAGGTGGTTGACGAAGTAGGGGTGGTTGGCGGCGGTGAAGACCTTGGCCGGGCTTTCCAGTTCGTTGGCGTGGTGGACGCTCTTGGTGACGTTGGTCGACGAGTTCTGATCGGCGATGTCGTAGGAGCCCCAGTAGTAATAGCTGGTGAGGGTGAGGTATTCGAGGATGGCGGCTTCGCGGTTCTGGCTGTAGACGCGGGTGGCGAGGTGGTCGATGGGCAGCAGCAGCTTGTCCAGGCCGAGTTTCTCCTGGGTGGCCTTGGCGGCCTCGTAGGCGGCCTGGACGTCGGGGCGGATGCTGGAGAGGCCGAGCGGGTAGACGCGAATATTGTGTTCCGGCCGTTCCCAGTAGCCGACGATGTTGTGGGTGTAGGGGCTGGGCTTCACCACGGCCATGTTGCCGGGCAGTTCCAGGCGGCGGATCTGGTCCTGGTTGAAGAAGCGGACATCGCGTCCCTTCTGCAGTTCGACGACGTCGTGCAGGCTGCCGACGCGGAAGATTTCACCCATATAGCGCGAGTTGGGCTTCTGCGCGCCGATCGGGTAGACCTCGTTGAGGCTGCGGAAGATGCCGCGGGTGTTGGGGTCCTTCACTTCCCGCACCAGTATGTCGGGCGAATTCATGTCGATGCGCAGGATATGGGTGTAGTGGCTTTCCGACTCCAGCGTGACCAGGTAGTGATAGGGCGTCATCAGGCACAGTTCGCCGACGTAGGCGAGGGAGTGGCCGGGTTCCACCGTGATCATCAGGGCGTCGACCTGCCGGATCAGGCTGGTGAGCCCGCTGCGGTCGCGGTCCTCCAGCAGTTGCACCAGGAATTCCTCGAAGAAATCGGAATTCAGTTTGTCGCCGTAGCGGGGGAAGTCGAGGGAAGTGGGGATCATTGTTGGGCCTGCGCCTGTTGGTGTAGCGAGAAGTACTGGCGGGAGATGGCGGTATGCAGATCACCGAGAGCGGCCTGGATCTGGTCGAGGTGTTCGTGCAGGGGGGCTGGCGAGACGTCGTCCAGGTTCATCGTTTCCAGCCTGCTCCAGGCACGGCGGGCGATGCGCAGGGGCTCCTGGTAGTTGGTCAGCACCGACAGGCAGCTCTCGATCTCGCCCAGGCAATGCGTCACGGTGCGCGGGAAGTGCGGATCGCGCAGGAGGAAGCGCACCACCGCCGGGCCTTCGATATGGACGCCGACGTGCTGGCGATACATCTGGTAGGCGGACAGCGCGTTGAGTGTGCTCATCCAGAGGCGCTCGCGCGCGGTCTCGGCGGCGGCGGCGTCCTCCGGCACCCGCACGGCGGAGTTGACGTCGATGATGCGGGTGGTCATGTCGGCGCGTTCCAGGTTGCGGCCCAGCTTGAGGAACTGGTAGGCAAGGTCCTCGCTCATCGAGCCGACCAGCAGGCCGATCACCGATTGCCGCCGTTCGATCACGCCATTCAGCACTTCGTAGCACTGGCTGCGGCTGTGGGTGGCGCGGGCGGCGTTGTCGCGGGTGTAGAGATAGAGGGCGTTGATCCGCTCCCAGATTTCCATCGGCAGCACTTCGCGGAAGGTGCGGGTGTTCTCGCGGGCGCTGTGGATGCTGGCGACGATGGAGCCGGGGTTGCGTTCGTCCAGGATCAGGAAACGCATGATGTCCGTCTCGTTGGCGGTGAGGTAGTGCTTGTGATAGAGCGCGTCGAGGCCGGCGACCTTGAGCAGCGCGTCCCAGCCGAACGAGGCGCCACGCGGCAGGTCGAGCAGGACCTGGGTGGTGCTGTTGATGAAGCGAGCAGTATTTTCGGCGCGTTCGAGATAACGCGACATCCAGTAGAGACTTTCAGCGACTCGGGAAAGCATGGTCAGCTCCGCTTGGGTGGGGTGCGCCGCGCGCACCGATCAGTTTCATTCCTCGACATCGACGATCCAGGTGTCCTTGGCGCCGCCGCCCTGCGACGAGTTCACCACCAGGGAGCCGGCCTGCATCGCCACCCGCGTCAGCCCGCCGGTGGTGCAGTAGAGCTTGTCAGACTGGAGGATGAAGGGGCGCAGGTCGAGGTGGCGCGGCTCCATGTGGTCGTCGACCAGGGTGGGCGCGGTGGACAGGGCCAGCGTCGGCTGGGCCATGTAGTTGCGCGGGTTGGCGCGGATCAGTTCGGCGAATGTCTCGCGCTCCTCCGGGGTGGCGCGCGGGCCGATCAGCATGCCGTAGCCGCCGGATTCGTTGGCCGGCTTCACCACCAGCTGGTCCAGGTGGGCGAGGACGTAGTCGCGGTCTTCCTCATACATGCACAGATAGCTGGGCACATTGGGGATGATCGGCTCCTCGTCCAGGTAGTACTTGATCACCTTGGGCACGAAGGCATAGACCACCTTGTCGTCCGCCACCCCGGCCCCCGGCGCATTGGCGATGCCGACATTGCCGGCGTGCCAGGCGCGCATCAGGCCTTTGACCCCAAGCGCGGAGTCGGGACGGAAGGCCTCCGGGTCGAGGAAGTCGTCGTCGATGCGGCGGTAGATCACGTCCACCCTCCTGAGACCCGTGATGGTCTTCATGTAGACGCAATCGTCCGCTTCCACCACCAGGTCGCTGCCTTCCACCAGCACCGCGCCCATCTTCTGCGCCAGGTAGCTGTGCTCGAAATAGGCGGAGTTGTAGATGCCCGGGGTGAGCACGGTCACCACCGGGCGGCTGCCCTTGCGCGGCGACAGGGCGGCGAGGGTGTCGTAGAGGCGGGCGGGGTAGTCGTCCACCGGCAGGATGTGGGAGGCCTGGAACAGCTCCGGGAACAGGCGCTTCATCAACTGCCGGTTCTCCAGCATGTAGGAGACGCCGGAGGGCACGCGCAGGTTGTCTTCCAGGACATAGACCGTGCCGTCCTTGTCGCGCACCAAATCGGTGCCGCAGACGTGCGCCCACACCCCAAATCGGGGCGTCATGCCCATGCACTGCGCCCTGAAGTTCTTCGATCCTTCCAGCACGTCGAGCGGGAAGACCCCATCCTTGACGATGCGCTGCTCGTTGTAGAGGTCGTTGATGAACAGGTTCAGCGCGGTCAACCGTTGTTTCAGGCCGGCCTCGATGCGCGTCCATTCCTGCCGCGACATCACCCGGGGAATGATGTCGAAGGGCCAGGCGCGGTCGATGTTGCCGGCCTCGCTGTAGACCGTGAAGGTGATGCCGGTGGTCATGATGGCGGCGTTCACCGCGTCGCGCCGCGCATCGAGACCGGCGCCGTCGATGGCATCGAGGTGTTCGAACAGGGTGCGCGCGGCGGCACGGGGCTGGCCGTCGGGCGCGATCAGTTCATCGAAGAAATCAGTGCTTGGGTAATCGCGCGCCAGGGTGGTCATGGGTTTGCTCCTTTATGGAGCCAACCTTGCAAGGGGCGTGCCAGCCGTGGATCAAACCGGCGACTATTCCAGCAAGGCCAGGCCGAGCCCGACGCCGAAGCCGGTGATATCCGTTCCGGCGGCGCCGAGGCCGCCCTTGCAGCGGCTGGCGGAGAGGTCGACATGCAGCCAGGGGATGTCACCAACGAAACGCTTGAGGAACAGTGCGGCGAGGAGGTGGTCGGCCTCGCCATCGAGGGTGCATTGCTTGACGTCGGCCACCGTCGAGTCCAGCGCCTCGTCGTAATCCTCCGGCAGCGGGAAGGCCACCACCCGCTCGCCGCTGGCCTGGCCCGCCGCCACGGCGCGGGCGGCGAGGTCGTCGCGGTTGGAAATCACGCCGCTCATGCGCTCGCCCAGGGCCACCGCCATGCTACCGGTGAGGGTGGCAAAGTCGATGATCGCGGCCGGTTTTTCCCGCGCCGCCAGAGCCAGGGTGTCGGCCAGCACCATGCGGCCCTCGGCGTCGGTGTGGACGATCTCGATGCTGGTGCCGTTCATCGCCGTCACCACCTCGTTCTGGGTGTAGGCCTCGGGCGAGAGGTGGTTCTGCGCGATCGCCAGCCACACCTCCAGCTTCAGCGGCAGCTTCAGTCGGCTGGCGGCGAGCAGGATGCCCAGCGCCACCGCCGAGCCGTTCATGTCGTCGTGCATGTTGTTCATGTAGCGCGCCGGCTTCAGGTTGT
>CAYMUY010000005.1:0-124623 GCA_964393825.1 uncultured Thiobacillus sp. | reverse complement strand
ATGCCGGGTGGTGTGGCAGGGGTGCAGCTACAATGGCTGCCCCCTATGCCGATGTTCTCGCGCGGTCGTGATTGCCCGCATCTCGCCCGCGCAACCGTCTTCCCGAAACCCGCTGTCCGTGCCGGCCGCCTACTTTCTCGCCTTGCGGTCGAGTTCCCGCAGATGCGCCAGGCGTTCGCCGATCTTGCCTTCCAGACCGCGCGGGGTGGGGCGGTAGAAGCGCGGTGGCGAGGCGAGTTCTTCGGGGAAATAATGCTCGCCGGCGGCGTAGGCGTCCGGTTCGTCGTGGGCGTAGCGATAGGCGTGGCCGTAGCCGAGTTCCTTCATCAGCCGGGTGGGGGCGTTGCGCAGGTGCACCGGCACCGGGCGCGAGCCGTCTTCCTTGACGAAGCCACGCGCCTGGCCCCAGGCGACGTAGCCCGCGTTCGACTTGGGCGCGCAGGCCAGATAGATCACGGCTTGCGCCAGGGCCAGTTCGCCTTCCGGGCTACCCAGGCGCTCGTAAGTCTCGGCGGCATCCAGGGCGAGGCGGGCGGCGCGCGGGTCGGCCAGGCCGATGTCCTCCCAGGCCATGCGCACGATGCGCCGGGCCAGGTAACGCGGGTCGGCGCCGCCGTCGAGCATGCGCGCGAACCAGTACAGCGAAGCGTCAGGGTCGGAGCCGCGCACGCTCTTGTGGAGGGCGGAAATCTGGTCGTAGAAGGCATCGCCGCCCTTGTCGAAACGGCGCAGCGAGGGTGACAGGGCTTGCGCGGCGAAGGCGGCGTCGACCTGTTCCACCTCGGCGCCGCGGGCCGCCACCGCCAGTTGCTCGGCCAGGTTGATGAGGCGGCGGCCGTCGCCGTCGGCATAGGCCACCAGCAGGTTCTTCACCTCGGCGTCCGCCTTCAGCGCGAGTCCATGCGCCAGCGCGCGTTCGAGCAGGGCGGCGAGTTCGTCCTTGGCGAGGGCGGTGAGGACGTAGACCTGGGCGCGCGAGAGGAGGGCGCCGACGACCTCGAACGAGGGATTCTCGGTGGTGGCGCCGATGAAGGTGAGCAGGCCGGATTCGACATGCGGCAGGAAGGCGTCCTGCTGCGCCTTGTTGAAACGATGGACCTCATCGACGAACAAGATGGTCTGGCGGGCCTGGGCCTGATTGATGCGCGCGCGTTCCACCGCCTCGCGGATTTCCTTGACACCGGCGAGGACAGCGGAAATCTGGATGAAATCGGCGCCGAAATGGCGCGCAGTCAGGCGCGCCAGGGTGGTCTTGCCGACGCCGGGCGGACCCCAGAGGATCATCGAATGCAGGCGGTGGGCATCGAATGCCAGCCGGATCGGCTTGCCCGGCCCGATCAGATGCATCTGTCCGATCATCTCGTCCAGTCCTTGTGGGCGCAGCGTCTCGGCCAGGGGGGCGTTGCCGGTCGCGGTCGCGGGAGGGCTGCCGGAAAAAAGGTCGTCGTTCATGGTTCGGCCGGCGGCGTCGCCGCCACGCAGGTATAGACGTCCGCCAGTTCGGCGCCCCCGCGACACTGCCCGGTGGGTACGTCGATGTACTGGCAGCCGGGATTGCAGTTGCGGGTGAAACAGAGCGCGGTTTTCCCGATGAAGGCGGGTGTGCAGTGTGCCGGGTCGGGGCGTTCGCCGGCGCTGCCGTTGACCTCTGGGCCGGGGCAGTCTCCCTCCGTAACCGGAACCCAGGTGCCGGCCTGGGCGGCGGGTCCGAGCGCGAGCAACAGGAGCATCAGCCGCCGCATTTCTGCTCCAGACAGGCGAGATAGGCGGCGCCATCCGGGGGTTGCCGGTAACGCTGTGCGGTCCAGATCATTTCCGCCAGGCAATCCATGACCTGATGCTGGGCCGCATGTTCATCGCCCAGTGCGGTTCGCAGGTTCTCGTAGCGTGACCTGATCCCGGCCGGCTGGTCGATCGACAGTTGTTCGCTGATCGCCAAATGCATGGAGAGATGCAGGAAGGGATTGGTCTCGCCCAGTTCCGGATGCCATTCGCGCTCCTGGTTGCGCTCGGGCGCGTCCAGGATGGCGTGGTATTCCGGGTGATCGCCGATGTGGCCGACGACGAGACGTTCCAGGTCAGTCAGCGGCGCCTGTTCGCGGAATTTCTTCCAGGCATCGAAGAGAAACTGGCGGGCCTGATCACGGCTGGGGTTGAACATGAGCGTGGCACCGGCACTACCACCGGTTCTCCTGGTTAAGTGTGGTCATACCCCAGTCCCAGCACCACGCTGTATTGCAGCAGGCGGTTGGCGCCGTCGAGGTGGGCGATTTCGCCGTTGCCGTAGAAGCCGGCAAAGGGCATGCGGGGGAAACATTGCTTGAGAATCTGGAGATCACGGTCGATGCCATCGTAAAAGTAGGGGCCGCGCCCCATGCAAGGGAAGATCAGGCCGAAACGCGGCTGGTTAGCGCGTTCCTGGCTCAGGCGGTCGAGCATGACGCGCATCTCCTGTTCCGCCGCGAGCGGCAGCCGCCTCGCCCAGAACAGGTCGAGCCCGGTTTCGAGCCGACCGGCGACGGTCACCGAGCGGTCGTCCGGGTTGGCGGAAATGACCGGCAGCAGATGAAAGCGGCCCTCCTCGACGGCGCGTTCCGGTGCGCCATAAGGGATACCCGCCAGCAATTGGTGGGTGGGGATGCGTTCCGGCGCCCGCTCGCTCAGCGGCAGTTCGCGGGTCAGGGTGGACAGCGCCGGCTCGCCGTCCACCACCCGCACGTTGTGACCCTCCACGCGGCCAATGCGGGCTGGATTGGACAAGGGGCGAATGCCCTGCGACACGCCGATGCGCAGGTCGGCGCCGGTCAGCGCCAGTTCGCAACGGCCGGCCTGGCTGGCGCGGCCACCGGACCAGACCGTGTAGGGCCCCTGCCCGGAGGCGTCGCCGGATACCCCGCCGAAGCGGGCGCCGCCGTTCCTCAGCCAGTGCAGGTCGAGGGCATTCGGCGCGGCGAAGGTGAGCACCGGCCCCGAACCTGGCGCCGGGGGCTGCAGCGCAAGCCCCTCACCCAGCACCATGGCGGCGGCGGCGGGGGCATCGAGCACCCAGTCTTCGTCGCTGAACACTCCCGCGGCGGTGCAGCCCGTCACCTGGGTGCAGTTGGCGGCGCGGGCGGCGGCGGTGATGGCCGCTTGCGGCTCATGGGCGAAATCGGCGCTGAGATAGAGCAGCACCGCCTGTGCATGGGTCAGGCCGGCGCGCGCCATGGCCGCTTCGACCGCGCGCGTCGCCAGCGCCGGCGCTGGGTGACGCCCCTGGGCGAGGCCGCTACCGGCTTTCATGGCGCGTGCCCTGCGCAACGCGCGGGTGATTCTCCCGCCTGTTGTAACAGGGGGGGATTGCGGCATCCTGGCTGCAAAGTCTCATGCCGTTTTTTGCTGGAAGCCGCACAGATCGCGGATCAGACAGGCGCCACAGTCCGGCTTGCGCGCCTTGCAGACATAGCGGCCATGCAGGATCAGCCAGTGGTGGGCGTCGTGGCGGAATTCGGCGGGCACGTTCTTCAGCAGTTTGTTTTCCACTTCCAGCACGGTCTTGCCCGGCGCCAGGCCGATGCGGTTGGCCACCCGGAAGATGTGGGTGTCCACCGCGATGGTGGGTTCGCCAAAGGCCGTGTTGAGCACCACGTTCGCGGTCTTGCGGCCTACACCCGGCAGGGCTTCCAGCGCTTCCCTGCTTTTCGGCACCTCGCCGCGATGCTTGTCGAGCAGGATCTGGCAGGTGGCGATGACGTTCTTCGCCTTGGTCTTGAACAGGCCGATGCGGCGGATGTGTTCGATCAGACCTTCCTCGCCAAGGGAAAGGAGTTTTTCCGGCGTGTTGGCGACGGGAAACAGGGTGGCGGTGGCGAGATTGACGCTGACATCGGTGGCCTGCGCCGAGAGAATCACCGCCACCAGCAACTCGAACGGCGTCTGGTAACGCAGTTCGGTGGTGGGGTGGGGGTTGGCGGCGCGCAGGCGCTCGAACAGGGTGCGGCGTTGGCTGGCGTTCATGGCGTGATGATAAGAGAAACCCGGCCCAAGCGCGCCGGGTCGGTTTTTTTCCGGCGCCGGCTTCCCGCCGGCTGTTTTTGCTAGCATCCGCCCTCCCATGCGAATCGAAACCCTCCGTCAGCGCCTGCGCGCACTTGGCGCCAAACCCCAGCACGAACATCGTGTCCTGCAGGCCTGGACGCGCCTGCGTTCCCTGGATACCCGCCATCGCCGCGCCGAGGATTTCCTGCCGCTGCGGCTGCGCGAGGCGCTGCCGGGGTTGACCGAGGAGCTCGCCGGCCTGATCCGCCTGCGTTCCGAGCACCCCGGCGCCGATGGTTCCGCGCGCCTGCTGGTCGAACTCGGCGACGGCCAGACGGTGGAGAGCGTGCTGCTGCCGCGCGATGGCGTCTGCGTTTCCACCCAGGTCGGCTGCGCCGTCGGTTGTTTGTTCTGCATGACCGGCCGCGACGGCCTGATGCGCCAGTTGAGCAGCGGCGAGATCGTCGCCCAGGTGGTGCTGGCGCGCGCCCGGCGGCCGGTCAAACGGGTGGTGTTCATGGGCATGGGCGAACCGGCGCACAATCTGGACAACGTGCTGGAAGCCATCGAATTGCTCGGCACGGTCGGCGCCATCGGCCACAAGAACCTGGTCTTTTCCACGGTGGGTGATGCGCGCGTGTTCGAGCGGCTGCCGCTGGGCCCGGTGAAGCCGGCGCTGGCGCTGTCGCTGCACACCACCCGCGCCGACTTGCGCGCGAAGTTGCTGCCGAAGGCGCCGCGCATCATGCCCGAGGAACTGGTGGAACTGGGCGAGCGCTACGCCCGTGCCACCGGCTACCCGATCCAGTACCAGTGGACCCTGCTGCAAGGGGTCAACGACAGCGACGAGGAAGTGGAGGGCATCGTCCGCCTGCTCGCCGGCAAGTACGCGATGATGAATTTCATTCCCTACAACGCCAACGAGGGGCTTGGCTTCAAGCGTCCATCCTGGGAACGCGCCTCGACCATGGCCGGGATGCTGCATCAGTGCGGCATCCTCACCCGCCTGCGTGATTCCGCCGGCCAGGATATCGAAGGCGGTTGCGGCCAGTTGCGCGCGCGGGCGCTAGGCGTGAATGTGTGACACCGGCGCCGGGTAGGCACCGGCGGCGGGCAGGAAGACCTCGGTCACCAGCAGCGGCTGGCCGGCCAGGCTGAATTGCGAGCGGCGCATCCAGAGCCGGCGCGGCGCCGCGTCCAGATGGGCGACGGCGGGCCGGTAGAGCGGGTGGTGGGCGTCGAGCTGGCGGTATTCCAGCGGGTAGCGGCGCACCAGGGGATTGGCGAACAGGGCTTCTCCGAGCGGCCGGTTGCCCAGGCGGGAGAGCGCGACCCAGGGGCCGTCGAGACCGCGCAGGGGAATGACGCTGTGGGCGAAGACCAGCGGGGTGTCACCGCAGATCAGCAGCACTTCGCGGATCATCGCGCGCTGGCCGCGGCGCAGATGCAGCGCGTGGTATTCGTCATGCAGCGGCGGTGCCACGCGCTGGCTCAGGCGTTGCACCCGCAATTGCGGGCAGACGCTTTGCAGGCGGCGGGTGAGCGAGCCGTGATCGTCAAGCCAGCCTCGCCAGTCGCCGGCACACCAGGCCGGCGTGTTCCAGGAGTTCATGGGCTTATTTGCTGGACGATGGCTCGCCGGCGATCAAATCGATGCGGCGTTGCAGGTGGGCGGCGGCGCCGCTGTCGGCCGCCGACTGGGCGCGCTTCAGTTGCACGTTGAGCCAGGCCAGCAGCGGCCGCCGCCAGCCGCGTTCCGAGGCGGTATCGACGGCGGCGGCGAGGCTGGCGGGGTCGGCGCGCCCGGTCTTGAACAGCAGGGCGGCGGCGATCAGACGCGGCAGCGGGTCCTTCATCTCGGCGACGGCGCGGTTGGCGGCGGCATCGTCCCTGGCCCTGACCAGATCGGCGTAGTGCGCGGGCAGCAGGCCGGCGTCGAGCCCGGCCCAGTCGCCGGCGAGGAAGCGGGCATAGGCGGCGTCACTGGCGGCGGCCTCGCTGGACAGACGGTCATAGCCGGCACACCGCGAGAAATCGAGGGCGGCGGCGCGGGTGGCGCAGGCCGCCAGTTCGGCGCGCGCCAGCAGGTCGAGGCGGCCGCTACGGGCGATCTCGCCACGCGACTTGTCCAGCGCGAGTTCAGCGGTCTTGCCGTCGCCTTCCAGCCAGCGCGCCTGGAAGTGTTCGAGCAGGCTGACCGCGTTCAACTTCCAGTCGGGCGGTGGCGGGGTGCTGGAACAGGCGGCCAGCAGCAGAGCGAGCAGGAGCGCGGCGGTCGATTTCATGGTGTCCTGATCTCCACGTCGCGGGCGAATGGCCATTTCTTGTTGATTTCGTTGATCAGGTGATTGACCTTGCGCACGCTGTCATCGATCTCCAGGCGCAAGCGGGCCATGTCGGTGGTGGCCTCGGCGACGTCACCGGTGATCTTGGCGACATCCTTGCTCGCGGTCTGGGCGTTGGCGAGGATGGCATCGGCCTTCTTCAGGCTGGCGCGCGCGTCGCCGAGGATGGCGTTGACATTGACGATCGCCAGTTGCGCCTGATCCATCACCCCATGCTGGTCGAACAGGCGGCGATCGACCTTGCTCAACACGCCATCGACTTTCAGCGAAACGCCGTTCAGGGAGGTGAGCAGGGTGTCGGCGCGATCCAGCGCCTTGACCACCTTGCGCGCGCCTTCCGGACTGCCCATGAGGCCGCCGATCAAGCCGTTCTCGCCGGCCATGCGGCCAGCCACGACTTCCACGTGACCCAGGGTCTGGTTGATCGGGGCGCCGGCCGCCGTCATGGTTTCGACGTTGGCCAGAATGTTCTTCACCTTGGCGATCAGCACCGGGATGTCCTTGGCGGCGTCACCGGTGTAGAGCGGCCGTTCGGCGCCGTTCTTCAGGGGCGGGTCCTGCAGGTTGGTGGTGTGGGCCTTGATCTTGGCGCCGCCGACCAGCGCCTTCTCCAGGGTGAAGACGCTGCTCTCGCGCAGCCAGCGGGCGTCCTCGCGGGGAATGGCGAGTTCGATGCGGACCTTGCCGTTGTCCGTCAGATGCAGGCGGCTGACCTTGCCGATGGGGAAGCCGGAGAAGGAAATCGGCATGCCGACGCTCACGCCTTCCACGTCCTCGGCGGTCAGCACCAGCTTGTGGGTGACCTCGAAGGCGCCGCGCGCGTAGAGCGCATAGCCGACGAAGGCGGCGCCGAGCAGCACGGTCATGGCCAGCAGCAGGCCGATCTTGAACTCCAGGTTCTTGATCAGCGGCGCGCGAGGGACGGGGGGTACAGGGGCTCGTTCCATCGATAGTCCAGTATCCAGCAGTCGTTGAGGTGGTCGGCCAGGCGTTCCAGCAGATCGGCGAGAAAGGGCGGGTAATGCGTGTCCGGCAGCAGCAGGGCGGGACGGTCGATCAGAATTATAGGCGGCCGTTCGATGGCGGCTCGCAGCAACTTGGCGACGCAACGTTCAGTGTGCGTGAGCTGCGGGTCACGTTTCATGGCGGCGCCCTCATGTCCACTTTGCAGCAGGAGGTGCCAGGCCTGGCTGGCGGCCGCGTCGTAATCCAGGTTGTGGCGGTATTGCGGGATCAGGGCGATATTGTCCAGAACCGACAGGTTGGCGCGCAGGGGCATTTCGGCCGAGACCAGGCTGGCACCCGTTTGCGCAGCCAGCAGGGTGCGCCGTTCGGCATCGTCGGCAAGCCAGTTCAGATGTATTTGAAGGCTAATGACGCCACCTCGATCAGCATCAGCACGAAGAACAGCCGCACCATGCCGCGCAGCACGGAAATCGGCGCCATGAACAGCATCCTGGGCGTGGCCATGCCCTCCGCCACGGGGATCACCGTCACCGCCAGGCCGAAGGCCAGTGATTTCAGCCAGATGCTCGCCAGCATCGCGCCATCGAACACCTGGCCCATCACCCGGGTGAAGTCCGGCAGGCTCCAGGGTTGCGGGCCGTAGACCGCGAGATAGGCCAGCACCAGCGCCAGCACACTGGTGATGGCGGTGAGTGACAGCACCGAGAGCATACCGCCGATCACGCGCGGCATGAACTCCAGGCGCAGGGTGTCGACACCATTGCTTTCCAGGGCCTCGAGTTCATTGTTGATGCGCATCAGCGCCACTTCGGTATTGATCGCGGAGCCGGAGCGCAGCGCCACGAACAGTGCGGTGACCAGCGGCAGCACTTCCAGCACCAGCAGGCGCACCACCATTTCCAGGGCGTAATCCGAGAGTCCATACTGGGCCGCCGTGCCGACCACGATCTGGATCAGTACGAAGGAGAGGAGGGCGGCGAACAGGGTGAAGGGCAGCAGGATCTGCACGGCGGTGAAGTAGATCTGCTTCATCACCACGGTGCGGGTGGCGCTGTTGTAGACCGCGGGCGACAACGCGGCGACCACCACCTCTCCGGTCAGGACGGCGGTTGCGCGCCAGACGCGCAATGTGCCCAGCAGGGCGGCGCCACGGCGGGTAAGAAAATTGATGATGGCCTGCATGGCACGATATTAACCGCGGAGCCAGGCTTAGGCAGTTGTATCATTCAGGTAAACAAGCAACGCTGGACTGAGATGAAATCCTTCCTGTTTATTGCCTGTCTGTTGACGACTGGCCTGGTGGCGGCCCCGGCTGTCGCGGCTTCGGGCATCATGCTCAAGGATGAGGTTCTGCGCGCCGGCGCCAGTGTCGGAGCCGCCAGCATCGGTCGCGTCGACAAGGGCGCGACGGTGGACATCGTGGGCCGCCAGGGCGGCTGGACCGAGGTCGTCGCCGGGGGTCACAAGGGCTGGGTCCGCATCCTCTCCGTTCGCGCCAGCGCCAGTGCGGGGTCGGCCGATCTGTCCGGCCTGATCCAGGCGGGGAGCCAGCGTGGTGATAACAGCCGGGTGGTCGCGACCGCCGGTTTGCGCGGCCTCAATGAGGAACAACTGAAGTCGGCTCGGTTCGATGCCGGCGAACTCATGAAGCTGGACCGTTACCAGGTCGAGCGCGCGGCGGCGGAACAGTATGCCCGCGCAGTCGACCTGCGGCATCGGGATCTGGACTACCTGCCGGCGCCGCAAAACGAGAAGCCCAGGGAGAGTGGGCCGGCCAGCCCCTGGGGGGGATTGTTATGAGATACCTGCTAGCCCTCCTGTTGCTGTTGCCGACACTGGCGCTGGCCATGGGCACGCCGCCACAGAAATCGGCCACGACCGCGCCCGGCACGCCAGGCGTCATGCTGCGCGACGATGTCCTGCGGGCGGAGCCTAGTGCCGCGGCGGCCAGCGTGGTGAAGGTGGGCAAGGGCGCCCAGGTGCGTGTGCTTGCCGGCGACGGCGGCTGGACCCAAGTGTACGCGGCCGGCAAGACCGGCTGGGTGCGCATACTTTCCGTGAAGTCGGATATCGCCGCCACGCCCGATCTCCGCGCCGTGGTGGATGTGGGGCAGCGCGCCCCTGATACCGGCAGGGTGGTGGCAGTGGCCGGCGCCCGTGGCCTCGACGAGGTGGAACTCGGCGCCGCCCGCTACAACCCTGATGAGTTGATCCGCCTGGACGCCTTCGCCTCCAGCCACGCCGATGCCGAACAGTTCGCGCGCCTGGCCGGCCTGGCGAGCCGGGACATCCCTTATCTGGCGAAACCCGATGGCGCCGCCCCCAGATGACCAATCGATGAGCAAGCCACTATGAACCGTGTTCTCCCCTGGATCCTCTTCGCGCTGTGCGGCGTCGGGCTCGCTCAGGCGGGCGATTTCGACAAGTTCCTCAAAGGCCTGATCAAGGACAAGATCGCGCCTGCGCAGCCGGCGGCGCCGACGCCACCCACGGCACCGGCACAACCGGTGGTACCGGCCGCCGCGCAGGAGAAACCCGCTGACCAGCTGCTCAAGGCCTTGCTTTCGGGCAACACCTCGCAGGAAGAGGAACTCCGCATCGGCCAGCAGATCGCCGGCAACCTGCTGGGCGCGGCGCCGCTGGTGCGCGATGATGGCCTGCAAAGTTACGTCAACCGGGTCGGCCGCTGGGTCGCGCTGCAGAGCGAGCGGCCCGATCTGCCCTGGCGTTTCGGCGTGATCGAGAGCGAGGACATCAACGCCTTCGCCGCGCCCGGCGGCTACATCTTCCTGACCAAGGGGCTCTACAGGCGACTGGTGAACGAAGCGGAACTGGCCGGCGTGCTCGGCCACGAGATCGGTCATGTCATCCGCAAGCATCACCTCAAGCTGTTACAGAAGTCGCAGGCCATCGCGGCGCTGGGGTCGTTCTTCGGCAGCAAGGTCAAAAACGAGAACGAGATCGTGCAGAACCTGATTGGCAACGGTGCCGAGATCGTCGCCCGCGGCCTCGACAAGGACGCCGAATACGAGGCGGATCGCATCGGCCTGGTGCTCGGCGCCCGCGCCGGTTATGACGCCTATGCCCTGCCGGCGGTGCTGGCCGAGATGGGCCATGTCGCCAAGGGCGACAAACGGGTATCGCTGCTGTTCAAGACCCACCCGCTGCCCGAGGATCGCCTGGGACACCTGTCCGAAGCGGTGGGCGAGCGACTGGATGGCTTGCCGGAAGGACAGACTGGAGCCGCGAGGTTTTACCGGCTGCGTTGATTGACGACATTTTTCAACTTCGAGGTGTTGCGATGAAACTTCACAAGATCCACCTGCTTGCCATGCTGGCCCTGGGCTGCATGGCGGTGACCCACCAGGCCTTGGCGGCAAGCCCCTTCTCGGCGGCAGTGACCATCGAATTGCCGCCGCCGACCGACGTGACCTATGCCAGTTCGGATGCCCTGTTCGGCGCCATGTTCTTCAACTCCCTGGCGGCGATCAACCCGGGCTACACCGGGTTCCAGGAAGTGACGGTGGCCGGCAATTATCGCGGGGTTGCCATCAACTATTTCTCGCCGCATTTCAACCCGGCCGAAATCCACCTGACCATTCCCTCCATGGGGATCGATACCGCATTCACCGGGGGTACCCGCGAGGAAAGCGCGCAATCCCTCTATGACTACCTCAAGAGCGGTACTCTGCTGTCCGAGTTGTCCCAGTCGCTGGCAAAGTCTTCGCCCACCGATCCCATCGCCGGCAACCCCAACAGCATGATGTCGACCATGGTGGCTTCCGATTTCGATCAGAACTTCACCAGCGACTTCAGCAATATCGCCAGTGCCGATACTACGGGCGCCACCGCGATCTCGAACGACAGGCTGACCCAGATTGGCATCGGCCTGGAAATCGGCCGCATGACCCAGGGCGGCACAGACGTCAGCAACCTGACCGTGCCGCTGTCCTATTCCATCCGCAACGATCTCGACCCGCGCCGCCAGCTCCTGCTGCGGATGCCGCTGACCGCTCTCGATGTCGATGGCGCCAAGGCCTATCACGTCGGATTCGGCGCCTCCTATCGCTTTCCCATGTCGCAGCGCTGGACCCTGGTGCCCAGCGCCAACTATGGCCTGACCGCTTCCAAGGATATGGGCTCCAGCGCGCAGATGGCTTCGGTCGGCCTCACCAGCACCTACTACTGGCGCAAGCCGGGGTACGACGTCGGCATCGGCAACATGCTCGGATTCGTGACCACCATGCCGTTCTCCTATGGCGGTTATGACTACGATCCCAATATCAGCAACACGGTGCTGCGCAACGGTGTGATGTGGTCGACGCCCACGGTCGTGTCCGGGCACAAGCTGCACTTCGAAACCTCGCTGACCGATACCCGCTTCTTCGGCAGCAAGCTCTATTCCGACAATTACCAGGAAGTACGCTTCAGCCTCGGCACCTCGCGCAGCTCGAAGGCCGCCAGCGTGCTGCGCGCTGGTCTGGCGTTGCGCCACATGAAGGGTGACACCGGCTTCAATCTGGAGTTCGGTTACTGGTTCTGAACATGCGCCTCCTCGCCCTCCTGATCTCGCTCTTCGCCACCCTCCCGGCTCAGGCCGCGCCGGATGGCGAAAGGCAGATCGGCCTGATCGGCGAGGGTCGCTACGAGGAACTGGCCAGCCAGTATGAAGACCTGTTGCAAGCGCCGCGGGCCAGCGCCGCCGACCTGCATGGCCTCTGCTACGCTTACCACAAGATCAAGAACTATGAGCGCCTGGGCCAGTGCCTCGACCGCCTGGAGGCGCGCATCAAGCGGGGTGACAAGGAAGGCCGGCTGTTCGGCGCCGACGACCTGACCCCCTACGCCGCCATCCTGCGCTCCGAATCAGCCAACGAACTGGGCGATTACATGCAGGCGATCAGCGCGGCGGGTCAGGCGCTGGCGTGGTACGACCGCGAGCGCGACGGCACGCTGGTGGAAATCGATGCGCTTTCCGCGCTGGTTCTGGCGCTGACCCGGGTGGGGGATCAGGCCGCGGCACGAGAGTACGTCAGGCGCCTGGAAAAAGTCTCCACCGGCTGGCTGTTCAGCAGCGATTTCAAGACCGCGAAGTCGCTCGCCCTGGCGCGTTGCTACCTGGCCCTGGGTGAGTACGACAAGGCCTACCAGGTGCTCAGCGGTGACTTCCTGTTCGAGGCCAGCGCGCTGCTCGACCGGGTATTCAGCGGCGCCATCCTGACCGGGGAGAACCTCTGGCTCTGGCAGGATCTGCCGCGTCAATACATGCTCGGCAAGGCCCTGCTGGAAAGCGGTCACGACGAGGAGGCGCGCCGGCGCCTCGATGCCCTGGCCGCGTCCGCCCATATCCGCCAGAACGGGGAAATCTACTGGCAATTGCGCTATGACCTTGGCCGCCTGAGCCGGCGCGCGGGTGATCTGGCGGCGGCGGTGGAACACTTCAAGGCCGCCGTCGAGGTGATCGAGTCACACCGCCAGCACATCGATACCGAAGCCAACAAGATTGGTTTTGCCGCCGACCGCCAGATGGTCTACGCGGACCTGGTGGATGCGCTGTTCCGCCTCGGCCGTTATCCGGACATGCTGGAATACGTCGAACGCGCCAAGGCGCGCGCCCTGGTCGACCTCCTGGCGCGTAAATGGCGTTTGGCCCCACCGGAGCAACTGGAACGCGGTGCCGCCGACCAGTTCGTCCGCATCAGCCGCCTGGAGCAGGAGTCGCGCCTGCAGATGCGCTCGCGCAAGCAGGATCTCGGCGACGCGGCACGGCAGGCGCGGCTGGCCCTCTACCAGGCCGACCCCATGTTCGCCAGCCTGATCGCCATCTACGGTGTCGATGCCGCGACGATCCAGCGCAACCTGGGCGCCGACGAAACCTTGCTGGAATACTTTGCCAACGGCCCGGATCTGTACGCCATGGTGGTGGACCGGGACGCGGTGCGGGCCGTCAAGCTCGATGGCGATCGCCTGGGCGAGCAGGTGAACGCATTCCGCCGCGCGGTGGCCGCCCGCTCACCGGAAGTCGAGGCCCTGGCCCGCCGCCTCCATGACCGCCTGCTGCGGCCACTGGCGGCCAACCTGCGTTCGCGTCTCGTCCTGGTGCCGCACGGGCCGCTGCATTACCTCTCCTTCGCCGCCTTGCGCGACGGCACGGATTGGCTGGTGAAAACCCACAGCCTGCGCGTCCTGCCCAGCGCCAATGTCGATGCCTTGTTGCGGGCGAGGGGGACCGGAACCTCGGGCACCGCGTTGATCCTGGCGAATCCGGATACCGGTCAGGCCGAGAACGACCTGCAGCACGCCGAGGAAGAGGCGCGTGTGATCGCCGGACTGTTGCCGGATGCGCGGCTGCTGGCCCGGCGCGCCGCCAGCGAAACTGCCCTGCGCGCGCAGGCGGGAAACGCCGGAGTCATCCACCTCGCCAGCCATGGCAAGTTCCGCACCGTCGAGCCGCTCAAATCCTATCTCCTGCTCGCTCCGGATGCCGCCAACGATGGCGTCCTGAGTGTCGACGAGATCTATGGTCTGCGCCTTGCCGCCGACCTGGTGGCACTCAGCGCTTGCGACACCGGCCTCGGCCAGGGCAGTCCGGGCGATGACCTGGTCGGTTTCGTGCGCGGATTCTTCTATTCCGGCGCCCGTTCGCTGCTTGCCAGTTACTGGAGCGTGGATGACGCTGCCACCGCCGATCTCATGCGTGCCTTCTATGCCAACCTGAAGCGGATGAACAAGGCGGAGGCCCTGCGCCAGGCCCAGCTCGAGGTGGCGCAAACCCGGCCTGAACCCTTCTATTGGGCCGGTTTCTACCTGGCCGGACAGGGAGATTGAACATGTTGAAATACCTGCTGATCCTGCTGGGCCTTGGCGTCTCGCTGGTGGTCCAGGCGGCCTCCGGCACGCTGTTGCGGGATGAGAACCTGCGTCAGGACTCGGGTAGCGATGCCCGGGTCCTGGCCTTGTTGGCCCGCGGCGACGCGGTGGAGATTCTCGGCCGCGAGGGTGGCTGGTTGCACGTTGCCACGGGGCAAGGCGAGGGTTGGGTGCGATTGCTTTCGGTGCGCGCCAACGTGTCGGCGCAAACGGCGCCGATGGCGGAACTGCGCGGGGAACTGGCACCGGCTTCGCGACGCCTGGAGAGCCGCATCGTTGCGGTGGCGGGATTCCGTGGCGGCGAGGACGAGGAGCGAATCGAGGCCGCGGGCCAGGCTGCCCTGCAGCGGCTGGAACGGTTCCGCGCAGCCGCGGCCGAGGCAGCCGACAGCGCTGCGTCGGCGGGCCTGCGGGCCAACAAGTCGTCCTGTAGCGCCTTTCCCCCGGTCGATATGGACAGGGAGACCGGGCCGGGCGGCGTCAGGCTTTCATTGATGTCCGCCTGGTTGCTCAATCGTCTGAGTCCGGAGGACGAAGCCCGAATCGGTCGCGCCCTCGCCGTGCGCCTGTTGATCGCCCTGCCCGCCGTCGAGGATGCGGCGTTGCAGCGCTACGTCAATCGCGTGGGGCGGTGGGTGGTGGCCGCGCAGGGCGGGCATCCGGGCGCGTCCTGGCTGTTCGCGGTGCTCGACAGCGACGCGATTCAGGCCTGGTCCACCCCCGGCGGATACGTCTTCATCACGCGCGGCCTCTATCGCCAGTTGCGCGATGAAGCCGAACTGGCGGCCGTGCTGGGGCGTGAAGTTGCGCGCCTGGCCGACAAGCGCCTGTTGCTCGATCTGCGCGCGAACACCGGCTCCAGCGGCCGCCCGCGCGACGAGGCGGCCTTCCTGCGGCAACTGCTGGGGGAGGGCCTGGAGGCACTGCAAAGACCCCATGCCGCGGAGAGCGAGTTCCTGGCCGACCGGGCGGCGGTGATGCTGGCCGCCCGCGCCGGCTATGACCCCTACGCGCTGGCCGTCTTCCTGCAGCATCTGGGTGGTTTGCCGGATGCTGATCCTCGTCTGGCCTGGCTGGCGGGCACACAGCCGCGCGCGGAATCAAGGCTGGCGCGCCTGTCGAATACCCTGGA
The DNA here is from genome assembly GCA_964393825.1 of uncultured Thiobacillus sp. Classification (GTDB taxonomy): domain Bacteria; phylum Pseudomonadota; class Gammaproteobacteria; order Burkholderiales; family Thiobacillaceae; genus PFJX01. The sequence continues at coordinate 109,293 of CAYMUY010000005.1, read as the reverse complement.
GGACTGCCTGGCCCGCCTGCCGGCGGGGCAGGCCCCCGGGCTCTATAGGATGGAACCCTGAGATGAGACCCTCCCCGAATTCGCCGGCTCGTGGCGGCCCGGCACGCCGACCGTGCCGGCTTGGCCTGAATCGCCCGCCCCTGAGCGCACGCCCATGACCCTGGATCTGCGTCGTCGCCGTTTCCTCGGGCAGTTCGGCCTCTCCCTGCTGTTCCTGCTGGTGCTCGCGGGACATGTCGGGCAGGCCTACAACCTGTTTTTCATCGAAAAGCTGGATGCCGCGCTGTATGACCTGAAAATGCGCCTCTTCCGGCCACAGACCGTGGAAGAACGGGTGGTGGTGGTCGATATCGACGACAAGAGCCTGAAGGAGATCGGTCGCTGGCCCTGGCCACGGGAGCAGGTCGCCAAGCTCACCCGCAACCTGTTCGAACAGTATGGTGTCGCCGCCATCGGCTACGACGTGGTGTTTTCCGAGCCGGATCAGAGTTCCGGCCTGCCGGTGCTGGAAAAAATGGCACAAGGGCCGCTGGCGGGTGATGCCGGTTTCGCCGCCAGCCTGGCACGCATCCGGCCACGACTGGATTACGACGGCAAATTCGCGGCCTCGCTGGAAAGCGGCGCTGCCATCATGGGCTACTACTTCAATTTCGCGCCACCCGCCGAAGTCAACGGGCAATTGCCGGCGCCGCTGTTTCCCTGCGCCGAAATCACCCGCCACGGCGTCACCCCGCGCCATGCCGTAGGCTACAACGCCAACCTGAAGATGCTGCAGGATCGCGCTTTTGGCGCCGCCTTCTACAACATGGAAGCGGATTTCGATGGCGTGGCCCGGCGCATGCCGGTGCTGATGGAATACGACGGCCAGTGCTACGGTTCGCTGGCATTCATGTCCGCCAGCGCCGGCATGGGCATCGATGCGCCCAGGATCATCCCGGCGGCGGGGTATCGCCCCACCATGCTGGACCTGGATGGCCTGCTGGTGCCACTGGATGCCAATGCGAACGCGCTGGTGCCTTATCGCGCCGTCAATGCCTTTCGCTACGTCTCCGCGACCGATGTGATCCATGAAAGGGAACCCGGCGCCAATCTGGAAGGCCGCATCGTTCTGATCGGCTCCACCGCCCCGGGCATCATGGATCTGCGCGTGACCCCGGTATCGAAGATCCTGCCCGGCGTCGAGATCCATGCCAGCCTGATTTCCGGCATCCTCGACGGCACGGTGAAATGGGAACCCTCCGGGGTGCGCGGCATGGAGCTGGCCACGATCGCTGTCACCGGCCTGCTCCTGGCTGCGCTGCTGCCGGTCATTTCCCCTCTCTGGGCGGCACTTGCCACCTCGATTCTGGTGCTGGCGCTGACGGGCGGAAACTTCTATGCCTGGTCCGCCTGGCACGCGCAACTGCCACTGGCCGCCTCCTTGCTGGCAGTGCTCGGACTGTTCGTGCTCAACATGAGTTACGGTTTCTTTGTCGAGGCACGCTCCAAGGCGCAGATCACCAAGCTGTTCGGTCAATACATCCCGCCGGAACTGGTCGACGAGATGGCCAAGGATCCCGCCCGCTACAGCCTGCGCGGCGAGTCGAGGGTGATGACCGTGCTGTTCTCCGATATCGTCAGCTTCACCAGCTTCTCGGAGAAGCTGGAGGCCGCACAACTGGCCGAGATGCTCAACATGTATCTCTCCGCGATGACCCGCATCGTCCAGGAAGGGCGTGGCACCATCGACAAATACATCGGCGACGCCATCATGGCCTTCTGGGGCGCACCGATGAGCGACGAACAGCATGCCCGCGACGCCGTCCTGGTTGCGCTGGCCATGCAGGCCGGGCTGGTGGAGCTCAATCCGCGCCTGCAGGCGAAGGGCTGGCCGCCGGTGAAGATCGGTGTCGGCGTCAATACCGGTCGCATGAGCGTGGGCAACATGGGTTCCGAGTTCCGCATGGCCTACACGGTCATGGCCGATGCGGTGAACCTGGCTTCCCGCCTGGAAGCCCTGACCCGCCAATATGGCGTCGGCGTGCTGGCCGGGGAAGCCACCCGCGCCGATTGTCCGGACCTGTCCTTCCAGATCGTCGATCGGGTGCGGGTCAAGGGCAAGGAGGTGCCGGTGTCGATCTACGAACCCCTGGGCGTCACCGCGGCGTTGCCGGCGGAGCGGCTCAAAGAGGCGGCCCTGTTCGAGGCCGCCTATGCCGACTATCAGGCACGCCGCTGGGATGAAGCCGAAATCAAGCTGATGGAATTGGGCAAAATCGCACAGCGCAAGCTGTACCAGGTCTATCTCGACCGGGTCACTCATTTCCGCTTCAATCCGCCTCCGGCCGAATGGGATGGCGTGTTTACCTACACCACGAAATAGGCCGCCGGAAACATGAATATCAATGTGCTGGGTTGTTCGGGTGGTATCGGCGATGGCCGTCACACCACGACTTTTCTCATCGACGACGACATCCTGCTGGATGCCGGTACCGGCGTCACCCGCCTCAGTCGCGAGGCGCTGGCGAAAGTGGATCACGTCTTCCTGACCCACTCCCACCTCGACCATATCCTGTGTCTGCCGCTGTTGCTGGACAGCGTCGCGGGCGAGCGCGGTCACGCCCTGGTGCTGCATGCCCTGCCGGAGGTGCTGCAAATCCTCAAGGACCACCTGTTCAACTGGCGCATCTGGCCGGATTTCTCGCGGATTCCCAGTGTCGAGTCGCCTTTCCTGCGCTACGCGCCGTTGGTGATCGGCGAACCGCTGCGCCTGGGCGATCGGGTCATCACCGCCATCCCGGCCAACCATGTGGTACCGGCGGTGGGGTATCTGTTGCGGGGTCCGCAGGGGAGCCTGCTGTTTTCAGGCGACACCAGCAGCCATGCCCCACTCTGGGAACTGGCCGACGAGACCGCAGACCTCGAGCACCTCATCGTTGAATGTTCCTTCGCCAATGCACAAAAGGATGTCGCGCACGCGTCCAAGCACTATTGTCCGGATACCCTTGCCGGGGACCTCGCGCTGCTGCGTCCTGAACCCTCGGTCTGGATCACTCATCTCAAACCCGGTGGCGAGGCCGGCATCATGGCCGAGTTGGAAGCCCAGTTACCGGGGCGGGTGCGGGCGCTGGAAGAAGGGATGCGGTTCGAGTTATAGCCATGCGGCAGCGGTGGGCCGCCCGTTGATGCGGGGGGGCCGGGAATTCACCGGAACAGCCGCGGCCGGAATGACGAACCATTGCGACCTGAAAAAAAAGGGGCCCGAAGGCCCCTTTCACGACACACCCGTCAGCTGCTTCAGCCCTTGGCGGTGAAGTTGTAGTTCTCCGGCAGGCCCAGGGTATCGGACCAGACGTTCTTGGCCCAGGATTCCATGTAGGCCATTTCCAGTTCGCTTTCTTCCTTGGAGACGCCGTTGGCACCCTTCGGCGGCACCAGGGCCTTCTTCTCGGCATCCCAGCGGAACACGGTGGCCACGTGGAAGGCGACACTGTCGGAACCGGCGGAGTAGCAGGTGTTGGTGACGACGGGTGACGGATCCGGCTGACGCCCGGCAAATATTTCCGACAGGGCGTAGGCGCACATCTTGCCGGTGTTGTTCGCCACGGAGCCCGACTTCGGGAAGTTGGTCAGGGCGGAGTCGCCGAGGATGTGGATGTTGGGCACGTCCTTCGATTCGAAGGTCAGGTAGTCGATCGCGCACCAGTTGCCGTTGTTGCCGTTACGCACACCGGCCAGGCCGCAGACGGTGGCGGCGCGCATTGGCGGCACGACGTTGATGACATCACCCTTGACATCGTCGAACTCGGTGCCGACGGTCATCTTCTTGGCGTCGACGGCACGCGGCATGTTGTTCGGGCGGTAGTCGATCATGCTGTCGGCGGTGCCGTAGCCGTAATGCTTCTTCCATGCAGCCAGGAACAGGCCTTTCTTGGAGGCGATATCCGGGTTGCCGTCGAGCACGATGATCTTGGACTTGGGCTTGGCCTTCTTGAAGTAGGTGGCGACCTGGCAGGCGCGCTCGTAGGGGCCGGGGGGGCAGCGGTACGGCGACATCGGCACGGACATCACGAAGGTGCCGCCATCGGGCATGGCTTCCAGTTGCTGGCGCAGGACACCGGTCTGGTCGCGGCCGGCCTTCCAGGCGTGCTTGATGGTCTTCTGCGCTTCGGCGTCATAGCCCTGGACCTTGTCGAACAGCAGTTCGATACCACCGGCCAGGACCAGGCGGTCATAGGCGAAGGTCTTGCCGCCGGCGGTGGTGACGGTGCGCTTGCCGGTGTCGATGGCGGTGACCATGTCGGCGACCCAGTTGTCCACGATCTTCTTGACGTGATCGTAGGGCATCTCGATGTCTTCCATCTTGTTGGTGCCGGCCAGAACCGTGTTCGAGAACGGGCAGGAGGTGAAGACGGGATTGGGTTCGATGACGGTGACTTCGGACTGGGGCGCCCAGGTCTTCATGTAGCGGGCGAAGGTCGAGCCGCCGAAGCCGGCGCCGACGACGACGACCTTGGGCTTGGCGCTTGCGACGCTGGTGGAGGCGCAACCGGCGAGGCCGGAGAGGGTGACTGCACCCGCGGCACCGGCGGAGACTTTCAGAAATTCGCGGCGATCAATAGTCATGTTTCTCTTCCTTATCGTCCGTTATTTATGGGATTCGAACCACTTGCCCAGCACTTCGTACTCGGCTTCGGTGTAGCCCATGGCGTGCTTCTGCATCACCGTGGCGGGACGGCTGCCGTCGCGGAAAGCCTTCATCTGGTCGACGAAGTATTTGGCTTCGAGCCCGGCCAGGCTCGGGATGGCGCCGCGGCTGTGGCCATCGGGACCATGGCAGTAGGCACAGTTCGCGGCCATGAAACGGGCGCGCGGATCAGCGTGGGCCGAAGCGACGGCGCCCAGCGCACCCGCGATCAGCAGGGTCAAAGCGAGAGATTTCTTCATGAGCTCCTCCAGGAGAAAAAAATGGTCACCCACCCAGGTTTGCCAAAGTTCAGGGTGTATCGGCTCGTCCCGGAGCCGAGTTGACCTGGATCAATACTGGTATGGCGGGCGGATTGTTGCCGGTCAAAACATACCAGTCAACAAGCAAACCCTAATATTGGCGCGGGTTTGCGCTATTTCTTGGCCCCCAGGGCGAGGGCCAGATGACGTCTTTCCTGCCCTTCCTGTTTTTCCGCAACGTCGCTCCAGGAGGCGTCGATCCATTCCGCCAGATGCTCCTGGGTGAGGTCGGCGAGGGCGTTGATCCAGAGGGGGCGATCGTTGAGCGCGGGGATGTAGCGGAATTCGCCGCCGCCGGCATTGAGGAAGGTGGTTTTTCCCTCCATGGCGATCTCTTCCAGGGTTTCCAGGCAGTCGGCGGTGAACCCGGGGCAGAGCACATCGACGCGTTGCGTCTTCTGGCGGCCGAGTTCTTCCAGGGTGGCGGCGGTATAGGGTTGCAGCCACTCGGCGCGGCCGAAGCGTGACTGGAAGGTGACCAGGAATTGCTCGGGAGCGAGTCCCAGCGCCTGGGCCAGCAGGCGGCCGGTCTTGCGGCACTCGCAATGGTAGGGGTCGCCCAGATCGAGCGAACGGCGCGGGGTGCCATGGAAACTCAGTACCAGCTTGTCGGGTCGGCCATGCTCCGCCCAGTAGGCTTCGACGCTCTGGCGCAGCGCGGCGATGTACCCGCTATGGTCGTGGAAATGCTTGATCGCGCGGATTTCCGGAGGGTTGCGGGTGTGGAGCAGGGTCTGCCAGACCGCATCCAGGGCGGAGCCGGTGCTGCTGGCGGCATATTGCGGGTAGAGCGGTACGACCAGCAGACGGTCGACACCCTCCGCCTTCATCGTCGCGATCTTGTCCGCGACGCTCGGTTGGCCGTAGCGCATGGCGTAGTCCACCCGCACGGGTTGATTCAGGCGCTCGCCCAATTGGCCCTTGAGCAGCTTCGCCATGCGCTCCGTATACACCTTGAGCGGGGAGCCCTCGGCGCGCCAGATCGAGGCGTATTTCTCGGCCGATTGCTTCGGGCGGGTGTTGAGGATGATGCCATTGAGGATCAGCCACCAGATCGCGCGGGGTATCTCCACCACCCGCCGGTCGGAGAGAAATTCCTTGAGATAGGGGCGCACCGCCGCCGCGGTGGGCGCCTCGGGTGTGCCCAGGTTGATCAGCAGGACGCCGACACGGGCGGGCTGGTCATGTTTGTAAGGCGGTTCAGGAAAATAAAAAGTCATCGGTAGGCAGCTGGCAGTTGGCGGTTGGGAGGGATTCTGCCGACTGCCAGCTGCCAACGGCAAACTTTCTTCAGTGATACGAAAGCGCGTTCGACAGCAGTTTGGCAGTGATGTCGACGATGGGGATCACCCGTTCATAGGCCATGCGGGTGGGGCCGATGACGCCGAGGGTGCCGACCACTTCGCCATCCACCTCGTAGGGCGCGGCGATGACGCTGCATTCGTCGAGGGGGGCGACGCCCGATTCGGCGCCAATGAACAGTTGCACGCCACTCGCGGCATGACTGACGTCGAGCAGTTGCATGAGCTCGGTCTTCTGCTCGAACAGGCCGAACAGTTCACGCAATCGGCCCATGTTGGAGAACAGGTCGGGGGTGCCGAGCAGGTTGCGCTCGCCCGACAGCACGTATTCCTTGCCGACCCCGCTGAACGCCTCGGTGCCGACATTGACCACCGCTTCCATGAGCTGGCTGATGTCCGATTTGAGCTGTGCCAGTTCCCTGGCCAGGCGTGGCTGCACCTGCTCGAAAGAGTAACCGGCGAAGTGCTGGTTGAAATAATTGGCGGCGCGCACCAGTTCGCCCGGTGCGTAAGGGCGGTCGGTGACGATCACGCGGTTCTGCACTTCGCCCTCGGCGGTGACCATGATGAGCAGGAGGCGCTTGTCCGACAGGCTCAGGAATTCGATCTGGCGCAGGCCCAGGTTGCGCCGCTTCGGCGTCAGCACCACGCCGGCATAGGCGGAAAGTTCGGCCAGCAGGTGCGAGGCGGCGTTGACCAATTGTTGCGGGTCGTTGGGCGCCAGAGTGGATTCGATCTGACGGACTTCGCCCTGCCGCAGTGGCTTGACCGTCAGCAGCGTGTCAACGAACAGTCGATAGCCGCGCGCGGTGGGAATGCGCCCGGCGGATGTATGGGGGCTGGAGATGAAGCCGCCTTCTTCCAGATCGGCCATCACGTTGCGGATCGACGCGGGTGAAAGATTCAGCCCGGTGTGTTTGGACAGGGTGCGCGAGCCAACGGGCTGGCCGTCTTCGATATAGCGTTCGACGAGGAACTTGAGCAGGAGACGGGCACGGTCGTTGAGCATGGCGGGTGTCAGGAGGTTGATTGAGCCCCCGGCTCGGGAAATACACCCGAGTCGCCCCCCGAGGGGGGCAAGTCGTTCTTGGGGCGGCCCGGCGAACGACTTGAGAGGACGGCTATAATTTCACGCCATGAATTCAGATTTCAAGACCATAGCCCTGGTGGGCAAATATAACCGACCCGGCAGCGCCGGTTCTTTGTTGCGTCTGGCGGACTATCTCAGAAAGCGCGGGCATGAGGTGATGATTACCGCGCACACGGCGGAAGCCTGCGAGACCTGCGAATATCCGGTGGCGCCCCTGAGTGAAATGGGCGCGGTGGCGGATTTGGCCATCGTCCTGGGCGGTGACGGCACCCTGCTCAATATCGCGCGCGCGCTGGTCGATCATCGCGTGCCGCTGATCGGCGTCAATCAGGGCCGCCTCGGTTTTCTCGCGGACGTGTCCATCGACACCATGTTCTCCACCCTGGATGAAATGCTCTCCGGCCAGTATGTGGCGGAGGAGCGGATCATGTTGATGTCCAGCGTCGAGCGCGCCGACGATGTGCTGATCGCCGCCTATGCCTTCAACGACGTGGTGGTGAGCAAGAGCACCCTGGGCCGGCTGATCGAATTCGAGGTCTACATCGACAACCAGTTCGTCTACAGCCAGCGCGCCGACGGCCTGGTGGTGGCCTCACCCACCGGTTCCACCGCCTATGCCCTCTCGGGCGGCGGCCCGATCCTGCATCCCACCCTGGAAGCGGTGGTGCTGGTGCCGATCTGCCCGCATACCCTGTCGGCGCGGCCCATCGCCGTGAACAGCCACTCCGAGATCGAGATCAACGTGATCCACGCCGACGACGCCCGCGTCCACTTCGACGGCCAGCAACATGCAGACCTCAAGATCGGCGACCGGGTGGTGATCCAGCGCGCGCGCAACACCGTGCGCCTGCTCCATCCCATCGGCCACAACTACTACGACACCCTCCGGCAGAAACTGCACTGGGGGGAGAAGCTTTGATCCCCTGTAGCGCCGGCGTTGCGCCCCTCGGGGACGGTATCCTCCCGGGCCCGCCCGCGCTCCAGGAGCCCCAGCCATGCTGCTTAGCCTGACCCTCACCGATTTCGTCCTGGTCGATCGCCTGGAGCTGGAGTTCCAGGCGGGCTTTTCCGTACTCACCGGCGAGACCGGCGCCGGCAAGTCCATCCTGCTCGACGCGCTTTCCCTGGTCCTCGGCGAGCGCGCCGATGCCGGCGTGGTCCGCGAAGGCACGCAGCGCGCCGAGGTGGCGGCGGAGTTCTCGCTCGATGGCCCGGCCGAACTCGCCACCTGGCTGGAGGAAAACGACCTGGCGGGCGAGGAGGGCGTGCTCCTGCTGCGGCGGGTGATCGAGGCGGGAGGGCGCTCCCGCGCCTTCATCAACGGTCGCGCCGCCACCGCCCAGCAGCTCAAGGCGGCGGGCGAGCATCTGGTCGACATCCACGGCCAGCATGCCCATTACTCCCTGCTGAAAAGCGTCGAACAGCGTCGCCTGCTCGACGCCTATGCCAGTGCCGGTCCGCTGGCCGCCGAAGTCGCGGATGCCTTTCGTGCCTGGCGCGGCGCCCGCGCGCGGCGCGAGAACGCGGAAAGCCATGCCGGCGAACAGGCCGCCGAGCGCGAACGTCTGAACTGGACAGTCAACGAACTCACCGCCCTGGCATTCAGTCCGGATGACTGGGCCGCCACCCTGGAAGAGCATCGCCGTCTGGCCCATGCCGCCGACCTGCTCGCCGGCTCCCAGGCCACCGCCGCGCTGCTCGACGACGATGGCGACTGTGTCCTCGCCCGTCTGCGTGATGGCCGCGGCAGACTGGGCGAACTCGCCGAAATCGACCCGGGCCTGGGGGATGCCCTCGGCATGCTGGAAAGCGCGGCCGACACCCTCCAGGAAGCCGCGCGCGAACTCACCCGCTACGCCGAGCGGGTCGACCTCGATCCGCGCGCGCTTGCCGAGGCCGAGGCGCGCATTGCCGCCGTGCAGGACGCCGCCCGCAAGTTCCGCATCCGCCCGGAAGACATTCCGTCACACCTTGCCGAAGCCCGCGCGCAACTCCAGGAGCTCGGCGCCGCCGGCGACCTGGAAGCGCTCAAGCGCGACGAGGCGGCGGCCGAAGCCGACTACCGGAAGCGGGCCGGCAAGCTCACGCAACAACGCGGTGAAGCCGCCCACCGCCTGGACAAGGCGGTCAGCGCCGCCATGCAGCAACTCGCCATGGCGGGCGGCGCCTTCGAGGCGGCGCTGCTTCCCGGGGAAGCCGCCGCGCACGGCCTGGAGGAGGTCGAGTTCCGCGTCTCCCCACATGCCGGCCAGAGCCTGAAACCGTTGGCGAAAACCGCCTCCGGCGGCGAGCTCTCGCGTATCGGCCTGGCCTTGCAGACCGTGCTCTCCAGCGTCTCCGGCGCCCCCACCCTGATCTTCGACGAAGTCGATTCCGGCATCGGCGGTGGCGTCGCGGAAATCGTCGGCCGCCTGCTTGCCGACCTGGGCCAGAGCCGCCAGGTGCTTTGCGTCACCCACCTGCCGCAGGTCGCCGCCCGCGCCGCCCAGCACTACCAGGTCAGCAAGCGCACCCGCGAGGGCCATGCCCTCTCGCGCGTCGTCAGGCTGGATGCCGAGGCCCGTATCGAAGAAGTCGCCCGCATGCTGGGCGGAGTGACACTCACTGAAGCCACGCGCGACCATGCCGGCGAAATGCTGCGCGGTCGCGTCTGAATCACATTACCAAGGAAATCCACATGCCCTCATTCGACATCGTCTCCGAAGTGGACAAGACCGAAGTCAAGAACGCGGTCGAGCAGGCCAACAAGGAAGTCAGCAACCGCTTCGATTTCAAGGGCTCCGATGCCCGCGTCGAGCAGGCGGAATACGTCCTGACCGTGTTCGCCGACGACGACTTCAAGCTGGATCAGGTTCAGGAGGTGCTGAACGGCAAGCTGGCCAAGCGTGGCGTCGACGTCCGCTGCCTGGATATCGGCAAGAGCGAGAAGGTCTCCGGCAACAAGGTGAAGCGCGTCACCACGGTGAAGCACGGCCTGGAAACCGAGTTGTGCAAGAAGGTGGTGAAACTGATCAAGGATTCCAAGCTCAAGGTCACCGCCAGCATCCAGGGCGAAAGCGTGCGGGTGCAGGGCGCCAAGCGGGATGTCCTGCAGGAGGTCATCGCCCTGATGAAAAAGTCGATCACCGACTTCCCCCTGCAGTACCAGAACTTCCGGGATTGACTGCTTGCCCCCCTTTGGGAAAGGGGGGCAAGGCTCACAGCACGCGCTGGTTTTCCGGCAGGGTGATGTTCAGTTCCAGCACGTCATACTCGCCGTGTTTATCCAGTTGCACCTTGATCATCTGACGGTCGATGTGGATGTATTTGGCGATGACTTCCAGCAGTTCTTCCTGCAGCGCCGGCAGGTAGTCCGGGGTGGCGGCGCCGCGGCCGGCGCGTTCGTGGGCGAGGATGATCTGCAGCCGTTCCTTGGCCACGGCGGCGGTCTTTTTCTCGGGGCCGCGCAGGTAGTCGAGCAGGTTATCGATCAGGGACATCTCAGCGGCCTCCGAATAGTCGTTTGAACAGACCCACCTTTTCGGCGGTGGTGAAGCGCATCGGGATGTCTTCACCCATGAAACGCGCCACCACGTCCTTGTAGGCTTCGGCGACGTCGCTCTTTTCCAGGTGGATGGCGGGGGTGCCGGCGTTGGAGGCCTGCAGCACCGATTCCGATTCCGGGATGACGCCGAGCAGCGGGATGCGCAGGATCTCCTGGATGTCATCCACCGACAGCATCTCGCCGGCTTCCACGCGCCCGGGGTTGTAGCGGGTCACCAGCAGGTGTTCCCTGACCGGGTCCAGTTTTTCCACCGCGCGTTTCGACTTGGCGGCGAGGATGCCGAGGATGCGGTCGGAGTCGCGCACCGAGGACACTTCCGGATTGGTCACCACCAGCGCCTCGTCGGCGTAATACATGGCGGAAAAGGCACCGTGCTCGATGCCGGCGGGAGAATCGCAGACGATGTAGTCGAAGGTCTCCTTCAACTCGTCGATGATCTTGCCCACGCCTTCCAGGGACAGCGCGTCCTTGTCGCGGGTCTGCGAGGCGGGCAGGACGAACAGGTTGTCGCAGTGCTTGTCCTTGATCAGGGCGCGGTTCAGGTTGGCGTCGCCGTTGATGACATTGATGATGTCGAACACCACGCGCCGCTCGCAGCCCATGATCAGGTCGAGGTTGCGCAGGCCGACGTCGAAGTCGATCACCACGGTCTTGTTGCCGCGCAAAGCGAGGCCGCTGGAAAAGCTGGCGCTGGTGGTGGTCTTGCCCACCCCGCCCTTGCCGGAGGTCACTACGATGACTTTTGCCACTTTTGCCTATCCCTCACCTAACAGAAAAACGTTGCGCATTATCGCCGGCTTCGCGCTTTCAGCGAACCGGTTCGAGCGCGGCCAGCGCCACGCGCTCGCCATCGAGATGGATCTGAACCGCCTTGCCGCGCAGGGCGGCGGGGATGCCGTCCTCGAACACCTGGAAATAGCCGGCGATGGAGACCAGTTCCGCTTCCATGCACTGGGCGAAGATGCGCGCCGTGGTGTCGCCGCGGGCGCCGGCCAGGGCGCGGCCGCGCAGGGGGGCGTAGACGTGGATGTCGCCATCGGCGATCAGTTCGGCGCCGGCATTGACGATGGCCAGCACCACCAGGTCGCCGCCCTCGGCATGGATGCGCTGGCCGGCGCGTACCGGCTTGTCGATCACCAGGGTGGGACGGCGCGCCGGGACGGCCACTGGCGTTTCCGGCACGGCGACACTGGTCTGGATCCCGGCAGCGGGTTCCAGCGCTGGTGCGGCGGGTTCCATCTGCTTTTTCGCGGCGCGCGGCTCCGGGAACAGCCCCAGTCCGGCCTCGCGGGCGGCACGGCGTTGCGCTTCGGAACCGCCGATCACGCCGGCGATGGCCATGCCGCGTTGCCGCATGAAGTCGGCCAGGTCAGCGAAATCCGGTATCGCCTCGGCTTCGGCGAGGGCGGCCAGACCCACCGCCACGGGCGCGCCGGCGAAAAAGTCGGGCATCTGGGCGAGATGGGCTTCCAGTTGCTGCTTGAATTGGGTCATGTCCGGCGTCATCGCGTGGAGCACGAACAGCGGCAGGTTGGCATTCTTGATCTTGAAGGCCGGGGAGTCTTTGGGCATGGCGTCAGGGGCGGGTGGCCGGCGTGGGGTGGCGCATTATCGTTGAAGCGCGGGCATCAGCGAAGCCAGGATGCGATTCTCGACAGCGCTTCCCGGATGCGTTCCGTGGTCGTGGTATAGGCGAAGCGCACATGCCGCGCGGCCTGGTGCGCGCCGAAATCGGTTCCCGGCGTGATGGCGACGCCGGCTTCCAGCAACAGTTTTTCCGCGAAGGTTTCGGAGGCGAGGCCGAAGCGGCCGATGTCGGCGTAGAGGTAGAAGGCGCCGCCTGGTTCCACCGGAATATCGAAGCCCAGGCGGCGCAGTTCAGGCAACAACAGGTCGCGGCGCCCGCGCAATTCGGCCTTGCGTGCCTCCAGCAGTGGCCGCGTGCCCGGCGCCAGGGCGGCGAGGGCGGCGTGCTGGGCGACGGTGGGGGCGGAGAGGAACAGGTTCTGCGCCAGCCGGTCGATGGCCGGCATCAGCGCGGGCGGCGCCAGCAGCCAGCCCAGGCGCCAGCCGGTCATCAGGAAATACTTGGAGAAGCTGTTGATGACGATCACGTCGTCACCGAGGGCGGCGGCGCTGGCTTCTTCCCGGCCGTAGATCAGCTCGTGGTAGATCTCGTCGACGATCAGCCAGCCGCCGCGCGCCTTCACCACGGCATGGATGGCGCGCAGTTCGGCCGCCTCGATCACCGTGCCGGTGGGGTTGCCGGGGTTGGCCACCAGCACGCCGCGGGTGCGCGGCCCCCAGTGTTTGTCCACCAGGGGCGCGGTGAGTTGAAAGTCCGTCTCCGGACCCACCGGTACGCCGACGCCGCGCGCTTCCACTACCCGCGCGAAATGCCGGTTGCAGGGATAGCCGGGGTCGGCCAGCAGCACTTCGTCGCCCGGATCGAACAGCGCCGCCATCACCAGCAACAAGGCGCCAGAGGCACCGGGGGTGACGGCCACGCGGGCCGGATCGACCGCGACGGCATGACGCTCGCGGTAATGCTCCGCGATGGCCTCGCGCAAGACGGGCAGGCCCAGTGCCGGGGTGTAGTGGGTGTGGCCGGCGCGCAGTGCGGCGATGCCGGCTGCGACAATGGGTTCCGGGGTGGGGAAATCCGGCTCGCCCACTTCCATGTGGACGATGTCGCGGCCCCCGGCTTCCAGCGCCCGCGCCCGCGCCAGGATTTCCATGACGCGGAAGGGTTCGATGTCGGCGGCGCGGCGGGCGGGAGGATTCATGGGGAATCATGTGGCGCCGGCGAGGTGCCGGCGCCGCAGGCCGTCCGTGTCAATCCAGATGCTTCTCGATGAACTCGCGCACGAAGTGTTCCGGCTTGGCGGAGTGGAAGCGGTCCACTTCCACGCCATCCTTGTACAGCACCACGGTGGGGAAGCCGCGGGCGCCGTGACGGCCGGCGATCTTCATGTTGTCGCCTTCGTCCACCTCGACCTTGGCCAGACGCACGCGGCCCTGGTAGCTGGGAATGACCTTGAGCAGCACCGGGGTGAGGAAGTGACAGGGGCCGCACCAGTCCGCCCACATGTCGACCATCACCAGGTGGTCCCTGGAGGCTTCGACCACATCCGCGTCGAAGTGGTGGGTGTCGGTATCGAAAATGCACTTGTCGCAGACTTCCTGCGCGTGCTTGTGGTCATGAATTTGCAGGGTCATAAAACCGCTCCATCGGGTTCTGCCGGTAGAACCGGCGCAGTTGTTCGTACACCGCCGGGTAGGCGTCGATCAGCGCCTCCGGTAAATCGAAAAAGTATTCGCTCAGCACGGCGAAGAACTCGGCCGGGCTTTCCGCCGCGTAGGGGTCGATTTCCGTCTCCTCGCCGGCATCGACGCGGTGGCGGAAATCCGTGAAGGCGGGGTTGAACGCCGCCGCCCAATCCTCCACCCGCATGTCGCCGTGCAGCGGCGGCAGGCCATTGACGCCGCCGCTCGCCATGTCCAGCTTGTGCGCGAATTCGTGGATCACCACGTCGTAACCCTCGCCCTGGCCGGACCACTGCAAGTCGTCCAGTGACAGGATCAGTGGCCCGCCGGCCCAGGCTTCGCCGCTGCGTACATGATGCATGGCGTGGACGATGCCGTGCTCGTCCATCTCTTCCCCATCATGGATGAACTGCGCGGGGTAGAGCACCACCTCGTTCCAGCCGCGATACCAGGACACGCCCAGCTTCAGGATGGGCAGCGCGGCGCGTACGGCGATGCCGGCGATGTCGGCGCCGCTGGGTTGGGCGTCCGCCACCGGGGTGAATGTCTTGTCGGCCAGGAGTTGCCCGGCCAGGGTGTGCAGCTGCTTGCGGTCGTCGTCAGCGAGGCCCGCGAACAGGGGCAGGTTCAGTGCCCTGTCCCAATCCGCCGCCGCCGGCGCGGGCACCGGTTGCGATTTGGCGAAGAGGGTCTGGAATAGGCGGCTCATGGTGGGTGTAGCGCCGGCGTCTCGCCGGCAGGCCGGCGAGACGCCGGCGCTACGTTGGAACGGCTTACGCGCCTTCGCGCGCCGCCCGCTTGCGCTCGTGCTCGTTGAGGAAGCGCTTGCGGATGCGGATGGTCTTCGGGGTGACCTCCACCAGTTCATCATCGGCGATGAATTCGATCGCCTTCTCCAGGCTCATGTCGATCGGCGGTACCAGGCGCACGGCTTCATCGGTGCCGGAGGCGCGGACGTTGGTGAGCTGCTTGCCCTTGACCGGGTTGACCACCAGGTCGTTTTCGCGGCTGTGGATGCCGATGACCATGCCTTCATAGAGCTTGTCGCCGGGGCTGACGAACATGCGGCCGCGATCCTGCAGCTTCCACAGGGCATAGGCCACCGCCTCGCCGTTTTCCTGGGAGATCAGGACGCCGTTGCGACGCTCGGCGACGCCGCCCTCCTTGACCGTGGCGTATTCGTCGAACACGTGTGAGAGCAGACCGGTGCCGCGGGTCAGGTTCATGAATTCGCCCTGGAAGCCGATCAGGCCACGGGCGGGAATGCGGTATTCGATACGCACGCGGCCGCGGCCGTCCGGCACCATGTCGAGCATGTCGCCACGGCGCAGGCCGAGGCTTTCCATGACGCCGCCCTGGTGCTCTTCTTCCACGTCGACGGTGAGCTGTTCGTAAGGCTCCATCTCGACACCATCGACGACCTTCTTCACCACGCGCGGACGGCCGACGGCCATCTCATAGCCCTCGCGGCGCATGTTCTCGATCAGGATCGACAGGTGCAGTTCGCCCCGTCCGGACACGTCGAAGATGTCGGCATCCTTGGTGTCATGCACGCGCAGCGCCATGTTGGTGAGCAGTTCCTTGTGCAGGCGGTCGCGGATCTGGCGGCTGGTGACGAACTTGCCTTCGGTGCCGGCGAGCGGGCTGGTGTTGACCATGAACTGCATCGACAGGGTGGGCTCGTCGATCTTCAGGAGCGGCAGGGCTTCCGGCTGCTCCGGGTCGGCGAGGGTGGCGCCCAGGACCAGGTCCTCGATGCCGGTGATCTGCACGATGTCGCCGGCCAGGCCTTCGTCCAGCTCGATCTTGTTCAGGCCCTGGTAGCCGAACACCTGGCCGATCTTGGCCTTGACCGGGGTGCGCTCGTGCTCCGCCATTTCTTCATCGGTGCCGAACAGCACGATGACCTGCTGGCCGGTCTTGACGCGACCGCGCATGATCTTGCCGACGCCGATGCGGCCGACGTAGCTGCTGTAGTCCAGCGCGGAAATCTGCAATTGCAGGGGCGCGTCTTCGTTGGTCTGCGGTGCCGGCACGTGCTTCAGCACGGTCTCGAACAGCGGCTTCATGTTCTCGCGCGGCTGATCCAGTTCCATCGCCGCCCAGCCATTGAGGCCGGAGGCATAGACAATGGGGAAGTCCATCTGTTCGTCGCTGGCGCCGAGCTTGTCGAACAGGTCGAAGGTCAGGTTGACGGCATTGTCGGCGTCGGCGCCGTCGCGATCGACCTTGTTCACCACGACGATGGGCTTGAGGCCCAGCGCCAGCGCCTTCTTGGTGACGAAACGGGTCTGCGGCATCGGGCCTTCCACCGCGTCCACCAGCAGCAGCACGCCATCGACCATGCCCAGCACCCGTTCCACCTCGCCGCCAAAGTCGGCATGCCCGGGGGTGTCGACGATGTTGATGTGGACGCCCTCGTATTCCACCGCCGTGTTCTTCGACAGGATGGTGATGCCGCGTTCCTTTTCCAGGTCGTTGGAGTCCATGACCCGTTCGGAAACCTGCTGGTGCGCGGCGAAGGTGCCGGATTGGCGAAGCAGCTGGTCGACCAGCGTGGTCTTGCCGTGGTCGACGTGGGCGATGATGGCGATATTGCGGAGGGCGCGGGACATGATGGGCAACCGTTAGAAAAAAGCCGCGCATTCTAGCACGGCGGGTATTTCGACTGGGTTACCGCGCGCGCCGCGCCGGAACTTCCGCGTGCTCCGGGGCGTCCGCGCACGCGGGCCGGGCCGCAAGCCCGCGCAGCCGACGCTCGATCTCGGCCGCCGCAACCGGCCTGCCGAACAGGTAGCCCTGGTATTGCTCGCAACCGAATTGCCGCAGCAGGGCCAATTGCTGTTGCGTTTCCACACCTTCCGCCAGGACGTCGAGATGCAGGCCGCGCGCCATGGCGATGATGGTGGCGGCAATCTCACGGTCGTCCGCATCTTCGGCGAGGCCGGCGACGAAGCTCCGGTCGATCTTCAGCTTGTCGATGGGGAAGCGCTTGAGATAGGCGAGGGAGGAATAGCCGGTGCCGAAGTCGTCGATGGCCAGACGCACTCCCAGCGCCTTGAGGGCGTCGAGGGTGGCGATGGCCTGGTCGGCCTGCTCCATGAGGACGCTTTCGGTCAGTTCCAGCTCCAGGCTGCCGGCCGGCAGGCCGGTCTCGGAGAGCGCCGCGCGCACCAGTTCCGCCATGTCGGAGGACTGGAACTGCCGCCCGGACAGGTTCACCGCCATGACCAGGGGGGGCAGGCCCGCGTCCCTCCAGGCCTTGGCCTGGGCGCAGGCGGTGCGCAGGATCCAGGCGCCCAGCGGCACGATCAGGCCGGTCTCCTCGGCGATCTGGATGAATCTCCCGGGGGGGACCAGGGCTTCGCCCGGCGGCTGCCAGCGCACCAGGGCCTCGACCCCGAACAGGCGCTCGTCGCGCGCGTCGATCAGCGGCTGGTAGTGCAGGATGAACTCGCCGCGCTCGAGACCGCGGCGCAGGCGTGTCTCCAGGGCCAGATGCTCGTTGGCCACGGTGGTCAGCGCCTCGGTATAGAAACGGTAGGTGTTGCGGCCCTGCTCCTTGGCCTGGTAGAGCGCGGCATCGGCGCTGCTGACCAGTCGGGTGGCATCCATGGCGTCGTTCGGATAGAGGCTGATACCGATGCTGCAACCGATGAAGACCTCATGGCCGCCGGCGAGCAGGATCGGTTCGGCGAGCACTTCCAGGACATCCTGGGCGACGATGGCCGCCCGTTGCGCCGCGTCCAGTTTTTCCAGAAGAATGACGAACTCGTCGCCACCCAGGCGCGCCAGCGTGTCCTCGACACGCAGCCGCTTGCGGATGCGCTGCGCGACCGTGATCAGCAACTCGTCGCCGGCCGGGTGGCCGAGACTGTCGTTGATGGTCTTGAACCGGTCCAGGTCGAGGAACAGCAGCGCGATGTGCTCCCCGTGGCGCCGGGCCTGGTCCAGGGCATGTTCCAGGCGCGAGTTGAACAGCAAACGATTGGGCAGGTCGGTGAGCACGTCGAAGTGCGCCAGGTGTTCCAGGCGCGCTTCCGATTCCTTGAGGTGGGTGATGTCGGCGAACAGGGCGACATAGCGCAAGGTCTCGCCCGCGGCATTGCGCACCGCGCTGATCGACAGCCACTTGGGATAGATCTCGCCATCGCGGCGCCGGTCCCAGACCTCGCCCTGCCAGCGCCCCGTCCTGGCCAGCGTGTTCCACATGGCCTGGTAGAAGGCAGCGTCGTGGCGTCCCGACTTGAACTTGCCCGGGGTGGCGCCGAGCGCTTCCGACTCGCTATAGCCGGTGATCTCGCAGAAGGCCTGGTTCACCGCCAGGATGCGGGCGTTCGCATCGGTCACCATGATGCCTTCCTGGGCGTTGTCGAACACCACCGCCGCCTGCCGCAGTTTTTCGTCGGCCAGGATGCGCTCGCTGATGTCGCGGGCCAGGCCGGTCATCAGACGCCGGCCGTTCAGGTCGAGGCTGCTCACCCGGATCTCCGCCGGGTAGACGCTGCCATCCTTGCGCCGGTGATGGCCCAGCAGGGTGGTGACCTGGCCGGGCTGGAGCGTGTTCCAGGAGGCCTTGGCGGCTTCCAGGTCGAAATCCTGTTCCACATCCAGTACGTTCAAGTCGAGCAACTCGGATTTGCTATAGCCCAGGTTGTCGCAGGCGCGCTGGTTGACATCCACGAAACGGCCGTCCAGGTCGCTGATGAAGATGGCATCCGCCGCCTGGTCCAGCAACTGGTGGAAGCTGGTTTCGCTGGCGATCAGCGCCTGATGCGCCAGTTCCAGTTCGGTCAGGTCGCGCGATGCCACGATGATGCCCGCGACGGCGCCAGCGTCATCCAGATACGGGGTATAGGTCACGTCCTGGAAGCGCCGGCCGCTCGCCGGGAAATCGAACCAGGCCTGGAACTTCACGAGTTCGCCGGCCAGGCAGCGGTCCAGCCTGGTCTTGATCAGGGTGTCGAAGATTTCCTGGCCCAGCAGTTCCCCGACGGTATGGCCGACGATGGCCTCGCGCGGCCGGTCGTGGTGCGCCAGATAGGCGTCGTTGACCGCGACGTAGCGGTAATCGCGGTCGATGACGGAGAGATGGTCGGGCATGCAGGAGACCATGCGCTCATACAGGCGCAGGTGCTCCTCCATCCGCTTGCGTTCGCTGATGTCCACGATCAGGCCCGTGACATGGCGCTGCCCATCGCAGGTCACCGGCACGCCGGTGCCGTGGAAGGTGCGGCGGCGACCGTCGGCGACGATGAAATCCAGGTCCATGGTCACCGACCTGCCACCCAGCAGGGTCTCGAAGGCCGCTCGCGCGCGTTCCCTCTGGTCCGGAGCCACCACATCGAGGGCGTGGCAAGCCTGCATCTCCTCCGGCGTGCGGCCGAATGTCTCCAGGCAGGCACGGTTCCAGCCAACAAATCGGCCCTGCTCGTCGAACATGAAGAAGATGCCGGGCGCGGCATCAAGGAGCGGATCGGCCTTGTTGAACGTCATGGTCTGCGCGGTCAGGTCAGGCGGATGGACGACAGGAGCGGATCGGACATGAGGTCTCCACATGCGGTGTTGAAGGACACCGGAACCATTACGGCGGCCAGGCCAGGAACTTGAGGCAGGGCTTCCCGGCTCGATCAGGACAAGGGCCGTGTGGATCACAGCGATATATCTATATTCAAGTTATTCCGATCCCGGGTCGATAGCAGAGGAGGAGTGTCCCAGAGGTGTTACCTTGATGCCGGAAATCAGTGCCGCCACCATCCTGATCGTCGATGACGCGATCGAGAATCTCATGGTTCTCGATGCCCTGCTGCGTACACACTATCGGGTCAGCGCGGCCACCTCGGGGGAAAAGGCATTACGCCTCGTCGCCGAGAAGCCGCAGCCGGATCTGATCCTGCTCGATGTGATGATGCCGGGTCTGGATGGCTACCAGGTGTTCGAACGGCTCCGCGCCGAACCCGCCACGCGCGACATTCCGGTCATCTTCGTCACCGCGATGGACAGCGTCGACGCGGAACTGCGCGGGCTCGACGCCGGCGCGGTGGACTACATCACCAAGCCCGTGGTGCCGGCGATCGTCCTGGCGCGCATCCATACCCAACTGGAACTGAAGCAGGCGCGTGATCGCCTCACCGACCAGAATACCTGGCTGGAAGCGGAAGTCGCGCGGCGCATGGAGGACAACGAGATCATCCAGGAAGTGGGTATCCGCGCGCTCGCCCATCTGGCGGAGACGCGCGACAGCGAGACCGGCAACCACATCCTGCGCACCCAGGGGTATGTCCATGAACTGGCGCGGCGACTGCGGTCGCACCCGCGTTTCGCCGCTACGCTCACCGATCACTACATCACCCTCCTGGCCCGTTCCGCGCCCCTGCACGACATCGGCAAGGTCGGCATTCCCGATGCCATCCTGCTCAAGCCCGGACCGCTTACCGCGGCGGAGTGGCAGGTCATGCGCACGCATGCCTGGCTGGGGGCGCATGCCATCGAACTGGCCGAGCGGGAAGCGGCCCGATCCGTGGAGTTTCTCGCCCTGGCCAGGGAAATCGCCCATTGGCACCATGAGAAATGGGATGGCAGCGGTTACCCGGATGGCCTGGCCGGCGACGCCATTCCCCTGCCTGCGCGGCTGATGGCCATTGCCGACGTATTCGATGCCCTGGTGTCCAGGCGCGTCTACAAGGACGCCCTTCCTTTCGCCGCCGCCCGCGAGGTGATCGCCGCCGGTCGCGGCCAGCATTTCGACCCCGATATCGTCGATGCCTTCCTGGCGGGCTTCGAAGAATTCACCGCCATCGCCCGTCGCCTTGGCGATGCGCCGGAGCCTGACGCCGGGTAATCGTCATGTCGACCACCGATCCTGCGGCAACCCGCCGCTTCGCCCTGCACGCCGCGCTCTATTACGCCCTCCTGGGCGGGGCCTGGATCGTCTTCTCCGACCAGGTGGTGGACGGGCTGGTGAGTGACTCGAAGTTGCTCGTTTTCCTTGGCATGTTCAAGGGCCTGGGTTTTGTCGCGGTCACCGCCGTGGTCCTGTGGCGCTTGCTGCTGCGCGGCGATGGGCGCCCGGCCGTGCCAGCCAGCGGCATGGCGGCAGGCGCGCCAAGCCGCGCAGGGTTGTCCAGGCTGCCCGAGTTATGGCTGGGGGGGATCATTCTCGCCCTCACCGCGACCGGCATCACCCACATACTGCGGCAGCAGGAAGAGGAAGGACGGGTGGAGTTGCGCGCCATCGCCGACCTGAAAACGCGGCAGCTGGAAGACTGGCTGCGGGAGCGCGATGAGGATGCCCGGTTCATTGCCGGCTCCCGCCATCTCGGCGAGGACTATCGGTCGTGGCGACACCGGGGGGATGCGGCAAGCCGCGAACGCTTGCGGCAGGATCTGCGCGAATTCGTCCAGTACACCGGCTTTCACGGCGCCCAGGTGCGCGATGCGCAAGGCGCCCCGCTGTTGTCCGACACGGACTTGCACCCGGAAGTGCTTTCCGACGCCATCCACGGCGCCGCCACCCGGGCCTGGTCGGAACGGCAACCCGTTCGCATCGGCCCCTATCGCGACCCTAACGGCCGTTTGCACCTCGACTTCGTGGTCGCCCTGCCGGCGGCAAACCGGGGCGACGTGGTCCTGCTGCACATCGACCTGACCGAGGGCTTGTTCCCCTTGTTGCAAACCTGGCCCCACCCCAGTGGCAGTGGCGAGGTCGTCTGGTTCCGCCGCGACGGCGATGACGTGCTGTTCCTCAACGCACTGCGCTACCGCCCTGATGCGGCCGCCAGGCAGCGTCTCCCGTTGCTGGGCAACCGGATCCTGGCGGCGCAGTTGTTGCGGGGCGAGGTGAAGCCCGGGCAAGTGGTGAAAGGCGTGGATTACCGGGGCGTGCCGGTGTTCGGCGTGATCCGGGCCGTACCCGGTGGTGACGGCTATGTGCTGGCCAAGGTCGACGAGGCGGAGCTGTACGCCGACGCCTACCGCGAAGTTGCCTGGGTGGTCCTGGCCGGCCTGCTGGCCCTGTTGGCGCTGGGCGTCGGTTTCCATCTGTCGCGGCAGCGCAGGGAGCTGGAAGTCGTGCAGGGGGAGCGGCGATCCCAGGCGGAACGGCTGCGCGCGCTCCACCTGCTGGCCAGCATCGCCGACAACTCGACCGATGCCATCTTCGCCAAGGATCTCGATGGCCGCTATATTTTGTTCAACCGCGAAACCGAGCGCATCACCGGCAAGACCGCCGAGGAAGCCTTGAACCAGGATGACACGATGCTGTTTCCGCCCGCCGTGGCCGAGATCGTGCAAGCCAACGACCGGCGTGTGCTCTCCGGGGACCGGGTCGGGACCTACGAGGAGACGCTCGCCACCACGCAGGGGGAACGCACCTTCCTGGCGACCAAGGGGCCGCTGCATGATGACCAGGGCCGGGTGATCGGCCTCTTCGGCGTTGCCCGCGACATCACCGAACGGCGCCAGGCGGAACTGGCCCTGCAACGGGAGCGGGATCGGAATCAGCACTACCTGGATACCGTGCAGACGATTATGGTTGCCCTCGATGATGCGGGCCGCGTCACCATGATCAACCGCAAGGGTTGTGAACTGCTGGGCTATGCGGAAGAAGAATTGCTCGGACGGAACTGGTTCGAAACCTGCCTGCCGCAGCCGGAAGGGAAGGAAAAGGTCTACCCGGTGTTCCGGCGCATCATGGCCGGCGAACTGAAGACGGCGGAGTCCTTCGAGAATACCGTGCAATGTCGTGACGGCCGGCAATGCTTGATCGCCTGGCACAACGCCTATTTCAGAGACGAGGCGGGCGACATCGTCGGCACCCTGAGCTCCGGCGAGGACATCAGCGAACGCAAGGCCGCCGAGGACACGCTGCGCCAGCAGGCAGAGGAGCTGAAAGCCCGCAACGCGGAACTGGAACGCTTCAACCGCGCCACGGTGGGGCGCGAGCTGGTCATGATCGAGCTCAAGCGTCGTGTCAACGAACTGTCACGGGAACTTGGCCGGGAGCCCCCCCATGTGCTGGCGTCCCTCGATGCATCGGGGGCGCCTGACGAAGGGGGCGCGCCATGAGCGACGCATCGGCGCCCGTGCCGCACGCCGGCATCCCGCTGCGGACCTTCCTCACTCGCCTGATCTGGCTGTGCGTGTTGCCCCTGGTCGTGCTGGCGGCGTACCTGGCCATCGACCATGTGCGCGCCCGGCAGGCGGAGCGAGATCTGGCCGCCGACAACCTGGCGAAAAACTTTGCCACGGCCATCGACCAATACCTCGACGCGCGCATCAAGGCCCTGAGCGTGATCGCCCAGTCGCCCCTGGTGGATGACATCGCGCACTGGCCAACGCTCTACCAGGAGGCGCGTGGCATCCAGCAGAGCTTTGGCAGCCACGTCATCTTCGCCGACACGAACCTGCGCATGGTGTTCAATACCCGCGCGCCCTACGGCACCCTCTTGCCCAGTCTGCCCCGGCCCAAGGGACGTGCGGCGGCGCCGACGGCGTTGGCGACTGGCAAGCCCGCCGTCGGCGATATCGTGTTCGGGCCGGTCGCCAGGGAGCCTCTGGTCGCCATCGCCGTGCCGGTTACCCGGGGTGGGCATTCCACCCATCTGCTGCTGTCCATTCTCGAAACCCGATTGTTCCAGGCGCGCCTGGAACAGGTGTCGCTCCCCGACGGCTGGTCCCTCAGCCTGCTCGACAGCGAGGGTGGGGTGATCGCCCGCCGCGCACCGCCCGGGCTGAATCCGGCACGGGATGTCGACGCGGCCGGGCGCTTCGTCGTCAAATCGAAGCTATCACCCTGGTCGGCGCAACTGGAAATCCCGCGCGATGCCTACCAGGCGCCCTTCTACCCGGCAGCCGCCGGCCTGGCGCTGGCGATTCTGGCGGCGACGCTGATCGGCGTGCTGGGTGGACAACTGGCCAGCCGCCGGCTAGGCCGGTCGGTGGCGGCGCTGGCGGAGATGCCGGCAAATGGGGAGGCATGTCTGGATATCCGGGAAATCACGGCGGTGCGCGGGTTGCTCGAACGGACGTCGGCGGCGCACAAGGCGGCCGAATCGACCCGGCACGAGAGTGAGCAACGCTTCGCCCGCTTGTTCCAGGAAGCGCCGGTGCCACTGTGTTATGTCGACAAGTATGGCGTTCTGGTGGATATCAATCGTCGTTTCGTGGAGATCTTCGGCTACGACCAGACCGATGTGCCGACCCTGGCCGAATGGTGGCCGCTCGCCTATCCCGACCCGGACTATCGTGCCTGGGTGCTGGAGACCTGGAATGCTGCCGTGGCGCGCGCCGCTGCGACCGGCACGGACATCAAGCCCATCGAATACCGGGTCACCTGCAAGGATGGGACGGAACGCACCATACTTATTTCCGGCATCACCCTGGGCGAGGATTTCCTTGCCACGTTCTTCGATTTCACCGAACGCAGGCGGGCGGAAGCGGCGCTGCACGAAAGCGAGGATCGGTTCCGGCGGGCGCTGGAGAATATCCCGGATGTGGTTGTGATTTACGACCGCGACCTGAGAATCCAGTACATCAACGAGGCCACGCGCCAGATTACCGGGCGTCCTGTCTCCGACTTCATCGGCAGGCACGAGGAGGAAATCTGGCCGCCGGAAATTTACGGGCTGTATCTGCCCGTGCTCAAGGAGGTCCGCGCGTCTCGGAGCCCGCGCGCGCTGGACTGCGAACTCGTGTTGCCGGACGGGACGAGGCGCTACCTTCATATCACCTGTGTCCCTCTGATCGACCCGCAGGGCGAGGTCAGGGAAGTCCTCGGCATTACCCATGACCTCACCGAGAGCAAGCAGGCCGAGTCAACCTTGCATGAGGCACAGAAAACCGCTTTGGAAGAACAGCGTCAGGCCCGGCTCGCGGCGCTGAATCTGATGGAGGATGCCGTCGTCGCGCGCCAGCAGGCCGAGGCGGCCAACGCGGCGCTGCGCGAGAGCGAGGAACGCTTCCGCCGCGCGGTGTTGTATTCGCCGTTTCCCATCCTGCTGCATGCCGAAGATGGAGCGATTCTTCAGGCCAGTCATTCATGGTGTGAAATCAGTGGTTATGCGCCTGAGGAACTCACCACCATCGATGACTGGACCGAACGGGCCTATGGCGAAAGAAAAGCACTCGTACAGGCGGACATTGATCGGCTTTACGGTCTGGATCATCGTTTAGCCGAGGGTGACTACACCATTCGTACCCGATCCGGGGGTACGCGTATCTGGGAGTTCAACTCCGCGCCGCTGGGCCGCTTACCGGATGGTCGGCGCCTGGTCATGAGCATGGCCATGGATGTGACGGAACGGCGCGCGGTCGAGGATCAGTTGCGCAAGCTCGCCCAGGCGGTGGAGCAAAGCCCGGAGAGCATCGTCATCACCAACCTGGATGCCGAGATCGAATATGTGAACGAAGCGTTCCTGACCGCCACCGGCTACCGCCGCGAGGAGGTGATCGGCAGCAACCCGCGGACGCTGAAATCGGGCAAGACGCCACCGGCAACCTACGAATCGCTCTGGGCCGCGCTCAGCCAGGGGCAGGCCTGGAAAGGCGAGTTCATCAACCGCCGCAAGGATGGCGGCGAATACGTGGAGTTCGCCATCATCACGCCGCTGCGGCAGGTGGACGGCACGATCAGCCACTACGTCGCGGTGAAGGAAGACGTGACCGAGAAGAAGCGTCTGGGCGAGGAACTGGACCAGTACCGCCACCACCTGGAAGACCTGGTGGCGCAGCGTACCGGCGAACTGCAGGTGGCCAAGAGCCAGGCCGAAGCGGCCAATCTCGCCAAGAGCGCCTTCCTGGCCAACATGAGCCACGAAATCCGCACGCCGATGAACGCCATCCTCGGCCTGACCCATCTGCTGCGGCGTGATGGCGTGACCGCCATCCAGTCGGCGCGGCTGGCCAAGATCGGCGCCGCCGCCCATCACCTGCTGTCCATCATCAACGACATCCTCGACCTGTCCAAGATCGAAGCCGGCAAGCTGCGGCTGGAGCAGGAAGACTTCACCCTCGCCAACGTGCTCGATCATGTCCGCTCGCTGATCCAGGACAGCGCCCAGGCCAAGGGCCTGCGGGTGGAGGTGGAGAATGATCAGGTGCCGCAATGGTTGCGCGGCGACCCCACACGAATCCGCCAGGCGCTGCTCAACTATGCCGGCAACGCCGTCAAGTTCACCGAACGGGGCGGACTCATCCTGCGCGCGAAACTGCTGGAAACGCGGGGGGAGCAGTTGCTGGTGCGCTTCGAAGTCGAGGACAGCGGGATCGGGGTCGAGCCTGAAACACTGCCCCGGTTGTTCGCCGCCTTCGAGCAGGCCGATGCCTCCACGACCCGCCGTTATGGCGGGACCGGCCTCGGCCTGGCGATCACCCGCCACCTGGCGGAAATGATGGGAGGCGAGGCGGGGGCGCGAAGTGAACCGGGGCAAGGCAGCACCTTCTGGTTCACGACCCGACTGGAACGTGGCCGGGGCCATGGCGCGGAAAAGCCGGCAAGGGCACGGGTGGCGGAGGCGGAACTGCGCGAGCGCCATGCCGGAACCTGCCTGCTGCTGGCGGAAGACAACCTGGTCAACCAGGAAGTGGCGCTGGATTTGCTGCACGCGGTAGGCCTGGCGGTCGATACGGCGATGGATGGACGCGAAGCGCTGGCGAAGGTGAAATCGAGTGATCCCGCACTGATCCTGATGGACGTGCAGATGCCGAACATGGACGGCCTGGAAGCCACGCGGGCGATCCGCGCGCTGCCGGGCTGGCGCGACAAACCGATCCTGGCGATGACCGCCAATGTCTTCGACGAGGATCGCCGCCTCTGCCTGGAAGCCGGCATGAACGACTTCGTCGCCAAACCGGTGGACCCGGAGGCGCTCTACACCGCCCTGCTCAAGTGGTTGCCGGACGTGGCGCCCTCGCCGCGACCGATCCCGGCGGCCGCCAGCGGTTCGGAGCCGAGTCTACCCGCAACCACTCCGGGGTCGTGGCCCGGCTTCGATTCCCGGCGCTGCCTGGCCAGCCTCGGCGGCCATCCGGAGAAATGTGCCAAGCTCCTGGCCAGGTTCGTCGAGGTGCATCACCAGGATGCCTTCCACATTGCCCGGCTCCTGGAAACCGCAGCCGTGCCGGAGGCACACCGCATGGCACACACCCTCAAGGGCGTGGCAGCCACCCTGGGCCTGGTCGATGTGCAACGCCAGGCCACGGCTCTGGAACAGGCGTTGAAACCGCTGCGGGATGGTGCCGTCCCGCCGCCGCTGACCCCCGCCCTGCTGCACGACCTGGAGACGGCGCTGGCGGAAGCGATAGGCCACATCGCCGTGTTGCCGGTCGAAGCGGTGACCGGGACGCCGCCGGACAAGCCCCTGGCGGATGCCTCACAACGGGAGGAGGTGCTTGCCGGGTTGCAGCGCCTCCTGGCGCGCAGCGATACCCGCGCCATCGACTCCTGTCACGCGCAGGCGGCGACGCTACGGCTCATCCTGGGGGACGGTTTCGACGCCTTCCAGCAGGCCCTGGAGGTTTTCGATTTCGACACCGCGCTGGAGCTGATCGCACCCCACCTGGCCGGAGGCGGGCATGAATGATTTCGCCAGCAAACCGGTGGACCCACGAGCCCTGTATGCCGCATTGTCGGCCTGGTTGCCGGCGCTGCCCCTGGGGCCGCCCAAGGCCACCGCCGGGAATGACGAGGCGTTGACATGAGCGAGGGCAAACCCTCCACCGCCCTGCTCAAGGGGTCCCTGCTCGAGCAGATGCGCGCTCCGCTCGCCAGCGATGCCGGCGCCCCCGGCGCCGATCTCGCCGTGCTGATCGATTTCAGCATGATGGATACGATCTTCGCGGACTTCCTGGAAGTCACCGGCCTGCCGGTGGCCATCATCGATCTCGATGGCAAGGTGCTGGCGTCATCGAAATGGCAGCGGCTTTGCGTGGAGTTCCACCGCGACAACCCCGGCACGCGGGCGCGCTGCCTGGAGAGCGATACCCAGCTTTCCAGGGAGATGCAGGCCGGTCAGCAAGTCGCCATCTATGGCTGCCTCAACGGCCTGACCGATTGCGCCGCGCCCATCGTCGTCGATGGCCAGCACATCGCCAACCTGTTCATCGGCCAGTTCTTCCGCAAGCCCCCCGACCCGGCCTTCTTCAAGCAACAGCAGGAGCGGTTCGGCTTCGACGCCAAGGCCTATTTCCAGGCGGTGGCGGAAGTGCCCATCGTCTCGGAAGAAAAACTGCCCGCCATCCTCCACCTGATCAGTGGCCTCGCCCGCCAGATCGCCGACCTCAGCCTGGCGCGGCTGCGGGCGCAGATGGCCCATGCCGGGGTGGAACGCCTGGTGGCCGAGCGAACCCGGGAACTGGCCGCCAGCGAGGCGCGCTATCGCACCCTGTTCGAGCATCTGCAAAGCGGCTTCGCCTTGCAGGAGATCGTCACCGACGCGGCCGGCAACCCGATCGATTTCCGCGTGCTTGCCGCCAACGAGGCCTACCTGAAGGCGACCGGCTTCGAAGCGGACAAGCTGATCGATCATTGCGTCACCGAGTTCTACCCCCACGTCACCCAGGACAGCGTCGACTGGATTGGCCTGTTGGGCGAGGTTGCCTTGCGGGGCCGGCCGCTCCGGATGGAACGCTATGTCGAGGGCCTCGGGCGCTGGTTCGACATCACCGCCTACCAGCCGGCGCCGGGTCAGTTCGCGCAACTTGTCGACGACATCACCGAGCGCAAGAACAATGAGCGGGCGCTGGCCGAGAGTGAGACGATGTTCCGCGCCATGTTCGAGCAGGCCGGTGTCGGCGTCGCCCTGATCGACAGCACCAGCGGGGCCTTCCTGCGCGTCAATGGCCGCTATGGCGAAATCGTCGGAATGTCGCCCGAGGCCATGATCGCGACTCGTTTCATGGACATCACCCACCCGGATGATCTGAGCGCCGACCTGGAGCAGATGGCGCGCCTGCGTGCCGGGGAAAGTCGCGGCTTCAACATGGACAAGCGTTATCTGCGCCAGGACGGCACCACGGTCTGGGTCAACCTCTCGGTCACGCCCCTGTGGCCACCTGGTGCGCCGCCCAGCCGCCACGTCGCGGTGGTGCAGGACATCAGCGGGCGACGGCGGGCGGAGGAACTGGAACGCTATGCCGCCTTCCAGGCCGGTGTCGCGGAGATGAGCGTTTCCGTGCTGCACAACATCGGCAACGCCATCACCTCGGTGGCAAACGACGCCGAACTGGTGGCCCGAGCGGCGCTGGATCTGGGCCGGGTCGCGACGCTGTTGCGGCGCGGCGCCGAGAGGGCGGACGTCGATCCCGAGCGGCGGCGGGCGATTCTGCGCGAGGCGGCAAGCGCCATCGAAAAGCTTGGAGAGGAGACCCTGGCGCCGCGCGGCAGGCGCATCGCCGCGGGCATCGGCCATATCGCCGACATCGTGCGTCTGCAGCAGGCCGCCGCCTTGCCCGGCACGGCGGTGTCCACCTTCGACCTCGGCGCTGCGATCAGCGATGCCCTGGCCATGCAGGGCGACCATTTCAGTCGTCACGGCATTACCGTCGAGGTCCGGGTCGATCCCGCGCTGGGTCTGGTTGCTTTGTCGCGCAATCAGCTGATCCAGGCCCTGGTCAATGTATTCAAGAATGCCTATGAGGCGATCCTGGAACGGCAGCGGGTCGAGCCTGTCGCGGGCCGCATCGAGGTCCGGACGGAGGCGGGGGAGGCCGGCCGGGTACGCCTGCTTGTCGAGGACAACGGCGTCGGTGTGGTGGCGGAGCAGCAGCCGCACCTGTTCCGCCATGGCTACTCCACCAAGGAACGCGGCAGTGGCTTCGGTCTTCACGCCACCGCCCTGTTCGCGCAGGACGCCGGCGGCGCCATCCGGCTTTCCAGTCCCGGCCGCAACCAGGGTGCCGTCCTGATCCTGGAACTGCCGCGCTGGCCCGCTTCTCATGCCACACCAGCCGCGTCGGAGGACGCCGCATGATGCCTCGGGAGGCCAATCGCTATCACGTCCTGGTGGTCGACGACGACCCGGCGATTCGCGAGACCTATTGCAACATCCTGCAACCGGCGAGCTCGCCGCTGGGCAGCCTGGAAGGCCTGCTCGGGGAAGCGACCGTGGCGGCGACGGTGACCTTCGAGGTGGAAGCGCTTGCCCAGGGTGAGGCGGCGGTGGCCTTGCAGCGGCACAACCTCGCGGCGGGGCGGCCCTTTCATATCGCCTTCATCGATATGCGCATGCCGCCGGGCTGGGATGGCCTGCGCACCGCGCGGGCGTTGCGCGCCCAGGATCCGTCGATCTACCTGGTCATCGCCACCGCGTTCGCCGATTACGACGTCGACGAATTGCAGTCGGCGCTGCAACACGATGTCGTCCTCATGCGCAAACCGTTCAACCGCGACGAAGTGTTCCAGTTGGCGCGCACCCTCTGCCTGGGCTGGAGCACGCGCAGGCAACTCGAAGACTTGACCGGAACCCTGGAACAGCGCGTCGAGGAACGCACCCGGGCCTTGCGCGAGAGCGAGGAACGCTATCGCCTGGCATTCCGCACCAGTCCGGACGCCATCAACATCAACCGTCTCGCGGATGGCGTCTACATCGACGTCAACGAGGGTTTCGAGCGCGTCACCGGCTGGACTCGCGAGGAGGTGGTGGGCCGCAGTTCCCTGGAAATCCAGATCTGGCATGACCCGGCGGACCGCGCGCGTCTGGTCGACAGCCTGCAGCGGGAGGGGTATTGCGAAAACATGGAAGCGAAGTTCGCGCTGAAGGACGGCCGTGTCATCGTCGGTTTGATGTCCGCGCATGTCATCGTGCTTGGCGGCGAAACCTGCATCCTGTCGGTCACCCGCGACATCAGTGAACGCAAGATTGCCGAGGCGCAATTGCGCAAGCTGTCGCAGGCGGTGGAACAAAGCCCGGAGTGTGTCGTCATCACCGACCTGAATGCCGAGATCGAATATGTCAACGAGGCCTTTCTCGGTGCGACCGGCTACGGCCGCGAGGAAGTGCTGGGGCGGAACCTCCGCTTCCTGCAGTCGGGGAAGACACCGCCCGCGACCTACGGCGCGCTCTGGAATCGGCTTACCCAGGGCCAGCCCTGGAAGGGTGAATTCATCAACAAGCGCCGCGATGGGAGCGAATACACCGAATTCGCCATCATCACGCCGTTGCGCCAGCCGGACGGCGTGATCAGTCACTACGTCGGGGTGATGGAGGATGTCAGCGAGAAGAAGCGTCTGGGCCGTGAGCTCGACCAGCACCGCCACCACCTGGAAGAACTGGTCGAGGAGCGCACCCGGCAATTGGCCGAGGCCAAGGACGCCGCCGAAGCCGCCAACCGCGCCAAGAGCGCCTTTCTCGCCAACATGAGCCACGAGATTCGCACGCCGATGAATGCCATCGTCGGCCTCGCCCACCTGCTGCGGCGCGACGGCATGACGCCGGCGCAGGCGGACCGGCTCGGCAAGATCGATGCCGCCGCGCATCATCTGCTCGCGATCATCAACGACATCCTCGACCTGTCCAAGATCGAGGCCGGTAAATTGCGCCTGGAGCAAAGCGACTTTGCCTTGAGCGCGGTGCTCGACCATGTCCGCTCGTTGATCCTGGATTCCGCGCAAGCCAAGGGGTTGAGTGTGGACGTGGAGGGCGGTGACGTCCCCGCGTGGCTGCGCGGGGACCCGACCCGGGTCCGCCAGGCACTACTCAACTATGCCGGCAACGCGGTCAAATTCACGGAAAAGGGGACGGTCACCCTGCACGCCAGAGTGCTGCACGCGCAGGGTGACGATTTGCTGGTGCGCTTCGAAGTCGAGGATACCGGCATCGGCATTGATGCCGAGGTGTTGCCGCGACTGTTCACCGCCTTTGAACAGGCGGATGCCAGCACCACGCGGCAATACGGTGGCACCGGGCTGGGCCTGGCCATCACCCACCACCTGGCCGAAATGATGGGGGGCGAGGCGGGCGGGGCTAGCGTGCCGGGCCAAGGCAGCGTGTTCTGGTTCACCGCGCGCCTGGGACGTGGTCGCGGACCCCAGCAGGCCGTGGCGGAGCCGCCCCTGGAAGCCGAGGCGGAACTACGTCGGCGGCACGCTGGCACCTGTCTGTTATTGGCGGAAGACAATCCGGTCAACCGGGAAGTGGCGCTGGAGTTGTTGCATGCCGTGGGCATGGCGGCGGAGACCGCGGTGGATGGTCGCGAGGCGGTGGACAAGGCGGCGGTGAACGACTACGCGCTGATCCTGATGGATGTGCAGATGCCCAGGTTGAGTGGTCTGGAAGCCACACGTGCCATCCGCGCCCTGCCGGGGTGGCGGGACCGGCCGATCCTCGCGATGACCGCCAACGCCTTCGACGATGACCGGCGTGACTGCCTGGAAGCGGGCATGAACGACTTCGTCGCCAAGCCGGTGGACCCGGAAGCGCTCTACGCGGCGCTGCTGCGATGGCTGCCGGCGTCAGCGGCCGTCGCTACCGCATCCGTCGGTGCCGCGGAAGCCGCTGCCGGTGAGGCCGGCCGGGCATTGGCGAGCTGGCCGGGATTCGAATCGCGGCGCTGCCTGCTCAGCCTCGGCGGCCACGTGGATAAATGCGTGAAGCTGTTGCACCAGTTCGCCGATGCGCACCATGGCGATGCCGATCAGCTGCGCGATCGCCTGAACAGCGGTGCGGTGGCGGAAGCGCATCGGCTGGCGCACACCCTCAAGGGCGTGGCCGCGACCCTGGGTCTGATGGACGTGCAACGGCGGGCGACAACGCTGGAACAGCTGTTGAAGCCCGTCGTCAAGGGAGGTGACCCGACGCCGCTCTGCGCCGACCTGGTGGATGAACTGGCGCGGGCGCTGGACGACGCGGCGGCCCACATCGCCGGTCTGACGCTGACGCTGGAGGCCGAGCCGGAAGCCGCCGCCCCTTCCCCGGCGTCGACGGCCGCGGTGTTCGTGGAACTGCGCGATCTGCTGACGCACAGCGACACCCTTGCCGTCGTGCTCTGCCAGCAGCAGGCACCGCTGCTGCGTGCGACCCTCGGCGGCAAGTACGACGCGCTGTCCCGCGCGGTCGAGGCCTACGACTTCGACACTGCCCTGGCCTTGCTGACGGCCGGGCCACCCTCCACCAGGAATGCCGAAGATGACGCGCAAGCCCCTTGAGTTCCTTGCAACCGGTCAGGCCAGGCACTGGCCGCGCTGGTCGGTCTATGGCTTCGCACTGGCGGCCACGGTGGCGATGCTGCTGCTGCGGATGACGCTGGCGCCGTCATTCGGCGAACGGCCCTTGCTGATCCTGCTCATGCTGCCCATCGTGTTCAGTTCCCTGCTCGGAGGCATGGGGCCGGGGCTGCTCGCGACCGTCCTCGCCGGCGTCGCCGCGGCCTGGTTCATCCCTCCCACCGCGGCTTTCGCCCTCGACGCCGGGTATGACCAGTTCCAGTGGATCATCCTCATCGTCAATGGCGTCCTGGTCAGCCTCCTGGCCGGCTGGTTGCACCGTACCCGCGATCAACTGGAAGCCGAACGGCAGGCGCAGGCAGCACAGTTACGCGCCCTGCACCTGCTCGATGCCATTGCCGAGAATTCCGCTGACTGCCTTTTCGCCAAGGACAGTGAAGACCGTTTCATCCTGTTCAACCGCGCCTCGGAACGGCTCACTGGCAAGACGGCCGCGGAGGTCCTGGGCCGCGATGAAAGCGCGCTCTTCCCCGCCGATCTCGCGGCACAACTCAAGGCCGACAACCACAGGGTGATGACGGAAAACCGCAGCCTGAACTTCCAGGAGAACCTGACCACGGCGCGGGGCACGTTTGCCTACATGACGACCAAGAGCCCGTTGCGCGACGCCGACGGCAAGGTCATCGGCCTGTTCGGCATTGCTCGCGACATCAGCGAACTGAAACAGGCCGAGCTTGCCCTGCGTGAGAGCGAAAGCCGTTTCCGTGCGCTGGTGGAGGAATCCCTGGCCGGCATCTACATCATCCAGGATGACCGTTTCCGCTATGTCAACCCGGGCTTTGCCGCCATCTTCGGCTATGACACGCCAGACGCGGTGATCGACCGCCTGACGGTCGCCGACCTGGTCAGCCCGGAAGATCGCGGGCAGGTGGCCGAGAACATCCGCCGTCGTCTCGACGGCGAGATCGTCGACGCGCATTACGCCTTTACCGGGCTGCGCCGCGACGGCAGCCGCGTCGATGTCGAGGTGCACGGACGCGCTTTCGCCTATCAAGGGCGCCAGGCGGTCATCGGTCTGCTCCTGGACATCAGCGAACGCAAGCGGACCGATGCCGCTCTCGCAAGGGAACGTGGCTTGCTGAAATCCCTGCTGCAAACCCTGCCGGACCTGGTCTGGTTGAAGGATACGGAGGGCGTTTATCTGGCCTGCAATACCCGCTTCGAGCGTTTTCTCGGCCGCGCGGAGGCAGACATCCTGGGCAAGTCCGACTACGATTTCTTCGATCGGGAACTGGCCGAGTTCTTTCGTGGCAAGGATCGCGCGGCCATCGCCGCCGGCGGACCCACCCGCAACGAGGAGGAAGTGACCTACGCCGATGACGGCCATCGGGAGTGGCTGGAAACCACCAAGACCCCGATGTTCGATGCCGACGGCAAGCTCATCGGCGTGCTCGGCATCGCTCGCGACATCACCGCCGCGCGGCAGGCGCAGGACATATTGCAGCGGCAAGGCAAGCTGCTGGCCGAGTCGCAACGCATCGCGCACATTGGCAGTTGGGAGGCCGAACTGCCCCTGGGTGGCATCACCTGGTCCGAGGAACTCTACCGGCTCTATGGCGTGTCGCCGGCAACCTTCACGCCTTCCCATGAAACGTTTCTTGCGCTGGTTCATCCTGATGATCGAGCCAGTATCCTGGCCTGGCTGGCTGGCTGCATGGCGGGAGAACAACCCGGCGACCTCGAATTCCGGGCGCTACACCCAGATGGAGCAATACGGATCATCAGCGGACGCGGCGAATTGGTGCGCGATGCCGAAGGCCAGCCGATCCGGATGGTGGGCACGGCACAGGACATCACCGCCCGCAAACAGGAACAGGAAGCGCTGCGCGAGAGCGCGTCGCAGCACCGGGCGGTGCTCACCTCACTGGGCGAGGGGGTGTATGGTATGGATCGAGCGGGCCGTTGCACCTTCGTCAATGCCGCCGCCCTGGCCATGCTCGGCTTCAGCGAAACGGAGATGCTGGGGCAAAACCAGCATGAGCTGTTCCATCATCACCACCCTGACGGCCGCCCCTATCCCAGCGCCGAATGCCCGATCTTCAGGACCCTGCAGGATGGTCAGTCACGCAGTCAGGTGGAGTGGTTCATCCGCAAGAACGGTACGTCCTTCCCCGTGGAAATGATCGCCACCCCGATGTTCTCCGGGGGAGAACAGGTCGGCGCGGTCGTGTCCTTCCAGGACATCAGCGCGCGTCTGGCCGCCGAGGACCAGATCCGCAAGCTGTCCCTGGCGGTGGAGCAGAGCCCGGAAAGCATCCTCATCACCAACCTGAAGACCGAGATCGAGTACGCCAACGAGACTTTCCTGCGCGTCACCGGCTATCGCCGCGAGGAAGTGATCGGAAAGACCCCGCGCCTGCTGCGCTCCGGCAAGACGCCCAGGGAAACCTATGCCTCCTTGTGGGCGGCCATAGCGCGGGGCGAATCCTGGAAAGGCGAGTTCGTCAACAAGCGCAAGGACGGCTGCGAATACGTGGAGTTCGCCAACATCACCCCCCTGCGTCAGGCGGATGGCCATATCAGCCATTTCGTGGCGGTGCAGGAAGACATCACCGAGAAGAAACGCATCGGCCTGGAACTGGATCAGCACCGCCATCATCTGGAAAAACTGGTGGAACAACGCACCGCGGAACTGCAGGTCGCCAAGACCCAGGCGGAAGCGGCCAACCGGGCCAAGAGCGCGTTCCTGGCCAACATGAGCCATGAGATCCGTACCCCGATGAACGCCATCCTCGGCCTCACGCATCTGCTGCAGCGGGCGGGGGCGACCCGGGAACAGGCGGATCGCCTCGGCAAGATCGACAGTGCCGCCCATCATCTGTTGTCGGTCATCAACGATATCCTCGACCTGTCCAAGATCGAAGCCGGCAAACTGCAGCTGGAGCAGACCGACTTTGTCCTGGGCGCCGTGCTCGACCATGTGCGCTCGATGGTTTCCGATGCTGCCCGCGCCAAGGGGCTGCATGTGGAGGTGGATGGCGGCAATGTGCCGCTGTGGCTGCGCGGCGATCCCACCCGGCTACGCCAGGCGCTGCTCAACTATGCCGGCAATGCGATCAAGTTCACTGAACACGGAGGCATCCGTCTGCGCGCGCGTCTTCTGGAGGAAACCGCGGCCGGGCTCCAGGTGCGCTTCGAGGTGGTCGATACCGGCATCGGCATCGACCGGGATGCCCTCCCGAAGCTGTTTGAATCGTTCGAGCAGGCGGATGCCTCGACCACCCGCCGCTTCGGCGGCACCGGCCTGGGGCTGGCGATCACCCGCCACCTGGCGCGGTTGATGGGCGGTGAAGCCGGCGTGGTGAGCGAGCCGGGGCAGGGCAGCACCTTCTGGTTCACGGTGCAACTGACGCGGGGTCATGGCGTGATGCCGAGCGCGGTCGTGGCGGCAACGGATGCCGAGTCCGATCTGCGTCGCCGGCATGCAGGTACCCGCGTGTTGCTGGCGGAAGACAACCCGATCAATCGGGAGGTGGCGCAGGAGTTGCTGCATGCCGTGGGTCTGGCGGTGGAGAGCGCCGAGGATGGCCGCGAGGCGCTGGACAAGGCGGCGACGGGCGATTACGCCCTGATTCTGATGGATGTGCAGATGCCGAACCTGGATGGACTGGAAGCCACCCGCGCCATACGCGCCCTGCCGGGTTGGCGGGACAAGCCCATCCTGGCGATGACCGCGAACGCCTTCGAAGAGGATCGCCGCGCCTGCCTGGAGGCCGGCATGAACGACTTTGTCGCGAAACCGGTGGATCCTGATCTGCTCTATGCGGTCCTGCGGAAATGGCTGCCGGCGGCGGCAGGAGAGACCGGGGTGGCCGACGCGGATGCCGAGTTGTCAGGTCGGACGCGGCGCGACCCGACCGTGCTGGACTGGCTGGCGACGCTGCCCGGGCTGGACCTGAACGTGGGGTTGACGGCGTTGCGGGGCAATGCGGAGAAATATCTGACCCTGCTACGCCTGTTTGCACAGATGCACCACGCCGACATGGCGCGCATCCGCGAGCATCTGACAGCACAGGAGTTCACTGAAGCTCGGAAGCTTGCGCACAGCCTCAAGGGGGTGGCGGCGACCCTGGGCGCCAGCCGCCTGGCGGCGCGTGTGGCGCAATTGGAAACGGACCTGAGACAGCCGTCCGAGGCTGCAGATACCGCCGGCACGGTCGATGCCATCGAAGCGGAGCTGGTTGTCCTGATCACCGCGATCCGGCGCGTGGCGAATGCGTGAACACGTCTCCGCGCCGGCGCGCTACGCTTTCACCGGCTTGACCCGGGCCGCCGCTTCCTTCGCCCGCGCCCGCGCCTCGGCGATGTCCCCGCCTTCGGCCAGCGCCACGCCCATGCGGCGGCGCTGGAAGGCGGTCGGCTTGCCGAACAGCCTGAGGTCGCTGCCGGGGACGCGCAACGCTGCCGCGACACCTTCGTAACGCAGGCCGTGCGCTTCCATGCCGCCATAGATGACGGCGGAGGCGCCGGGGTTGCGCAGGGTGGTATCCACCGGCAGTCCGAGGATGGCGCGGGCGTGGAGTTCGAATTCGCTCTGGCGCTGGCTGATCATGGTGACCATGCCGGTGTCGTGCGGGCGCGGGCTGACCTCGGAGAACCAGACCGCGTCGCCCTTGACGAACAGTTCGACGCCGAACAGTCCCTGGCCACCGAGGTTGCCGGTGACGGCGGCGGCGATCTCGCGCGACCGCGCCAGGGCGGCGGCGGACATCGGTTGCGGTTGCCAGCTCTCGACGTAATCGCCCTTCACCTGGAGATGGCCGATCGGTTCGCAGAAGTGTGTGTCCACCTCGCCGCGTTCATTCAGGGCACGGACGGTGAGCAGGGTGATTTCATAGTCGAAGTCGATGAAGCCCTCGACGATCACCCGGCCCTTGTCGACGCGGCCGCCGGTGGAGGCGTAATGCCAGGCGCCGGCGAGGTCCTCCTCGCTGTCGATCTTGCTCTGGCCCTTTCCGGAGGAGGACATCACCGGTTTCACCACGCAGGGGTAGCCGATGCCGCCGGGGCCTTCCACCGCCTGGCGCAGTGTCTTGAGGGAATCGGCGAAGGCGTAGGGCGAGGTCGGCAGCTTCAGTTCCTCGGCGGCGAGGCGGCGGATGCCCTCGCGGTTCATAGTGAGCTGGGCGGCGCGGGCGGTGGGGATCACCCGGCAGAGGCCGGCAGCTTCCAGTTCGACCAGCGTCTCGGTGGCGATGGCCTCGATCTCGGGCACCACCAGCAGGGGCTTCTCGGAGTCGATCAGGCGGGCGAGGACATTGCCGTCGGCCATGTCGATGGTCTGCGAGCGGTGCGCCACCTGATGACCCGGCGCGCCGTCGTAGCGGTCGACCGCGATCACCTCCACACCCAGCCGTTGCAGGGCGATGATGACTTCCTTGCCCAGTTCTCCCGCGCCCAGCAGCATGACGCGGGTGGCGGAGGGGGAGAGGGGGGTGCCGATGTGCATGTGCTTTGCCTTCAGGGTTTCAAGTCATATAGTCGGGGGCGAAGCTTACCGGCAGGAGTTCCCATGCGCATCCCGTCCTTGTTCGCCACGCTGCCCGTGGTCCTGTTCCCGCTCGCGGCGCCGGCCGCCGACTGGCTGTATCTGACCGTGCCCGGCGATACCCTGAGCCAGATCGGCCAGACCTATCTGAAGAACACGCGCGACTGGCCCAAGATCCAGTCCGCCAACAACGTACCCATCCCGAGATACCTTCAGCCCAACACCCGCCTCAAGATTCCCGTGGAACTGCTCAAGGTGACGCCGGCGCCGGTCATGGTGACGGCGGTCAACGGCAATGTTCGCTACAAGGGCGAGGGAGGACGGTTCGAGAAACTGCCGGCGGGCGCACGATTGACCGGGGGCGAGAGCGTGCTGTCGGGGCCGCGCAGCAGTGTCAGCTATCGCTTCGCCGATGGCACCGTGCTCACCCAGCAGGCGACCAGCAAGCTCACCTTCGGCCGTCTCACCGCCTACGGCAAGACCGGCATGGTCTCGACCGAGCTTTCCCTGGACAGCGGCCGCCTGGAAGCGCGCGCCGGCAGGCAGCTGGCGCCGGCCGGCGGCTTCCGGGTACGCACCCCGGTCGCGGTGGCCGGCCTGCGCGGCACCGATTTCCGCCTGAATGTCTCCGAGGATGGCAAGTTCCTGCGCAACGAGGTGACGGAAGGCGTGGTCGGGGTCGCCGCGCAAGGGCGGGAGGTGGCCGTGGCGGCGGGCTTCGGTACCGTGGCCGAGGCCGGCAAGCCGCCGCAGCCGCCACGCGCCCTGTTGCCGGCCGTCGCCGCCGAGGGGCTCAGTCGCGTCATCGAGCGCCTGCCCCTGGCCTTCACCTGGCAAGCGGTGCCCGGCGCTGTCGCCTATCGCGCGCAAGTGGCGCGCGACGCCGCCTTCACCGAAGTGCTGCTGGATGATGTCACGGCGTCTCCCGCCCTCTCCTGGACGGATGACCTGCCCGATGGCCCCTATGTGTTGCGCCTGCGGGCCATCGACGCGGCCGGGCTCGAAGGCGGCAATCTCGATCACCCCTTTGAACTGGATGCCCGGCCGCTGCCGCCCTCGCCGCAATCCCCCGCGCTGGGCGAGCGGGTATATCGCCATGACGTGGCGCTGTCCTGGGCCGCCACCCCCGAGGCCGAGGGCTATGTGCTGCAATTGGCGCCGACGCCCGAGTTCGGCAGTGGGCTGGTCGAACGCCGCCTGGCCGCCGTCACCCGCCATGTCGAAACCCTGGCGGAGGGCGACTGGCACTGGCGCGCCGCCAGCCTGGACGCGGCCGGCAAGCAGCATGTCTGGAGCCCGCACCGCGCCTTCCGTGTCCAGCCTTTGCCGAATCCCCCCGCCGCCCAGGCCAGGGCCGAGCCCGGCCAGGCACACTTTGCCTGGAGCGAGGTCAAGGGCGCGGCCCGCTATGGCCTGGAACTCGGCGCCAGCGACGACCTGCGCGCGCCGCAGGTGAAGCGGGAGGTGGCGGATGCCAGCCTGGCCGTGCCGCTGAAGGCGGGCAAGTATTTCTGGCGGGTGCGCGCGATCGAGGCGGACGGGCAGGCCGGTGCCTGGGGTGCCGTCAGCCCGGTGATCGTGCCGCCCGACGCGCCGGGAAGCCTGGCGGCGCGGGTGACGGCAGGCGAAGTGCAGGCGACCTGGACGGGCGAGGCGCATGCCTGGAAGGTCGAGATGAGCGCCGACCCCGGTTTCGCCAAACCCCTGCTCAGCCCTTTGGTCGCGGATACCCGCGTGGCCCTGCCTAAGCCGGAGGCGGGCGACTACTGGCTGCGGGTCCGGGGGGTGGGCGCCGATGGCGTCGAAGGTCCGGCCTGCGCGCCGCTGGCGGTGAAGGTGGAGTCGTTCACGCCCTGGTGGCTGCTGCTGCCGATGTTGCTGGTGCCCTGATCGCGGGACCCGGCGTCAGGCCGGGGCTTGCGGCTTGTCGAAGTAATAGCCCTGGGCATGCGAGAAGCCGAGGGCGATGACCTTGTCGAGCAATTCTCGGCTTTCCACACCTTCGGCCACCATCTGGTAGCCGGCGGTCACCACCAGGCTGGAGATGTCTTCCATCATCAGTTGCTGGCGGCGGTCGCCGCTTTCGAGCAGGCGCACCATGCTGATGTCGAACTTCACCAGGTCCACCGGCATGGAGGCGAGATAACGTAGCGAGGAATAGCCGCTGCCGAAGTCGTCCAGGGCCACCAGGCAGCCGGTTTCCCGCAACAGGCGGATGTTCTCGGAGGCGATGTCGATCTGGGTGATGAGGGCGGTCTCGGTGATTTCCGCGACGAACTTGCGGCCTGGATGCGACTGGAACAAGGCGGTGAGGGCATCCATCACCTTGCTGTTGATGATGCTGGAGGCCGACAGGTTGAACGAGACGCCGTGGTTTGCCGCCAGCTTGCCGCGGCGCAGGTCGCGATCGAGGGCGCGCAACACGGCGAGATCGAATTCCATGTCCAGGTTGCGCGCCTGTACGATGGGGAAGATGGCCGCCGGGCCGATCAGTTCCCCCTCGAAACGGATGCGGGTCAGGGCTTCCACATAATCCTTCTGTGTCATGGGCAGGCGCATCACCGACTGGTAGTGCAGTTCGATCAGGTCCGGGTTTTCGATGGCCTGGAAGACGGCGCTGATTTCCCTGTTGCCCACCAGCGCCGCCATGCCGCCCATGCCATCGTTGTAGAACACCAGCTTGCGGCTGCCCGGCCGTTTCGCGGTGTACATGGCGAGGTCGGCTCGTTTCAGCAGCTCATGCAGGGTGATGCCCTCGTCCCGGGAGAGCGCGATGCCGATGCTGATGGTGGTCGGCTCGGTCAGGCCGAACTGTCGGAAATCCTGGCTCGATACATGATCGATGCAGCGTTGCGCCACGGCTTCGGCACGGGAGGCGTCGGCATCACGGAGGATGGTGGCGAATTCGTCGCCACCGAGACGATAGAGCCGGTCATCGGCGCGCAAGGCGGTATGCAAGGCCTTGGCGATGTTCTGGATCACCAGGTCGCCGACCTGATGGCCGTAGGTATCGTTGATCGCCTTGAAATGATCGCAGTCGAACAGCAGCAGGGCGACATGGCCGAGGCGGCGATCCTCCCCCAGCGCTTTCCAGTCCTCGTCGAAGGCGCGTCGGTTGAAGGTGCCGGTGAGGGCATCGCGACGGGCCTGGTCGCGGAAATCGCGGCTGTTCTGCTCCAGGTTGCTGTGCAGTTCCGACAGGCGCGCCTGGTAATCGTTGAAGGAGCGCCGCATGTTTTCCAGCTCCAGTATGGGCAGCGGCGAAGCCTGTGCCGGATCGCGCGGCAGGCTGCCGCCCGGCTCCCGCAGGGCGTCGATCTCGATCGAGAAGGCGCGCAGCGGCCGCACCAGCAGGCGTACCAGCAGGATGGCCGCGAGAAACAGCAGGACGAGGAAGACGATCCCCATGCGGACCAGCGAGGCCTGGAAGAGATCGTGGAACGCGACCTGGTCAGGATTGCTTCGGGTAGTGAAGCGCAGGTGCTCAAGAATCCGTTCCATGCTGATCGCGCGGCCCTCCGCCAGATCGACATGCAGCCTGTTCATGTCGGCGAACTGGTAGCCGCGGGCGCGCCGCAGTTCGGCCAGAAAATCGAACTTGAGTCCGAGGTGGCCGAGCAGGACACCGCCGGCCGGGTCGGCATACACGGGCAGGAACAGGCTGTAATGCGTGTTGCCGCCTTCCTGTTGCAGCAGGGTCACCGGTGTCTGTCCGGGCAGGTCGACCGGCATCGGGCGATTCTTGTCCGGCGGGGCGAGAATGTGGCCGTGCTTGTCATAGAGGGCGACGCCCACCACCCGTTCGGAAACCATGCCGGCGTCGCGCACACGGTCGTCCCGCCACAGGGTGTAGTACTCGCTGAAGGCCAGGTGCTGCCGGGTTTCGTCCCAGCGTGCCAGGGCTTGCGCCGTGTCCATCGCCCGGCGGCGGACTTCGGTCAGTCCATCGAGCACCTCGGCGTGGGCGCTATGTTCCTCCCGGGTCTGGATTGCGCCGCTGACCCGTTCGATCTCCAGCCAGAGATAGCCTCCCGTGAGCAGGATGAAGCCGATCACGGCCAGGATGAACAGGCCTGCCAGGCGGGCGATGCTTTGCGGCTTCACCATGTCATGAGGCGTTCAGTTCAGCGAGGACGGTGTCGAGCAGGTCGAATTCATGCTCGCCGTCCATGAAGTGATTGGCGCCCTTGATGATCTTCACCCGGTTGCGTTTCGCGAGCAGGTCCACCCAGCCTTCGCCGAGACGGTCATCGCGGCTGCCCATGATGTACAGGCTGGGCAGTCGCAGGTGGCTGGCGGTCTCCAGTACGCGTGTCGGGGTCCACTCCAGATAGGACAGCAGGCTGGCCGGCGTTGCCTGGTATTTCTGGCAGTAGGAAAACTGATGCGTGACCACACGTGGCGTGCCGGCTTTCACCGCGTGGCGCAGTTCGGTGATCAGACGGGTCGTCTCCTCGCCGGTCAGCTTGAGACGTCCCTCGACGATGCTGATGCCGATGAACCGGGTGATCGCCGGATCGGGTCTGCCGGACAGGTAGGCCAGCGCCTCGACGCTGCCGAAACTGTGCCCGACCAGAATGATCGGTCCGTCGTGACGCTTCTTCAGCCAGCGCACCCAGGTGTCGATTTCCTGTGTCACGCCATCCATGGTGTGGGTGTGGATGGCTTCACAGGCCAGGCTCTGCCGGCGGTGGGTCACCCCCAGGGTCAGGGTCGGCGCCAGCACGGTGTGGCCGGCGTCATGGGTGCCCTCGATCAGGCGGGTGATGGTGGGGAACTCGTGGGTCTGGAGCAGCCCATGCAACAGGATGAGTGCCGGTTTTCCGGGATCGCCCTTGCGGTAGTCGGCGCGGGCGACCAGTTGCTTGCCCACGGGCAGGGTCACGGTCGCGGCATGGGCGGCGAGGCTGAGGCAGCAAAGCGCCAGAATCAGGGCACCCTTCATCGACACATCTCCAAGTTCTAGTGTTCAGCGTCCGTGACGATGCCACGACCGGATAAACTCGCGCCATGAATCTGGACGAATTCTTCACCGACCATGGCCCGCTCGGGACCGTTATTCCCATGTATCGGCCACGCGCGCAGCAACTTGAGATGGCGACGCGCATTTTTTCCACATTGGAGACGCGCGGCCGACTGGTGGCGGAAGCCGGCACCGGCACCGGCAAGACGCTCGCCTACCTGATTCCGGCCTTGCTGTTCGGCGGCAAGGTGATCGTCTCCACCGGCACCAAGACGCTCCAGGACCAGTTGTTCCATCGCGACATTCCCGCCGTGCGCGAGGCCCTGGCGCGGCCGGTCACGGTCGCCCTGCTGAAGGGGCGCGGCAACTATGTCTGTCACTATCATCTGGAGCGCGCCCTCTCGGAAGCGCGCCTGAAAAGCCGCGACGAGGCCTTGCACCTGCGCGCCATCGCCCGTTATGCCGCGATCAGCGACAGCGGTGACCGCATGGCCTGCCATGACGTGCCCGAGGATTCGCCAGCCTGGGGGTTCGCCACCTCCACCCGCGACAACTGCCTGGGCGGCGAATGCCCGAACCATAAGGATTGCTTCGTGCTGAAGGCGCGCAAGAAGGCGCTGGAGGCCGACGTGGTGGTGGTCAATCACCATCTGTTCTTCGCCGACGTCTGGCTGAAGGACGAGGGCGCCGGCGAACTGCTGCCGGCCAGCAACGCCGTGATCTTCGACGAGGCGCACCAGTTGCCGGCCACCGCCAGCCTGTTCTTCGGCGAGACCATCACCACCGGCGTCATCATCGAGTTGTGCCGCGACGTCAAGGTG
Organism: uncultured Thiobacillus sp.; assembly: GCA_964393825.1. Lineage (GTDB taxonomy): Bacteria > Pseudomonadota > Gammaproteobacteria > Burkholderiales > Thiobacillaceae > PFJX01. The sequence goes on along the minus strand of CAYMUY010000005.1, from coordinate 64,614 downwards.
GAAGCGTCGGTGGCGGCGGCGGACTTCGTCGAGTTGCCGATTGCCGCCGGTGACCTGGAAACCGCTGCCCGCGACGTGCGCCTCGGGCTGGGCCTGGCGCAGGCGCGGCTGCCGGCGGTCCGCGCCCTCGAACGCGAGGAATTCCGCGAGGCGGTGGACGTCATGGTGGCGCGGCTGGCGAAGCTGGATGCGTTGCTGGAGTCGCAGGCGGAACGCGCGGAAACCCTGGCGCAGTGCCACGCCCGCTGTCGCGAGGCGGCCAACCGGCTGGAAAAATGGCTCACGCCCACGGCCGAGGCCGGCATGGTGCGCTGGCTGGAAGCGGCCGCCCATTCCGTGCTGTTCCACGCCACGCCGCTGAATGCCGGCGAGTTGTTCGCGCGCCAGATCGAGAACGATAGCCGCGCCTGGATCTTCACATCCGCCACCTTGTCGGTGCGTGGCGACTTCCAGCATTACCTGCATGAAATCGGCTTGCTGGAAGCGGATACCGCCGTCTGGGACAGCCCCTTCGATTATGCCAGCCAGGCCCTGCTCTACGTGCCGGAGAAGATGCCCGATCCGAATGCGCCCCAGTTCGGCGAAGCCGCGCTGGAGGCGGCCTGGCCCTTGCTGAAGGCGAGCGGTGGCGGCGCCTTCCTGTTGTTCACTTCGCTGCGCGCCATGAATGCCGCGCACAAGCTGATCCAGGCGCGGATGACGGCGGAGGGGGTGAGTTTCCCGCTGCTGCTGCAAGGTGAGAAAAGCCGCAGCGAACTGCTCGACGCCTTTCGCCGTCTCGGCAATGCCGTGCTGCTCGGTAGCCAGAGCTTCTGGGAAGGCGTCGATGTCGCCGGCCAGGCACTCTCCCTGGTGGTGATCGACCGTTTACCGTTCCAGCCGCCGGACGACCCGGTGCTCGCCGCGCGCATGGAAGTGCTGCGCCAGGCGGGCAAGAACCCGTTCTTCGACCATCAGTTGCCGCATGCCGTGATCAGCCTGAAACAGGGGGCCGGACGCCTGATCCGGCGGGAAAGCGATCGCGGCGTGCTGATGATCTGTGACCCGCGCCTGGTCGAGAAACCCTATGGCCGCCGCATCTGGCAGGCGCTGCCGCCGATGAAACGCAGCCGCAAGCAGGAGGAGGCGGTGGACTTCCTGCGCCGGCGTGATGCGTTGTAGCGGCTAGCCGAGCGCGCGAAGGAAGGCCTCCACCTCGCCCCTGGCCTGATCGGCGTATGTACGGCAGGCGCCTTCGTCAAGACTCCTGGCAGCTTGTTCCAGGGCTCGGGCGGCGGCCTCGCCGCGACGCGCGGAGAAGGTGGCGAGGATGCCATTGAGGGTGTGCGCGGCACGGGCAAGGCGTGTCCAGTCGCGCGCGGCGAGGGCTGTGTCGATTTCCCCGACATAGTTGGGGGCGTTGGCGATGAACATGTCCAGGAGCGTGTTGAGCAAGTCCGCGTCCTCGGCGACGCGGGAGAGAGCGTCGGCGCGGTCGAAGATCGGCTGGCTCGTCGTCGTGTCCACCGCCACAGCCTCCGCCATGGCATCGACCGCCTCGCCAGATACGCGGGCGATTTCATGGAACAGGATGTCGGGTTTCACCGGTTTCGGGACATAACCATCCATGCCGGCCTCGAGGCAGCGCTCGCGATCACCGCGCAGGACATTCGCGGTCATCGCGATGATGGCGATGCGCGCCGTGCCTAGCCGGCGCTGTCGTTCCTCCTTGCGGATGCGGCGGGTGGCTTCCAGGCCATCCATCTCCGGCATCATCATGTCCATGATGATGAGATCGTGGCCACCGCGCCGCCAGGCTTCCAGCGCGAGGCGACCATTTCCCGCGACTTCGACCGTATGACCGCGGCTTTCCAGGAGCCTGACCGCGAGTTTCTGGTTCTGCGGGTTGTCTTCGGCCAGCAGGATGGCGAGCTTGCGCTGGTCCCTGTCCGGGCTGGCGAGTCGTGGTGGGGCCGGGGGGGCGCCCGGCGTCAACGCGTCGCTCGCCGACATCCGGTATTCGTGCTGCGCCCGATCGCCATCCTGGGCAAGGCTCGCTTCGTCGCCGGCCGGGGGAGGCTTCATGTCGGATGCCATGGCCATGCGCTGCGGCGGCGAATCCTGATGAAGGATTTCATCACGGCTGCGCGCATACCGGACCGGCGTCCCGATTGCGGGCGCGTATCGCCAGCACGTCCCCGATCCGGGCGATGAAGGCCTGGACGCAGGCCGGATCGAAGTGATTGCCGGAGCCTTCTTCGAGAAACCGCAGCGCGTGTTCGATATCCCAGGCGCGTTTGTACGGTCGCTCGGTGGTGAGTGCGTCGAAGACGTCGGCTACCGCCACGATGCGGCCATGCAGGGGAATGGCCTCGCCGGCGAGTCCGAGCGGGTAGCCGCTGCCGTCATATTTTTCGTGGTGTGAGCGGGCGATCAGGGCGGCGGCGTCGAGCAGGCTGAAGCCGCTGCCCGAGAGCAGGACATAGCCCATCTCGGCGTGCGTCTTCATGATCTCGAACTCGTCCGCATCGAGCCTGCCGGGCTTCAGCAGGATGGCTTCACTGATCGCGATCTTGCCGACATCGTGCAGCGGTGCGGCGCGCAGGAGGAGCGACTGTTCCTCGGCCGGCAGTCCCAGTTGTTGCGCGATCAGTCGCGAATAATGGGCGATGCGCTGGATATGGGCGCCGCTGTCCGGGTCGCGGAATTCCGCCGCCCGCGACAGGCGGGTGATCATTTCCTGCTCCCGGTCGAGAAGGTGGGTGGTGGCGGCGGCGATTTTTTCGGTCAGCCATGCGTCCCGTTCGCCGCGCTCGATCTGGCCACGCCGGAGGGCCAGCAGGGTGCGCAGGCGGGCGCGGAACTCGGCCTCGTCGACGGGATCGCTGAGGACATCGCTGGCGCCCCCTGCCAGTGCGGCGTGACGGGTCTCGCGATCGGGGGTGATCATGAGCACCGGGATGTCGGCCTGGCGCGGCTGTGCCCTGAATTGGCGGACGAATTCCAGGCCGTCTGGTGGCGGCATCGTGCAATCGATGATGAGCAGGTCGGGCTGGTTTTTCCGGCACCAGGCCAGAGCGTCGGCGGACTCCAGGAAGGTCCTGGGTGGCGGTTCCCCGGCCCGCAGGATCAGATCCTCCATCCGCTTCAGAGTGAGCGGATTGTCGTCGACGATGATGATCTGCATGGCCGTCCCTTTGGCTTGAGTCACTCCCCGACTATCGGCCAGCCTCCCGGGGAACTTTAATGCCCTGTCGGGCTTGCCCGGCTAGCGCGCGGGCTTGCTCATCGCCGGCCGTTTTTCCACCGTCGCCGCGGCCTGCAATTCCTTTTGCTCGCGGATCAGGCGCAGTTTCGCGGTTTGTCCGGGCGGCAGCGCGGCGATCAGGTTGAGCAAGGAGACGGAATCCGTGACCGGCTTGCCGTTCACCGCCACCAGCACATCGCCCGGGTGGATGCCCGCGCGGTCGGCGGGACCGCCGCGCAGGACGCCGGCGATGAGGGCGCCGTCGGTGGAACTGAGGCCGAACGATTCGGCGATCTCGGGGTTGATTTCCTGGACCTCGATGCCAACCCAGCCGCGTGTCACGCCACCGTGCGCGATGATCTGTTCCATCACCTGACGGACGATGGAGACGGGAATGGCGAAGCCGATGCCGAGGCTGCCGCCGCTGCGCGAGAAGATGGCGGTATTGACCCCGACCAGGTTGCCCGACCCATCGACCAGGGCGCCGCCGGAATTGCCCGGATTGATGGCGGCATCGGTCTGGATGTAGTTCTCGAAGGTGTTGATGCCGAGATGGCTGCGGCCCAGGGCGGAGACGATGCCCATGGTCACGGTCTGGCCGACGCCAAAGGGGTTGCCGATGGCCAGGACCACGTCGCCGACGCGGAGGCCATCCTGTTGCGCGAAGGTGATCGCCGGCAGGCCGGTGTATTCGACCTTGAGCACGGCGACATCGGTTTCCGGATCGGTGCCGACCACCTTGGCCGGCAATGTCTTGCCGTCGGGCAGGGCGACCTGGATCTCGTCGGCGGCTTCGACGACATGGTGGTTGGTGAGGATGTAGCCATCGGCGCTGACGATGACGCCGGAGCCCAGGTTGGAGACGCGCTGGGTCCGGTTGTCGCTATTGAAGCGATCGCCGAAGAAGCGGCGCAGCACCGGGTCGTCCATGAAGGGATTGCGTCGTGCGCGCACTTCCTTGCTGGTGAAGATATTGACGACCGACGGCCGTGATTTGCCGGCGGCATCGGCGTAGCTGGAAACCGTCCGCACCGCACCGGTGTGTGCCGCCTCGCGGATGACGATGCCGTCGCCCGCGATCGGCAGCAGGCCTGGAATCAGGCGATCCAGCGCCAGCAGGGCGGCGAGCACCAGCACCAGTGCGGCGATGATCTGGGCGAACAGCAACCAGTGTTTTTGCATGTCTACTAGGGTTCGTATGGTGTGGGGCGCACGCGATTCTAGCCTACCGTGCGCCTTCACCTGCCAGGTGTCGAACCTGCACTATCCTGACTCAATTACTCAGTTGCTATTGCTGCAGGTGCGAACTAATCTGGCGAACATCATGCGAACCCTGATCCTGGGCATAGGCAATACCCTCCTCACCGATGAAGGTGTCGGCGTTCACGTATTGCAGGCGCTGGAAGCGGCGCTGGCCAGGGAACAGCCTCCGCTGGAGGGGGTCACCCTGCTCGATGGCGGCACGCTCTCGTTTACCCTGGCGGGTCCGATCGAGGACGCCGAGTCGTTGGTCGTCGTCGATGCCGCCAACATCAAGGGTGAACCGGGAGACTGGACATTGCTGGAAGGCGAGGCAATGGATGCCTTTCTGCTCGGCAACCGCAAATCCACCGTTCATGAAGTCGGCCTGACCGATCTGCGCGCCATTGCCATCCTCGCCGGGCACTGGCCGGAACGGCGCGCGATGCTGGCGATCCAGCCGCAGCTCATGGATTGGGGCGAGCAGCCCACGCCCGCCGTCGCCGCAGCCATCCCTCCCGTGTGCGACGCCATCCTGAAACTCCTTCGGAGCTGGAGCCATGCCACTTGATGCCATCCCCGTCGTCGCTGTTCCACCCGGTCTGCATCCGGGCGAGTTGTCCGGCAACGCGCCTGCCCTGTTGCGGGAAATCGCCGAGATGGCCCGTCGCCTGCTGGCCGCGGGCGAAACTTCGGCCATCGACCTGCAAGCGTTGCCGCTGACGCCGGCGGACCTGGAATGGCTGCGCGAGCAGCTGGGCGAGGGCGAGATCGCGGTCTCCCTGAATGCGGGAGGTGAATCCAGCCTGGATGAGACGGCCTGCCCAGGCGTCTGGTGGGTGACGCACCGCAACCCGAGTGGCGCGGTCGCCTCGGAGTTCATCGAAGTGGCCTTCGTTCCGGAAGTCGTGAAGGCCCATCCCGAAGATGTGGCAATCGGATTAGAACATCTCGAATTGCTGATTTCTGATCTAAGCTGAGTTTACCGGTATCAATCAACCGTAGTTTTTGAGTGTGTCTCGAGCCAGGAGGCGAAGCATCATGCAAGGTCCATTGATCGAAACCCTCGCGCGGCAAGGTGTCACCCGCCGCACATTCATGAAGTACTGCGCCACCCTGGCGTCCATGATGGCGCTGCCCCCCTCCGCGGGGCGCGCCATGGCGGAAGCGATGGCGGCGGCACCGGCGGCGAGCAAGCGGCCCTCGGTGATCTGGCTGCCTTTCCAGGAATGCACGGGCTGTACCGAGTCCATCACCCGCTCGCATTCGCCGACACTGGAAGGCCTGATCTTCGATGTGATCTCGCTCGATTACCAGGAAACCCTGATGGCGGCGGCCGGTCATCAGGCCGAGGAAGCGCTGCATGCCGCGATGGCGGCCAATGACGGCAAGTACCTGCTGGTCGTCGACGGCTCGATTCCCCTGGGGCTCGACGGCGCCTATTCCTGCATCGCCGGCAAGTCGAACCTGGACACCCTCAAGGAAGTGGCGAAGGGCGCGGCGGCCATCGTGGCGATGGGTTCCTGCGCGGCCTATGGCGGCATCCCCAAGGCCAATCCGAATCCGACCGGCGCGGTCTCGGTGTCGGACGTGATCAAGGACAAGCCGATCATCAACATCCCCGGTTGCCCGCCGATTCCCGTGGTCATGACGGGTGTGTTGGCGCACTACCTGACTTTCGGCAGCCTGCCGGAACTCGACAATCTCGGGCGTCCGAAAGCGTTCTATGGCGAAACCATCCATGACCGCTGCTACCGCCGCCCGTTCTATGACCAGGGCAAGTTCGCCAAGACCTTCGACGATGAGGGCGCGCGCAACGGCTGGTGCCTGTTCGAGCTGGGCTGCAAGGGACCGGTGACCCACAACGCCTGCGCCACCGTGAAGTGGAACGGCGGCACCTCCTGGCCGGTGGAATCCGGGCATGGCTGCCTGGGCTGCTCTGAACCCGATTTCTGGGATGCCGGCGGCTTCTACAAGGCGCTGTCGATGCCGGCAGACCCGCTGAAAATGGCCGCCAAGGCCGCCGCCGTGGGCGCCGCAGCCGGGGTCGCGGTGAGTTTCGTCAATCGTGGCAAGAAGAGCGCGGCCAAGTCGGCTCATGAGACGACCACCCTGGCCGATCTGGAGAAATGATCATGAATGAAATGCAATTCCTGACATGGGTTCGTGGGCCGGGCCTGGATATCGCCGTGTCCATTTTTCTGCTGGGCGTGATCTGGCGCCTGGTCGAGATCTATTCCCTCGGTCGCAAGAAGGATCTTTCCGCACCGCGCAGCGTCGCCGGCGCCTCCGGTTGGCACACCATCTTCCGGCGTTCGCTGCCGCCCGCGGGCATGGTGAAGAAGTCTCCGGTCAGCTACATCGGCGGCTACACCTTTCACATCGGTCTGGCAGTCGTCGTGTTCCTGTTCGCGCCGCATATCCTGTTGATCAAGAACCTGACCGGCCTGTCCTGGCCCGCGCTGCCGTCCCAGTTCATCGATCTGGCGGCGGTGGTGACCATGGCGGCGATGGTGCTGGTGCTGGTCGACCGGATCAACAAGCCGGTGAAGCGTTATCTCTCCACCTTCGGCGACTGGTTCACCTGGACGGTGACCTTCCTGCCCGTGCTGACCGGCTGGATGGCGGTGCAGCATCTGCTGCTGCCCTACACCACGATGCTGGCCCTGCATATCCTGAGCGTGGAGATCCTGCTCGTGGTCCTGCCATTCAGCAAACTGTTCCATGCGTTCACCTTGTTCGGATCGCGCTGGTACAACGGGCAAGTCAACGGTCATAAAGGAGTTGCGGTATGAGCGCCTCTCTCGAAAAGGGCGTGCGTGTCCTCAAGGAAGTCATCGACGCGCCGATCGCCAGTTACTTCAACAGCTGCGTGCATTGCGGCCTCTGCGCCGAAGCCTGCCTGTTCTATACGGAAACCGGCGATCCCAAATACACCCCCATCCACAAGCTGGAACCCATGCGTCGGCTGTATGAACAGGAATACACCCTGCTCGGCCGGCTGAAGAAAATGGTGGGGCTGTCCAAGCCGGTCACCGACGCCGAACTGGGCGAGTGGCAGGAACTGGTCTACAACTCCTGCACGCTGTGCGGCCGCTGCTCGGTGGTGTGCCCGGTCGGCAACGACATCGTCTACATGGTGCGCAAGTTCCGCGAGGGCATGTCCGCCTCCGGCAACGCCCCTGACGGGATCAAGGGCGCGGCCAACCGCACCGTCACCATCGGCAGCCCGATGGGTGTCAAGCTGCCCGCCGTCAAGGCGCAGATGAAGCACGTCGAGGAGGACTATGGCATTCCCATCCCGCTGGATGCCGAGGGTGCCGAGTACATGGTGATGCTGTCCTCGATGGAAATCATCAACTTCCCCGAGTATCTGGGCGCCATCGCCAAGATCATGAAACAGGCCGGGAAGACCTGGACCCTCTGCTCCACCGCCTTCGAGGCCACCAACGCCGGCATGCAGATCGGCAACTCGGACCTTGCCCGGGTGATCGTTTCTCGCATCGTCGAGGGCGCCGAGAAGCTCAAGGTCAAGACCGTGATCAGCCCGGAGTGTGGCCACGCCTATACCGCCCTGCGCTGGGAAGGCGCCAACCTGGTCGGCCGCCCCTTCACCTTCCAGGTCAAGCACATCATCGAAGTGCTGGGCGAGTTCCAGAAACAGGGGCTACTGAAGACCGAGGGTTTCGAGACCGACAAGCTGACCTTCCACGACCCCTGCCAACTGGCGCGCCGTGGCGGTGTCATCCAGCCGCAGCGCGACCTGATGAACATGGTCGCGAAGAACTTCGTGGAGATGCCCGATGCCGGCTTCATGAACTGGTGCTGCGGCGGCGGCGGCGGTGCCTCGGCGATCGAGGAGGGCGAGGAACTGCGTCTGGAAGCCTTCAAGATGAAGAAATCCCAGCTGGATGCGGTCAAGCCGGATCGCCTGGTCACCGCCTGCGCCAACTGCCGCATCGTGCTGGAAGAGGGTCTGGAGCACTATCAGATGGATATTCCCGTGATCGGCCTCACCGAGATGATCGCCGAGCACATCCCGGATCAGACCAAGTCGGAAGGAGCTTGAAGCCATGCCCACCAATGACAGGGAATTCAAGGCGCAACTGGGCAGATTGCCGATCGCTCATCAACGCCATGTCGCCGCGCAATTCGTGCAGCGGGTGCTCCCGCTTTCCGGTGATTTCCGCCTCAAGACCGCCATCGAATTGGCGCGGCGCCAGGATGTCACCGAAGCGGAACTGAGCGCGGCCTGCCAGGCGGCCAACACCGCCCGGGTGGAAAGCTATACCCAGTGCGGCAAGGAAACCGACTGGACCGCGCAGGCCGGCCACTTCGTCGCCAAGGCGGCGGTGGCCTGCGTCAGGCCCGCCGGCGAAGACGACAACCTGGCCTGGGAAGCGGCCATGTCGGCGCGCATGGCGCGCACCTGCGAGACCGTCGCGATCGGTGAGGGCACCGAGAACAGTGAAACCGAGGAGCAATACCGCATCCTCAGAGATTTCTTGAATAGTTGAGGAACAGACCATGGCCATCGCTCAAAGAGTCGTTGTCGACCCCATCACCCGTATTGAAGGCCATTTGCGCATCGAGGCGGAAACCGATGCCGACGGCAAGATCACCAGCGCCTATTCCGCCGGCACCATGGTGCGCGGCATCGAGATCATCCTGCGCGGGCGCGATCCTCGTGACGCCTGGGCTTTTGCCCAGCGCATCTGCGGCGTCTGTACCCTGGTGCACGGCATCGCCTCGGTGCGCTCGGTGGAAGACGCGCTGCATCGGGCCATTCCCACTTACACCATTCCGCAAAACGCGGAACTGATCCGCAACCTGATGATTGCCGCGCAATATGTGCATGACCACGTCATGCACTTCTATCACCTGCACGCGCTCGACTGGGTGGACGTGGTGTCCGCGCTGAAGGCCGATCCCAAGGCGACCTCGGCGTTGGCGCAGAGCATCTCCAGCTATGCCAAGTCCTCGCCCGGCTACTTCGCCGACGTGCAGAAAAAGGTGAAAACCTTCGTCGAGCAGGGCCAGTTGGGCATCTTCTCCAATGCCTACTGGGGCCACCCCGCATACAAGTTGCCGCCGGAAGCCAACCTGATGGCCGTGGCGCACTATCTGGAAGCGCTCGCCTGGCAACGCGACGTGGTCAAGCTGCACGCCATTTTCGGCGGCAAGAACCCGCACCCCAACTTCGTCGTGGGCGGCGTGCCTTCCGCCATTTCCGTGCATGTGGATCATCCCGGCCAGGGCAAGGGACCGCACTATCGCGGCGGCCAGGATGCCACCGCGGTCAACATGGTCGGTTTGCAGATCGTGCAGAACGTCATCAAGCAGATGCGTGAATTCGTCGATCAGGTCTATGTGCCAGATCTGCTCGCCATCGCCTCCTTCTACAAGGAATGGGGCGGCATCGGCGATACCGGCGGCAACTTCCTGTCGTTCGGCGACATGCCCGGCAAATCCTTCTGGGACACCGATTCCTACCTCATCCCGCGTGGCGTCATCCTCAACCACGACATTTCCACCATCCATCCCATCGATCTGGACAAGGAAGACGAGATCCAGGAGTTCGTCAGCCACTCCTGGTACAAGTACGGCGGTGGCGACGGCCAGGGCCTGCACCCGTTCAAGGGCGAAACCGAGTTCAACTTCACCGGTCCGAAGCCGCCCTACGAACACCTGGAAGTGGAACAGAAGTATTCCTGGCTGAAGTCGCCGCGCTGGCAGGGCAAGGCCATGGAAGTCGGCCCACTGGCGCGGGTGTTGCTGATGTATGCCAACGGTCACAAGCAGACCAAGGAACTGGTCGACTACACGCTGAAGACACTGGATGTGCCGGTCACCGCCCTGTTCTCCACCCTCGGCCGCACCGCGGCGCGCGGCCTCGAATCGAAGGTCATCGCCGACGCCATGCAGGGCATGTTCGACAGCCTGATGGCCAACATCAAGGCTGGCGACGTGCGCACCTTCAACGACCAGTACTGGGACCCGTCCACCTGGCCGAGCCATATGCAGGGCGTGGGGCTGATGGAAGCGCCGCGTGGCGGACTGAGTCACTGGCTGGTGGTCGACAACGGCAAGATCAGCAACTACCAGGCCGTGGTGCCGAGCACCTGGAATGCCGGTCCGCGTGACGCCCAGGGTCAGCCTGGCGCCTATGAGTCGGCCCTGCAGCACAACCATGTCATGCACGATCCGAAACAGCCGATCGAAATCCTCCGCACCATCCACAGTTTCGACCCCTGCATCGCCTGCGCGGTGCACGTGACCGATCCGGATGGCGAGGAATTGGTACAGGTGAAAGTGAAGTAACGCCCCTTCCTCCCCGGAAGGGGATGTTGAAAGGAGGTGTGAAATGACACGAACCGACGCAACACGAAGCGAAGAACGGAAAGTCTACGGCTGGGGTGGATGGAAGATGCCGATCCTCCACCTCGACGACCCCGAGTATTGCGAATACGGCTGCCCGGTCTGTACTCGGGCGAGAAATGGCGCGCCCTGGGCGATCGTCGTGCAGAAGGTCGAACTGGCACTGACGCTCGGCGGCTGCCCCTGGGGCCGGGCACGCCGGCGCAAATATGGAGTCGGTCCCGATCAACCCATCACCAAGCGGGCCCGTTGACGGGCCGGGAAGCTGAATCATGGAAGACCCACTGAAACGCCTGCTGGAAGCCGAAGCCCGCGCGCAGGGCATCATCGACGCGGCGAGCGAAGAGCGTCAGCGCATTCTCGATGCCGCGCTGGCCAGCGCACGCGAAGCCGAGTCCCGGTTCGAGGCAGGGCGCGTGGATTTGCGCGCGCCTTTCATGAAGGAAGCGCGGGGCCGCGCCGATCAGGCCGTGGCGGAACTCGCCCGTAAATACGAGGAACGTCAGCGCGCCCTGCGCGAGATGGCTTCCCGTCATGAACAGGAGGCGGTCGACGCCGCGCTGACGCTGTTGCTCGACCCCTCGGTCTGAGTCCGGGTTGAACCGTCATGCCCTTCCTCCACACCCCTCCGCGCGCGGCTGTGCCGTGTCCGTGGGCATGAGGGTCGCAACGCCATGTCCGCCTATCTGAACACCCGCGTCAGCATCTTCGCCGGGAGCCTCTGGCACGGCGAGGATTTCAGCACCTTGTTTCGGACGCCGATCGCGGAAATCCCGCAAGTCCTGACCGATGGCGGGCTGCCGTCGCTGGCCGGCCTGATCCCGGGCAACGATCTGCATTCGCTCGAGCAGGGCATCATTGCCCAGTTGCTCGATGAAACCCTGATCTTGCTGCGGCCGCTGACCGGTTCCGCGCGCGCCTTCCTGCTCTACTGGACCGAGCGCTTCGAAGTCACCAACCTGAAAACCCTGCTGCGCGGCAAGATGACCGGCGAACGCGCCGCGACCCTGCTCAGCCGCCTCACCCCGATGGGCGCGTTCGGGCGCCTGGATGTCCAGGACCTGACCCACGCCGAGGATGTCGCGGAACTGCTGCGGCGACTGGAGACCGGTCATTACGCCGGCATCGTCCGCCAGGCGCGTGAGGCTTTCGAGGAGAGTCACGATCCCTTCCTGCTCGACGCCGCGCTCGACCGCAGCTACTACGAAGGCCTCGCCCGCCGCGCCAGGGAACTGGAAGCAAGTCACGGCCAGGCGCTGCGGCGCCTGATGGGGCCGCTGATCGACCGCATCAACCTGGTTTGGCTGATGCGCTACCGATTCAACTACAAGCTGCCGCCCGCCCAGGTCTACTACCTCCTGGTCGCTTCCCACTACGGCCTCTCCAGCGACCGTCTCAAGGGCCTGGCGGCCTTGTCCAGTGTCGAGGAAGTGCTCGCCGCGCTACCCGAGGAGATGCGCAAGGTCGTGGCCGATGCAACCACCATTCCCGAGGTATTCAGCCGCATGGAACGCGATGCCGCCGAAATCGCGGCGAAGGTGCTGCGCTCCAGCGCGCCCGGCATCGTTCGCGCCTTCGCCTACCTGATCCTGCGTGAGCGCGACCTGCGCGCGGTGCGCGCCATCATGCGCGGGCGCAACCTGAACCTGCCCGGCGCGATGATCGCGCGGTCGGTCGCACAACTTGCGGAGGCTACCTCCTGATGTTCCGCGCCCAGCCCATGACTCGCGTCACCCTCTGGCTGCTGGCCAGCGAAGCGCCGGATGCGGCCCTGCTGCTGGCTCGCCATGGGGTCTTCGCGCCGGTGTCGGCGCGTGACCAGCGCATGCCCGAAGCGCCGGCGGAGCATTACCGCGAAGTGTTCCAGGAGGCCGACAGCCGCCTCGGCAAGATCCTCGAGCATTGTGGCGGCGAGATGCCGCCGATTCCGGCCGACGCGGTCGCGCCCAACCTGGCGGAACTGAATGAACTCAACGACTGGCTGAAGACCCTTTGGCAGACCTGTTCGAGCACCAGCCAGGCCGAGCAGCGTATCGAGGAGGAACGCAAGCGCCTGGCCGCGCTGCGGGAAACCTTCACCCGCCTGGAGGCGCTGGACCTGGATATCTCCCGCCTGTTCAATGCCGATTCGCTGCTCGATGCGCGTCTCGGCCAGCTTCCCTCCGGCAACGTCCAGCGCCTCAAGGAATCCCTGGTTCTGGCCGGCTATCTGCTCTCCGTCTTCGATACCCATGAGGGCCAATCCTTTGCCGTGATCGCCGGCCCCCGCGGCGGCGAGGAAGGCATGGGCGGGGTGTTGTCGCAGGCGGGCTGGCGCGACCTGCCGGTACCCGAGGAGTTGCAGCGCCACCCGGAAGCCGTGCGTCGCTACCTGGTGCAGGAAGGGGAGCGTCTGGAGACTTCCCATGACGCGCATTGTCGCGTCATCAGTGACAACCTCACCCGGTTCGGCGAACGCATCCAGGGGGCCCGCGTGCAATTGGCCCTGGCCAGGCCGCTGGCCGAGGCTTCGGTCAACGGTGTGCGCGGCAAGGGCGCGCTGGCCGTGTTTACCGGTTGGGTGCCGCGACAGGCACTCGACGAACTGAATCGGGCACTGGAGGAACGCTTCCATGGCCGCTACCTTATCGAAGCGCGACAACCCCGCGCCGAAGAGAACGACCAGGTGCCCTCGCGGCATCACTATCCCTTCTGGCTGCGCCCCTTCGTGCCCCTGGTGAAGAGCTACGGCATTCCACGTTATGGCGAATTCGATCCTTCGCTGATGTTCGCGCTCACCTACCTGCTGCTGTTTGGCGCCATGTTCGGCGACGTCGGCCATGGCGGTGTCATTCTGCTGCTGGCCGCGCTGCTCTACCGCAGGCTGGGACGGGTGGCCTGGGTGGGCATCGGGGCCGGGGCGTCGTCGATGGGCTTCGGCCTGCTCTACGGCAGCATCTTTGGCTATGAAGACCTGATCGAGCCGGTCTGGCTATCGCCGCTGCACGATCCGATTCGCGTGCTCACCGTGGCCATCCTCTTCGGTATCGGCTTCATCGTGTTCACCTTGCTGGCGAACATCTGGAACAAGCTGGTGGCGGGACACCGCGCCGAGGCGTTGTTCGATTCCACCGGCCTGGCCGGCATGGTGTTCTATCTCGGTACCGCCACGGGTCTTGCCGCGCATGCCGGCGTGCCGGCTGTCGCCAGCCTGGCCATGCCGGCCTGGAGCCTGGCCGTCAGCGGCATCGTCACGGTGGCCTTGTTCAAATGGATGGAAACACCGGCCAGCCTGGGCGAGCGGGCACTGGTCACCGCCATCGAAACCCTGGAGACCGGGATCAACCTGTTCGCCAACACGCTTTCCTTCATGCGGGTGGCGGCATTCAGTCTCAATCATGTGGCCCTGGCCCTGGCGGTGTTCACCCTCGCCAATGGACTGGGCACGGCAGGACACTGGTTCACCATCCTGCTGGGCAATGTGGTGATCATCGGCCTGGAGGGCGGCATCGTCGCGATCCAGGCGCTGCGCCTGATGTATTACGAAGGGTTTTCCCGCTTCTTCAGCGGCGATGGCACTGAGTTCGTGCCGCTGCGGTTGCTGGGCGCCAAATAACGATTTGCTTTGATTGGTTGATTAGGAGAAAGAGATGAGCTGGCTGATTGCGTTGTTGGGGTGTTCCGTGGCTGCCATGATCGGGATGGGTGTGTGGCTGGAACTGAAGCCGCGCCCCCTGCCTTCACCACGCTGGTTGAAAGGGGGTGTGCTGGCGAATTTCCTGGTGTTCGGCCTGGCCCTGGCGGGTACCTTGATGCTGGGGGTGCAGGAAGTCATGGCGGCGGAGCCGGTGGCGGGCGCCGCGCTGGAGATTTCCCTGGGCAAGGGGCTGGCCTTGATCGGCATCGGCCTGCCCACCGCGCTGGCCGCCATCGGTGCCGGCATTGCCCTCGGGCCGGTCGGTTCCGCCGCGCTGGCGGTGATCGCGGAGAAACCTGAAATGTTCGGCCGTACCCTGATCTACATGGGCCTGGCCGAGGGCGTGGCGATTTATGGCCTGGTCATGTCCATCCTCCTGCTGGGCAAGATCTAGGTGTCGGCCATGCGGCCAGAATCGGACATTGCAGCCGGCGGCGGACGCCTGATCGTCCTCGGCAGTGCCGGCCTGACCGAAGGCTTCAGCCTGATCGGTGCCGAGGTCCATCCCGACGCCGACGCCACCCGGGTCGAGGAAGTACTCGCGCAACTGGTCAAGGAAGGCAGCGAGGCGCTGGTGCTGCTGGAGTCGCACCTCGCGCATGGTGGCGGCACCTGGCTCAACCGGCTGCGCAACGAGGGCGGCCGCATCGTGGTGACGGAATTGCCGCCGCTTTCATCGCCGCAGGCGTATTCGCCGGCGGTCGACGAGGTGGTACGCACGGTGCTGGGGCCGGAGGCATTGAAGTAAAGGCAGGCAACAAGGTTCAAGGTGGCGGCCTGGCTACTCCTTGATTCTTGCATCTTGTACCTGGAGAGAACATGGAAGTGAACGCACAAGTCACCCAACTGGAGCAGGCCCTGATCCGGCAGGCTGAGAGCCTGGCGCGGGAGCAACGCGAACGCGCCGAGTCGGGCAAGACGCGGATACTCAACGAGGCCTCGGAGCGGATCCGGCTCGCCGAGGAGCACGAAGTCCTGGCCGCCAAGGCCGAGGCCGAGCGCATGGTGCGCCGACAGGTGCAGGCGGCGGAGACGCGACTCGCGGCGGAACTGGATCGGTTGCGCTGGGCCCTGACCGAAGCCACCCTCTCCGGTGTGCAACTGGCCTTCCAGGACCTCGTCGACGACGACGAACGCTATCTCCAGGTACTGGAACAATGGCTGGCGGTTGCCGCAGAGAGCCTGCCGGCGGGGGACCTGGTCGCCGAGGTGCGCCCGGCGGATCAGCCGCGCCTGGCCATGGCCTGGGATGAAATCAAGGGCCGCGCCGCCCCCGGTCGCAAGGTCGAGCTGGCGACGCACGGCGTGATCAGCGAGGGTGGCATGCGCGTGCGCCTGGCCGATAACCGGGCGCAATACGACCAGACCTTCGAGGCGCGCCAGTCGAGACTGGCGGACGAACTGGCCCGCGTGGCGATGGAGCGTCTCTTCGCCAGCGCACCGGACCTGGGGACGCTGGTTCATGGCTGACCCGACCCCCGCAACGCACCACAGAGATTGAAATGGGAAAAATCCTCGAAATCAACGGTCCCCTGGTCAAGCTGCAGTTGCCGCAGACCGTGATCGGAGAACAAGTACGGGTGGGCCGCATCGGCCTGGTGGGCGAGGTGATCGGCCGCGACGGCGATACCGCTCTGGCGCAACTTTACGAGGACACCGCGGGGCTGCGGCCCGGCGAAGTGGCGGAGGGCCTCGGCTGGCCTCTCTCTGTGGAACTCGGCCCCGGCCTGCTCAATGCCATTTTCGATGGCGTCCAGCGGCCCCTGAATGCCGTGCGCGAGAAGAGCGGCGACCGTATCGCCCGGGGGGTGTCCGTGCCGTCGCTGCCGCGCGACCGCCAATGGCACTTCGTGCCGGACCCGCAACGCCGCAACGCCACCCATGTGGATGGCGGCGATGTCCTTGGCAGCGTCCAGGAGACCGCCTCCATCGTCCACCGCATCCTCACCCCACCGCTGATCCACGGCGAGCTGATGGAACTGGCGCCTGAGGGGGACTACACCCTCGACGAGGTGATCGGGCGGGTGAAACTGCCCGATGGCCGCATCGAGAAACTGCGCCTGTTCCACCGCTGGCCGGTGCGTACGCCGCGCCCGTTCAAGCAGCGCGACCACGCGGTGAAGCCGCTGATCACCGGACAGCGCATCCTGGACACCTTCTATCCCTTGCTCAAGGGCGGCAAGGCGGCCATTCCCGGCCCCTTCGGCGCCGGCAAGACCATGCTGCAGCAGCAGATCGCCCGCTGGTGCAACGCCGAGATCGTGATCTACGTCGGTTGCGGCGAGCGCGGCAACGAGCTGACCGACGTGCTCGAGTTCATGCCCGAACTGAAAGACCCGCATACCGGCCGCCCCCTGATGGAGCGCACCCTGCTGGTCGCCAATACCTCCAACATGCCGGTGGTGGCGCGGGAAGCGTCGATCTATGTCGGCATCACCCTGGCCGAATATTTCCGCGACCAGGGCTATGACGTGGTGATGGTCGCCGACTCCACCAGTCGCTGGGCCGAAGCCTTGCGCGAGGTGGCGGGACGGCTGGGCCAGATGCCGGTGGAGGAGGGCTACCCCGCCTACCTGGGCTCGCGCCTTGCAGCCTTCTACGAGCGCGCCGGACGGGTGGAAACCCTGTCCGGCGACCATGGCTCGGTGACCCTGATCGGTGCCGTCTCGCCCCCGGGTGGAGACTTCTCCGAACCGGTCACCAGTCATACCAAGGAAATCATCCAGACCTTCTGGGCGCTGTCCAAGGAACTCGCCGACGCCCGTCACTACCCCTCGGTGGACTGGCTGGAAAGCTTCTCCGGCTATGTGCTCTCCGCCGCCAGGTGGTGGGCCGAGAACGTCGACCCGGGCTGGGAGGCGGCGCGCGCGCAAGCCCTCGATCTGCTCGCGGCCTCCGAGGAGTTGCAGCGCATCGTCAACCTGGTCGGGGTCGAGGCGCTGTCGAGCGAGCAACGCTGGACACTGGAGGCCGCCGGCCTGATCAAGGAAGGATTGCTGCAACAATCGGCCACCGACGAGGTCGACAGCTTCGCCTCACCGGAGAAGCAGTTCGCGCTACTCGCGGCCCTGCTGGAAATCTATCGCCAGGGCATGCGGCTGGTGAAGCAGGGCGCCCCGGCGAGACGGCTGATCCAGATGCCGCTGCTGGCCCAGGCGCGGCGCTGGAAGAGTCAGCACAAGTCGGATGACCTCGCGGCGCTGAAGGAAAAGATTGCCCGCATACCGGATGATTTCGAGCAGATCGCGCGGGATTATGAACAGCCTGCCACCTCCGCGTGACGACAAGGTAACGCCATGAAAAACATCGAATTTCGTACCGCGACCTCCGCCCAGGGGGGCCTCATCGTGATGGGGGGCGTGCCCGGCGTCTCCGCCGGTTCCCGCGTTGCCCTGCGCGATCATGCCGGCAACCTGCGCAGCGGACTGGTGATCCGCTCGGCCGACGACGCCGTGCTGGTGGAAGTCTTCGAGGGCACCGACGATCTCGACCTGGAACGCACCTGGGTACGCTTTCTCGACGAGCCGTTCAAGTTGCCGGTCTCGCGCGACATCCTCGGCCGCGTCTTCAACGGCGCCGGCCTGCCGCGCGACGGGCGGCCGCCGATCATTTCCGCCGACCGCCGCGATGTCAACGGCGAGCCGCTCAATCCGGCCGCCCGCGCCTACCCGCGCGAATTCATCCAGACCGGCATCTCCGCCATCGACGGCATGAATTCGCTCACCCGCGGCCAGAAGCTGCCGATCTTCTCCGGCGGCGGCCTGCCGCATAACCGGGTGGCGGCGCAGATCGTGCGTCAGGCCAAGTTGCTGGGCGAGGAGTCCTCCGAATTCGTGGTGGTGTTCGCCGCCTTTGGCGCCTCGCATGCCGATGCCCGCTTCTTCCAGGAAAGCTTCGAGGAGAGCGGTGTGCTGAACAAGGTGGTGATGTTCCTCAACCTTGCCGACGAACCGGTGATCGAGCGTCTGCTGACGCCGCGCGCGGCGCTGACCGCCGCCGAATACCTGGCCTACGAACTGGATTACCACGTGCTGGTGGTGATGACCGACATGACCGCCTACGCCGAGGCGCTGCGCGAAGTGGCCGTGCTGCGCGGCGACGTGCCGGCGCGCAAGGGTTATCCCGGCTATCTCTATTCCGACCTCGCGGAAATCTACGAGCGGGCGGGGCGGATCAAGAACCGGCGCGGCTCCATCACCATGATTCCGGTGTTGTCCATGCCTTCCGACGACATCACCCACCCGATTCCCGACCTCACCGGCTACATCACCGAAGGCCAGATCGTGCTCGGGCGCGAGTTGTCCAACCAGGGCGTCTATCCGCCGGTCACCGTGCTGCCTTCGTTGTCGCGCCTGATGAAGGACGGCGTCGGCAAGAACTTCACCCGCGAGGACCACCCCCACGTCGCCAGCCAGTTGTTCGCCAGCTATGCCAAAGCGCTGGAAGTACGTGGACTGGCGGCGATCATCGGCGCCGAAGAATTGAGTGATGCCGATCGCCGCACGCTGGAATTCGCCGAGGCTTTCGAGCGCCGTTTCATTGGTCAGGGGGAGGATGAGGATCGCAGCGTCCATGAAACCCTCAATCTCGCCTGGGACCTCCTTTCCATGCTGCCGGCGGAGGCCCTGATCCGGGTTTCAGAAGAAGAGTTGGCGAAGTACCACAAGGGGGCGGCATGAGCGTCAGCCACCAATATGTAGGATGGGTAGAGCGCCGCGAAACCCATCAACTCGCTGGAGAAAAAGCCGGCTGGAAGCCGGCGCTACAACTGCCATGAAAAAACGCCTCTCCGTCCCCCCCACCAAGAGCGCCCTGTTGCAAGTCGGCCGTCAGGCGCGTTTCCTTGAACAGGGTCGGCAGATGCTGGAGAAGAAGCGCGATCTGCTGACCCGCCTGGTTTACGAACGCCTGGCCCAGTATCGCGAATTGCGCGCCCTGACCATCAAGGAACTGGCCGAGGCCTATCACTGGCTGGGCATCGTGCAGATGCGCATGGGCGGGCAGATGCTGCGCCAGTCCTCGGTCGGCCTGAAGCTTGCCGTGGCATTGAAGGTGGTCGCCCGTTCCAGCGTCGGTGTGGAATACCCCAGCGTCTCGGCCGAGCCGCTGCCGCTGCAACCGGTGGGTCTGATGTGGACCGATGTCAGCTTCGACGAAGCACGCCTGCGCCTGCGCGACCTCACCATCACCCTGGCTCGCCTGGGCGAGGCGGAAAACGCCCTCTGGCGCCTGCTCGCCGCCAGCCGCAAGACCCAGAAGCGGGTCAACGCGCTGAAATACAACATCATTCCCCGCTATCAGGCGACCGTGCATCACATCCGCGCCGCGCTCGAGGAGGATGAACGCAATACGTTGTTCCAGATCAAGGTGCTGCGCGCACGCGCCGCCACCCGCCAGCCAGCCTGAGGCAAGGCTCGTCATCCGTCATCCCAGGCCTGAGCGCCTCCCGCCACCGATCAGCCCATCACGCTTCTGCCATCGATCTGCAACTGGATGCTCGCATGGGGGCATTGGGTCACCGCCTGATCCATGACCGCCGCCTGTCGCGGGGATGCGGTCTCCTGCGCCTCCTGTCGTACACCACGAGTTGATGACGCTAAACACACCCCGCTGTTCATCACCAGTCGCAACGTGATGCCGATGGTCGGATGCTCGGCGCGGAAGTCCTGATGCGCTGGAATTCGGCGGAACTGGCGCGGGTGCTGCCGATGCGCCTCACCCCGGTGGCGGAAAAGAGCGGGCTCATCACCGTACTCGGCCGCTGCGCGCGGCCGATGCCGCCGGACAAGTTCGAACGACGGGCGTGACCGGCTTCAGGCCGGGTGCCGCAAGCTGATGACCGGCCAGCCGCGCGCCTCGGCGTGTCGGCGCAGGGTGGCGTCCGGGTCCACCGCCACCGGGTGATGCACCCGCTCCAGCAGCGGCAGATCATTGAGCGAATCGCTGTAGAACCAGCTTTCCGTCACGTCCGCCCAGGTCTTGCCCTGTGCCGCCAGCCACTGCTCCAGGCGCGCGACCTTCCCTTCGCGGAAAGATGGCGTGCCGGCGACGCGGCCGCTGAATTCGCCGTTGACCTGTTCCGGCTCCGTGGCAATCAGGTGCGGCACCCCGAGATGATCGGCGATCGGCGCGGTGACGAAACTATTCGTCGCGGTGACGATCATGCAGGTGTCGCCGGCATGGCGGCGCAGCAGTTCCGCCGTTCCGGGGGCGACCATGGGCACGATCTTGCTCGCCATGTAGGTGCGGTGCCAGGCATCCAGCTGGGCGCGCGGATGCCGCGACAGCGGTTTCAACTGGAAATCCAGGAACTCGAGGATGTCCAGGGTGCCGGCCTTGTACTGGTCGTAGAACTGCTGGTTGCGCGCCTCGTAGACCTCGCGGTCGAGTACGCCCTGGTCGATCAGGAACTGTGCCCATTCAAAGTCGGAATCGCCGGCAAGCAGGGTGTTGTCGAGGTCGAAAAGTGCGAGGCGCATGGTGAATTAGCGTTTTCTAATAAAATCGGCGGCAAGTATAGCGGAGCCCCTCTCATGAACATCATCTCCAGCAGCATTCCCGCGCACTGGCACTGGCTGCTCTGGCTGGCCAGCGCGCTGATCGGCGGACTCGTCGCCTGGCGCGCGCGCTGGGCCATGCTGAAGGATCAGCGCAACCTGAACATCTTCCTCGGGGCCACCATCGCCGTGCTGGCGCTCTGGCTGATCAAGACCGGCATCAAGCCCGGCCTGAACTTTCACCTGCTCGGCGCCACCGCGCTGACGCTGATGTTCCGCCCCTTGTTCGCCCTGCTCGGTTTGAGCCTGGTGCTGGCCATCATCACGTTCTGGCACGGCCAGTACGCGGCCTTCGCCCCCAATCTGCTGATCATGGGGGTGGTGCCGGTGGCGGTGAGCTGGGCCATCTACCGTTTCGTCGACCGCCGCCTGCCCAACCATCTGTTCATCTACGTTTTCATCAATGCCTTCTTCGGCGCCGCCATCGCCATTGCCGCGGTCGGGCTGGTCTCCACCGGTTTCGCCGCGCTCGCCGGCGCCTACCCGCTGCGCTACCTGCTGGCGGAATACCTGCCTTACTACCTGTTGATGGCCTGGGCCGAGGCGTTCACCACCGGCATGGTGGTGACCATGATGGTGGTCTACAAACCCGAGTGGGTCGCCACCTTCGACGACAAGCGCTATCTGGAAGGGAAGTAGGCCGGCGCGCCTCCCGGGTTTCCGCGGCTGACCCGCGCGTGACGTAGCCGTTCCGGCAGCGCTTCTTCCCGGCCTGATCGGTTTCCCGTCCGGAGCCGTCGAGTGTAGGGCTCAACGTCCGGTCTGTGCCGGTGCCGAACCCGGCGGACAGGCGGGGGAGGGCTCGTCCTGATGGTCGGCGTGGATCATATGAGGCGCAAAGCGGACGACCCGGTTGCGACCGGCCTGTTTAGCCGCGTAGAGGGCGATATCGGCTTCCGCCAGAAGCTTTTTCAAGGTGCGCTCGCTCGTGGCCGGACAGAGGGCGTAGCCGATGCTGATGGTGACCCCCACCTCGCCCTGCCCGGTGTGCAGCGGCGTCACGGCAGCGGTTTCGCGCAGGGATTCGGCCAGCTTGCGCGCGCCTTCACCATCGGTATCCGGCGCAATGACGCAGAATTCCTCGCCGCCATAGCGGCCGAGGATGTCCTGACCCCGCAACCGGCCCACGAGCAGTTCGGCCACCTTGCGCAATACTTCATCGCCCGTCGGGTGCCCGTGCTGGTCGTTGATGCGCTTGAAGTGATCCACATCGATCATCAGCAGGGCGAGAGGCAGGCCGCTGCGCCGGGCCAGGGCATGTTCCGCCTGCTCCATCAGGGCGCGGCGATTGGGCACGCGGGTCAGGCTGTCGGTCATGGCCAAGTGCAGGATCTCGCGATCCGTGCGCTCCTTGACCATGAGCAGGAAGCCGAAAGTGCCAAGCAGGGCGGTGGCCATGATGGCGAGAAACGCGAAGATCTGCACTGGATGGGGGGCGACGCCCACCTGGGGTTGCGCCAGTTCGTGGTGACCGAACAGGGCGACGGCGGCGCGCAGCGCCAGGACCAGGAGGATGAGGACGACCCCGGCGAAGAGCAGACGCCAGGCCCGTCCGATACGGGTTTCCGGATCGGTGATCAGGGCGCGACCGATGAGGATGACCTGGAAGCCGAAGATGAGCCCGCCCCAGACGAAACGGCCGCGCAGGTCGTCGATCAGGAGTGCGGCCATCAGGGTGTCCAGCGCGACCGGCACGAAGTATTGCCAGGCCGGCGCGCGCCGGCGCTGGAACTCACAGATGGCGGCCAGGACCAGGGCATGGCCGCCGGCCTTGAACAGGTTGGCCAGGACGATGGTGTAGACATCCGGAAGGGTGCCACGCGCGGCGATCAAGACCCAGGTCAGGGTCTCCAGCAGCATCGCCGCAGCCCATTTGCCCATGCCCTCCCGCCTGCCGTCGCGGTTGCCCGCGATGGCGACGAGGAGGCTCAGCATCGCCATCGCGTTGCTGACGATCAGGGCAAACAGCAGGGTGACCGGGTCCAGGCTCAAGGTGTTGGTGTCTTCAGGCGCGGCCCGCGTCAGCGGCTGATCGGCTTGGCGCCTTCCACGCCCAGGCGGCGCTTCTTGTCGGCAGCGTATTCCTGACAGCCAACAATCGATGTAATAGATTGATTTAAATGGTTATCTACTTTAAGCATGGGCAGCCTTTGGCAAATTAACAACGGATGATCAGTTTGAGGACGCGGTTCTTGCACGTACATTTTCCCCGCGAACTGACCTCAATGGCAGCATCCATCGCCCCGGACATCCCGGCAGTTCGCCAAATCCGAAATGCCGGTAAAAACGGGCGGCCTTGTCTGATTTGGCATCGACGATGATGGCCGCCACGGCCAGAGTAACATTGGCAGCCACAACGCGTTTTATGGCATCCGCCAGCAGAATTCCCCCCGGTCCCCGCCCCTGAAATGACTGGCTAACCGCCAGTCGGCCAAGCAAGGCCACCGGCAGCGGATAGCGGGGCAGTTTCTTCCGCCACTTCTCGGGAAGGGGCCCGGCAGCGATGCTGGCGGCGCTCAGGGTGTGAAAGGCTGCGACCGTGCCCTGCCGATTATCGGGCGTGGCAATGAAGATTCTGGCCACCGCGCGTTTGATGTCCTGGGTGACATGGCGCTGGAGGTAGCCATCGAGCGCCGGCTCGCCGCATTCAACTCCTGCCGTGTTCGCCGCGTGATCGAGCGGACGAATGTGGTAGGCCATTTACCGCACTTGCTCGTTGTGGCGCTGAAAGGCGCGCTGCAAGGCCGGGGCCGGTTGGGCGGGGGCATCCAGCGCGGTCAGGAAGCCGTCGAAATCCTGCTGTGAAAGCGTGATGGCTTCGTGCGCTTGCACCATCGTCTGGGCCTGTTCGACGGCATGCCTGAGCACGAACTCCGACACGCTCAAGTGGGCATAGGCCGCCGCTTTGTCGAGCAGGCGGCGTGCTTCCTGGTCACAGCGGATGTGCAGGCGGGTGTCTTTGACTGGGGTGCTCATAATGTCCTCCGTCGTGGCAGTTTGCCTGTGCGCCATGTGTGCGTACATGACAAACGGCGCCTTGATCTTGAACCACTTTTCGGGTTTCCGCGCAAGGCGCGAGGCAGGTCAGTCAGGCCAGTTGGACGATCTGATTAAGGATGCCGAGCACCTCGGCGAAGCGGCTATCCGGGATACGTTTCATCGGGTGCGGCGCGCCACCACGCTGGCGCCAGTCGAATGATTTAGGCTGATGGCAGAGCACGTAACTGGTTTGTCCGGCCTTGCGTCCAGCGGCTGTGCCGACGGCCACGG
The DNA here is from genome assembly GCA_964393825.1 of uncultured Thiobacillus sp. GTDB lineage: Bacteria > Pseudomonadota > Gammaproteobacteria > Burkholderiales > Thiobacillaceae > PFJX01. The sequence goes on along the minus strand of CAYMUY010000005.1, from coordinate 40,268 downwards.
CAAAGGGATTGTCGGCATTGTAGGCGGTCGTGGTCATGGGCAGACCAATGACCAGCAAGGTGCGTTCATTGAAGGACTTGGGCGACAGCACCAGGAAGGGATGCACGTCGCGCATTTCCTGCCCGCGTTGCGGGTTGCAGTCGATCCAGATCACGTCCTGCCGTTCCGGCGCCCAGGGTTTGGCGGTTTTCACCACTGTTCTGCGCCGAGCGTTTCGTCGGTCGACATGGTTTCACCGCCATGGCGTTCGGGGTCGAAGCGGGCCAGGCGTTGCTCCAGCGTGAGCACTTCGTCACGGATGGGCGTGATGATGACGCGCTCACCTTCCACGGTGATGTTGACGCGCTGGTCCGCGTGCAGATGCGCGGCATGGGCGATGGCGGCCGGCAGGCGCACGCCGAGGTTGTTGCCCCAATGTTTGATGTCGAGAACGGTCGTGGCCATGATCGGGTTCCATATGAAGTTTAAACAAAGTTTAAACATGCCCTGTCTCGGGGGCAAGATGCCGAAGTTCAGGGCGCGGGTGGGCACGGGCTATGGATTGCTCGATTACTTTCTTTCGCGAAAGCGTGTGAACCACCTTTCGGTTTCCGCGAATGACCGGACAGGGATACCCCGCTCAAACGAACCGGTGGACTGCGTCTGGGCATCGACGGCCTCTCCCTGCGTGTCCAGGAAGCCCTTGGCCGCCCTGTGACGGCCGTGCCGTCGCCTTCCGCAACAAGCGTGGCAACCGCCTCAAACTCCTCGCCCGGGACGGCACCAGCAAATACGCCGACCCTCTGCCGCTGTACCGGCTCGACCAGTCGTTCGGGGACTCACGCCAGTGTTTTCCTGGGCGACTGGCGCGGGCGCCTGATGGTGGACGACTAGGCTGGCTACAAGATGCTGCTCAAGACCGGCATCACCGAACTGGGATGCTGGGCGCACGCGCGACGGAAGTTCTGCGAACGCCACGCGGCGAACCCGAGCTCCATCGCACGGGAAGCGCTGGAGCGGATCGGCAAGCTGTATGAGATCGAGCAGCGGGGCCGGGAGATGAACTGCGCCGAGCGACAGGAATTGCGGCCGCGGGAGGCCCGGCCGCTTTTGGATGCGCTGTTCGAGTGGCTATGGCAGACCCGCCAGAAGGTGGCGGAAGGCAGTGGCACGGCGAAGGCGATGGATTACAGCCTGAAGTACTGGGCGGCGCCAGTTCAGGAGGTCACCGAGGAGAGGTCGGCATGTCGAACTTCGAGAAAACTCCCCGGGTCACCCTCGATATCCACGCGTGTCCGCGCGAGAAGATCGCGCTGTGCTACAGTGCACTTGTCCTGTAACACGTAGGCCAGCACAATGGGCGAAGCCACCTTTACCTTCCGTGTCGATGAAGCACTGAAAAACGAATTTTCGACGGCCGCAAAATCTCGCGACCGCACCGGTGCACAGCTCCTGCGCGACTTCATGCGCGACTTTGTAAGGCAGCAACAGGAAGTAACCGAACATGACGCCTGGTTCCGTAGACAAGTCCAGGCCGGTCTGGATGCAGCTAATGCCGGGGAAGTCATTTCAGCCGAGGAAGTCGAGGCGGAAGCTGCCATCTGGCGCGCAGAGACGCGACGCAAGATGGCCGGTAATAACGCGTGAAGCTGGTATGGGCGCGCACGGCGAGTGCGGACCGGAAAGATATTCGTGAGTACATCGCACAGAACAACCCAGCCGCTGCCCTTGCCCTTGATGAGTTGCTTTCAGAGAAGGCCAGCCGCCTTGTCGATCATCCCGGCCTTGGTCGGCCTGGCCGCGTCACTGGCACACGCGAGTTGGTGGCCCATCAGAATTACATCCTGATCTACGATGCTGTTGACGACCTGGTGCGTATCCTGCGCGTGCTACACGCAGCCAGGCAGTGGCCGCCAGGACAGCATTGATGGGCGAGTGAAAGCGCAGTCATCGCGTCGAAGGCACCATCAGCTCCCTGCGCCCCAGCAATAACATGGCCACCAGAAAACCAACAATCAACAGGGGTGCCGTCCAGGATGGACGATTCCACTCAGCTTGCCGCTGTGTACGCCGAGCAACATCGACACGCAGATATTTCAGCGTATTCCACGCCATTGGGTTGGGTTTGTCATTTGCCAGCCAACCTTGGTGAAGCGTGAATTTAACAACGGTTAAATGGGGACAGACCACGTTTTATTTCCACTAACTTCATCATGTACCCATTCAGGGTCTAGATCAGCGCCATTGGGCCAAGTGAGTACGCCAAGATCCAGCCTAACCTGGCTGAATATCTGTTCATCTTTAAGTGACGAAAAAATACCGGCCCGTTCGCTGGAGACCAACTGCGACATGTCAACAATGCCGCTCGTACCATCGTTGCAGGTGACAGAAAGCCGGTAACCAGGCAGTACATTGGCGGCTTTGATCCGCCAGGGAGCAGCCGGTATCACTCCAATGGTTCGATGGTCTTCGGTGGTTGTCTCGATTGACATAGGTTCCAGTCCTCCATCAGTTCGGGGCGGTGTTGGGCCGCCCATTCCAGCACCATCGCTTGGGCTCGTTTCGGCAGGCGGCCCTTGATGACTTCCAGGGTTCGGATGTCGATCAGGACTTCGTGTTCGCCATACATCGCATGGAAGTGGGGCGGCGCATGCTCGCGCCAGAACATCTGGATGATGATCCCGAAGAACTGGCTGATGGTTGGCATGCGCACCTCCTGTGTTTTCGCCAATCTTACCTGCTGATCGGCTTGTACCGAATCCGCTTCGGCTTCGCCCCTTCCTCACCCAGGCGCCGCTTCTTGTCGGCCTCGTATTCCTGGTAGTTGCCGGCGAAGAATTCCCAGTGGGACTCGCCCTCGCAGGCGAGGATGTGGGTGGCGATGCGGTCGAGGAACCAGCGGTCGTGGGAGATGACCAGGATGCAGCCGGCGAATTCGAGGAGGGCGTCTTCCAGGGCGCGCAGGGTTTCCACGTCGAGGTCGTTGGACGGTTCGTCGAGCAACAACACGTTGCCGCCTTGAATCAAGGTTTTCGCCAGGTGCAGGCGGCCGCGTTCGCCGCCGGAAAGGCTGCCGACGAGCTTGCCCTGGTCGCCACCCTTGAAGTTGAAGCGGCCGAGGTAGGCGCGGGCGGGCATTTCGAAGCGGCCGACGGTGAGGATGTCGGCGCCGTCGGCGACGGCGTCGAACACGGTCTTGCTGTCGTCCAGGCCTTCGCGTGATTGATCCACCGAGGCGACTTTCACGGTCGGGCCGATGTCGATGCCGCCGCTATCGGGCTGCTCGCGGCCCTGGATCATGCGGAACAGGGTGGATTTGCCGGCGCCGTTGGGGCCGATGATGCCGACGATGGCGCCGGGCGGAACCTGGAAGTTGAGGTTGTCGATCAGCAGTTTGTCGCCGAAGCTTTTGCTGACGCCGTTGAATTCAATGACCTTGTCACCCAGACGCTCGCCGACCGGGATGAAGATTTCCTGGGTTTCGTTGCGCTTCTGGTATTCCACCGAGTTCATTTCTTCGAAGCGGGCCAGGCGCGATTTGGACTTGGCCTGGCGCGCCTTGGGGTTCTGTCGCACCCATTCCAGTTCCTGCTTCATCGCCTTCATGTGGGCGTCGATCTGCTTGTTCTCCTGTTCCAGGCGGGCTTCCTTCTGTTCCAGCCAGGAAGAATAGTTGCCCTTCCAGGGGATGCCGTGGCCGCGGTCGAGTTCGAGGATCCACTCGGCGGCGTTGTCGAGGAAGTAGCGGTCGTGGGTGACGGCGACCACGGTGCCGGGGAAGCGCACCAGGAACTGTTCCAGCCATTCCACCGATTCGGCGTCGAGGTGGTTGGTGGGCTCGTCCAGCAGCAGCATGTCGGGTTTCTGCAGCAGCAGCTTGCACAGGGCGACCCGGCGCTTCTCGCCGCCGGAGAGGTTCTTGATCAGGGCGTCCCAGGCGGGCAGGCCGAGGGCGTCGGCGGCGATCTCCATCTGGTGTTCGGCGTCGGAGCCGGAGGCGGCGATGATGGCTTCCAGCCGCGCCTGCTCCTCGGCCAGCTGGTCGAAGTCGGCATCAGGTTCGGCATAGGCGGCATAGACCGCTTCCAGTTTCTGCTGCGCCTGCATGACTTCGCCGAGGCCGGCCTCGACTTCGGCACGCACGGTCTTCTCGGGGTCGAGTTCCGGCTCCTGCGGCAGATAGCCGATGGAAATGCCGGCCAGGCGCTGCACCTCGCCGTCGAATTCCTGGTCGACCCCGGCCATGATCTTGAGCACGGTGGACTTGCCGGAGCCGTTCAGGCCCAACAGGCCGATCTTGGCGCCGGGGAAGAAGGACAGGGAGATGTCCTTGATGATCTGGCGCTTGGGGGGAACGATCTTGCTGACACGCAGCATGGACATGACGTACTGGGCCATGGGAATTCCTGTCTGAGATTGAAAGGGGAGTGAACGGATCAAGCGGCCTGCACGTGGGGCAGACGCGCGGCAAGGAGGGTTTGGTCGCGGGTCAGCAGGATGCGACCTTCGCTTTGTGCCACGGCGACCATCAGGTAATCGAAGGGGTCTTGATGAAACAGATTGACCCCGCGTCCGGCTTCGATGTGCTCGCCACGCAGCGGCAGGACATTGAACCCTTGCGCTTCCAGGCTGGCGGCGAGGGGGGCGTCCGGCAACGCGAGCTTGCCCTTGCGACTCTTCAGGGTCAGTTCCCACAAGTTCACCACGCTGACCGCGATGTCCTCACTGGCGATGATCTCGCGCGCCACGCTGCCGAGTTCGGGGTCGTTACGCATCCACCAAAGCACGAAATGGGTATCCAGCAGATAACGATTCATGCGGGCTCGTCCGGAAAAATCCTGCTCGCTTCGAACATTTCCGCGATTTCGCGATTTGTTTCTTCGCTGTCCCAATCCGCGCCAAGTGGCGGCAGATTGGACCAGGCGCCCGGCTGTCGCCGTGGTTTGGTCGGCGTCACCGCCACCAGTCGCACCGCCGGCACGCCATGGTTGGCGATGATGACTTCCTCGCCCGCCTGGGCGGCTTTCACCAGCTTGGAGAGCTGGTTTTTGGCTTCGAGCATGTTGACTTGCATGGCGGTGTTCCTGGAACGGACAGGGCTTGCAGTCTAGTTATTCTGGCCAAGTTAGCCAAGTCGGAGTTCAGAATCCGGTGAAGAGAAAATCCAGGGCGGCGAGTAGGGCGTCGCGCTCAGTGGCCAGACTGGCAACCGCTTTGCCCAGTTTGCGTCTTGGGATGGCGGCGAGATCCTGGACCTGGACGATGTAGGACACGCCTTCCAGGTTGACGATGGGGTTGAGTTCCAGCATGGGTATGTCGTCCTCTCCATGCCGCAAAGGGGCCACAACCACATGCGCCAGACCCTCCAGCAAATCATGCTGCAGGCAGATCAGGTAGGGAATCCGGTCACGGCTGGCCTTGTTGGGGTTGGGAAAGACGTCGAACTGGGCCATCAGAAGGTCCTGAGTCCATCACTCCAAAGGTCATGTTCCGTCACATGCCGGTTGTAAGCCTCGATGGCCGTCCGGTTCTGTTCCAGCCAGACCGCTTCCTTGGCCTTCTTTACCTCGACGACGAGCGCCTTTTCCAGGGTTTGCGAGAGGTTGATGCCGAGGGCGCGGGCTTCTTCCAGGAGGTCGCCGCGGACGCTGAGGTTGGCGGCTTTTTTCAATCCGGCATTCATGTTGTACTCCACGACAGATGCGCATGAATTGTGCGCATCATCAATATGGGTTGTCCAGCCAGGTGCCCGGGCCAGTGATGTTCCGGCTGGGGGCCATGCCCCGTCGGGGCGCAAACGGAAAATGGGCCTTCCGTTTTCTTACCGTCCTGCCGACAATTCGCCCCATTCCTCCTGGAGCCCGAATCCATGGCGCAGTTGCTCTGGTACTTACGTCACGAAGGCAAGACCGTCGGTCCCTACCCGCCGCCGCGAGTGGAGGAATTGTTGCGGCTGGGCGAGGTCTCCGGCGAGTGGGAGATCAGTCTCGATGGGCGCGACTGGCTGCCGCTCGGGGAAAGTGGTCATTTCAATGTCGAGGAACTGGCGGCGCGGCGGGAATCCCCCGTACATCAGACCGCCTGGTACGCGGAGCGCCAGCGCGCGCGCGAGCGCTGGCGGGGAGAGGAAGGCAACGAACTGGTCGCGCATGACGCGCGCATCGACGAGGCCCGGCGTCAGTCGCTCAGCGTGGACCAGCAACGCACCGAGCAACTGGTGAGTGCGGCGCGAACCCAGCGGCCCTCCCTGTTGATCGGCTTGCTGGCGTTGCTGGCATTGGTTGGCATCGGGGTCAGCATCTGGCTGGGCCAGGGCGGGGCGCCGATCAAGGCGTCGCTGAACCAGGAGGTGGACTGCGCGGCCGCCGCCGGCGAGGGCGTCAACTGGAGCGCCTGCGACAAGCGCGGCGCGGCCCTGGCCGGCGCCCTGCTGCGCAATGCGCGCCTGGACCGGACCCGCCTGGAGGATGCCCGCCTGGCCGGCGCGGTCATGGAATACGCCAGCGCCAAGCGCGCCAACCTGCGCAATGCCGACCTGCGCGGCGCCAAGCTGACCGCCGCCGATCTCTCCGGCGCCGATCTCTCCGGCGCCGACCTGGCCGGCGCCAACCTGCGCTACGCGGTGCTGACCGGCATCGTGCTGGCGGGTACCCGCCTGGACAACGCGGTCTGGAGCGACGGCCGCACCTGCGCGCCGGGATCGATCGGCGGCTGTCAGTGATCCTGAGCTCGCGCGCGAACCCCGGCTATCAGGCGCTGCGGGCGCTGGCGGAAGACCGGCGTGCGCGGCGCCAGGCCGGCGCCACCCTGATCGATGGCGAGCATCTGCTCGAAGCCGCCCTCGCGGCCGGGATCACGCCGCGCCGCCTGGTGTTCTCCGCCAGCGCCGGGGAGGGCCACCTCGCCACCTGGCGCCAGCGGCTGCCGCGGGTGCCGGCGCTGCAGCTCTCGGACGCGCTGTTCGCCAGCCTGTCGCCGGTGGCGACCCCGACCGGCGTGCTCGCGGAGATCGCCATCCCGGCGCCGCGGGATGCGCCGGCGCGCTTCGTGGTCCTGCTGGAGGACATCCAGGACCCCGGCAACCTCGGCGCCCTGCTGCGCACCGCCGCTGCCGCCGGCGTCGAGCGGGCCTATCTGTCGACCGCCTGCGCCGATGCCTGGTCGCCCAAGTGTCTGCGTGGCGGCCAGGGCGCGCATTTTCGCCTGGCAATCCAGGAGCGCGCCGACCTGCCGGAAATCACGCGCGCCTTTCCCGGGGTCATTCATGCCGCCGTGCTCGGGGCATCGGCTTCGTTGTTCCAGCTTGATCTGCGCGGCGCCACCGGCTTCGCCTTCGGCAACGAGGGTGCCGGCCTGAGCGAAGCGCTGCGCGCCCGGGCCAGCCCCTTCACCATCCCCATGAGCGACCGGGTGGAATCACTCAACGTCGCCGCCGCCGCCGCCATCTGCCTGTTCGAGCGGGTGCGGCAGCAGGCGTCGATGTAGTGGCATCCCGCGTGTCCTGGCGTGATCTGTAGCGCAGGCGTCCCGCCTGCGTTACGCCCCCGGCGGCGCCGGGGACGTTACGGCTTCACCTTCGCCGGCACCGACTGCTTGATGATGGCGGCGATCTCCTCCACCGAGCGGGCGGTGGAGTCGACCACCGGCACGCCGGCATCGCGCATCATGGTTTCCGCCAGGGTCAACTCCTTGCGGCAGGTCTCGATCGACGAATAGGGGCTGTTCGGCCGCCGCTCGGAGCGGATCTGCGCCAGCCGCTCCGGGTCCAGGGTGAGGCCGCGCAGCTTTGGCAGGAAGCGCAGCAGCGAGGCGGGCAGGCCGGGCTGCTCGAAGTTCTCCGGGGTCAGTGGGTAGTTGGCGACGTTGAGCGCGTACTGCATCGCCATGTACAGCGAGGTCGGCGTCTTGCCGCTGCGCGAGACCCCGACCAGGATGACATCCGCGCGCTCGTATTTCTCGGTGCTCAGGCCATCGTCCGCCGCCAGGGCGAAGTTCACCGCATTGATGCGCAGGTAGTAATCGCTCTGGTCGCCCATGCCGTGGAAGCGGCCGCGCAGCGGCTCCGGCGGATAACCGATCTCACCCACCATCATGCCCAGGAAATGGCCGTAGATATCCATCACCAGGGCGCCGCAGGCAGCCAATGCTGCACGTGCACCAGGATCGGTCAGCGTGGAGTACACAAACGGCTTCAAGCTGGTGTTTTTCCAGGCCTCCCGGATTTGTTGCGCCGCAATATTCGCTTTCTCCATATTGTCGACGAAGGGTAAACTGCTGGTCGCGAACGCTTCGTCGGGGAATTGCGAGAGCAGGCTCTTGCCAATGATTTCGGCGGTGATGCCAGTGTGGTCGGAAACGAAAAAAACCGGTCGGACAGGTGTCATGGGGATGGGGCGACGCTTGTGAAATGTTCAGAGGAGTTTCCTGCAGATGGACTATATAGCGCGCTTCGAAACACTGTCGATGCACGACGTCGACAAGGTTGGCGGCAAGAACGCCTCGCTCGGAGAGATGATCCACAACCTCACCGACAAGGGGGTTCGCGTCCCCGGCGGCTTCGCCACCACCGCCGATGCCTTCCGCGAATTTTTGTCGCATAACGGACTTGCCGATCGCATTGCCGACAAGCTGACCACCCTCAACGTCGACGACACCCTCGCCCTGGCCGAGGCCGGGCGCATGATTCGCGGCTGGATGATGGAAGCGCCGTTGCCGGCCGGGCTGGAAGCGGGCATCCGCCACAACCACCGCTTGATGTGCGCCGAGGCCGAGGAAGACCTGCTGTTCGCGGTGCGCTCCTCCGCCACCGCCGAAGACCTGCCGGACGCCTCCTTCGCCGGCCAGCAGGAAACCTTCCTCAACATCAAGGGCGCCGACAACCTGATCGACGCCGTCAAGCTCTGCTTCGCCTCGCTCTACAACGACCGCGCCATCGCCTATCGCGTCCACAACCACTTCGAGCATGCCGTCGTGGCCCTGTCCGCCGGCATCCAGCGCATGGTGCGCTCCGACCTCGGCGCCGCCGGCGTCATGTTCACCATGGACACCGAATCCGGCTTCCGCGACGTGGTGTTCATCAACGGCTCCTACGGCCTCGGCGAAACCGTGGTGCAGGGCTCGGTCAACCCCGACGAGTACTACGTGCACAAGCCCAAGCTGCGCGAAGGCAAGCGCGCCGTGGTGCGCAAGAAACTGGGTGAAAAAGCCATCCGCATGGTCTTTTCCCGCGAATCCGTGGCTGAACGCTCCACCGTGGTGGAAGACGTGCCCATGGGCCTGCGCCGCCAGTTCGCCCTCACCGACGACGAACTGCTCGAACTCGCCCGCTACGCCCTCATCATCGAGGAACACTACGGCCGGCCGATGGACATCGAATGGGGCCGCGACGGCATCGACGGCAAGCTCTACATCCTGCAGGCGCGTCCGGAAACCGTGAAATCCCGCGACGGCAATGTCCAGGTCCGCTTCAACCTGCTGGAAAAGGGCGAAGTCGTCACCCACGGCCGCGCCATCGGCAGCAAGATCGGCCAGGGCAGGGCGCGGGTCATCAAGTCCATCGACCAGATGCACGAAGTGCAGCCCGGCGACGTGCTGATCGCCGACATGACCGACCCCGACTGGGAACCGGTGATGAAGCGTGCCTCCGCGATCGTCACCAACCGCGGCGGGCGCACCTGTCACGCCGCCATCATCGCCCGCGAGATGGGCGTGCCGGCGGTGGTCGGCACCGGCAACGGCACCACCGCCATCCAGGACGGCCAGGAAGTGACCGTCTCCTGCGCCGAGGGCGAGGACGGCTACGTCTACGACGGCCTGCTCAAGTTCGAGAAGACCGAGCGGGTCGTCCAGGCCATGCCCGAGATCCCGGTCAAGATCATGATGAACGTCGGCAACCCGGAACAGGCCTTCCACTTCGCCACCCTGCCGCACGAAGGCGTGGGCCTGGCGCGCCTGGAATTCATCATCAACAACGCCATCGGCATTCACCCCAACGCCGCGCTGGAATACCGCAAGATGCCGGAAGAGGTGAAGGCCGCCATCGACGCCAAAATTTACGGCTATGGCGACCCGGTGAATTTCTATGTGGAAAAGTTGGTGGAAGGCATCGCCACCATCGCCTGCGCGTTCTGGCCGAAGCGGGTCATCGTGCGCATGTCCGACTTCAAGTCGAACGAATACGCCAACCTCATCGGCGGCCCCCAGTTCGAACCGCATGAAGAAAACCCCATGCTCGGCTTCCGCGGCGCCGGCCGCTATGCCAGCCCGCAGTTCCAGCGCGCCTTCCAGCTCGAATGCCGCGCCATCAAGCGGGTGCGCGACGACATGGGCCTCACCAACGTCGAGATCATGCTGCCCTTCGTGCGTACCCTGACCGACGCCGACGCCGCCCTGCGCGTGTTGGCCGAGAACGGCCTGGAACGCGGCAAGGATGACCTCAAGATCGTCATGATGTGCGAGATCCCCGCCAACGTCCTCATCGCCGACGACTTCCTGCAGCGCTTCGACGGCTTCTCCATCGGCTCCAACGACCTCACCCAGCTCACCCTCGGTGTCGACCGCGACTCCAGCCTGGTCGCCGCCTCGTTCGACGAGCGCAACCCGGCGGTGAAGAAGCTGCTCAGCGAGGCCATCGCCGCCTGCAAGCGCAACGGCAAGTACGTCGGCATCTGCGGCCAGGGCCCCTCCGACCACCCCGACCTCGCCGACTGGCTGATGGACCAGGGCATCGACTCCATGTCGCTCAACCCCGACACCGTGGTCAGCACCTGGATGCGACTGGCCGCGCGCGGCAGGTAGACACGTCTTTGCGAGCCGAGACGCCGGCGTCCATGCCGGCGTTTTTTTATGGAGGAGCATCCCGCGCGCGGTGTGATGCATATCCATTACGTTGCCAAGGTTCCCGCGACAGGCGTCTTGTGCTCAAATCCCCTCCCTTTCCCCGCACCACGATGGCGCGTGGCGGGTCGTGGCAGCGTGACGGCCCTACGCCAGCGTCGATACACATGAAAATCACCGTCAGTGAACTGATCGTCCGCTATCTGGAACGTCTCGGCATCGACGTCATTTTCGGCATGCCGGGCGCGCATGTCCTGCCGATCTACGATCAGTTGCATGGTTCGAGCGTGCGTAGCGTGCTGGTCAAGCACGAGCAGGGCGCGGCCTTCATGGCGGGGGGGTATGCGCGGGTGTCGCACCGGGTTTCGGCGTGTATCGCCACCGCCGGGCCGGGCGCCACCAATCTGTTGACCGGCATCGCCAACGCCTACGCGGAACGGTTGCCGGTGCTGGTAATCACCGGCGAGACCTCGACCTATATCTTCGGCAAGGGCGGCCTGCAGGAAAGCTCGGGGGAGGGCGGGGCGATCGATCAGGGCAGCCTGTTTGCCGGCATCACCCGCTATCACAAGCTGATCGAGCGCACCGACTACCTCGGCCAGGTGCTCAACCAGGCTACCCGCGCGCTGTTTTCCCGCGATGCCGGGCCGGTGCTGCTGTCCATCCCCTACAACGTGCAGAAGGAAACCGTCGACGCCGGTGTGCTCGACCAGTTGCACATCCCCCATCACGGCGAGCCGGTCCCGTCGCAGGCCGGGCCGGTGGCGGAGCTGGGGCGGCTGATCGAGGCGGCGCGCGATCCGGTTATCGTCGCCGGCTATGGCGCCATCAAGGCCGGCGCCCGAGGCCAGGTGGCTCGGCTGTCGGAGGCGCTGGGCATTCCGGTGGCGTCCAGCCTCAAGGCCAAGGGCGTGGTCAGCGAAGGGTCGCAATGGTCGCTCGGCTGCCTGGGAGTGACCTCCAACGGTGAGGCCTATCGCTACATCGTCGAGCACGCCGACCTGGTGATCTTCCTTGGTGCCGGCTTCAACGAGCGCACCAGCTATCTCTGGGACAGCAAGCTGCTGGCCGGCAAGAAGGTCGCGCAGGTGGACCGCGATGCCGCGCAACTGAACAAGGTGTTCAAGGCGGATGTGGCGATCCACGGCGACATCCGCGCGGTGCTGACCGAATTGCTGGCGCTGCTGGAGTCGGATCCGGCCAGCCACGGGCTGGCCGGCCGGCGTCTGGAGAAGCTGCTCGGCCATCGTCAGGCCGCCGCCGAGGCGCCGGGCGAAGAGGAAGCAGCGAAACGCGCGCAATTCCGCCTCATGGAGGCGTTCTTCGCCGGGCTGGCGGCGCGCTTCCCGGAAGACGCGATGATCTTCGACGACAACATCGTGTTCGCGCAGAGCTATTTCGACGTCTCCCATGCCAACCACTATTTCCCCAATTCCGGCATCTCCTCGCTGGGCCATGCGATTCCGGCGGCGATCGGCGCCCGGTTTTTCGCCCAGGGCAGTCCCACCTTCGCCATCCTCGGCGATGGCGGCTTCCAGATGTGCTGCATGGAGATCATGACGGCGGTGAACTACGCCATTCCGCTCAACGTGGTGGTCATCAACAACGCCAGCATGGGCCTGATCCGCAAGAACCAGTTCCAGTTGTACGGCGAGCGTTACATCGACTGCGACTTCGTCAATCCGGATTTCCAATTGCTGGCCCAGTCCTTCGGCATCAATCACCGCAAGATCGAATGCGAGGCCGACCTCGACGACCTGTTCGCCCACGCGGACCTGGAGGGTTCGATCAACCTCATCGAAATCATGCTGGACAAGAATGCCTTCCCAACCTATCTGTCCGCCCGCTGACCTCGAAGCCTGGATAGCGGATCAACGCGGCGCCATCGCCGAACTGGAAAGCGCGCTCTGGGACGGCGGTCTGAATGAAGCGCTGCTGAAGCCCTACCAGGCCGCATTCCGCGAGCTGGAACAACTCATCGCCGCCCAGGGCGAAGACCACCGCCACCACTTCGTCATCGCCATCCCGGTGGCGGACAGCCCGCTGCACCTGAGGGATTGCCTCGATAGTCTGCTGGAGTTGTGCCGTAACTACGGCTATGGCGGCCAGGTCGATGGCCGCTGGCGCAAGGTTTCCGTGTTGCTGGCCGACGATTCCAGTGACGCCGCATGTATCAAGCAGCACCGTGAGATCGCCCGTGAATTCGACCAGTCGGGGCTCACCACCCACTATTTCGGCCTGGACGAACAGCTCGCGCTGATGGAGGGGCTGGAGAACCCCCCTTTCCCAAAGGGGGGCAGGGGGTACCGAAGGGTAGGGGCTTCATCAGATTTAGCAACGGTCGCACTCGCACAACCCTCGGAGAAATCCCCCCCAGCCCCCCTTTTTCAAAGGGGGGAGAAAGGCTCGCCGGATCTCTCCGCCATCGTCGGCGTCCACCGCCGCGAGGCTTACGGCCACAAGGGCCAGGCGATGATGCGCAACATCGCCTACCTGAAGCTGGCCGAGATGTTCACGGGTGACGAAGCCGTGTTGTTCTACACCATCGACGCCGACCAGGAATTCAAGGTGAAAGTCGCTACGGCGCAGGGCGGCAAGGAGGTCTGCGCGGTCAACTTTCTCTACCGCCTCGATGAAATCTTCACCCGCACCGACGCGCAAATCCTGACCGGCAAGGTGGTCGGCGACCCGCCCGTCTCGCCGGCGGTGATGGCCGGCAATTTCATGGATGACGTGATCGGTTTCCTGCGCGAAATGGCCGCCGGCGAACCCGGCCAGGCCTACCGGCAACCCGGCGCCACCGGCGGGGGTGACGCCGCTTATCACGACATGGCCGACCTGTTCGGCTTCCAGCAAGCTGGGGACGCCTATCGCTATCGCTGCCCCCTGGCGGGGCGGCCCGACAACGCGGTCTGCTTCGCGGCATTCTCGCAACGCCTGAACAGCTTCTTCCACGGCGAACACCCCACCCGCATCACCTGGTTCGAATACCAGGACGCGCTGGCCAGCGTGCAGCCGGCGCGCACCATCTACACCGGCAACTACGCGTTCCGGCCGGCGGCGCTGGCCTGGTTCATTCCGTTCGCGCCGCTGCGGCTACGCATGTCCGGCCCCACCATGGGGCGGCTACTCAAGGCCGAGATGGATGCGCGCTTCGTCTCCGCCAATCTGCCCATGCTGCACAAGCGCACGGTCGAGGCCACCGGCGCCTCCGAGTTCCGCCCCGGCATCGTCTCGGAGCGGGAGCAGATCGATCTCTGCGGCGAGTTCGAGCGGCAATTTCACGGCGACGTCATGCTGTTTTCCATGCAGCGCCTCACCGCCCTGGGCTACCCGGCAGAAGTGCTTCCCGAAGCCGTGGTCGCGGCAACGCTGGAGGCCACGCGCGCCGAGATGCGCGAGAAATACCGCGTCAAACAGCAGACCATCCTGGAACGTCTCGCGCTGTTGAAGTCGCTGCTCGACGACCCGGCAAGTTGGTGGAACCGCGCGCCGGATCTGGATGAAGCCGTCGCCAACTTTCAGTCCTTCGCCGGCAACATGGCGCACAACTTCGGCGACGATTCCCCCTGCTACGCCCGCATCGACGCGCCCGGCAACTGGGAAAACTGGTGCAACCGCCAGATCGCCGCGATCCAGGGGTTGCACCGTGATCGGCAGGCCTGGAACGCGGCGTTGAATGCACTCCTGTAGCATCGGCGTCTCGCCGGCCTCGTTCGTCTGATCAGAGGCACGAGCCGGCGAGCCCTAAAGGATATCGTCTCCGCGAGACATAACGCCGGCGCTACAAGTAACCCCGCAGGTCGCGCCGCGCGCACCACGCGAAGCCGATTGCGAGAAACCACAGCGGGCTGCTATCCTGTCTTACCTTGATCTTACATTGTGGGGGTATGAAATGGAGACGACCCGCTTGTCCAGCAAGGGGCAGGTGATCCTGCCCAAATCCATCCGCGCCGCCCACCAGTGGGAGCCTGGCGTCGAATTCACGGTCGAGGACGCGGCCGACGGCATCCTGTTGCGCCCTATCAAATCCAGCCCCGCCACCCGGCTGGAGGACGTCATCGGCTGTGCTGGCTACAGCGGCCCGGCGAAGACACTGGAAGAGATGGACGCCGCCATCGCCTCTGGCATCGCCGCCAGGAATCAGGTCGGACATGATCGCGGTTGATACCAATGTGCTCGTGCGTTTGTTGACCGGGGATGACCCGGGCCAGACGAAACGCGCCGCCGATTTGTTTCGCCGCGAAAACATCCTGATCCCTAAAACGGTGCTGCTGGAGACGGAATGGGTGCTGCGTTACAGCTACCAACTTTCGCCGCCCGCCATCCTCGCCGCATTCCAAAAACTCCTGGGCCTGCCCCAGGTCACCCTGGAGGACGGACCGGCCATCGCCGAGGCTTTGACCCGCTATGAGGTGGGCATGGACTTTGCCGACGCCCTGCATCTGGCTTCCGGGCGCGCGGCGGAAGCCTTCGCCACTTTCGACGCCCGCCTGAAAAAGCGCGCCGGAACGCAGGCGAAGGTGAAGTTGCTGTGAAACCGTGATTCCCGAGCTGCGCCACTGGCTGCACGCCCGCCAGCACCCCTTTCGTTACGCCCAGCTCGAGCATCTCCTGCGCAACCAGGCCCTGAGCCGGGAAGCGGTGCTGAAGAAGCGGCAAGACGACCTCGCCGGCATCGTCGCCCACGCCTGCCAGCACGTGCCGTATTACCGGGAACGCTTTGCCGGCCTCGATGGCGCCCCGTTCCATGACCTCCCCATCCTGCCCAAGGAAGCCGTCGCCAGCCGACTCGACGATCTGCTCTCGGACGACGCCGACCGCGCCCAGGTGAAACTCGGCCACACCGGCGGCTCTACCGGCAAGCCGCTGGCGTTCTGGTACGACCAGGCCAAACACGAGCTGATGCGCGCCGGCATGATGCGCGGCTTCATGATGTCCGGCTGGCGGCCGGGGCAGAAGGTGATGTACTTCTGGGGCGCGCGCCACGACACCGCCAAGGGCGGGGTATTCGGCGACGGCTGGAGCGCTCATTTGGGTGACTTCATATCCGCCGAGAAAACCATCGCCGCCGTCGAATACAGCGAAGCGAAACTGAACGAATGGGCGCGCGCGATCCAGACCTGGCGGCCGACCCTGCTCTACGGCTACGCCTCCGCCATGAGCGAACTCGCCCGCTACCTCCTCGCCAACCACCTGCCCATGCCGGCCAGCCTGATCGGCGTCTACTCCACCGCCGAAATGCTCGCCGACAGCCAGCGCGAACTGATGCAACAGGCCTACGCCTGCAAGGTGTTCAATCAATACGGCTGCCGCGAAGTGCCGAACATCGCCTGGGAATGCCGGCACGGCCACATGCACGTCTTCGCCGACCTGGTGCATCTCGAATCGGTAGCCATCGAAGGTGAAGATCGCTTCCTGGTCACTTCGCTGACCAATCGCCTGATGCCCTTCATCCGCTACGACATCGGCGACTCCGGCCGCTTGCTCGACGGCGAATGCGAATGTGGTTCACCGTTCCCGCTGATGGAAATGGGCA
The DNA here is from genome assembly GCA_964393825.1 of uncultured Thiobacillus sp. Classification (GTDB taxonomy): domain Bacteria; phylum Pseudomonadota; class Gammaproteobacteria; order Burkholderiales; family Thiobacillaceae; genus PFJX01. The sequence goes on along the minus strand of CAYMUY010000005.1, from coordinate 23,914 downwards.
TGTGCCGCAAGAACGACCTGATCCGCACCCGCGCCGGCAAAATCCTCCACCCCTCCTGTTTCAACCGTCTGCTCTATGGCATGACCCGGATCAGGCAATACCAGTGGGTGCAGACGGAAATCGACCGCCTCACCCTGAACCTGGTCACGGAAGCGCCGCTCAGCGCCGAAACCCTGTCCAGCCTGCGCGACCGTTTGCGCCAGGAAGTGGACGCCGAAATGCGCCTGGAAGTGAACTACCTGGATGACATCCCCCGCACCGCCGCCGGCAAGCATCGGTTTGTGATTGGGTTGAAGTAGGGCGTAGCCGGGTTGTTCAGCCGAACTTATTCTTGGCCGCTAGCGCGGCGAATGCTTACACTGCGGCCATCAGTAGACCTTGCGGCCACCCCGGCACGGGCGACGCACCCAGAGAGATGACACCCGGTATCGAGGACGGCAGTAAATAAAACCAGAGGGTTGTGAATTGGATTGCCGAATGCGCGTCAATGCAATCGAGGTTGCCTTTCAGTATTTCTGTTTACAGAAACGGTAGGTATCCAGGCCAATGACCACAAATTTCTTCTACGTTTATGCGCTAAAAGACCCAAGGGTATCGCCAGCGCTCGCTTTTTACATTGGCAAGGGCACAGGTAGCCGTGCCTTCGATCATCTCGTTACGCCTGATACAACAAAGAAATACGCCCGGATTAAAGAAATTCTCGCTTCAGGCGCGAAGCCAATGGTTGATATTCTCGTAGAAGATCTCACAGAGGCTCAAGCACTACGTCTCGAAGCAGAATTGATTGCCGCGTTTGGAACAATCGAAACTGGCGGCCTGCTTACTAATGCGGTTGTGCCATCCGGTTTGGGTGGTAAGAAGAGGAAAGATATCGTGGTGCCACAGGGTTGCGTCGAGCGTGCCCAATTGGGACTTCAGCTCATGAAGACCGCAATATTCGAGCTTGCCAAGGCTAACCCAGTTGGCATTGCCAATTCTGATGCGGCTAGCCTCCTCGGCCTTCGTAGCGATTACCGTGGCAAGCAGAAGGATTACCTTTCTTACAGTGTGCTTGGCTTGCTACTTCGTGAAGGTAAGGTGGTTCGTGAAACAGAAACTCATAAACACAAGGCAAATATCTAAGGCGGAAAAATGAAGCGTCTTCCCCCACATGATAAAAATCTCATCAGCGTAACTTCTTCGTCTTTAATGCAGCCCCTCATCTTTGGCAATCCAGTTACTGGAGGCAATCATGAATCTGAAACGACTTGAACGTATCACCCTGGAGCCTGGCAAATGCGGAGGGCGGTCGTGTATCCGGGGCTATCGTATTCGCGTCAGTGACATCCTGAGCCTGCTCGGAGCGGGGGCCAGCCACGCCGAAATTCTTGAGGATTATCCGTATCTCGAAGAAGAAGACATTCTCGCCGCCCTCGACTACGCGGCCATCCAGACAGATCACGCCATCCTGATCGCGGCATGAAGCTGTTGGTGGACAATCAGTTGCCTTTGGCCTTGGCGCGATTCCTGGCCGCCAACGGTTTCGCTTGTCAGCATGTTCAGGACATCGGCATGGGCGCAGCGGATGACCGAGTTATCTGGGAGCACGCGAAGGCGCATGGCATGACCATCGTAACCAAGGATGAAGATTTTCCTTTGCTGTCGGATAGGCAGGGAAGCATCCCGCCACAGGTTGTCTGGGTACGGCTTGGCAATTGCCGTAAGGCCGCCTTGCTGCAAGCATTCACCGCGCTATTGACTGACTTGCGGGCGCTGCTTGAGGAAGGTGGGCGCGTGATCGAGATTCGATAGCACATTCGGCGGATTACGCCTTCCGTCGATCCCCCCCTGACTAGCGGCCACCACAGCCGTCAACCGCCCCGCCCCGCCTGCCTTCCTGAACAGATCGGCTTCGCCCTGCTATCCTCGCGCCTCTTTATTTCACCTACCTCGCATGTCCAGCCAACCCGCGCGCCTGCGCTTCCCCGACGACGAAAAACGCCAGCCCTGGTTGTCGCTGCTGCTTGAAATCCAGTTCATCACCAACCAGGGGGTGGCTGCGGCGATCAAGGCCGATGGCCGCAAGCTGGCCTGCGCGCGGGGCTGCGCCAGTTGCTGCCGCAGCCATGCGGACATTCCGGTCTATCCGCTGGAGTTGATGGGCCTCTACTGGTACGCGGTGGAGAAGCTGGAAGGGGAATTGCGGGAACGGGTGCAGCAACAACTGGTGCGGCATCGCGACCTGGGCGCCTGCCCGTTTCTGGTCGACGAGGCTTGCGCCATCCATCCGCTGCGGCCGATGGCCTGCCGCCAGTTCAATGTGTTCACCACGGTTTGCGAGCCGGGGGAGGACGCCTTTCACACCCGGCGCGGCGATGTGCTCAACCCGGACGCGAAGCGCAAGCACGAAGCCCTGCGCGAAATGCTGCGCCACCACGGGGTGAAGGAGGGGCTGGAGCGGCGTCGCCTGGTGGAAACCGGCGAGGTGCATCGGCTGGCGCAAAGCCTGCGGGAAATGCAGTGGGAAAACCTGGCCGCGCGGATGCAGCAACGTGACGCCTGAGGCCGGAAAACCCTTGATGCGTGATCTGGGGTGTCATTTCCCGCGTGCGGGCCGCATCGAACGGATTTTTCTGCGCCCCGGTCGGCGTCTGCCGGTGCTGGCCGCGGACGCCGCGCTGGCCATCGCGGGGCGCGGCCTGGAGGGTGACCGCGCCGCGTTGCGGGCATCGGCAAGCGCGGCGGGCGGTCCCCGCCAGATCACGCTGATCCAGGCTGAACACCTGCCCGCCGTGGCGGCGTTCATGGGACTGGCCGCGGTCGATCCCGCCTTGCTGCGGCGCAATCTGCTGGTGTCCGGCCTCAATCTGCTCGCCGCCCGCGCGCTGTTCCGCGATCGGCCGCTGCAGCTGCGGATCAGCGCCGAGGTGGTGTTGGAAATTACTGGCCACTGCGCGCCCTGTTCGCGCATGGAGGAAGTGCTCGGCGCCGGCGGTTATAACGCGATGCGTGGCCATGGCGGGGTGAACGCGCGGGTGCTGGTTGGCGGGCGGATCGCGGTGAACGATGCGGTGGTCTGTAGCGCCGGCGTTATGTCTCGCGGAGACGGTATCCTATAGGGCCCGCCGGCATCGTTCTTCTAATCAGGCCTACGAAGCCGGCGAGACGCCGGCGCTACATTGGGAAGCAAGATGACTCAGGAAGCTGTGAACAAGGAAGAAGTTCTCGCCGAAATGCGGGCGTGGCTGGAGAAGGCGGTAATCGGGTTGAATCTGTGCCCGTTCGCCAAGGCGGTCTATGTGAAGAACCAGGTGCGTTTCGTGGTCAGCGAGGCGAAGCATCTCGACGGCTTCCTGGAAGACCTGGATCGGGAACTGGATTTGCTGGCGGCGGCGAACCCGGAGGAGATCGACACCACCTTGTTGATCCATCCTACCCTGTTGCCTGATTTCAATGATTTCAACGACTTCACGGTCATCGCCGAGGCGGCGGTGGAGGAGCACGGCCTGGAAGGCATTCTTCAGGTGGCCAGCTTCCATCCGCGCTTCCAATTCGCCGATACCGAGCCGGATGACATCGGCAACTACACCAACCGGGCGCCGTATCCGACCCTGCACCTGATCCGCGAGGCGAGCATCGAGCGCGCGGTGGCGGCTTATCCCGATGCCGAGGCGATCTACGGCCGCAACATCGAAACGCTGAAAAAGCTGGGTATCGCCGGTTGGCGGGCATTGGGGTTCGCGGACAAGGCGAAGTAGCTGTAGCGCCGGCGTCCTCGCCGGCATCGTAGGGCTGATCAGACAAACGAGCCGGCAGCCCTAAAGGCTACCGTCTCCGCGAGACATAACGCCGGCGCTACAGTTGGTCACTACAGGTGTCAGCGTGGCAGCGTCAGCGTCGCGCGCAGGCCGCCTTCGCGGCGGTTGCTCAAAGTGACGTCGCCACCGTGGGCGCGGGCCAGGTTGCGGGCGATGGCCAGCCCCAGGCCGGTGCCGCCGGTGGCGCGGCTGCGCGAGGTTTCGCCGCGGCGGAAGGGCTCGAACAGGGTTTCCAGTTCGGCCTCGGCGATACCGGGGCCGTGGTCGTCGATGCGCAGGGTGAGCGTTTCCGGCGTGTCTTCCACCGTCACCGTGGCGCCGCCGCCGTAGCGCACGGCGTTGTCGAGCAGGTTGGCGAGGCAGCGTTTCAAGGCCTGCGGTCGCGCCCGCAGCGGGCGGTCGGCCTGGCCGCGCACGTCCACCGCGCCACCCAATGCGCCCATGTCGTCGGCGAGGGTGGAGAGCAGGGCGTTGATGTCCAGCGGCACACCGGTCTCCTGGCGCGATTCGCCGCGCAGGAAATCCAGGGTGGCGGCGATCATGGTTTCCATGTCTTCCAGGTCATGCAGGAATTTATCCCTCTGGCCGGCTTCCGGCAGCATCTCAGCGCGCAGCTTGAGGCGGGTGATGGGGGTCTTCAGGTCGTGCGAGACGGCGGCGAGGATGCGCAGGCGGTCGTTGAGGTAGCTGGCCAGCCGGTTCTGCATGGTGTTGAAGGCATGCGCGGCCTGGCGCACTTCGCGCGGGCCGGTTTCCTTCAGCGGCGCGCCGCCGGCGAGATCGCGGCCGAGGGCGTCTGCCGCCCGCGCCAGGTGGTGCAGCGGCCGCACCGCCCAGCGCAGGGCGAGCAGGGCGAGCACGGCGATGGCAAGAAAGTAGCCGGTGAGCAGCGGCAGGTGGCGACTGGGGAGGAGGGCGGGGTTGTCCGGGGTGCGGTGGGCGGCGATCACCCCCTGACCGTCACGCAGGGTGAAGTAGACCCGGGTTGCGGGCGGGGTGCCGTCGGGCGCCGTCCCGCTCGCCACCCTGACCTGGCGTTGAGCGCCGAGTACCTCCCGCAGGCGTGATTGCAGCGGCGCGAGCGCGCCATCCGCTGCGTCCGGTGGCGGCGTGTCGGCGAAGCTGAAGGTGATGCGCGGCGAATCGAGCACGCGCAACAAGTCCTCGCGTTCCGCGCGCGGCGTGCGATCCAGCTTGTCCGCGACCGCGGCCAGGCGGTGCCCCAGTGGCCCGGCGACCAGGTGCGAGATGACCCGTTGCCGCTCCTCCTCGTACAGCCGTTCCGCCACCCACTGTGCGGCGAGCAGGCCGAGCAGCAGCACGGCGGCGACGCGAAGGTAGAGGGAGTCGAAGCGCTTCATGGCCGCCTCATTCCTTCTCCACCGCCACCGCCAGGACATAACCCTCGTTGCGCACGGTCTTGATCAGGTGCGGTTCGCGGGCGTCATCGCCCAGCTTGCGGCGCAGGCGGCCGATCTGGACATCGACGGCACGGTCGAAGGGCGCGGCCTCGCGGCCCTGGGTGAATTCCAGGAACTGGTCGCGCGTCAGCACCCGGTTCGGGTGTTCCACCAGCACCCGCAGGATCTTGTATTCGACGCCGGAAAGGTCCACCAGGACCCCGGCCGGCGACAGCAACTGGCGCGTCTCGGTATCCAGATGCCAGCCGGCGAAGCGGAAGCGGCGCACATCCTCGGCGGCAAGGGTTTCCGGCAGGCTGCCGGCGCGGCGCAGGATGCTCTTGATGCGGGCGAGCAGCTCGCGCGGGTTGAACGGCTTGGCCAGATAGTCGTCGGCCCCCATCTCCAGGCCGACGATGCGGTCGACCTCGTCGCCGCGCGCGGTCAGCATCAGGATCGGGATGCGACTGCGCGCGCGCAGGTGGCGGCACAGGGACAGCCCATCCTCGCCGGGCAGCATCAGGTCGAGGATCACCAGGTCGAACGGCGCCGCCTCCATCGCCCGCCGCATCTCGCGGCCGTCGGCGACGGCAGTGAGGCGGAAGCCGGCCTGGCCGAGGTAGTCGCGCAGGAGGTCGCGCAGTTCGGGATCGTCGTCCACCAGCAACAGATGACTTTGCTTCATCGCATCGATCCGATCATGTCCGGTTCGTGATGCCGCCTATTTTCCCGCTTGTCTGGCGAGGCGGGCGGCAATTTGTAAATGCATGTAACAAAGCCGGGTTCGACGCGGCGCCATACAAATCGAGCCTTGTCTGAAACCGGGCGCTTACACCCGTCTGCTGCAATGGAAGCGTCGCGATGAGCGATGGCTTCCAACCGATTCAGGAGACGATCATGACGAAACGCACCCTTACCTATCTGACCACCGGCTTGCTCCTCGCCGCCGGTATCGCCCTGGCTTCCGAGCCACCGCCGCAAGCGCCCAAAGAGCAGGTCTACGGCAGCCAGTTGATGACCAATCAGGAACGCGCCGCGCATCGGGCCAAGATGCGTACCGCCCAGACTCCCGAGGAAAAGGCGAAAGTGCGCGCGGAACAGCATGAGCGCATGCAGGAACGTGCCCGCCAGCTTGGGGTCGAAATGCCGGCGACACCACCCGCGGTGGGTGGCGGCATGGGGCCGGGGCCCGGCGGTGGCATGGGCATGGGGCCCGGCGGCGGTGGCGGTCGTAACCGCTGATGCCCGCCTGCCGGAACATCACCCGGACGTGGCGGGGTGTGGCCCAGGGTCGCACCCCGCCCGCCCTAGATGATTTGGACTTGGTTTAAGACTCCTTTAAGGTGTCGCGGCTAGTTTCCCGCCACCTCGTTGATTGGTACCGCCCATGCGTTTTTCCGCTCTGTTTTTCCTGCTGTTTTCTTTCGGCGTCCAGGCCGCTCCCATCAAACTCACCCCCCTCCAGATCAAATCGCTGGGCGTGGAAACCGCGCCGCTGACCCGGCATGCCGGTAGCCTGTCACCTGGAATGCCGGCGAATGTGGTGATTCCCGATGGCCAGACTCGTGTCGTGGCCGCGCCGGTGGCCGGTCTGGTCCTGGCGACGCTGGCGGCGGAAGGGGAGCCGGTGCGACGTGGGCAGGCGCTGGTTCGCCTGTCCAGCCCGGAGTTGATCGGTCTGCAGGGCGGGCTGGCGCAGGCGGCCAGCACGCTTGACCTGGCACGTGACAGCGCCCGCCGCGACGAGGGCCTGCTGCGCGAGGGCATCATTCCCGAAGCGCGGGCGCGCGCCAGCGGTGCCGCCCTGGCCCAGGCAAAGGCGTCGCTGAATGCGCAGCGGGCGTCCTTGCGTGCCCAGGGTTTGAGCCAGGATGCCATCGCCCGCGCCGAGCGCGGCGAGGGTTACAGCAGCGAAATCACCCTGGCCGCGCCGATCGGCGGCGTGGTCGTCGCTCGCCAGGCGGCGCTGGGCAGCCGGGTGGAGGCGGCCACGGCACTCTATACCGTCGCCAGCCTGGATCCCTTGTGGATCGAGATCGACGCGCCCTCGGACGTGGCGGCGCGGGTCAAGCCCGGCATGCGGGTGGAACTGCCGGGACGGCAACAAACCGGTACCGTGCTGCGGGTGCTGCCGGCGACCAGCGCGGCGCAGACGGTGCGCATCCGCGCCCGCGTGACCAATCCGGACGGCGCGCTGCGCGCCGGCCAGAACGTGGCGGCGCGCATCACCGGCATCGGCGGTGGCCAGGAATGGCGTGTGCCGGTGCGGGCGGTGGTGCGGGAGGCGGGCAAGGCCTATGTCTTCGTACGCCGTCCTGACGGTTTCGAGGCGCGTGAAATCCGGGTGCTGTCGCAGTCCGCCAGCATGGTGTCCCTGGAGGCCGACTTCAGGGAGGGCGAACTGGTGGCGGTGGGCGGCATCGCCGCGCTGAAGGCGGCCTGGCTGGGAGCGGAAGATGGCCAGTAAGGCAGCCGACGCGACCGGAGTCGACCCATGCTGAACAAGCTCGCCGAATTCGCCCTCACCCAGCGCCTGTTGACCCTGCTGTTCACCCTGCTGCTGGTGGCGGCGGGGGTGAAGGCGTGGCGCGAGATTCCCATCGACGCCTTTCCCGATGTCTCCACCACCCAGGTCAAGCTGATCCTGAAAGCGCCCGGCATGACGCCGGAGGAAGTGGAGGCGCGCCTGGTGGCGCCGATCGAAACCGAGATGCTGGGCATCCCGAAACAGCGTCTGCTGCGCTCCGTGGCGAAGTATGCGTTGACCGACATCACCATCGATTTCGAGGACGGTACCGACATCTACTGGGCGCGGCAGCAGGTGGCGGAACGGCTCGCCGCGGTGATGGGCGATCTGCCGGCCGGTATTTCCGGCGGCCTGGCGCCGATCACCACGCCGTTGTCGGAAATGTTCATGTTCACCGTCGAGGGTCCCCTGCCGCTGGACGAGCGGCGCGCCCTGCTGGACTGGGTGATCCGGCCGCAGTTGCGCACCCTGCCGGGGGTGGCGGACGTCAACTCGCTGGGTGGCTTCGCGCGCACTTTCGAAGTGGCGCCGGACAACGCGGCGATGAGCGCGCGCGGCGTCACCCTGCCGGAATTGATGGGTGCCCTGGAAAGCAACCTGAAGAACGATGGCGCCGGGCGTCTGGCCGAGGGCGAGGAAGTCTGGGTAGTACGGATCGAGGGCGCGGTGAAATCGCTGGACGATCTCGCCGCCATCGTCGTGAAGCGGGTCGCTGGCGTGCCGGTGCGGGTCGCCGATGTGGCGCAGGTGCGTGTCTCCAGCCTGACCCGCTATGGCGGCGTCACCAAGGATGGCCAGGGCGAGGCGGTGGAGGGTCTGGTGCTGGGCCTGAAGGGCGCCAACGCGCAGCAGGTGGTGGCGCTGGTGAAGGCGCGTCTCAAGGAAATCGCGCCGCGCTTGCCGAAGGGCGTCACCGTGGTGCCTTTCTATGACCGCTCCAGCCTGGTCGAGCGTGCCGTCGGCACGGTGGCGCACGCGCTCATGGAGGCGGTGGTGCTGGTGCTGATCCTGCTGTTCCTGTTCCTCGGCAATGTCCGCGCCGCACTGACCGTGGCCGTGGTGTTGCCGCTGTCGGCGCTGGCCGCGTTCTGGCTGATGCAGCGTTTCGGTCTTTCCGCCAACCTGATGAGCCTGGGCGGGCTGGCCATCGCCATCGGCCTGCTGGTGGATGCGGCGGTGGTGGTGGTGGAAAACATCGTCACCCGCCTGGCGCATTCGAGCGGCACGCCCAAGCTCCACCAGGTCTACCGCGCCGTGCGCGAGGTCTCGACCCCGACCGCGGCCGGGGTGCTGATCATCCTGATCGTGTTCCTGCCGCTGCTCACCCTGGAAGGCCTGGAAGGCAAGCTGTTCATCCCGGTGGCGTTGACCATCGTGTTCGCGCTTGGCGCGGCATTGTTCCTGTCCCTGACCGTGGTGCCGGCGCTGGGCGCCCTGATTATCAAGGAAGGCGCGCATGGGGAACCCTGGCTGATGCGGCAACTGGATCGCGGCTACCGGCCGCTGCTGGATTGGGCACTGGGCCATTTCCGAATGGTCATGGCGGGCGCTCTCGTCCTGTTGCTGGCGGCGGCGGCGATCTATCCGTTCATCGGCAAATCCTTCATGCCGACGCTGGATGAGGGCGACCTGCTGGTGCAACTGGAAAAACTGCCCTCGATCAGCCTCGACGCCAGCCTCGATATCGACCTGCGGGTGCAACGGGCGTTGCTGGAACGGGTGCCGGAGATCAAGGGCGTGGTGGCGCGCGCCGGTTCCGATGAACTGGGCCTCGATCCGATGAGCCTCAACCAGACCGATACCTTCCTGGTGCTGAAACCCAAGGAAAGCTGGCGCAAGCCGGACAAGGAATGGCTGACCGAGGAAATCCGCAAGGTCATGGCGGATTTCCCCGGCGTGACCTTCGGCTTCACCCAGCCGATCGACATGCGCGTCTCGGAAATGCTCACCGGCTCGCGCGGCGATCTGGCGGTCAAGCTGTTCGGCACCGATCTGGCGGCGCTCAACCAACTGGCCGGCGAGGTCGAAACCTTGCTGAAGGGCATTCCTGGCGCCCAGGACGTGTTCTCGGTGAAGAACGATGGCGTCCAGTATTTCCGCGTGGAGCTCGATCGCCTCGCCCTGGGCCGTCATGGCCTCACCGTGGATGAGGTGTCCGATTTCCTGAAAGCGCATCTGGAAGGCGTGAAGATCGGCGTGATCCAGGAAGGCGCGCGTCGCACGCCGCTGATCCTGCGCGCGGGCGAGAACGTGCGCGTCTCGCCCGCCCTGTTCGAGCGCCTGCGCATTCCCACCGGCGATGGCCTGGCCATTCCCCTGGCCGAGGTGGCGCATCTGGTTCGCGCCGACGGGCCAGTTGCGGTCAACCGCGAGAATGGCGCCCGCTATGTGGTGATCCAGAGCAATGTGACCGGCCGCGATCTGGTCGGCTTCGTCGAGGACGTGAAACGCGCGGTGGCCGCCAAGGTGCGGCTGCCCCAGGGCTACAGCGTCGTCTATGGCGGCCAGTTCGAGAATCAGCAGCGCGCCGCCATGCGTCTGGCGGTGGTGGTGCCGGTGGCGCTGGGCTTGATCTTCCTGCTGCTGTTCGCCACCTTTCGTTCCCTGCGCCAGGCGACGCTGATCATGGCCAACGCGCCCTTTGCCCTGGTCGGCGGCGTGATGGCGCTGGGGGTCACCGGCGAGTACCTGTCGGTGCCGGCCTCGGTGGGTTTCATCGCCCTGCTCGGCATCGCGGTGTTGAACGGTGTCGTGCTGGTCTCCTACTTCAACCAGTTGCGCGATGAGGGCTTGTCGGCCACCAGCGTGGTGCGCGAGGGCTCCCTGCGCCGCTTGCGGCCGGTGATGATGACCGCCAGCATCACCGCTTTCGGCCTGCTGCCCCTGCTCACCGCCAGCGGGCCGGGTTCGGAGATCCAGAAACCGCTGGCCATCGTGGTCATGGGCGGGCTGTTCACCTCGACGGTGCTGACCTTGCTGGTGCTGCCGGTGCTGTATCGACGGTTCATTTTGTCCCCTTTATCCCCAGTCCCGCTCCCGCCCGCGGGCGAGGGGAACTTCGAGCGTCGCCCGGGCGACGGGGAGAACGAAGCATGAGTCTGGTTCAACTGACCCTGGTGGCGCCGTCCAGCCTGGAGGAAACCCTGGCCGAGTATCTGCTCGCGCATCCGGAATGGGGCGGCGCCTTCACCCTGGTACACGCCGAAGGGCGCGGCAGCCGCGGACATGCCTTGACGCCGCAGGAACAGGTGCGTGGCCGCGTCGCCCGCACCAAGTTCAAGATCGTGCTGGAAGCGGAAGCCGCCGGTCGCCTGCTGGATGAACTCAAACACACGTTCCCCAAGCGGGACGTGGCCTACTGGCTGACGCCGGTGATCGAATTCGGGAGATTGGGATGAACACTATTTGGAAACGGGCCCCCATGGGCCTGACCTGGTTGCCGCCGCGCGGCATCCAGGCCGCGCTGGTACTGCTGCTGAGCGGCCTGGCCCACGCCGGTGTGGATCTCTCGGTACCGGCCGATTTGCCGCCGCTGGCGGCCGTCGAGACTGTACTGGATGCGCATCCCACGGTGCTCGCCGCCCAGGCGCGGGTCGCGGCGGCGCGGGCCGGGGGGCGTCAGTTGCAGGCCGGGGAGCATGAATATCAGGCCAGCGCCGGCTATACCCGCCGTCGTGAAAGCGGCATCGGTAGCATGAACGACTGGGAGATCGGCATCGAGCGCGGTCTGCGCCTGCCCGGCAAGGCGAAACTGGACCGGGCGATCGGCGACACCCTGGTGGCCACTGCCGAGGAGCGGGTGGGCGATGCCCGTCACGAAGCCGCGCGCGACCTGCTCGCCACCTGGTACGGCGCCCTGCGCGCCCAGGCCGAGGCCGCGGCCTGGCGGGAGCAGGCGGTGCTGCTGAAGCAGCAGCGCGAGGTGGTGGAAAAGCGCATCAAGGCGGGCGATGCCGCGCGCATGGAACGCGCGCAGGCAGACGCCGCCCTGCGCCAGGCCGAGGCCGAAACCCGACGCGGCGAGACCGCGGCGGCGGAGGCTGCCGCCCACCTCGTGGCGCGTTTCCCGGGCCTGCCGTCGCCGGCCGTCCAGTCCGGCGACCTGCCGCAACTGTCGGGCAATGCCGGCGAGTGGGTGGCTGCGGCGCTGGAACACAATCACGAACTCGCCATCCTGAACTGGGAAGCCGAGCGCATGCGCATCCAGGCGCGGCGGCAGAAGGCCGATCTCATGCCCGACCCTTCGCTGGGTCTGCGTTTCTCGCGCGAACGCGATGGCCAGGACAACCTGATCGGCCTCCACCTCACCTTGCCGCTGCCCGGTGAACATCGTCGCGCCCGCGTGGACATGGCCACGGAGGAGGCCGGCGCCCTGGCGCAAGAGGAAGCCGCCACCCGGGCACGCATCGAAGGTGAGATTCGTGTGCTCCATGCGCGCGTGCGGGGTACCCTGAATCGACTGACGTCCCAGGAAGAAATGGCGCGGCAACTGGATGGCTATGCCGATCTGGCCTGGCGCGCCTACCAGATGGGCGAAACGCCGCTCTGGGAAGCGCTGAATGCCCGCAAGGGTGCGCGCGACGCCCGCCGCGAGGTGCTGCTATCGCGGCTGGATGTGCATGAGGCCGCCGCCCGGCTGCTGCTGGACAGCCATCGGCTGTGGCCGATGCGGGAAGATCATCACTGAGCGACGCCGCCCGCCGCGCTCGCGGCCAGGGCTTGCTCCAGTTGCGCGGCGGGCACGTAGCCGCCGATACGCTGACCGTCGGCCAGGAACAGGGTCGGCGTGCCGGTGACGTGGTACCTGCGGCCGAGGGCGAGCAGTTCATCCAGCGGCGCCTCGCAGTCGGACGCCGCCGGCATCCGGCCGGCGACGATCCAGTCGCGCCAGGCCCGGCCGCGATCCGGCGCGCACCAGATCGCCCGCGTCTTGTTGACCGAATCCTCGGACAGGATGGGCAGCAGGAAGGTGTAGACGGTGACATCGTCCAGCGTTTCCAGCTCCGCGGCGAGTTTCCGGCAATAGCTGCAATTGGGGTCCTCGAAGGTCGCCAGGACGCGGCGGCCGTTGCCACGTACCTGCTTGGCCGCCAGCTTCAGCGGCAACGCCGAGAAATCGATACGCGACAGTTCCTTCTGACGCTCCTGGGTCAGGTTGCGCTGCTCACCAAGGTCGAGGACGTTGCCGACGAAGATGTGCTCGCCACGGGCGTCGCTATAGAACAGTTCACCATCCATGTGGATTTCATACAGATCGAGAAAGCCGGCGGCACGGATGCTTTCGATGTGGCGTTCGGGCCCGGCCCATTTCTGGATGGCTTGACGGAGCGCGGCCTGGTCGTCGTGGGGCGCGCAGGCCGCCAGGATGAGCGCGAGCGGGGCGGCGAGCAGGGGCGTGAGGGTCGGTCGCATGGGGGGTGTCGATGGAAAAGAAGCGAAGCATAGCCGTCTCGCCGGGTTTGTGGCCGATTCAAGCGTGATCTTCGCTGACCCAAAAAAAACCTGGCGGGCAGCAAGTGCCCGCCAGGTGACGGTTTCACCCCGCCGGCTCAGGCGGGGTCGGGTGGTCTGGCGGCGTTACGCCGCTCAGTCCCCGTTCGGGCCGTTGTGGCAGTCGTAACAGCCGACCTGCTGCCCGGCGGTATAGGTCTTGAGCCCACCCTTCACGCTGAAGGTGCGTGCCGTCGATGCCTTGGCCAGGATGCCGCCACGGTAATCCTTGCCATGGCAGGTCGCGCAGGCGGTGGCGTTGTTCTCGGCATAATGGCCATGACTGACCACCCAACCCTGGCCGAGCGTGTGCATGCCATGCGGGCCGCCCGAAGCGGTCATGGGAACCGTGGCATGGCAGACCGAACATTCCGCGATGGTACCGATGTAGCCCTGTAGATCCAGGCTCTGGACGTTGTCGTTGGAATGTGAGCTGGGGTATTCGGCGTGGGTCGAGCCGTGGCAGGACTCGCATTGCAGGTTGCCGTGGCCCTTGCTGAAGCGGTACAGGGACACGCCGCTGGCCGGCGTGTTGGCGGTGCTGGCAAAACGGCTGTCGCGGACCGCGCGCAGCAGGCCGCCATTGTCGAAGGCCGACGTGAAGCGTACGAAGTTGCCGCTCGCGTCCTGGTCATGGCAATGCTGGCAGGCAGGTTCGTCCAGCCAGCCTTCGCGGCCGGCCTGGCCCACCTTGCTCATGTTGCCGTGGCAGCTCTGGCAGTCGATGGCGTTGCTGCCGTCAGCCTTCTTGGCATTGCCCATGACACCACGCAGGCACTTGGTCTTCGAACCGGGATGGCAGAGATAGCAGGAATCGCGGTTGGACAGGTTGTCCAGCGTCATGTTGCTGGTCGGGTCCTGCACGCTGGCGTGGCGCGCATGCAGGGCCTCGGTCAGCGGCTTGATGCCCGCCTTCGCCGGTGTGCCCAGGGCGTTGGACTTGTGGCAGCCGGCGCACAAGACCGGCTGCCCGGCATTGGCCGTGGCCAGCAAGGTGCCACCGGTATATGTGGCTTGCATGTTCGCCGTGGCGATGGCATTGGGGAATTTTTCGTCATGCAGCCGCAGGATGTTCTTCTTCCAGTCCTTCTCCGGGTCGGCGTCATTGACCCAGCCGGCGACGGGCCGGGCGGCGTTGCCGCTGGTCGAGGCGTGGCAGGACTTGCAGCTCATCTCGTCGGAGACCGGCAGCACCACCTTGGTGGAAGCCAGCACACTGCCCGATGCGTCTTTCGCCACCACCTTGACCATGGGGTAGTAGTTCTTCACGCCTTTGTCGTCATACGGGGTGACGGGAATGCCTTCCGCCTCCCACCAGCCGTGCAGGCTGTTGTAGGTCATCGTGGCCGGCGCCAGCGATGGCGTCGGGTTGCTGGTGCCGGGGGCGCTCAGGTTCAAGCCCCGGTCGGCCGCGGGCTGGGCGCCGAACAGTTTCAGGACCCAGTCCCAGAAATTGGTCTTGGTCGCGCTGCGGGTGTTGATGGAGCCGGTGCTGTCGGCGACGGCCTCGTAGGTCAGCGTCACGCCCTGCGTGACCTGCTTGTTGCTGGCGGCCGAGCGCGAGATCAGGTGGGCATGCAGGTTGTTGTAGGGGGGCAGGATGGAGAACACGGAGTAGTCCTTGCCATCGACGCAGTGCATGCCGAGATCATTCCAGGCGACGAGGGCGTAATTGCCCGAAGGGGCGGCTGCCGGAGGGGCGGGGGGCACATACCCTTCCTTTCCGTTCGAGTCGTCATCCTTGTGTCGCTCGAAGTGCGCTTTGGCGTCTTCCTTGCTCACCTTGTAGCTGCCGACCAGGCCGGTGACCTGATCGTCCGTGGTCTCGCTGTGATCGAGATCCACCCGCTCCTGCCGTTTCAGCGTTTCCCGGATGCTGGCGGGAATGTCGATGCCGTTCTCCGGGTTGTCGTCAGAGTCCATGGATTGCAGGGTGCGAAGGATGCGCAAGACTCTTTCGTCGTTGCTGTCCCGGGTGCCGATCAGGTCCAGTGGCGTGACCTTGCCCGCGTTCGGCACGGCGGATCCGAGGTGGAGGTTGCCGATCCTGAAGGTCACCCGCTCGCCGGCGCGATAGGTAAAGTTGCCATGGCCGTCGGTGATGCCGCTGCCCGTTGCGGACTCGAACTCCAGGCCGGACACGGCGGCGTCGATAAAGGTGCCGACCAGGGCGCCGCCGCTGGGCGAGGCGGTGGTGGCGCCGCCGCCACCCCCCCCACCGCACCCGGCCAGCAGCCAGGCCATCGCGGCAAGCGCGAAGCCGGCGCGCGGGGACGACCGTCCGATCATGAAGTGATGTCCTGCCCGCGAGGGCGTGCGTGTGGCTGCTGTTGTGTGGCGTGTGCTGCCGGGTGATGGGGTGGCTCCCATGATCTCCTCCTGAGTGACGCGTCCTGCTCGTGTTGCACAGGCAAAAAAGTGTAAAAACAATACACGAAGATAGGCCGGTAATGACCATATGCAAGCTGATGCCATTCCTACTTTACATGATCATGTCGACGGCTGTGTAAAAAAATCACACGTAATGTGAGCGTGCGGTCAGGGGACGGGGCGGCGCGGGCATGGGCGTGTCCTCGGTCGACTTGCATTCGGATGGTCCGGATGCGTGCCATGCCGACCGCGAGGAACTATCCTCGCGTCCACGCTTCAGATACAGCCATCCGCGAGAACCCGATGCCCCCCTCCATGGATCAGCCTGCCTCCCTCCCAGCCCGTTCGGCGCAACCCGGCTTCTTCGGGCTGCGCGACTATCTCAACGATCAGATCCTCGGCCAGGATACCCTGGTGGAGCGCCTGCTGGTGGCGCTGCTGGCGGATGGTCACCTGCTGGTCGAGGGGCCGCCGGGACTGGCCAAGACCCGCGCCGTGAAGGCGCTCGCGCATGGCCTCGAAGGCGATTTCCAGCGGGTCCAGTTCACCCCCGACATGCTGCCGGCGGACCTCACCGGTTCCGACATCTATCGGCCGGAGGAGGGCGGTTTCCATTTTCAGCGCGGGCCACTGTTCCACAACCTGATCCTCGCCGACGAGATCAACCGCGCCCCGGCCAAGGTGCAGTCAGCCCTGCTGGAGGCGATGGGCGAACGCCAGATCAGCGTCGGCGCCGCCAGCTATCCGCTGCCACGCCTGTTCCTGGTGATGGCCACCCAGAACCCGATCGAGCACGAAGGCACCTACCCGCTGCCGGAAGCGCAGCTCGATCGCTTCATGTTGCACACCCTGGTGGACTACCCGGATCGGGCCACCACGCGCCGGATCATGGACCTGGCCCGGCGCGAGGCGCTGGACGCGCGGGAATTGCCGCCGCCGGCGACGCCGCTGACCCAGGCGGAGGTGTTCGCCGCGCGTCGCGAGGTGCTCGAACTGACCCTCGCGGATGCCATTGCCGAATACATCGCCGCCCTGGTGGAAGCCACCCGCGCGCCGGAAACATTCAGCGACAAGCTGGCGCAGTGGCTGCGCTGGGGCGCCAGCCCGCGCGCCGCCATCGCCATGGAGCGCGGCGCCCGCGCCCTGGCCTGGCTGGACGGGCGCGACTACGTCACCCCCGAGGATGTGCAGGCCATCGCCCCGGATGCCCTGCGCCACCGTCTGCTGCTCGATTACACGGCGCAGGCGCGCGGGATTACCGCCCAGCAGTGTGTCGACGAACTGCTGGGCCAGGTGCCGGCGCCGTGACGCCACCGCCACACACGAGGCTGCTGCCGGATCTCGCCGAACTGGTGGCGCTGCGCGGTGCCGCGCACGGCCTGAGCCTGCGCGCCCGCCGCCCGGTGCTGGCCAATCTGCAAGGCGCGCACCATAGCGGTCGTCGCGGGCGTGGCCTGGAATTCGAGGAAGTGCGGCCCTACACCGTGGGCGATGACATCCGCCACATCGACTGGCGGGTCACCGCCCGTCGTGGCCGACCGCACACCCGGCTCTATCGCGAGGAAAGGGAGCGGCCGGTCTGGCTGCTGGCGGATCTTCACCCCGGCCTGTTCTTCGGCAGCCGCCGCCAGTTCAAATCGGCCCTGCTGCTGCGCGCGGCGGCCCTGCTCGGCTGGACCGCGGCCCTCGGGGGCGACCGCGTCGGCGCCCTGATCGGCGCCTCCGGGGAGGCACCCAGGATCCTGCCGCCGCGCGGTCGTGAAGCCGGCATCCTGCCGGCCCTGCAGGCCCTGGTGGAGGCGCAGCCGCGGGCGCCGGGCAGCGCCGGGCCCGGTGGACTGGGCGTCGCCCTTGATGGTCTGCTGCCGCTGCTGCAGCCGGGCAGCCTGGTGCTGCTGCTGAGCGATTTCAGCAGCCTCGACGACGCGGCGGCGACCGCCCTGGCCGGCGCCAGCCTGCACAATGATTGCCGGCTGCTGTGGATCACCGATCCGCTGGAACGCGCCGGCCTGCCCGACGGCCACTATCGTGTCGGCCTGCCCGGGCGGCTCTGGTGGCTGGATGGCGAGCGCAGCCGCGGCACCTGGCAACAGGCCTGGCGCGCGCGCGAGGAGGTACTCGGCGACCTGGCCGATCACCTGGCGCTGCCGCTGGTGCGGTTGAGCACCGCCGACGCGGTGGAAGCCAGCCTGCCGCCCTTGCTGCGCGAGGCCGCATGACAGCGGACTGGCTCGCGCAACTGGCGCCGCCGCATGCGCCGCCGCCACCGGGCTGGTGGCCGCCGGCGCCGGGCTGGTGGATGCTGGCCCTGCTGCTGCTGGCGGCGGTGGCCGCCCTGGCCTGGCGGTGGACGCGGCCGGCGCAACGCCATCGCCGTGCGGCCCGGCGGGCGCTGACCGAGATCGAGCGGGCGAACCTGGACGACCTCCAGTTGGCGCGCGGCCTGCAGGATCTGCTCCGCCGCCATGCCATCGCCCGCTATGGCCGCGCGACGGTCGCCCGGCTGGCGGGGTCCGACTGGATCGACTTCATGGTGGCGCGCGGCGCCACCCCGTTCGCCGGTACCGCCGGTGCCAGCCTGCTGCGCGCCGCCTACGCCGGCGACAGCGCTGCGGCGTTGCGCGCGCAATGGCTGGCCGGTGCCCGCGCCTTCATCGAGGCACGGAGATGACGGCGGCCACGGCGGTCGCCGGCTATCCGTCCGGGACGGCAGGCTGATGCTGGACTTCGCGTGGCCCTGGATGCTGCTGTGCCTGCCGCTGCCCTGGCTGCTGGCCCGCCTGTTGCCGCCGGTACGGCCGGCCGGCGCGGCGCTGTTCCTGCCTTTCGCGGCGAACCTGGGGGGCGCTTCAGCGGCCCCCGTTCGCGCTCTGCCGCGCGCGCGCAAGGTGTTGTTCGTCCTGGTCTGGCTGCTGCTGCTGGTTGCCGCCGCGCGACCGCAGTGGCTGGGCGAGCCGGAAGCGGCGCCAAGCAGCGGCCGCCGCCTGCTGCTGGCGGTGGATGTCTCCGGTTCCATGGCCAGCGAGGACATGGCCGGCGGCTACAACCGTCTGCAAGTGGTACAGCAGGTGGCGGGCGAGTTCATCCGCCGCCGCCAGGGCGACCGCGTCGGCCTGATCCTGTTCGGCACCCGTCCCTACCTGCAGGCGCCGCTCAGCGCCGATCTCTCCACGGTCGGAGAATTCCTGCGCCAGGCGGTGGTGGGCATCGCCGGCGGCGAGACCGCGATCGGTGACGCCATCGGCCTGGCGATCAAGCGGCTGCGCGAGGAGGGCGGGCAATCCGGCGGCGAGATGGTGCTGATCCTGCTGACCGACGGCAGCAACACCGCCGGCGCGATGCCACCGGCCGAAGCCGCCAGGCTCGCCGCCGAGGCGGGGCTGCGCATCTACACCATCGGTGTCGGTGGTCGCGGCGGCTTCTTCGGCCTCGGCGGCGGCGACCTCGACGAGGCCACCCTGAAAGGCATCGCCCAGGCCACCGGTGGCCAGTACTTCCGCGCCACCGACGCCGACGCCCTGGAGCGGGTCTACGCGCGCATCGACAGGATGGAGCCCAGTGCCGGAGCCGAGCAGTGGTATCGCCCGAGCGACGAGTGGTTCCACTGGCCGCTGGGGCTGGCGCTGCTGTTCAGTCTGCCGGCCGTGGCCTGGCGGAGGGTGGAATGGAGGTGATCGCGCCGTTCCACTTTCTGCGGCCCTACTGGCTGCTGGCGTTGCCCGTGCTCTGGGCGCTGGCCTGGTGGCTGGCGCGGCGGCGGCAGGGGGTGGACGACTGGGCGCGTCTGATCGACCCGGAACTGCTGCCCGACTTGCAACTCGCCGCCGCCGGACAGGCCACGCTGACGCCCTGGCCCTGGCTGACGCTGGCCTGGAGCGTGGCCGTCCTGGCCCTGGCCGGGCCGGCCTGGGAGCGCGATGCCGCGACCGCCTGGCGTGCCCCCGCCGCCTGGGTGGTGGTGCTCGACCTGTCGCCGTCGATGGCGGCGGCGGATCTGACGCCGAACCGGGTCACCCGCGCGCGCTATGCCATCGACGACCTGCTCGCCGCCGCCCGCGATGCACGCGTTGGCCTGGTGGTGTTCGCCGACGAAGCCTTTACCGCCGCGCCGTTGACCGAGGATGTCGCCACCGTGCGCGCCCTGTTGCCGCCCCTGGCGCCGCAGATCATGCCCAGCCCGGGTGACCGGCTCGCCCCCGCCCTGGAACAGGCGGCGAAGCTGCTGCATCAGGCGGGAGACAAGGCGGGACGGGTGATCCTGCTCAGCGACGGCTTCGCCGACGCCGCCGCCGCGTTCGATGCCGCACAGCGCCTGAACAACCAGGGGGCGATCCTGGACGTGGTCGGCATCGGCGGTGTAGTGGGCGCGCCGCTGACCGATGCCCGCGGTGGTTTCACCCGGGACGCCGGCGGCCAGCCGCGCCTGGCGCGCCTGGACGAGGCACCGTTGCGGCAACTGGCGGCCAGCGGCGGCGGCCGCTATGTCGGACTCGCGGGGATGCCTGCCTTGATCACCGCGCTGCGCGCCGGCACTGGCCGCTTGGGCGATGCCACCGCGATGGCCGGCATCGAGGTCGAGCACTGGCGTGATGCCGGGGTCTGGCTGCTGCCGCCGCTGCTGTTGCTGGCGGCCGTGCTGGGGCGAAGGGGGTGGCTGTGACGCGCATCCTGATCGTGGCGCTGCTGGTCGCGGCCGGCAGCGCCCAGGCGTCGGATTTCTGGTCCTCGCTCTGGCGCAACGCCGACCAGCGCGGCGAACGACTGCTGCGCCAGGGCGATGCCGCCGCCGCCGCGCGTGCCTATGCCGACCCGCGCCGCCGCGCCTATGCCGAACTGCTGGCCGGCGACCACGCGGCGGCGGCGCGCGATTTCGCCGCCTTCGATGATGGCGATGCCCACTACAACCGGGGCAACGCCCTCGCTCTGGGCGGCGATCTGGACGCCGCGCTGAAGGCCTATGACACCGCCCTCGCGCGCGATCCCGGCAACGTCGATGCCCGCCGCAACCGCGAACTGGTGGCGCGGGCGCTGCGGCAGACCCCGCCGAGGCAGCAGCCGCCGGAAAAAAACCGGGGAGGCACGTCCGCTGCGCGGGCGCCGGGCGATACGAACGGGTCCGCTTCGCGGCAGGCAGCGGCGGACAAGAGCCCGTCCGCCGGCGACAGGAAGACCGGCGAGGGTGGCCGGCCGGAAGCGGGAGACGCGACTGACGCATTGGGGCAACACGGCGCCGGCCCACGGCAGGAGGCGGGCGACGATGCCACCCAGGCCCGCCGTGACGCCGAGGCCGGCCTCAATGGTGACAAGCCGGAAGGCAGGCCCCAGCCGGGGTGGGTCGAAGTGCCACGCAACGAGCAGCAGCTCGCCCGGGAACAATGGCTGCGGCAGATTCCTGATGATCCCGGCGGCCTGCTGCGGCGCAAGTTCATGATCGAACATCTGATGCGACAACAGGGCAAGACACGATGAACGGGAATGACTCCAGCCGTAACGGTGGCGCCGGCGGGGTGCCGGCGCCAGGCGGCAAGGCGAACAAAACGGGCGTGACCGGATTCGCGTTGCCAGTGTTCTGCCTGCTGCTGGTATTCCACAGTTTGACTGCCTCGGCGGCCCTGCAGGCCTCGCTCGACCGCGACCGGGTGGCGAGCGGCGAGTCGGTGCAACTCACCCTGCTGCGCGACGGCCGCGGCGACAGCCAGCCCGATCTGGCGCCGCTGCAACAGGACTTCGAGGTGCTCGGCCAGGCCAGCGGCAGCCGGGTCGAGATCGTCAACGGCCGCATGAACGCGCAGGCCCAGCTACGGCTCACCCTGATGCCCCGGCGCGAAGGCAGGTTGCGGGTGCCCGAACTGACCTGGGCGGGCGAACGTTCGCCGGCGCTGACGCTGGAAGTGGGCGGTCGCGGCGGCGGGGGTGACAAGGCCGCGCCGTCCACGCACGTGTTCATCACCAGCACGCTGGCGAAGCCGCCACATTGGCTGCAGGCTGCCATACCGCTCAAGTTGCGCCTTTATACCGACCAGCCGTTGCTGCAGGCCAGCCTCTCGTTCAGCGGCAGCGGCGATGCGCAGGTCCGGCAGATCGGCCAGGATCGCCAGTACGGCGAGACCCGCGACGGCCGCCGCTATCAGGTGATCGAGCGCGATTACCTGGTGTTCCCGCAGCGCAGTGGCCGCGTCAGCCTGGCCGGGCCGGTGCTGGACGCGCAGGTGCTGGACGCGCGGGCCGGCGATCCCTTCGCCGGCGCCTTTCCCACGCCGTTCGGCAACCCCTTCGCCGGCATGATGGGCGGCACCCGGCCGTTGCGCGTCCGGGGCGACGCCATCGTCCTCGATGTGCGTCCGCGCCCCGCGGAGGCTACCGGGAAGGACTGGCTGCCGGCGCGGGCGCTGCGGCTCGAGGAAAGCTGGCGGCCGGAGACCGGCGCGATCCGTGCCGGCGAGCCGCTGACCCGACATCTACGCTTGACCGCACTCGGCCTCGATGCCGCGCGCTTGCCGGACCTGAGCGCGCGCATGGTCCTGCCGGAGGGCCTCAAGCGCTATCCCGACCAGCCACGCCTGAATGACCAGGTGAAAGAAGACACCATCGAGGGGAGCCGGGAGCAGGATGTCGCCTTCATCGCCAGCCGCCCCGGTCGCTACACCTTGCCGGCGCTGCGACTGAACTGGTGGGACACCGAGGCCGCCCGCGCGCGCGAGGTGGTGCTGCCGGAGCGCACACTGGAGGTCCTGCCCGCCCTGGCGACGGCGGGTGCGGCGGCTGACGCGCCCACCGCCGCAGCCTCCGCGCCTGCCCTACCCGGACCGGTCGCCACCGACGCGGGGTTTCCCTGGGGCTGGCTCAGCCTTGCCCTGGGCCTGCTCTGGCTGGCTACCCTGGCGGCCTGGTGGTGGACGCGTCGCGCCCATCCGCGTTCACAGGCACCGCTGGTGGCGGATCGCGTCGCGCGTGTGGACCCGATCGCCTATGGCGCCGCGCGCAAGGCGTTTCGCCAGGCCTGTCGCGACCACGATGCGCTGGCGGCGCGTCGGCATCTTCTGGACTGGGCGCGCGCCAACTGGCCGCAGGACCCGCCGCTCGGCCTCAATGCCCTGGCTCGCCGCCTGCCCGACGCCAGGCAGCGGGGCTTGTTGCGGGAGCTGGATCGCGCCTGTTATGCCGGCGGCGACTGGAACAGCGCGCAGCTCGTCGATGCACTCACGACCCTGCCCGGCGCGGTGGCCAGACCGGGCGCCAAGCCCGAGCGGCTGGCGGGCCTGTATCCCTGAACCCAGGGATTGCCCGAGGGGAGAACGGAACTTTCACGGCCAGATCGTTTCCATCGCGCACGGCGACCTGTTTTGCGCCGGATTCATTGAAATTCAAGGAGAGCGTCATGACCCGTGAAATCCTGAAATCCTCCCTGTTCGCCTTCACCCTGGCTGCTGGCGCCGTCCAGGCGGCCGAGTGTCCCCCTTGCGCGGAGCCGGCGGCGTCAATGCCGGCGGCGGCGATGCCACCGGCCGCCTTCTACTACACGCCCTGGGCCGACCTCATCCGCATGCGGGCGTTGCTGAATGACGCGTTCAATCCGATGCCGCCGCTATGGATGCCGGTGATGCTGGCGCCGCCCCCAACCCTGGCGATGCCGACGCCGGTCTCGACCCTGCGGGCGACCGGGGAGGGCTATCGGCTCGACATTCCCCTGCCAGGGTTCAAGGAGGAGGACGTCAAGGTCACCCTGGAGGGACGCGTGCTGAGCATTTCCGCCACGACCAGCACTACGGAAAAGATCGACGGCCGAGAACAGCAAAGCCGCCGCAGCTTCGCGGAAACCCTGACGCTGCCGGTCGACGTCAAGCCCGGAGAATTGCGACGGCATTACGAGAATGGCGTGCTGACCCTCACGCTTCCCGCCGCGCAACCCGCGAACGGTTCCGTCTGACCGCGGCGCCGCCAGGCCGGTTGACTGGCACCTGGATGGCCTGCTGCATGTCCCTGGCCATTCCTGGGCGCCGATCGACCGCCTGCTGCGCGGGGCAGGGTGCCCGGGCCCGCCGCGGCGCGTCTCGTACCCCCCTGGTGACGCCTTAGCCCTTGAGGCTGTCTCGCACCCGCTCCAGCCGCGAGCGGACTTCCTTGCCCAGTTCATGCATCTCGGGCCGCTCGACCAGTTGCAGCACCGCCGCCGGGTCCATGAAGGCGATGACCACGCCACCCTCCCCCTCGCGCACCACGACATTGCAGGGCAGGAGCAGCCCGATATCCGGTTCGGCGGTGATGGCCTGATGCGCTAGCCCGGATATTTCACGATCACCCGCAAGGTGGAGATCCGGGCAATAGAGAGT
>CAYMUY010000004.1:0-128759 GCA_964393825.1 uncultured Thiobacillus sp. | reverse complement strand
GAATCAGGTTCGCGAGGGAGGCTCATGCGTTATGAGTTGTGTGTAATGGGATGGGTTGTAGCAGGATCGGCTGTCAATGCCCAGGCGGGCCTGGATGATGTGCAGGTACTCGTGGATCAACAGATCAGTCTTGAAGCGATGGCTGAATACCGCGTCCCCCGGCCCCGCGCCGCGCCTTTCATAAGCCGCATTGTATTTTGAATCAAGCACGGTATTGTCCCAGTCAGGACTGACCCCGATGTAGCCTTTACTGGGGTAGGCCTTCGCGGTATTCGCCGAGGCGTCCAGAATGATCGGCACGGATGTCAGAAAAGGACGGAGGGATGGGTCGAATACCTCAAGCACATTCTTCAGGACATCTGCATTGCGTTCTCGCGAGATGGATATTGCCGCTTTGTTGAAGAACCATCCGGGTAAAAATGAAAACAGGGGAGTTTCGGCCACTCGCCGGCTGATCGACTGAAATCCGCGCCCATCGTCAACATGACTCCGGGCGGGTGGCGCGCTTCCATTCATGTAAGCGTTCGCGAATATCGCACCACCAAGAAGGCACAGCATCACCAAGACAGCATATTTCATTGCGCAAACCCGCCGGCATTCTTGAGCCTCCTTGCACGCAAGGGCCATGCGGGTATATCCATTTCGGAAGATTCAACCTTTCCCCGCATGGCAGCATGCCGCAGCGAGCGCAGTGACATCGGGTTCATTTGGGAAAACGTGCTGGTCATGACCGAACCTGAATTCAAGGGAAGTGGTGCGCGGCCACACGATAGATCAGACTCCAGGCCAGGACAAAGGCTGATTTGGCCAATGACCCGGCCCCTGCCTCGAATACGGAGCCTGCCAAGAAAGTTGTCGCCTGAGTTCGCGGAGTCGAGACCGCACTCGGCTCAATGCTTTGACCCGGCCAAGCAAGGCAGGCTTCAGCGGCAAGGCCATCCTTTCCCGCGGCATCGCTCTCATCAAGTCCCGCCCGCCCGAGGCCGACGCACCGTGCCCAGGCTGATCGGCGACAATCGCGTTTTTCGGAGCTGCGACGATGAGCCACTGGGAAGCCAAATACCAAGCCAATACCCTCCCCTGGGACCGGGGCACCGCCAGCCCCGCCCTGCGCCGCTGGCTGGAGGCTGACGCCCTGGCCCACGGCCGCATCCTGGTGCCGGGCTGCGGCCGTGGCCATGAAGCGGTGGAACTGGCGCGGCACGGCTTTCACGTCACCGGCCTCGACATCGCGCCGACGGCGTTGAAGCTGCTCGAAGCGGAGCTGGCGGCGGTGGGGCTGGAAGCGGAAACCGTCTGCGCCGACGCCCTGACCTGGCAACCGACGATGCCGTTCGACGCGATCTACGAGCAAACCTGCTTGTGCGCGCTGCAACCGGAACAGTGGCCGGCGTATGAACAACAACTGTTCCGCTGGCTGAAACCCGGCGGCCATCTCTACGCCTTGTTCATGCAGACCGGCCGCGAGGGCGGCCCGCCCTTCCACTGCGAACCAGGCGAGATGCGGACGCTGTTTCCGGCGACGCGCTGGATCTGGCCGGGTACGGAACCGGAGCGGGTGGACCACCCCAATGGCCTGTTCGAACTGGCCACGGTACTGGCGCGCCGGCCGGATTGAAGCGGGCAGATGTGGCCAGCGCGGCTTGCCGATCTCGATCAGCGCGACAAAGACAGGGCCAATCCGTGCCGATCGACATGCCTGCGGCAATCCATCCCGCGGCAGCGGTGGCGCAAAAAAAACGGCCCGCCGAGGCGGGCCAAGAACACGTTTGCACGTATGGAAGCGGGTGAATCGTAACGCCCGGCCGCGCGCGGCGGAATGCGACATGTTGTCGCGGGGGGCGAGCGCGGCCAACCGCTAGAATTCACCCATGCCGCTTCTCGCCCACAGCTTCCTGTCACGTTCGAACACCGCCGACTGGCGCGAGACCTTGCCGCGCGAAGCGCAGGTGCGCCTGCTGCTGACGCGCGCGGCGCTGAGCCTGGGCGAGGCGCTGGGCATCCTGCTGGCGCTGTTCCAGCTGAACGCGCGCCTGCCGCTGCCATCCCTGCTCCTGCTCCTGCTGCTGCACCTGTTGCTCAACGGCATCGCCTGGGCGCGCCTGCGCGCGGGCGGTACGCCGCATTTCGAAGTGGCCATCCACCTGGCCACCGATGCCGCCCTCATCGCCGCGCTGGTGTATCTCACCGGCGGCTATGCCAACCCCTTCATCTCGCTGCTGCTGGTGCCGCTGATCCTCGCCGCGATCACGCTGCCGGCGCTATTCGCCTGGGGCATGGCCCTCTGGGTCGGCGGCGTCTACACCCTGCTGATGGACCACTATCTGCCGCTGGCCATGCAGGTTTCGGCGGCGGCGGCGGTGGACCTGCACTTGCGCGGCATGTGGCTGAATTTCCTGCTCACCGCCGCCCTGGTCGCCGCCTTCGCCGGCCGTCTGGCCGCCGCCTTGCGCCGCCGCGATGCGCAACTGGCCGAGGCCCGGGAGGCGCGATTGCGCGATGAGCAATTGTTCGCCCTCGGCGTCCAGGCCGCCGCCGCCGCGCACGATCTGGCCACCCCCCTGGCTTCCATGCGGCTGACCCTGGACGAGCTCAGGCGCGACTATGCCGGCGACGATGAGCTGGACGCGCCGCTGAACCTGCTCGCGGAGCAGAACGCGCGCATGGGTCAGGTGCTCGCACGCCTCGGTGACGCCGCTCGCGCGCGCGGCGCCAAAGCGGGGCCGGTGATGCCGACCGGCGCCTGGCTGGCGCGGGTGGTGGAGCACTGGGGCCTGTTGCGACCGGAAGTCGGCGTGCATCTGGACGCCGATCCGGCGTTGCCGGCGCGCGCGCACGACACGGCGCTCGAGGCGGTGCTGCTCACCCTGCTCAACAACGCGGCCGATGTCTCGCCGACGACGGTTCATGTGCGCGCCAGGCTTGCGGTCGGTCACATCGAGATCGAGGTGCGGGATGGCGGGCCTGGCCTGACCGCGGAGATCGACAAGGAAAGCGGCTGGGGCGTCGGCCTCGACCTCGCCCGCGCCACCCTGTCACGCCTGGGCGGCAAACTGGAACTGGCCGACCGCCCCGAGGGCGGCGCCATCGCCCGCGTGTCGCTGCCGCTGGAGATTGCCGGATGAACACCTGGCGCATCCTGGTGGTGGATGACGACCCGGTGTTTGCCGAGGCGCTGGCGCATGCCCTGCGCCGACGCGGCCACGAGCCCATCGTGGCAAATGACGGGGAGAGCGCGCTGGCCCTGGCGGCGGCGACGGCCTTCGATGCCGCCGTGCTCGACCTGCGCCTGGCGACCGATTCCGGCCTCAGGCTGATCGCACCGCTCAAGGCCGCGAATCCCGAGCTGCGCATCCTGCTCCTCACAGGGTATGCCAGCATCGCCACGGCGGTGGAGGCGATCAAGCTGGGCGCGGCGCACTACCTGCCGAAGCCCGCCGGCGTCGACGAGATCCTCGTCGCGCTCGGCCGCGAGGGTGGCGACGCGGCGGTGGCGCCGGCGGAAGAACCGATGTCGGTGGATCGCCTGGAGTGGGAACACATCCAGAAGGTGCTGGCGGAACACGATGGCAATCTCTCCGCCACCGCCCGCGCCCTCAAGATGCATCGCCGCACCCTGCAACGCAAGCTGGCAAAACGCCCGGTACGCGAGTGAGAAACCGGAACCGTTGTTGATGGGAATGATGAAAAAATTGCTCACCGCAAGCGCCCTGGCGCTGCTCATGACCACGACCGCTGCGGCCGCTGCGCCCGACCCATGCAGGGCCAGCAGTGGCGCGAAGCGGGCTGCCCTGCTGGAGCTGTATACCTCGGAAGGCTGCAACAGTTGTCCGCCGGCGGAGCGCTGGCTTTCCGGCCTGCGCGAACGAACCACGCGCGACGTGGTGCCGCTGGCGTTTCATGTCGATTACTGGGACAAGGGGGGCTGGGTCGACCGCTTTTCCCAGCCGGCCTGGACGCAACGCCAGAGCTGGATCGCAGCGATGCATCGATCGCCCACGGTCTACACGCCGCAATTCGTGCTCGATGGTCGCGATTGGCGCGCCTGGCGCGGCGACTTGCCCGAACCTCGCGACGAACACGCCAGGGCGAAGCTGAAGCTGAAACTGAAACCGCTGGCGAACGGCCGTCTAGAAGTCAGTGGCGAGGCCCGCATGCGCCAACACCCCGACGGCGCCCAGGTCAGCCTCGCCCTCTACGAGAACAACCTGACCAGCCGCGTCGCGGCAGGGGAAAACGCCGGCAGCCTGTTGC
The DNA here is from genome assembly GCA_964393825.1 of uncultured Thiobacillus sp. Lineage (GTDB taxonomy): Bacteria > Pseudomonadota > Gammaproteobacteria > Burkholderiales > Thiobacillaceae > PFJX01. The sequence continues at coordinate 124,505 of CAYMUY010000004.1, read as the reverse complement.
GCCACGATTTCGTGGTGCGACGACTCGCCGGCCCTTTCCCGCTGCCGGAATCGGGCGTATTGCGGCTGCGCGAGTCCTTTTCCCTGGCGCCGGACTGGGTGCCCGCGAACCTTGGCGTCGCCGCCTTCATCCAGAACGCCGGCAGCGGCGAGGTCTATCAGGCGCTGCGCCTGCACATGTGCAAGAAACGCTGACGCCCCCTTGAAAAAGCGGGAGGCCAGGCGCCACGAACCGCACCGGGGGACAGTTACCCCCGCATCAGCGCGATCAAGTCATCGGTCGCGGGCAGCGCCGTGGTTTCCTCACCGGACAGCACGCCTTCGGCCAGGGCGCGTTTGTCGTGGTGCAGGTCGACGATGCGTTCCTCGATGGTGCCGCGGCCGACCAGGCGGTAGACCGTCACCGGCCGCAACTGGCCCATGCGGTGGGCGCGGCCCATGGCCTGGTCCTCGGCGGCGGGGTTCCACCAGGGGTCGGTGATGACCACGTAATCGGCGGCAGTGAGGTTGAGGCCGAAACCGCCGGCCTTCAGGGAAATCAGGAACAGATCGCCCTCGCCGGCCTGGAAGGCGGCGACGCGGCGGGTGCGCTCGGCGGCCGGGGTGGCGCCGTCGAGGTATTGGTAGCGGATGCCGGCGGCATCCAGCGGCTCACGCAGCAGCTTCAGGAAATCGACGAACTGGCTGAACACCAGCGCCTTGTGGCCGTTGTCGGCGAGTTCGGCGGCCAGTTCCGCGAAGGCCAGCACCTTGGCGCCGGGCAGCTTGATTTCCGGGGTGGTCAGACGCGGGTCACAGGCGGCACGGCGCAGGCGGGTGAGCTGGGCGAGGATGTTCATCCGCGCCTCGGCCGGCGCGCCGCTGGCCAGGGCGCGCGCGGCCTCTTCCAGGGCCTGGCGGCGCAGCGCCTCGTAATGCGCGGCTTCCGCCGCCTCCGGCTCGATCAGCAGCGCCAGCTCGGTGCGCGGCGGCAGTTCCTGCAAGACCTCCGCCTTGGTCCGGCGCAGCACGAAGGGGGCGATCAGGCGGCGCAACAGGTGTTGCGCCTCGCGCGAGCGGTTGCGCTCGATCGGCGTGGCGAAACGCTCGTTGAAACGGCTCAGGCTGCCGAGCAGACCGGGGTTGGCGAAACGCATGATCGACCAGAGTTCCGCCAGGCGGTTTTCCACCGGCGTACCGGACAGCGCCAGGCGGAAATCGGCATCCAGCTCGAACACCGCCTGCGAGCGTTTTGCGGCGGCGTTCTTAATCGCCTGCGCCTCGTCGGCGATGAGGGTGTGCCAGACGCGGCCGGCGAAGCGCTCCTTGTCCTGCTGCGCCAGGGTGTAGGAGACGATCACCACATCCAGCGGCCCGGCTTCCGCGACCAAGGTTTCGCGATCAAGTCGTTCGCCGGGCCGCCCCAAGAACGACTTGGCCCCCTCGGGGTACAGAAGGGTAGGGGCTTCATCAGGCGGCTCGGGCGATTTTCCCGAGCCGGGGGCACTGCTACCTCCCTCGCCATAGATCTGCGCGTTGAGCCCGGGTGCGAAGCGGCGGGTCTCGGCCAGCCAGTTGCCGCACACCGAGGTGGGGGCGATGACCAGCGCCGGGCCCTTGGCCGCGCGCGCCAGCATCACCGCCAGGGCCTGCAGGGTTTTGCCCAGGCCCATGTCGTCGGCCAGGCAACCGCCGAGGCCGGCGCTGGCCAGGCGCATCGCCCACTGGTAACCGTCTTCCTGATACGGCCGCAACTCGGCTTGCAGGCTTTTCGGCAGCTTCGGCGTCTCGTCCTGCGCGGCGCGCAGGCGTTCGATGGCGGCGCGGAATTCACCGTCGCTTTTCACCGTCATGCCGTCGAGGGCGTCATCCAGCCACGACGCGGCGATCCGCGGAATGCGGGCGCCATTTTTATCCAACTCCACCACGGCGGCGAGGTCGGCCAGACGTTCCTTCAGGCTCTGGGTGAGCGCGGCGTAGACGCCATCGCCCATCGGGATGAAGCGGCTTTTCTGGCGGGCGGCGTCGAGCAGGGCGGAGAAGGCCAGCACCAGGCCGTCATCCAGCTTCGCCTCGCCGCCGACGCGGAACCAGTCGCGCTCGCCGGTCACGTTCAAACCCAGTTGCGCGGCGTCGACCCGCAGCACCCGCACCGGCTTGCCGCGGGGCCACTCCACCGCCGTCACGGCGGGCAGGGTGGGCAGGCGCTCCACCATCGCCAGCGCCCGTTCCGGGTCGCTCACCAGCCATTCGCAGGCGCCATCCGGTTCTTCCAGGAAGGGCAGGGCGTCGAGCACGGCATTGAGGTGCGCGCGCTCCGCGTCGAGGTCGCGTTTCGTACCCACCGTCTCGCCGCCGATGGCGGCCATGATGCGGTCGCGCCCGCCCGCCGGGGGCAGGCGCGGACCCGCCGCGCCGAGGGGCGTGACCACCAGGCGCAGCAATAAATCCTCGCCGGAAGGCGAGAGTTCCGCGCGCAGCAGGCTTTCCGCCGCCACTTCGCGCGTGGCCTGGGCGCTGTCGGCATGCACCTGGAAATGCCGCGCCAGGACGTCCAGCGACTGCTTCAACTCCTCCTTGGCCTGGGCCGGTACGGCAAAGCGTCCCGACACCAGTTGCGCGGCGCGACGTTGCGCGGCGGACAGGCGGATCACCTGGAAACGCTGCGGCGATTCCTGCACCACGCTGATCAGGCGCAAGGCCTCCGCCTCGCGACGGCTGTCGTTATCGGAGTACCAGGCGTGTTCCGGCTCCGGGTGCGGCGTCGGCGTCACCCGCATCCGGTAGTGGTCACCCTCGCGCACCACGTCCAGGGTCGGCGTGCCTTCCACCAGTTCGACCGGGCGATCCGGCACGTCCGCCAGCACCACACCCGGGTGGCCGATCAGGGCAACGATGGCGGCGGCGCGGTCGAGGTTGTAGCGCTTGGCGTGCGTCCGGTCCTGTTTGACGGCGCGCGCCACCTTGGCATCCCACGGCGGCAGTCGCTCGTTGCCGGCAAGCTTGCCGAGGCTGAGCGGCTTCGCCTTGCCCCAGCCGCGGGCGCCGCGCTTCTGTTCCAGCGGTTCGATATCGAGCAGCATGCCGTCCTTGCCCAGCGACAGCGCCCAGAGGATGCGCGTGGACTCCGCCTCGGCGGCGCTCTCCGCGCCTTCCCCGGCGAGAGCTTGCAGCGCGGCGAGCACCTCGCGCCATGGCTCGCCGCGGCCGCCGACGAAGAAGCCGGCCGGTGGCGCGTTGCCGCGCAGCACCTCCAGCGCCGCTTCCGCCTGCCCCGCCAGCCAGTCGAGCTTGCAGCGCAACAGATGATTGCGCGTCGCCATGGCCACCTCCTCGGCGATCTTGCGGCGCGCATCGTTCATCCCCAGCGCCTCCGGCCCCAGCCAGGCCGCCAGCAGCAGGCGCCAGAGGTCGCGCCAGTCCGGCAACGGCCGGTAGCCGCCGATGCCGGTGAGCAGCGCCTGGACCTGGAGCGGCGCGTCGCCCAGCCGCGTCGAGATGGCATGTGCCCACACGCCCCAGAGGTCGTGGGGACTGGGTTCTCGCTTGCCCGCCTCGCCGATCACGAATTTACGCGCCTGTTCCAGCGGCTTCGGTACCTGCTGGGCAATCAGCGCCAGCGGATACAACCAGGCCAGATGCTCGGGCAGGAGCCGCTTGCGACCGCCGCTCTCCACCTGGCGCTGCTTGAGCGCGGCCTCGAACGCCGCCTGTGCCTCCGGGTAGCCTCCTTGCTGCGCCAGCCGGGCGGCGCGCAGCGCCCGGGCGTAACCGATGTCCATCCCCTCCAGGGCGCGTTCCAGCCGGGCCGAGTCGCCACGCAGCAGAAACAGATCGGCCATCGCCAGCCGCAGTTCCACCGGCAACACAGCGACATCGGCGTCGAAATAGCCTACCGCCAGATCGCAGGCCACCGCCATGTCCTGGCGCCAATAGGCAACCATCAGGCGCGCCGCGCGATACAGTAACTCCCAGCGCACCGACGGCTCGATGCGCTCGAAGCTGGCGGCGTCGAAGCCCTCGAAGATCGCCTCGTGCAGCACCAGATCCCAGTCGGGCCCGCCGCCATCGTGGATCGCCATGGCGAGGCGCTTGTACTCGGCCGCCGTCATGCCGCCCAGCAGTTCCAGACGCAGCAACGCCACCGTGCCGGCGTGGCTCACCGGCCAGTAATACCCGAGGCGCTCGCCGTGGTAGCCCACAAATGTGCGGACGATCCCGCGCAAGGCGTGGCCCGGATGCGCGTCCAGCAGCTGGCGATACAGCGGGAGGCGCAACTTGTCGTGCAGCCGCACATAACCCTCCCGGCTGGGCATGTCGAGCAGCAGGCCGTGGCCGCGCAGATCCAGCAGCGCGGCTTTGACGTCTTCCGCCGTGAACGCGCGGCCATCGGCGCGCTTCAGCCCGAGCGGACGCAGCAGGGTGTAGATGTCGGTGCGCGACCGCCAGGTCCAGAGCAGGGCCATCGCCAGGGCGATCTGATAGGTATCGGGAGGGAGCGAGATGCTGTGTTCGGGGGTCGTCATGACGGCGGCAATGGTGGAACTTGGAGAAGAACCGCCGGGATGTTACCGACAAGCCGGCGATTTCATCCGCACAAAGCAGGCGATTGCCCGGCCCGGTTTCCGTAACACTTTGATCGAGAAAAGAATGACCCGGGTTCCGCTTTAGAATTGCGGTCGGTGGCGATTCCACATGATGGGGCAACGGATGGAACAATTCTTCAACACGGCGGGGCCGATGAAACCGGAGATTCATTACCGCATCCCGTCCTTCGAACGGATCGACCGGGACGAGATGCAGATGCTCATCACCAGCGGCTCCACCTTCAACATCAAGGCCGAATCGCTGCGCCTGGGCAATTTCACCGAGGCCCGGGTACGCGCCCTCTGTAAGCAACACACCGCCGCCACCGGCCAGGCCTTCGATGAGGCCATCTTCACCGAAGCCTGGGAGGACACCCGCGAGCGCCTGATCCAGTCGCGCGCCACCCACCTCGACCAGCTCACCGACAAGCTGCGCGTGCCGCGCCGACGAAGCGCATCCGGTCTTCTTCAACCGCCACCCGAACGTGAACCGGGACGACAGGATCGGGCGACGGACGCGGGAACATCGGGTACGGACCATCGATGCCTGGGGCGCATGACCTCCACGCCAGCGCTGCCCTGAGATACATTCCACCCCATGCGACTCACGCCCGAGCAAAGCGAAATCATCCGGAAGGCCGCCGAGACCACCTTCGGCGCCGAAACCCGCGTCTGGCTGTTCGGCTCCCGCGTTGACGATCATAAACGCGGCGGCGACATCGATCTGCTCATCCAGGCCCCGACTCGAGACAACGAACCCGGCGAAGACCCGGCGACCGCGAACCTCCGGCGCAAACTGCGCCTGCTCGGCCTGCTTGAACGGCAACTGGGCGAGCGCAGGATCGACGTCATCATCGAAGCCCCCGGCGACACCCGACCCATCGTCCGGGTCGCGCACGCAACCGGCGTCAGGCTATGACACTCAGCGTGGAACAAACCGCCCTGCGCCACGCCCATCAGTTGTGCCTGGGACACCGCGATGCCTTGCTGGATGCGCTGACCGACCTCGACCAACGCCGCCTCGCCGCCGCCGATCTTGAGGGCCTGAGCCCGCGGGACCGGCGCCTGCTCGACCAGTTCGCCTATCGCTACACCCGCCTGCAGGACGACATGGGCGCCCGTCTTTTCCCCGCCATATTGCGCGCCCTCGGCGAGGAAATCGCCGCCATGCCGGTGCTGGATCGCCTCAACCGCCTGGAGCAACTGGGCTGGCTCCCCGCCGCCGAGGAATGGATCGACCTGCGCCGCATCCGCAACGAATTCACCCACGACTATCCGGAAACCACCGAAGAACGGTTTGCCAGACTGCAACTCGCCATTCAGGCGGCGCGGCGACTGCTTGAAATATTGAGTGGGACCGACTTGAACATCGAGCGGCGGTTTCCGGAAATGTCGTCTTGAACTGAACACCAGACACCATGAACCTCTCCCGCCACCCCGCCCCCATAAGTGACAGAAAAATCCGCATCGCCCTGCTCGGCTGCGGCCGGATCGCCAGAAACCACCTCGGCGCCATCGCCGAGCACAAGGAGAACATGGAACTGGCCGGCGTCTGCGACAACCATCCAGCACGCCTGGCGGAAGCTGTCGAAAAAACCGGCGCGCCAGGTTTCGATTCCCTCGGCGAAATGCTGCGGAAAACCCAGGCTGATCTGATCGCCATCGCCACGCCCAGCGGCCTGCATCCCGAGCAGACCATCGAAATCGCCGCAAGTGGCCGCCATGTCATGACCGAGAAACCCATGGCCACCCGCTGGCAGGACGGCAAACGCATGGTCCAGGCCTGCGACGCCGCCGGTGTTCATCTGTTCGTGGTCAAGCAGAACCGCCACAACGCCACCTTGCAACTGCTCAAGCGGGCCATGCTGAAAAAGCGCTTTGGGCGTATCCACATGGTCACCATCAACGTCTTCTGGTCACGGCCGCAAAGCTATTACGACAGTGACCCCTGGCGCGGCACATGGGAATTTGACGGCGGCGCCTTCATGAACCAGGCCAGCCACTATGTCGACCTGCTCGATTGGCTGATTGGCCCAGTGGAAAGCGTACACGCCTACACAGCCACACTCGCTCGAAATATCGAGGTAGAAGACAGTGGCGTAGCGCTGGTGAAATGGCGCTCCGGCGCAATCGGCAGCATCAACGTCACCATGCTCACCTATCCCAAAAACCTTGAAGGCTCCATCACCATCATCGGCGAGACAGGCACCGTTCGTGTCGGTGGCGTCGCGGTCAACGACATCCAGCACTGGGAATTCGCTGAGCCCGATCCAGACGATGAACGTATCAAGGACGCCAGCTACCAGACCACATCGGTCTATGGCTACGGCCACCCCCGCTATTACGACAACGTCATCAAGGTGCTGCGCGGCGAGGCGGAACCGGATACCGACGGCCGCGAAGGCCTGCGTTCCCTGGAAGTGCTGATCGCCATGTACCGCTCCGCGCGCGATGCCAGGCGGGTCGCTTTGCCGCTGGAATACTGAATTGGCCATCGACATCCATTCCACCGCCATCGTCGACGCGGGTGCCCGCATCGGCGACGACACCCGTATCTGGCACTGGACCCATATCTGCGCCGGGGCGGTCATCGGCCGCGACTGCTCCTTCGGCCAAAACGTATTCGTGGGCAATCAGGTGGTGATCGGCGACAACGTGCGGGTGCAAAACAACGTCTCGATCTACGACGGTGTCACCCTGGAAGACGACGTTTTCTGCGGCCCGAGCATGGTATTCACCAATGTCGTCAACCCGCGCGCGCATGTCAGCCGCAAACATGAGTACAAACCCACCCTGGTAAGGCGCGGCGCCAGCATCGGTGCCAACGCCACCATCGTGTGTGGGCACGAAATCGGCGAATACGCCTTCATCGGCGCCGGCGCCGTGGTGACCCGTGATGTGCCGGCCTACGCCTTGGTCGTGGGCTCACCCGGGCGCCGCATCGGCTGGATGTGCCGCTGTGGCACGCGCCTACCCGGCACAGAAATCAGCCTCTGCCCTGCTTGCGGAGCTGCCTACCGTATCCTGGGTGGCGTTTGTACCCCAATGTGAAGCCAAGCGAGGAAACGACACCTTGACCATCGAATTCACCGATCTGAAGACCCAATACCGCGCGCTGGAGGGGCAGATACGGCGGCGCATCGACGCGGTGCTCGAACACGGCCAATACGTTATGGGCCCTGAAGTGCGCGAACTGGAAGAGCGTCTGGCCGATTACGTTGGCGTCAAACACTGCATCGCCACCTCCAGCGGCACTGACAGCCTGTTGATCGCCCTCATGGCGCTCGGCATCGGCCCAGGCGACGAAGTCATCACCACCCCGTTTTCCTTCATCGCCACCGCCGAAGTCATCGTCCTGCTCGGCGCCACACCGGCATTCGTCGACATCGACCCACTCACTTACAACATCGACCCCGCCGGAATCGAAGCCGCCATCACCCCGAAAACCCGTGCCATCCTGCCCGTTTCTCTGTATGGGCAATGTGCCGATTACGACCGCGTCAACGCTATCGCCGACAAACACGGCCTGCCGGTCATCGAGGATGGCGCGCAAAGCTTCGGCGCCACCTACAAAGGCCGCCGCTCCTGCGGCCTCACCACCATCGGCGCCACCAGCTTCTTTCCAAGTAAACCCCTGGGCTGTTACGGCGATGGCGGCGCCTTGTTCAGCAACGACGACGCACTGACCAAGGCCATGCGGGAGATACGCGCGCATGGGCAGGATCGGCGGTACCACCACCCTCGTATCGGCATCAACGGACGGATGGACACGCTGCAAGCGGCGATCCTGCTGGCAAAGCTGGAGCGATTTGTTTGGGAGGTGGCGCAGCGCGGAAACATCGCGGAGCGTTACGGCGAACTGATTTCACAAGCACAAGCTGCGCGACACACAGACGAGATCACCCTTCCCCACATTGAACCCCATAACACCAGCGTCTTCGCCCAATACACCGTCCAGACCAGCAACCGCACCACCTTGACCCAGCGTTTGAGCACCGCGGGCATACCCAGTGCCGTCCACTATCCTGTGCCGCTGCACTTACAACCCGCCTTTGCTGAACAGGGCTGCCGGCCTGGCGTCTTCCCGATCGCCGAAGCCGCCGCCGAGCGCGTCCTCAGTCTGCCCATGGGCCCGGATTTACAGGAACTGGACCAGCGCCGGATCGTCGCCGCCCTGTTGCCGTGGCAATCCGATTGATTCCGGCGCGATCAGTGGATCGGGCATCGGCCTTCACACTGTCGATTCATGCACAACCTGCGCGATATATTATTCCTCGTCCGCGCTCCTCGCCCTTGCGTGGGCCTTTGGTCCACTACCCTCGCGCGGTTTTCCTAGGGCCGTGCCAAGTCGGCAACACCATGCTGGCCCGTAGCCTGGCCGAGGAATATCCCGGCACGCTCTTGCTGGATCTGGTGGTCACCGTCGGTGGACGCCGCCATGCCATCGAAGCCAATTGTTCCCCCACGCCCAAACCAACCAGGAATTACTGGCAAGCGCTCAATGATCTAAAAGTGGAACGTGCCTGGATGGTTACCCCGATGGAGTCAGAATGCCTACCGGGTAATAGGATGGAGGTGGTGATGCCGGCACATCGGCTGGGCGAGATAGTTTGGGAGTTAGGGCAAGGATGAGTTGTAGAGCCCGTCCTCGCGGCAGCCCTCCCGATGAATCCCTTCTCCATGGAGTAGGACAAAACGCACAAGTTATGTTGGTGCAAATCCTATTAGAGAATTGGTGCGCATGCTGGATACACACAATAGTGCGCAGTGATGAACACCATGCCCATGCTTGGCAAGTGGGCTAAGCCCCAACGCGCCTCGGCCGGTCCCGGCCGAAAGTTGCGGATTGATACGCTGACCTATGCCAGCGCTATTGCTGTGGATCGACTACTCGGCCTGCTGTTGCTGCCAGTACTGACTCGACTACTCACACCCGTCGAATACGGTGCATGGACGCAGACAGGAATAGCCGCAGGTTTATTGATCGCAATCATCCTTTACGCCTTCCCAACCCTGATTGTTCGACACTATGCAGCTGAATCCAGCCCGATGGCCCGCGCTCGCGCCTTCGACTATATCGGCTTGCTGTGTGCCGGATTACTTTTCTTGGTAAGCCTAAGCGCCACCCTTGTGCCCTCCGGTATGGCGGGGCTGGTGTATGGCGACTCAATCCACCGAAGTTTGGTGCCTGCGCTGTTGATTTGGGTGGTGGCGGACGCGGTCGTCGAGTTCGCGATTGCCTGGTGGCGTGCGCTGGGGCACATCATAGTCATCGCGGGCGTCCTCATCTGTCGAAGCGCACTCCGTTTTATAGTCTCAATCGCGATGGCGACCCAGTCCGGCCTACCTCTAGAGGAATGGTTGTTTCACTATAGCTTGGTACTTGCCTCGTTCGCATTCGTGGTACTTGCCGCCACCCGCTGGGCCATTCATGGAGGCGGAAATCATGGACCGATGCGAGACCAGTTACCCCTGAGCGAGATGGTCAAGGAAGCCACGCCACTTGTTGCTCTGTCCGTGCTCACGGTATTGAGCGGAAGCTTCGACCGCTATCTGCTGGCGGCTTGGCTCGGGCTCGATACTGTGGCTGCTTACGCGGCAGCGTCCTCGCTAGCCGCCGTACCCTTCATGTTCCACAGCATTCTGGGCTTCACGCTATACCCAGCCATGTCACGCCACTGGTCTGAGAGTCGGCGCGCAATTGCCACGACACTGATGGACCAAGCGCTATTGGTCTACCTATTTCTCTCGTTGCCGGTAGCTATGGCCGTGGCAGTGCTTGGCCACCGGTTACTACCGCTAGTTGCAACGACTGATTACCAAGTCAACACCACCGTGTTCATTGGGCTGTCGTTGTCGGTACTCGCGCTCGGCGTACAGCAGATCCTGATCTACGGTTTACTGCTCGAGGGACGTGGAGCCCAGTTGCTACGCCTTACATTAACCGGAGGTGTACTCAACATCACACTCATGCTGCTACTCGTACCGCGTTACGGCACCACCGGTGCCGCGACGGCGGTCGCCCTGGCCAATCTATGCTTGGCAACCATGACCGCGCGCTCGTTACGGCAATTGTTGGGTTGGCGTTTTCCATGGCGGAGTGCGACGCAACACGCAGGCCATACGCTTCTGGCCGGGCTGCCGTTGATACTGCTGGCCTGGGTAGGGTTGTGGACTGTGGCGACGGCCCTGAGCGCCATGGCCCTGGCTGGGATTTTCTACGTGCTCCTCGACTGGCGCAGGTCTGATTCCGTATTGCGACGCACCATAATGCCCCGGGATTGCCGATGAGCATCGAGCACGACTTCAATCAACAATTCACGATGAGCCAGCGTAGCTACCTTGCCGGCCTCGATTTCTTCACCTGGACTCGTCACTTCCATGTGTTGCGCGACTTGATCGTGAGGGTCCACGGTGACGTCTTTGAGGTTGGTATTGGCGACGGCGTTGTGCGCCGCTGCATCGAGCCGTTCGTCGCCAGCTATACCTCGCTCGATCTCAACCTGGAGCTAAAGCCTGAGGTGTATGCCGATCTGCGCGAATATCAGCCGTCGTTGGCCGGCCGTTTCGATGCAGCCATTGCGACCGAGATACTGGAACACCTGCCACTGGGCGAGATGCCCCGCTGCCTGCTTAATCTGAAGTCATATCTGCGACCCGGAGGGTTGCTGTTCCTGACCCTGCCGCACCGCAAGGGCCATCTATTGGTCGTCACCCCGCGGCAGCGCCTGCTGAAATGGCGGTTTCCGGTCGGCATGACCAGTCTCAGCGAGGCCTACAACCGCTTCATTCGCCGTCGTATTTGGATCGATCCAAATCACTGTTGGGAAATCGGCGACGGTCACGTCCGCCAATCGCAGATCGAGGCTGTGTTTCATGAGCAGGGTTGGCGGACCGAGAAGTTCGAAGCGCTGCCCTACTGCGACTACTGGCTGCTGCGCAAGCCGACTGTGTAAGGAGAAAGTTGTGAATCTCTTGCAACTCGCATACCACTACCCGCCTATGGGCGGCGCTGGGGTGCAACGCGCAATGAAATTCAGCAAATATCTGCCCGACTTTGGCATCCGACCGATAGTACTCGCCGCGCACGAACCGGGCTACGTGGCGGATGCTTCGTTGCTGGCGGAGTTGCCGCCCACACTGCAGGTGGAGCGGATCGAGCATGTTCCACTGCTGACTCGCTTGCGTCACAGTCTCGGTGAGGCTCGGCCACCCACGCTGAAGGCTGGCGGAACCGGCGCGGCAACGCCTGTACCAAAATGGAAACGCTCTCTGCGCGATATTGCGCTTAAAGCCTATGCCAGTAGCCAGTTTCCGGACGACAAGGCCGGCTGGGCGCGGCAGGCTTTCGACCGGGCCTGTGGGCTTGTTCGTTCTGAAAACATCGACATGATCCTGAGCACCGCACCGCCCTATTCGGCGCATGCGCTCGCGGCCCGCGTGGCGGCTGCGACCGGGCGGCCATGGGTGGCGGACTATCGCGACCTCTGGACAGACAACCCCGGCTATGTAGCGCCTAAGTGGCGTGCCATGCTGGACCGGCACACCGAACGCCGTTGGCTCTCGTCCGCCACTGGTGTGGTTACCGTCACACCGATGCTAGCGCGGATTCTGGCTGAACATCTTCCCAGCAGCGTCCAGGTAGCCATGATCCCGAATGGCTATGACGAATCGGACTTCACCAACATGCATCGTAGACGTGGCGATGATGGGCGATTGAGGGTCGCCTACGTCGGAACATTCTACGGTCACCAGTCACCCGTTGCTTTCCTCGCTGCGCTTGAGCGTTTGTTGTCCCATGAGCCAACCTGGGCCTCGACGCTCTGCGTCCGGCTAGTCGGCAATATCGGTGCACGTTTTGCCAGCCCTTTTTATGCTTTCGAGAAGCGTTGGCCCGGTCTCATTGAACGCGTTGGTTTCGTACCACATAGCATTGCAGTCCAGGAGATGTTGGATGCAGACCTGCTCCTGCTTGTCATCGGTGGCGGCAGCGCGGCGCGTGGCGTGCTTACCGGCAAGTTGTTCGAGTACATGCGCGCGCGGTTACCTGTATTGCTGCTAGGGCCCGATGATGGTGATGCTGCTGATCTACTGCGCCAGCAGGCTGCCTTCGCCGTTGCCCCAGCCGATGACATGGTCGCCATTGCGGAGACGCTTGCGCGTGTGTTTCGTGGAAAAGGAATCACACCATGCCCGGCATCGGCCTCACCTGAACGTTTCGAGCGTCACGCACTGACCGGTGAACTGGCAGCATTTCTTTACCGTTGCCTGGAGTTTCCTCGTGGATGAGCTTGAGCGTATCCGTGCCCGCTATCTCGAACGCGATGGCAGCACCGAGTTGAGCGGCTTCTGGACGCTAGACAACCCTGTAGTCGTCCACCTGATACAAGAACGCGAGCGGACAATCTTGCGCGGCATGGCTAGGACTGGCATCGCACTCTCGGATTGCCGGCTGCTCGATGTCGGTTGTGGTCGAGGCCGTGAGTTCGCGAGCTATCTCCGCTGGGGGGCAATGCCACACAATCTGTTTGGTGTGGACTTGAGTGAACAGCGAGTGCGTGATGCCCAGGCACTGGGAATCGGGCAAGTGGTGTTGGCCTCAGGTACGGCGTTGCCCCTCGAGACTGGGAGTTTCGATGTGGTCGTGCAAAACGTGGTGTTCAGTTCAATTGTCGATATCGTGGTCAAACACGCGATGGCCAACGAGATGTTGCGGGTATTGCGTCCGGGTGGCTGGATACTCTGGTACGACGCGGCCAGATCAGCATCTCGCGATGTCCACTTCAATTCTGTGCCTCGCGCCGAGATCGAAAGTCTTTTTCCTGGTGTTTGCTGGGACTGGCAGCGTGTGACGACTCATCTAGGCTTGATCAGGCGCATTCATGGAGCGTTGGGTGAGCGCGCAATGCGCGCTTTTGACCTACTCGACCTGTTCAAGACCCATCTGTTGGGGTGGGGGCGTAAACCGTGAGAGGGGGGCATATCTGTCTGTTTGGGGATGCGATCAGTGTGCATATACAGCGCTGGGCCAGTGAACTCCTGTGGCGTGGATGGCAAGTATCGCTGATCACAGCCAGACCACATCCAATCGAGGGGGTGAGACAGATTGTTCTGAGGCCGGTACGGCGATCAATTGACTGGCCCGCGCGCATAAGTGAGGCACGTCGCGCTGTTGAAGCTTTGAAGCCGGATCTCGTGCATGCGCACTACATCACCTCCTACGGATTTTTAGCCGCCTGCTGTGATTATCAACCGCTGGTAATGACTGCGTGGGGCAGCGATCTGCTGGTAACTCCACACAAGAACTGGTGTCTTCGTCGCCTGACCGCCTGGGTACTCGAACGGTCAAGACTGCTGACCGGGGATTCTCATGATCTGCTCGACGCCGCCCGGCGTCTTTGCCCAGGCGCACGCGTGGCGTTGATCCACTGGGGCGTGGATCTGTCCCGCTTCGTCCCCGTTCCTTGGGCGGAAAAGACCGGATTCGAAGTGGCCAGCCTGCGAAACTGGGAACCCAACTATCGCATCGATACGATCATTGACGCGTTGGTTACCGTACGTGCGCGGTTCCCTGGTGTGCCGATTTGCTTACATCTTCTCGGCAGCGGCAGTCAGGAATCCGCGCTGCGGGATCGGGCACGCCGCTTGGGCCTTGATGCGGTGGTCCGTTTCCATGGCCATCTTGATGACGCGGGTATGGCAGCTGTCTTGCGTCACTGCAAGTTGTCGATCTCGGTACCAGAGAGCGACGCCACATCGGTTTCGGTCCTGGAGAGCATGGCTAGTGGCCTGGCGGTCATAGCCTCTGATCTGCCTGCGAATCGTCAGTGGTTGAACCCTGAATTGCTCGTTCCTAGCGGTCAGCCCCAAGCCATCGCCGATACCTGGGCCAAGCTTGTTGCCAATGATGCACGGACTGCCACCCTGGCGGCGGAGAATGCCGAGCGCATGCGGCGCGAAGGAGATCGACGAACACAGATGGATGCGATGGATAGCCTATATCGGAACCTGCTGGCATGAACATCCTTTACATCAACCATTACGCTGGCACCCCCTCCCTCGGGATGGAGTATCGACCCTACCACCTGTCCCGCGAGTGGGTGCGGCTGGGCCACCAGGTAAAGGTACTCGCTGCGGGCTATTCTCATGTGCGAACTCGTCAGCCAGAGATAGGAATGACGCCGCTCGACGAGTCCATCGACGGCATCTCCTACCGCTGGTACCCCACGCCGCGCTATCGGGGTAACGGCATCGGTCGTGCCCGCAATATCTGGGTATTCCTTCGCCAGGTCTGGCTGGAAGCGGCTGCGCTATCGAGCGAATTCCGACCCAATGTGGTGATCGCCTCAAGCACCTACCCGATGGACATCTGGGTGGCACGGCGCATCGCCCGTTTGGCAGGCGCCCGGCTGGTGTTCGAACTGCATGATCTCTGGCCGCTATCTCCGATTGAACTGTCGGGAATGTCGCCGAGACACCCCTTCGCCTTGCTCTGCAGCTGGGCCGAAAGCGTAGCCTACCGAGACTCGGACGTGGTGGTCTCCATATTGCCCAAGGTCCAGGACTACGTCGCATCCCGTGGGCTTGATCTGGACAAGCTTCATATTGTGCAAAACGGCATCTCGCCAGAAGACTGGGCCATTGAACCAGAACCACTTGGTGAGGCTGTCTCGGTCGTGATCAACGAGGCCCACTCCCTCGGCCGAATAGTGGTGGGCTACGCAGGATCAATGGGCAGTCCCAATGCTCTCGATACTTTGCTCGGGGCAGCAGCATCACTCCGAGAGAAGCCGTTTCAGTTTTTGTTGGTGGGTGATGGCCATGAGCGCGAACGCTTGGAACGACACATCGCCACCTACGATATAGGCAATGTGCGTCTATTAGGACCGATCCCGAAGACCCAGATACCGAGCTTCCTGACGGCGATCGACATTGCCTACATTGGCTGGCAGCGTGTACCGATCTACCGCTTTGGCATCGCCCCCAACAAACTGATGGACTACATGATGGCCGGTTGCGTGGTGCTGCATTCAGTCGAGGCGGGTAATGATCCGGTGGCCGACGCTAACTGCGGTCTGACTGTGGCTCCGGAGTCGCCAGACGCAGTGGCCAATGGCTTGCTTCACCTGGCCCTTCTGCCAGAGGTGGCCCGACGAGAGATGGGTGCGCGTGGACGCGATTTCGTGTTGGCACGGCACACCTACCCTACGCTGGCGCGGCGTTTCCTGGATGCTTTGGGAGAAAAACCATGACCGTGCGACGTGGACACTATCGAGCGTTGCCGACAGTACGTCACATCGCGCCACCGGCGACAATTGGTCACGGCGTGCAGCCAAGCGATGAGGTACTCGTGCATGTCTACACCCGTCCGACTTCTTGCCATGCCTCCGTGAACCGCCCGAGCGTGACTGGCCACGATACATGCGGCCATGCATGCGTAACGGCAATCGTATGCCACACGCTGACGCGCAGTCATGGTGCCTTTCCTGCAACTTTGGCTAGAAAGGCCAAATGAGCATGAATCAAACCGACTTTTTACACTTTGCATTACCTGAGATCGGCGAGGACGAGATAACTGAGGTCATCGACACCCTGCGCTCGGGTTGGCTCACCACTGGCCCCAAAGCCAAGCTGTTCGAGACAGACTTCGCGACATTCCTGGGTGGTGAAGGTCTACATTGCATTGCCGTTAATTCAGCCACCGCCGGTCTGCATCTGGCGCTGGAGGCGATCGGAATAGGCCCGGGTGATGAGGTGATCACGACCACCCACACTTTCACCGCCACGGCAGAGGTTGTTCGATACTTGGGGGCGGATGTGCGATTGGTCGACATCGATCCTCGCACGCTTAATATCGACCCTGCTGCGGTGGCAGCGGCCATCACTTCCCGCACCAAGGCTATCCTGCCAGTGCACTATGCCGGACTGGCGGCAGACATGCCGTCCATCCTGGCGCTAGCGCATCGTCATGGATTGAGAGTGGTAGAAGATGCCGCACACGCCTTGCCCGCAACCTCGGGAGGCAACTTGGTAGGCACTTTAGACAGTGATGCCAGCGTGTTCAGCTTCTACGCCAATAAAACCATGACCACGGGCGAGGGCGGCATGCTGGTAACACGTGACCCGGCTATCGCCGCCAGAGCAAAGGTAATGCGCCTGCACGGCATCAACCGCGACGCTTTCGATCGTTTTGCCGCCAAGGTGCCTAGCTGGTACTACGAGGTCGTCGCGCCGGGTTTCAAGTACAACCTCACCGATATCGCAGCGGCCATCGGTATTCACCAACTGCGACGCGCGCACGTGTTTCAGCAGAAGCGCGCACGACTTGCCGCGCTCTATCACGAAGCCCTGGCGGACCTCCCAGTAGTCTTGCCACCGCTTCCGTCCGACGGTGATGTTCATGCTTGGCACCTCTATGTCATCAGACTGGCGGACCAAAACACGAGAATCAATAGAGATGCGTTGATCACCTCGCTTTATGCGTCGGGAATCGGTTGCAGCGTGCACTACATCCCCCTACATCTACATCCCTATTGGCGTGACCGCTATGGACTGAAGAGGGAAGGTTTTCCGCATAGTCAGCACGCTTACGAATGCATGCTCAGCCTGCCCCTATACTCCCGCATGACCGAGGCTGACATTTCGCGCGTCGTGGATGCGCTGCGAAAATTTTTTTATCGACATGAGTAAACGGCTGTTCGATCTGCTCCTGTCAGGATTGGGACTGGTTGTCATGGCGCTTCCCTTTCTGCTCATTGCCATCGTGATCAAGCTGGACTCCCACGGACCGGTCTTCTTTCGCCAGACACGAGTGGGAAGGCGAGGCCGCGAATTCCGTATCCACAAGTTTCGTACGATGCGACATGCACCCGGCGAGAAGACATCACTGATCACTATGGAGAATGATCCCCGCATTACTCGGGTTGGCCGCTGGTTGCGGCGGAATAAACTGGATGAATTTCCGCAACTACTCGATGTGCTCGCGGGTGATATGAGTCTGGTTGGACCGCGTCCGGAAGTTCCCAAGTATGTGGCTTTGTATCCGCCGGAGATTCGCCGCCTGGTCTTGTCCGTACGACCCGGAATTACTGATGAAGCCTCGATACTGTTTCATCGCGAGTCCGAACTGCTGGCTGGCTCAACCGACCTTGAGGTGGAGTACACACAGCGCATCTTGCCGGCCAAGTTGGCCATCTATCAACGCTATGTCGGCGAACGGAACTTGGCTAGGGATGCCACCATCCTGCTTCGGACAATTGCGCTGCTGATCTCGCGCCATTGACTGGCCATCGCCAAGTCCCACGCTTCACATAACTGGATTTCTGCCATATGAGGATAAGCCCCCGAATCCTGCTCGTATTCCTGCACGACTCGCTTGCAACCGCTGTGGCCTGGTTGGCAGCTTACTGGCTGCGTTTCAACTTGGGCATCCCCGAGAGTGAGTGGCGCGATGCCATGTCCACCCTGGCCTTGGTTATCCCCATAGAAACCGCGATCTTTTGGCGTTTTGGTCTACACCGTGGCATCTGGCGCTTCACTGGCTTGCTCGATTTGCAACGCCTAACTCGGGCTGTCGCGGTAACAGCAGTGGTGGTTCCAACGGTACTGATCATGCTCAGAGTTGGCATTTCATTGCCACGGACGGTGCTGGTGCTCAATCCGCTATTGCTTCTCATGATTCTGGGTGGCAGCCGCTTTGCCTACCGCGCCTGGAAGGACCGTCAGTTCAGTGTGATTCTCGACGGCGCACGTCCTACCCTGTTGCTGGGCGCGGGGGCGGCTGCGGATCGCCTGTTGCGGGAATTCGGCCATGCCCGCTCGGGCTTGCGGGTGATCGGCCTGCTCGATGACGACCCTGCCAAGCAGGGGCGGCACATCCAGGGCCTGCCGGTGCTGGGGAGGCTGGATCAGCTGGCGAGCGTGGCGGCGCGTACCGGCGTCGCGGACGCCATCCTGGCGATGCCTTCCGCGCCCCCCGCCTTGCGCAAGCGGCTGCTCGACGCATGCGCCGCGCAGAGTATCGAACTGCTGACCGTGCCTACACTGGACGACATCGTGCAGGGGCGTGTGTCCGTTGCCGCCCTGCGCAGGATCGGGCTGGACGACCTGCTCGGGCGGGCGCCGGTGCAACTCGACAATGCCGGCCTGCATGGCTTTCTCGCCGGCAAGACCGTGCTGGTGACCGGCGCCGGTGGCTCCATCGGCTCCGAATTGTGCCGCCAGATCGCGGTGTTCCAGCCGGCGCGGCTGCTGCTGTTCGAGATGAGCGAATACGCCCTGTACCAGATCGAACAGGAGTTTCGTGGCAGCTTTCCCGAGGTACCGATCACCTGCCTGATCGGCGACGTGAAGGATGCCCCGCGCATCGACCAGGTCATGCGGGAGGCACGGCCGGACGTGGTGTTCCATGCCGCCGCTTACAAGCATGTACCGCTCATGGAAGAGCACAACACCCTGCAAGCGTTGCGGAACAACGTGCTCGGCACATGGGTGGTGGCGCGGGCCGCGCGGGAAGCCGGGGTTGGGACCTTCGTCATGGTCTCCACCGACAAGGCGGTCAACCCCACCAATGTGATGGGCGCGTCCAAACGGCTGGCGGAGATGATCTGTCAGGGCCTGCAAGAGGTGCAGGGCACCCGTTTCGTCTCGGTCCGCTTCGGCAACGTGCTGGGCTCCTCCGGCAGCGTCATCCCCAAGTTCCGGCAACAGATCGAGGCGGGCGGCCCGGTGACGGTTACCCACCCGGAAATCACCCGCTACTTCATGTCCATCCCGGAGGCGGCGCAGCTGGTGTTGCAGGCCGGCCTGATGGGCCAGGGTGGGGAAATCTATGTGCTGGACATGGGCGAGCCGATCAGGATCGCCGACCTGGCGCGCCTGATGATTCGGCTCTCCGGCAAGGACGAGGGCGAGATCCGCATCGACTACACCGGTTTGCGTCCTGGCGAAAAGCTCTTCGAGGAACTGCTGGCGGATGCCGAGTCCAGTCTGCCGACACCCCACCCGAAGCTGCGGGTGGCGAGGTCGCGCGAAGTGGACGCGGACAACGTAGCCTTGATGCTGGACTGGCTCGGACGCGTCGAGTCGGCGGACGACGCCCAGGTGAGGGTGAAACTGCGGGAATGGTTGCCGGAATATCGGGCGGGATGATTGACCCTGGCCGCTACTCTCGTCGTGCCGGCACCAGGTCCAGGTAGCGCCTGCCGGCCAGGCGGTAGAGGGTGTACTGTGCCTCCGTCCAGAAGGCCTGATCCGCGTGGAGATTGGGCGATTCTTCGAGTTGGCGGAGGGTTTGAGCCATCTGCTCGGCCAGCCCGGTCAGAGGCTGCTCCTGGCCCGGCGCGGTGCGCGACAGGATGGCGGCGGTCAACAGCAGGTCGTCAGCCACGAGCGGCGAGGCGGCCATGCCGGCGCGCCACCATGCCAGGGCGTCGTCCGCGGTCGTCGCCAGAGCGCCCGCGTAGTAGTAGGACAGCCCATGGCGGGCATTGCACGCAAGGCTCCGTGCGACGAAGGCCTGGCCGCGCGCGCGCAGCGCCGCATTCATGGGTCCCCGCTGGATCAGGGCCAGCGCGGCGTTGGCATAAGGCAGGTAACACGGCGCGCGTTGCCAGCCGGCTTCCATGCGATCGAGCGCTTCATCGCGCAGCGGCCCACCCTCGCCCGACAGGGACGCCAGTTCCAGCCCCATGACCTGTTGTGGCGTCGGGTGGAAGGGCGCGAGGATCGACAGCCGATAGGCCACCTCGTAGCGTGGATAAGCAATCCCCCAGTGCAGCAGCGCCTGCTGGATCGGCCGTGCCTGGCCCAGCAGGCCCTCCACCGCCACCTGGCCGAGCAGCAGCCAGCCGAGGATCAGGGCATAGCCGCCGCTGGCCAGGCGGATGGCGCGCAGGTGCTTGGATGGACGTGGCGTCTCCTGGCTGCCCGCTTTCTCAAGGGGGGGAGCAAGACGCTCCAGATACAGCCCGACCAGCAGGCTCACCAGCGAGAAGAAGAAGAGGAAATTGACCAGTGCATGCAGCAGGATGGCGGCGATCGCGGTCAGATAGCCCATACGCGGCAAGGCATCGGGCCCGACCTCGCGCAAGGTCTTCCAGATCGACCATGCCACCCAGGCCACCAGTCCCAACATCAGCAGCAGCATCGGCAACCCCGCCTCCAGCCAGACCTGCAGATAGTCGTTATGCACCCATCCCCCGGCCGTGGCCGCTTCTCCAGGGGAGCGGTACTGTGGATACAACAGACGGAAGGTGCCCAGGCCGGTGCCCAACAAGGGATGATCCTGGGCCATCAGCCACGCCGATTGCATCAGCATCAGCCGCGCTGGATCGCCCCCCGAAACGGTATTGACCAGGCGCTGGCCGACATTGGCGCCGCCGCTGACGAGATAGGCGGCCAGGTAGGCACAGCCGATCACCGTCCCCAGCAGCAACAGCTTGCGCTTGAAATCAGATCGGCCGCGCGCCAGCCAGATTAGGACAGGCAGCACCAGCATGAGCGCGAGGGAAGCGCCGCGCGAGGCCGTGAGAAATGCCACGAAGGCCGTAGCCGCCAGCAGCGCCAGTTGCCCGATCCGCCACAAGGCTGCCTGCCGCGCAAGATCAGCGGCTAGGTAGCGCGCCAGCACCGGAAGCACGAGCAAATTCAGTACGGCGGCGTAGGTGTTGGGGTCGTTGAAGGGCCCCTGGGGCTTGGCCGTAAACGTGTTGGGGCCTTGCAGCAGCCCCCAGAGCAGCAGCACGGGCAGGCCGTATTCAAGCCAGCGGTTCAGTTGCCCCCGGCGGTGCAAGGCCCGACCCGCCAGCCACCCCAAGGGCAGGCAGAGCAACACCGCCGCCTGCGGCACGGAGAGGCCTGGCGACTGGCTCCAGACCAGGGTGAGGGGCACCCACAGCAACCAACCGAGCAGCAGCCAGAATAGGGGCGTCCGCGTGGGCCATCCTTCCCGCCAGGGCGTGGCCAGCGCGAGCGGCAACAGCAGCAGCGCCGTCAACGAGGAAAAGGGCGCCACAAGCCCCGCCACAAGCACGCAAGAGAAGAGAAGGAAGAGGGTCATCTGTAATGAAAAACGCCGGCGGGAGGCCGGCGTTGAAGGGATGTGGCAGTCCACATGCCGGGGTTCGCTATCGTGCACCCCGGCCTACGCATTAGCTAACTGGAGATCAGCAAAGACCCGCAGTCTTACATCCGCCGCCGGTCGTCCAGGGGCCACCGGCAGTCCCGGGAGGAGTCAGCTCATAGGTAATGTCGCTGCTGCCGACACCCGAACTCGTGGCTGTGATCTTGCCATTGTCATCAACTGTCACACTTTTCACATATCCACCGTTACCCGACGTATCGTCGACAGGTACACCATTCGACCCGTCATGACATGCGGCAGCCGCATTACCCGCAGCCATACAAGAGTCGATGGCAAGCTTGTAGGGGGCGGCCGCGTTGATGACCTCGGTGAATTTCGCCTTGTTCGTGTAGCTCTGATAACTCGGCACCGCAATCGCCGCCAGGATGCCGATGATGGCCACGACGATCAACAGTTCGATCAGGGTAAAGCCGGCCTGGCCGGGGCGAGTGGAGAGTTGTTTCATGATGGACTCCTGATGTTGGGGTGGAAGGTTCAAGCCCGCCGCCGGTGGATCGTGTCGGCATGGTGCGATGTATAGAGCGGGAAACGTGCCAACCTCACCCCTCTCCCTGGATAATTCATTAACCATCTGTATTAAATGATGTTTTCCACGTGACCCTGCGGCCCCTTGGTTTTCACGGCGCTGGCGAAAGTGACGTTTTTCGTCACCTTGCTGCCGTAAATGGTCGGATAAGGTGAATTCCGGAGGGAAACACCCCGGACTGATGCCGGCCTGGCCTGTTGGCATTGGCGCATCTCACTGTGGCGTTGCAGACACCTCGCAAGCGTGGCCTTCCGTCACCCGGCTGGCCAGGACCTGGTCGACACGGTTGCGGTCGACGTCGACCACTTCGAATTCCCACACGTCCCAGGTGAAGCGTTCCGCCTTGCGCGGGATGTGGCCGAGCGAGGCGAGGACGAAGCCGCCGACGGTGTGGAAATTGCCGAGCTGCTCCTGGGGCAGATGGCGGATGCCCAGCTTGTCCTTCATCTCGTCGATGGCGAGCAGGCCGTCGAGCAGCCAGGAGCCGTCCTGGCGGCGCACCGCGAGGGATTCTTCCGGATCGTCCGAGAGCGGCATCATGTCGCCGACCAGGGACTGCATCAGGTCTGACAGGGTGACGATGCCTTCGGTGACGCCGAATTCGCTGACCACGAAGGCAAAGGTGGCCTTGTGCTGGCGCAGGCTGCGCAGTAGGTCGATCAGGGTGAGGCTGCTCGGCACGAACAGGGGTTGCTCCAGCGGCAGCTTGGCGAAGTCGATCTCCCCGGCGATGGCGGCCTGCAGGATGTCGTGGCTCTCGGCGACGCCGACGACCTGCTGCATGTCGCCCTTGCATACCGGTAACTGCGAATGCGGCGCTTCCCGCAGCATGCGCAGGTTGTCCTCGCGCGGGGCCAGCAGATCCACCCAGACCACGTCGCTGACCGGCGTCATCACCGCGGCCAGGCGGCGGTCCTCCAGGCGCAGGACGTTGCCCATCATGTGGCTTTCCTCGGGATGCAGCGCGCCGGAACGCGCGCCCTCGTCGACGAAGGCGAGGATGTCCTCGATGCTGGCCACGGCCGGCGCGGAGCGGACCGGCAACAACGCCAGGAAGCGGTCGGCGGACCAGGACAGGAAGCGGATGGCGGGCGAGAGCAGCCGGATGAACAGGCTCATGGCCGGCGCGCACAGGGTCGCCACCCGTTCCGGCTGGCCGATGGCGATGCGCTTGGGCACGATCTCGCCAAAAATGATGGAGGCCGCCGTGACGATGATGATGGTGGCGGTGAAGGCGATGCCGTTCGCCCACGCCGCGGCGGCGGGCAGGCTGTCGCGCACCAGCACCTCCAGGGCCGTGGACAGGGCGGACTCGCCGAAGATGCCCATCAGCAGGGCGGCGGCGGTGATGCCGGTCTGGGTGGCCGCGAGCAGGCGGCTGGGGTGCTCCTTGATCGCCAGGGCGCTGGCGGCCCCCCTGTCCCCGCTCTCCGCCCAGTGCGCCAGTCGCGCCCGATTCGCCGACGCCAGCGCCATCTCGGCCAGAGCAAAGAAGCCGGAGAGGACGATGAGCAGGATCAATATCCAGAGGGCAAGCATGGTGACAACAGAAAGTGATGCAGCGTGCCGATTGTAGCCCCCGCCTGACGCCTCCTTTCGACCGGACCAATTGAAAAGGGGGCCGAAGCCCCCTTTCCGATCCGGCGGAAAACCGGGTATTACAGTTCGCCGGCGTGCTTGGCCAGGTATTCGGCCACACCCGCGGTGCTGGCCTTCATGCCTTCGTCACCCTTCTTCCAGCCGGCGGGGCAGACCTCGCCATGCTCTTCGGTGAACTGCAGGGCGTCGATGACGCGCAGCATTTCGTCGATGTTGCGGCCCAGCGGCAGGTCGTTGACCACCTGGTGGCGGACGACGCCCGCCTTGTCGATCAGGAAGGAGCCGCGGAAGGCGACGCCGGCGGCGTGCTCGACGTCATAGGCCTGGCAGATCTCGTGCTTGATGTCGGCGACCAGCGGGTACTGGACCTGGCCGATGCCGCCGTTGTTGACGGGGGTGTTCTTCCAGGCCAGGTGGGTGAACTGGGAGTCGATGGAGACGCCGATCACTTCCACGCCACGCGCCTTGAACTCGTTCAGGCGATGGTCGAAGGCGATCAGTTCGGACGGGCAGACGAAGGTGAAGTCGAGCGGGTAGAAGAAAATGACCGCGTACTTGTCCTTGATCTGGGCCGACAGGGTGAAGCTTTCGTCGAAACTGTTGTCGCCCATGACGGCGACGGCGGTGAAATCGGGGGCTTGCTTGCCAACTAGAACAGCCATGTTGCTTTACCTCATTGCGATTGGATTGACGGAATTTTCCGGCCGGCCTGCTTCCCCGGCGACACGGCGTTACACCTGGCCACCATCCGAGGCACCGGATAAGACTGATTCTAACTGTTGTTGCAGTGCGGCGAAACCAGCCGTATGACCGTGCTATTCGCCCAGATAGGCGGCGCGGACCTGCGGGTCGTTCGCCAGTTCCACGGAGGGCCCGGAGAGGGTGATGGCGCCGCTTTCCATGACGTAGGCGCGGTGGCTGACCTTCAGGGCGAGGTGGGCGTTCTGCTCCACCAGCAGGAGGGTGACGCCCTCGGCGGCGATAGCGGCGATGGTTTCGTAGATCTTCTGCACCATCAGCGGCGCCAGGCCCATGCTCGGCTCGTCCAGCAGCAGCAGGCGCGGCCGGCCCATCATGGCGCGGGCGATGGCCAGCATCTGCTGCTCACCGCCGGAGAGGGTGCCGGCCAGTTGCGCGCGGCGCTCCTCCAGGCGCGGGAAGAGCGCGTAGGCGCGCGCCAGGTCGGCCTTGATGCCGGCGCGGTCGCGGCGCAGGAAGGCGCCCATGTCGAGGTTCTCCGCCACCGTCAGGCGGCCGAAGATGCCGCGTCCTTCCGGCACCAGGGCGAGGCCGCGGGCAACGATGGCATGAGTCGCGGCATGGTGCAGGCGCTCGCCGTCGAAGTGAATCTCGCCACTGCGCGCCACCAGCCCCATCAGGCCCTTGAGCGTGCTGCTCTTGCCGGCGCCGTTGGCGCCGATCAGGCAGACCAGTTCGCCTTCTTTGACTTCGAGATCGATGCCCCGCACGGCATGGATGCCACCGTAGCCGACCTTGAGGCCGTGGACAGAGAGTAGCGGCGCGGTGTGGCTCATGCCTCGCCTCCCAGGTAGGCGGCGATCACCGCCGGGTCGCGGCGCACGTCCTCGGCCGGACCCTCGGCGATCTTGCGGCCGTAGTCGAGCACCGCGACGCGGTCGCACAGGCCCATGACCAGTTTCACGTCATGCTCGATCAGCAGCAGGGTGAGGCCACCCTCGCGCAGGGTGCGGAACAGTTCCCCCATCTGCTGGCGTTCGCTCGGGTTCATGCCGGCGACCGGTTCGTCGAGGGCGAGCAGTTTCGGATCGGTGGCCAGCGCGCGGGCGATCTCCAGACGGCGCTGGTCGCCGTAAGAGAGATGGCTGGCGAGGATGCGGCCACGGCCGGCGAGGCCGACGTAGGCCAGCAATTCCTGCGCGCGCTCGCGGATGGCGGCCTCCTCGGCGCGCGTCTTGCGGCAACGCAACACGGCGCCCAGCACCGTGGCGTGAGAACGGGCATGGCGGCCGACCATGACGTTTTCCAGCGCCGTCATGTTGGCGAACAGACGGATGTTCTGGAAGGTCCGCGCGAAACCCCGTTTCACGATCTGGTGCGGCTTCAGGGCCTGCACGGCTTCACCCGCCAGGCGCACCTGGCCGGAAGTCACCGTGTAGAGGCCGGTCATGCAGTTGAACAGCGTGGTCTTGCCGGCGCCGTTGGGGCCGATCAGACCGTAGATCTCGCCGGCCTCGACCGACAGCGAGACATCGTCCAGCGCGGCGATGCCGCCAAAGCGCTTGCAGACGTTTTCAACGCGCAACAGGACCGACACGGCTAGGCCTTGGCGTCATAGAGGGTGGCCTGTTCCTGCTCGGCGATGCCGTCCTCGGCGGCGAACTCGCGCTTGCGCTGGCGCGACGGCAGCAGGCCGGCGGGGCGGAACAGCATCATCGCCACCAGGGCCACACCGAACAGCAGCATGCGCAGGTCGGACGGGTCCACCACGACATGGCCGAGAGTCGCCCGCTGCAGGTCGCCGATGTAGCGCAATGCCTCCGGAATCACGGTAAGCAGGACGGCGCCGAGGATGACGCCGGGGATGTTGCCCATGCCGCCCAGGACGATCATGCACAACACCAGGATGGACTCCCAGAGGGTGAAGCTCTCCGGGCTGATGAAGCCCTGGAACGCCGCGAACAGGCCGCCGGCGAGACCGCCGAAGCTTGCCCCCATGGCGAAGGCCAGCAGTTTCACGTTGCGGGTGTTGATGCCCATCGCCGCCGCGGCGATCTCATCCTCGCGCAGCGCCGCCCAGGCGCGGCCGATGCGCGAGTCCTGCAGCCGCATCGCGATCAGGATGGCCAGCAGGGTGAAGGCGAGGAACAGGTAGTAATAGAGATAGGTGGACGGCACGCTCACACCCGCGACATGCAGGGTCTTGCCCAGGGAGAGGCCGCCCACATGGACCGGGTCGATCAGGTTCATGCCCTGCGGACCGTTGGTGAGGTTGAACGGGGCGTTCAGGTTGTTCATGAAGATGCGGATGATTTCACCGAAGCCGAGGGTGACGATGGCCAGGTAATCGCCGCGCAGGCGCAGCGTCGGCGCCCCCAGCAGGACGCCGAAGAGGCCGGCGAAGGCGGCGCCGATCGGCAGTACCGCCCAGAACGGCAGGTGCAGGCCGAAATGCGGGCTGGCCAGCCAGGCATAGAGATAGGCGCCGAGCGCATAGAAGGCGATGTAGCCGAGGTCGAGCAGGCCGGCATAACCAACCACGATGTTCAGGCCGACGGCCAGCAGCACGTAGAGCAGGACGAAATCCAGCACCCGCACCCAGGAATTGCCGAGGCCGCCGCCGACCATGAAGGGCAGCACGGCGAGCAGGACGGCGACCAAGGCGAGCGCCAGGCGCGGCCTCCGGCGCAGGGGATCGAACACGCGCCTCATGCCCGATTGGCCACCCGCTCACCGAGCAGGCCCGAGGGCCGGAACACCAGCACCCCGATCAGCACGAAGAAAGCGAACACGTCCTGGTAATGGCTGCCGAGGAAGCCACCGGTGATGTCGCCGATGTAGCCGGCGCCGAGCGCCTCGATCACCCCCAGCAGCAGGCCGCCCAGCATCGCCCCGGCGATGTTGCCGATCCCCCCCAGTACCGCCGCCGAGAAGGCCTTCAGGCCGAGCATGAAGCCCATGTAGTAATGCGCCAGGCCGTAGTAGGCGCTCACCATGACGCCGGCGATGGCGGCGATGGCGGCGCCGATGATGAAGGTCGCGGAGATCACCCGGTCGACATTCACGCCCATCAACTGCGCCACTTCCCGCGATTGCGCGGTGGCGCGCATGGCGCGACCGAGGCGGGTCTTTTCCACCAGCAGCCAGAGCCCGGCCATGATCGCCACTGCCAGCACGACGATGACGATCTGCAGCAACGTAATGTGCGCGCCGAGGAACTCGAAATGAGCGCGTGGCAGCAGCGGCGGGAAGGAGATGTACTGGCGGCCCCAGATCAGCATCGCCAGGTTCTGCAGGATGATGGAGACGCCGATGGCGGTGATCAGCGGCGCCAGCCGGGGGGCGCGGCGCAAGGGCCGGTAGGCGACCTTCTCGATGCCGAAGGCCAGCGCCATGCAGGCGGGAATCGCCACCATGATGCCGCCCAGCACGATCAGCACGCCGGGCAGGTCCGGCGCGACGCCGGCCAGCACGCCGATGACGGTCAGGGCGACCATCGCCCCGACCATGGTCACTTCGCCGTGGGCGAAGTTGATCAGTTCCAGGATGCCGTAGACCATGGTGTAGCCGAGCGCCACCAGGGCGTAGATGCTGCCCAGCACGAGGCCGTTGACGAGTTGTTGGAGGAAGATGTCCATTTTATTGTTGGCAGCCGGCAGTGTTCAGGGAGCCCTTGCTGTTGCTGCAAACTGCCGTCTGAATACTGCCAACCTACTTGACCGTTTCCAGCACCTGCCAGGCGCCGTTCTTGACTTCATAGAGGGTCACCGCACCCCCCTGGGTGTCGCCCTTGGCATCGAACCTGATCGGGCCGCTGACGCCTTGCAGGTCGGTCTTCGGCAGTTCCGCCAGCACCTTGGCCGGGGTACTGGAATCGGCGCGCTTCATGGCGCCGACCAGGGCGTAGACGGCATCGTAGGCATAGGGGGCGTAGACCTGGATGACACCGTACTTGGCCTCGAACTTCTTGCGGAATTCCGGGCCGCCGGGCATGGAATCGATCGGCAGGCCGGGCGAGGAAGCGAGCACGCCCTCGGCATCGGCGCCCGCCAGCTTCACGAAGTTGGCGTTCTGCAGGCCGTCGCCGCCGAGCAACTTCGCGGTCAAGCCCAGGCGCTTCAACTGCTTGGCCATCGGCCCGCCTTGCGGGTCCATGCCGCCGAAGAACACCAGGTCCGGTGCCTTGCCCTTGATGCTGGTGAGGATGGCGGTGAAATCGGTGGCCTTGTCGTTGGTGAATTCGTGCGCGACGATCTCGCCCCCCGCCGCAATGACGGCTTTCTCGAACTCGTCGGCGAGGCCCTGGCCGTAGGCGGTGCGGTCGTCGATGATGGCAACCTTCTTCGCGCCCAGCCTGGTCACCGCGAACTGGCCCAGCGCCTTGCCCTGCTGGGCGTCGTTGGCCATCACCCGGTAAGCGGTGTTGTAGCCCTGCGCGGTGTAGGCCACGGCGGTGGCGGAGGGGGAAATCTGGGGGATGCCGGCATCATGGTAGATGCGCGAGGCCGGGATGGTGGTGCCGGAGTTGAGGTGGCCGATCACCGCCACGACGCCGGCATCCACCAGTTTCTGGGCGACGATGGTGGCGGTCTTGGGCTCCGCCTGATCGTCCTCGCCGAGGAGTTCCAGCGTCACCTTCTTGCCGCCCAACACCAATCCCTGGGCGTTGATTTCATCCACCGCCAGGCGAGCGCCGTTCTCGTTGTCCTTGCCGATGTGGGTTTGCGGGCCGGTCAGGGGGGCGACGGAGCCAATCTTGATGACATTGCCGCCGCCGTTCTCGGTCTTGCCGCAACCGGAGAGGGACAATGCCGTGGAAAAAGCCAGCGCGAGCGTCAGCGCGGAAAGTGCATGCTTGGCGAAAGTCACCTGGATACCCCTGAAAAACCTGAAAAAAACGCGCGATTTATATCACAGGACGGCCTGCCGGTTCCGGGCTTCGGCGGGCCGCGGCCAAGGATGTTCCACGCCGTTGCGCGGCGCTCAACGCACCAGATTGGACATCGGTTCGTTGGCGGCGTCCAAATCCGCCGGTTTCATGATCCCGATCAGGGTGGCGAGGTCGGCGTCCAGTCTGGCCAGGTCTTCCGCCCCCATCTTTTCCAGGGCATCGAACACCAGGCCGGACAACGGCTTCGGCGCCCGCTCGAGCACGGCGGTACCCGCCTCGGTCAGACGCAGGCGCACCACGCGGCGGTCTTCTTCGCTGCGCAGACGGTCGACCAGGCCGGCGCGGGCGAGCTTGTCGAGCAGGTTGCTGGCGGTCGAGATATGGATGGACAAGGTCTGGCTCAACCGAGATACGGTGATATCCGGCTGTTCGGCGATGCTGGCCAGCATCCAGACCTGGGCGCCGCTGATGCCGCAGGCCGCTTCCAGCGCGCGCGAATGCTGGCGCACCGCGCCGATGATGATGCGGAATTTTTGCAGGGTCTCGTGCACGCGCGGGCGGGTCATGAAAACAGTCCGTGAAGGTGAAATGAATGTGGCGTGTGGGGCGCGAAAAAACAGCTTCATGTTATTATGCAAAAGTATTTTAGAGAACACCTTACCGGGGTTATCGCCCACATTCTGTCGCGGCGCCCCGCCAAACAGGAGAACGTCCATGTCATTTCACCGCCATTCCCTGCTGGTCGCATTGCTGGTTCTGCTGAGCGCTTGTGGCGACGGCACCAAGGCGCCGGCCGCCAAACCTGAAGCAGCGGTCGCGCCGCCGACCCAGGCGGAAGTCGGCGCGATGGCGGAGGCCATGGCGACCATCGGCGATGACGCCTACACCGTGTACAAGCGTGCCTGCATCGCCTGCCATGGCGAGACCGGCGAAGGGGTGGGCGATTTTCCGAGCCTGGCGAAGTTGAGCGTCAAGGATGTGGAGGCTCGACTGCGCGCCTATCGCGCTGGCGACACCGTGGGCCCGAGATCGGCCCTCATGGCGACCATCGCCAAGCCGCTGAGCGACGAACAGATCGCCGCCCTCGCCCTCTATCTGGGTAGCTGAGGCCGCGCCCGAATGCAGGAGACCACCGCCCCTCCAGCCTCCCCGGACGAAGGTGCCGGCACGTCCATCGTCCTGTTCGGCGAAGTCCTGGTGGACTGTTTCCCGGATCGCGAAGTCCAGGGCGGCGCCCCCTTCAACGTCGCCCATCACCTGCTCGGACTCGGACGCGGCGCCGGGATCGCGCCGGTGCTGGTCACCCGTATCGGCAAGGACGAGCGCGGCCGCCGGCTGCTGGAAACGATCCAGGCCGCCGGCCTGCCCATCGACGGCGTGCAGCAGGACAGCCTGCACCCCACTGGCCAGGTCCGCATCACCATGGACGCGAACGGCCACCATTTCGAGATCGTTCCCGAGCAGGCCTGGGACTTCATCCACGCCGAGATGGCGCGTCTGGTCGCCCTGTCGCGGCGACCGCAATGGGTCTACTTCGGCACCCTCGCGCAACGCGCCGCTTCGCGCCCGGCATTGCGGGCGCTGTTGCAGGCGGCACATACGCACACGTTCCTCGACATCAACCTGCGCGACCCCTGGGTGCGCAAGGACGTGCTGCGCTGGTCGCTGGGCAAGGCAGACGTCGTCAAGGTGAACGAGGAGGAGTTGCACCGCGTCGCCCACATGATGGGACAGGGCAGCGGCGGCGCGAAGCTGCTCGGCGAACGCCTGATCCACGCCTTCAATCTGCGTCAGTTGCTGGTCACCCAGGGCGAAAAAGGCGCCTGGTTGTTGAAGTCCAACGGCGAGCATTTCCAGTCCGGTGCGGCGGAAACAGTGGTCGACGCGGTCGACACCGTCGGCGCCGGTGACGGCTTCGCCGCCGTCTTCCTGCTCGGTCTGACCCAGGACTGGCCGCTGGAGCAAACCCTGACGCGCGCGCATCGCTTCGCCGGACAAATCTGCCGTCTGCGTGGCGCCATTCCGGACAGCGCGGACTTCTACCGTCCGTTCATCAGTGAATGGCGACTCGAGGGAGAGAGCACGACATGACCCCGTTGCATCTGCTTTTGATCAGTGTGCATGGCCTGATACGCGGCCGCGACCTGGAACTGGGCCGCGATGCCGATACCGGCGGCCAGACCTTGTATGTGGTGGAGCTGGCGCGCGCGCTGGCTGAACTGCCCGGCGTGGCGCGGGTGGACCTGATGACGCGACGGGTGGTCGACCCGCAACTCAGCCCGGACTATGCCGAGCCCATCGAAGTCCTCGGCGACAAGGCGCGCATCGTGCGCATCGACGCTGGGCCCGAGGGATACCTGCGCAAGGAGGAACTCTGGGATCACCTGGACTCCTTCGCCGACAATGCCCTGGCGTTCCTGCGTACCGAGGGCCTCACGCCAGACATCGTTCACAGTCACTATGCCGATGCCGGCTATGTCGGCACCCGCCTGGCCAACCTGCTGGGCGTGCCCCTGGTGCATACCGGCCATTCCCTCGGCCGGGTGAAGCGGCGCCGGCTGATCGCCTCCGGTGTCAAGCGGGATGTGATCGAGAGCCGCTACCACATGGCGCGGCGGGTGGAGGCCGAGGAACTGACCCTGGGTTCCGCCTCCCTGGTCATCGCTTCCACCGCCAACGAGATCGAAGAGCAGTACGGCCTCTACGACCACTACCAGCCGGAGCAGATGCGGGTCGTGCCGCCGGGTACCGACCTGAAATCCTTCATGCCGCCGGATGGCCGTGAACAGCAGGCGCCGATCGCCGCAGAAGTGGCGCGCTTCCTGAAGGACCCCGCCAAGCCGATGATCCTGGCGCTGTCACGCCCGGACGAGCGCAAGAACATCGCCACCCTGGTGCGGGCCTACGGGGAATCCCGGGAACTCCAGGATTGCGCCAACCTGGTGGTGGTCGCCGGCAACCGCGACGATCTTCGCGATCTGGACAGCGGCGCCCAGACCGTGTTGAGCAATCTGCTGCTGGATATCGACCGCTACGACCTCTACGGCAAGGTGGCCTACCCGAAACACCACAAGCGTGAGGAAGTGGCGGTGTTGTACCGGTTGGCGACCGCCAGCGGTGGCGTCTTCGTCAATCCGGCGCTGACCGAGCCCTTCGGCCTGACCCTGATCGAGGCCGCCGCCAGCGGCCTGCCCCTGGTCGCCACCTCCGACGGTGGGCCACGGGACATCATCGGCAACTGCCACAACGGCTATCTGATCGACCCGCTCAACGCCGAAGAAATGGCGTCGGCGCTGCTCAGGGTCGTCCAGGACAAGGACACCTGGCATCGCCTGGCCCAGGAAGGCTTGCGTGGCGTGCAACAGCATTATTCCTGGCAGTCCCACGCCACCGCCTATCTCGCCGCCCTGCGCCCGCTCCTGGAACAGGGACGCGCCACGCGCACCCCGCCGCCACCGCGACGTCCGCACCTCTATCACGACCGCGCCATCTTCACCGACCTCGACCAGAACCTGCTGGGCGACCCGGACTCGCTGGCCGAATTCATCAAGGTGGTGCGGGAACACCGCAAATGCGCCAGCTTCGGCATCGCCACCGGCCGCTCCCTGGAATCCGCGCTCAAGGTCATGCGCCGCTACGGCATCCCGATGCCGGACGTGCTCATCACCAGCCTCGGCTCGGACATCCACTTCGCGCCGGAATACACCGTGGACAAGGCCTGGACCCGACATATCGACCATCTCTGGACGCCGGCGGCGGTGCGCGCCATCCTCGACGAGTTGCCGGGCCTGCAGCGGCAGGGCAAGGAAGAACAGGGCCGCTTCAAGATCAGCTACTACATCGACCCCCGGGTGGCGCCCTCCCTCGAAGAGATCAACCGCCTGCTGCACCAGGGCGATCAGACCGTCAACGTCACCCTTTCCTTCGGCCAGTTTCTCGACGTGCTGCCGATCCGCGCCTCCAAGGGCTTCGCGGTGCGCTGGTTCGCCGACCAGTGGGGGGTACCGCTGGACCACATCCTGGTCGCCGGCGGCTCCGGTTCCGACCAGGACATGATGCGCGGCAACACCCTGGCGGTGGTGGTGGCCAACCGCCACAACGACGAGCTGCGCGCCCTGGCCGAAGTGGAGCGCATCTATTTCGCCCAGGCGGGCTATGCCCGCGGCATCCTGGAAGCGATCGACTACTACGATTTCTACAGCACCTGCCGGGTACCGCCGCTGGAGTCCCGCTGAGTGGACGCGCCCCTCCTCCTGGCCACCGACCTCGACCGCACCCTGCTGCCCAACGGCGGCCAGCCGGAATCGCCACAGGCGCGCGCGCTGTTCAGCCGCCTCGCCGCCCGCCCCGAGGTCCGCCTCGCCTATGTCACCGGCCGCCATCGGCAACTGGTGGAAGCGGCGATGGCCGAATACGATCTGCCGCGCCCCGATTTCGTCATCGCCGATGTCGGCACCACGCTCTACGAACTGAACGCCAGCGACTGGCACCCCCGCGCCGACTGGCAGACCGCCATCGCGGCGGACTGGGACGGCCGCGATCACGCGGCACTGGCCGACACCCTGCGCGACATTCCCGACCTGCGCTTGCAGGAAGCCGCCAAGCAGGGACCGTGCAAGCTGAGCTACTACGCGGCGGCGCTGGATGACCCGGCCGACCTCCTGACCCGTGTCGGCGATCGCCTGGCGGCCAGCGGCGCCCGCGTCAACCTGGTCTGGAGTGTCGACGAGACCACCGCCACCGGCCTGCTCGACGTGTTGCCGGCCAGCGCCAGCAAGCTGCATGCCCTGGAATTCCTGCGCGCGCGGCTCGGGATCGCGATCGCGCGCACCGTCTTCGCCGGCGACAGCGGCAACGATATGGAAGTGCTGGCAAGCGGCCTCCCCGCCGTGCTGGTCGCCAACGCCCAGGAAACGGTACGCGCCGAAGCCGTCGCGCGGGCGCCGGCTGGCAGCCTCTATCTCGCCCACGGCGGCCTCCTCGGCATGAACGGCAACTACAGCGCCGGCATCCTCGAAGGCCTCGCGCATTTCATCCCCGAGACCCGCGCCTGGCTCGAAGCCATGCCCGAGGCTGGCGACTGAAGGAGACCCCATGGATTTTCTCACCGTCATCCTGAAGGACTTCGGCGAGTGGCGCGAATTGGCGCAAGTGCTGATCCGCATCGGCGTCATCCTCGCCATCGCCTGGGGCATGCTGATGCTATCGCGTCGCCTGATCCCCATACTGCGCATGCAGTTGCAGAAGCACACCGACGACCCGGAGCAACAGAAGCGCCTGGAAACCCTGGGCCGGGTGACCCGCTATAGCGCGGGCGTCATCATCACCCTGATCACCGGCATGCTGGTGCTCTCGGAACTCGGCATCTCCATCACGCCCATCCTCGCCTCCGCCGGCGTCGTCGGCCTGGCCATCGGCTTCGGCGCCCAGAGCCTGGTCAAGGACTATTTCACCGGCCTCTCGCTGCTCCTGGAAAACCAGATCCACCAGGGCGACGTGGTCACGGTGGCCGGACTCGGCGGTTTGGTGGAAGAAGTCACCCTGCGCTACGTCCGCCTGCGCGACTACGAAGGCACCGTCCACTACGTACCCAACAGCGCCATCACCACCGTCTCCAACCGCAGTCGTGGCTTCGCCTTCGCGGTGGTCGACATCGGCGTCGCCTACCGCGAGGACGTCGAGGAAGTCTTCCAGGTGATCCGCGAGGTCACTGCCGCGATGCGCACGGACGCGGTCCTCGGCCCGCTGATCATCGAGGACCTTGACCTCGCCGGTGTCGACGCATGGGCCGATTCGGCAGTGATGATCCGCTTCCGCGTCAAGGTGAAGCCCTTGCAGCAATGGACGGTGAAACGCGAATTCCTGCGCCGGCTGAAAGCGGAATTTGATCAGCTCGGCATCGAGATCCCCTTCCCCCATCTCACGCTCTACGCCGGCCAGGCCAAGGACGGCAGCGCGCCGCCGCTGCAACTGCGCAATCGAAGCGACTGAACCCGGCGCGAGGCGCTTGCGCCGGAACGCCGGTGACCCGATGCTCTCGGGCGGATGCCCGGGAAATATCGAGGAGCGGTGGGTATGGAACAGATGTCGGACGGCAACAGATCGGGCGGCCCCCTGGGCAAGCGTCTCACCCGCTTGACGGGGCTGGCGCCCAAGGAACTGTTGATTGCCCTGCTCGCCGTGCTCGTCATCAAGGCCACGGATACGGGCATGGTCTGGTTGATCGAAAGTCGTTACCGGCAAGCGGTCGGGGATGCGCTCCAGACCTTGCTGGAGAGCCGGGAGCAGGCGATGCATCTCTGGGCGAGCGACCAGAAGCAGGTGGCGGTCAATCTCGCCCGCGGCGAGGAACTGGTCGCGGCCACCCGCGTGCTGCTCGCGACACCGCCAAACCTCCGCGACCTGCTTGCCTCGCCGGCGCAGCGCGCCCTGCGCGACTTGTTCCAGGGGTATCTGAAGGGCGGCCATCTGCGCGGCTACTTCATCATCAGCCCTTCCAACATCAGCCTGGCCTCTTCCCGCGAGGGCAACGTCGGCAGCGAGAACCTGCTGGCTAGCCAGCCCGACGTGCTGGACAGGCTCTGGCGGGGCGAGACCGTGCTGAGCCGGGTTCAGCATTCCCGCCTTCCCCTGCCGGAACAGCGGCCGATCGAAGCCGGCACGCGTGACATTACGCTGTTCGTGGGCACACCGATCCGCGATGCGGCGGGCCGGGTCATCGCCCTGCTGACCCTGCGCATCGATCCCAACCTGACCCTGTTTCCTCTTCTGCGCCGGCCCAAGCTGGGCGAAAGCGACGAAAGCTATGTGTTCGATCGTGATGGCACGATGCTCAGCCCGAGTCGTTTCACCGACGAACTGATCACACGGGGCCTGCTCGCCCCGGGGCAGTCCGGCGCCTTGCGCATTCGACTGGAAGACCGCGGCCAGGCCATCCGGGAGAGCGGCGGGAAGCCGGCCCTGACCCGGATGGCGGCGAACGCGACCCAGGGCCGGCGCGGCAGCGATGTCACCGGCTACTCGAACTATCTCGGCACGCCGGTGGTCGGCGCCTGGCTCTGGGACGAGGACCTCAACATCGGCCTGGCCACCGAGCAATCGGTGGACGAGGCCTATGCCACCTTCTACCTGACGCGCGACCTGATCATCGGGGCGGGATTGGTCGCCGTCGCCGTGCTGTTATTCGTGGTGTATTCCTTTGGCGTCGGCCGCCGGCGGCTGCGCGATACGGAAAACCGCCTCGCCGCGCTGGTGGAAAGCGCGGTGGACAGCATCATCGTGATCGACCCGCGCGGGGTGATCGAAAGCGTCAACCCGGCCACGACCAGGATGTTCGGCCACGAACCCGGGGCGTTGATCGGCAGGAATGTCAGCCTGCTGATGCCCCAGCCCCACCAGGCCGCGCATGACGGCTATCTGGCCCGCTACATGCAAACCGGCGAAGCGCGGGTCATCGGCGTCGGGCGCGCGGTGCAGGCGCTGCGCGCCGACGGCACGCTGTTCCCGGCCGAACTGGCGGTGAGTCGCCTCGAACTGGATTCCGGCCTGCATTTCGCCGGCATCATCCGCGACATCAGCAGCCGCCGGCAGGCTGAGGACAACCTGCGGCGGGAAAAGGAAGCCGCTGAAGCCGCCAACAAGACCCTGTCGCTCACCCAGACCGCGCTCGACCGCGCCGGCATCGGCGAACTCTGGATCAACGCCGGCAGTGGCGCCCTCCTGCGGGTGAACGACCACACCTGCCAGACACTCGGCTACAGCCGCGAGGAACTGCTGGCGATGACCATACCGGACATCGACCCGGCCTTTTCCGGCGAAGCCTATCGGCAGGAGATGCTGCGCATCCGGGACCAGGGGTGGGGGCGCTTCGAGTCCTCGCATCGGGCCCGGGACGGCAGTCTGATCCCGATGGAAATCATCGTCATGTACGCCGCCGGGGAACAGTCCGATGCTGACTTGATGGTCGCTTTCGCCGTTGATATCGCCGCGCGCCGGCGGACTGAGGAGACGCTGCGCCGCATCGCGGAAGAACTGCGGATGATGTCCCTGGTCGCCGCCAAGACCGACAACGGGGTCGTGCTCACCGGCCTCGATCAGCGCATCAAGTGGATCAACCCCGGCTTCACCGTAATTTCCGGCTACAGCCCGGAGGAGGTGATCGGCAAGAAGCCCGGCGAGTTGCTGCAAGGCCCGGAAACCGACCGCGAGACGATCCGCCGCGTCGGCGAGGCGGTGGCCCGGCATGAGCGGGTGGAGGCGGAGGTCATCAACTACCACAAGAACGGCACGCCTTACTGGGTGCATATCGAAATCACGCCAGTGCGCAACGAGGCAGGCGAGGTGGTGGAATTCATCGCCCTGGAGATGGATGTCACCGCAAGACGCGAAGCCGGGGTCAAGTTGCTCAAGGCCAAGGAGGAGGCCGAGGCGGCCAACCGGGCCAAGTCGGTCTTCCTGGCCACGATGAGCCATGAAATCCGCACCCCGCTCAACGGCGTGGTGGGCACCATCGACCTGCTCAATCACAGCAGCCTCAACACCGGCCAGCGCGACCTGGTGAATACCGCCCGCGAATCGTCCCTGGCGCTGCTGACCATCATCGATGACATTCTGGACTTCTCCAAGATCGAGGCCGGACGTCTGGAACTGGAGCAGGTTCCGCTGTCGCTGGAGCGCGTGGTGGAAGGCGTGGCCGATACCTTGCAGTCTCTGGCCAGGAAGAATGCCGTCGATCTGCTGGTTTATTGCGACCCGGCTATCCCGGAAGTGCTGGGTGATCCCGTTCGCCTGCGCCAGATCGTGCTCAACCTGGTCGGCAACGCCATCAAGTTCACCGGCAACCGCCCCACGCAAGAATGTCTGGTCCGGGTCGAAGCCATCCCGATCGCAGTCACGCCGACCCAGGCGGAAATCCGGATCAGCGTGCGCGATACCGGCATCGGCATGACGCCCGAGGTGATGCAGCGGCTGTTCCAGCCCTTCGTCCAGGCGGAAGGATCGACCACCCGGCGTTTTGGCGGCACCGGCCTCGGCCTGGTCATTTCCCGCCGTTTGGCGGAACTGATGGGTGGCGACATCGAGGGCGAGAGTCGCGAGGGGGTGGGCTCGGTCTTTACCCTGCGACTGACCCTGGCGGTGACGCCCACGTCCGCTGCCGCGACGGCGCCGATCCTGAGCGGCTTGAGCGTGGTGCTGGTCGAGGGCGACCCCCATGCCACGCCGATCCTGGCAAGCTACATCCGCCATGCGGGGGCCGAGGTCATGACCCTGTCCCCCTGTGAGATGCCGCGCCGGCTCGCCAGCCTCCGTGAGGCTGGCGCCAGCCTGCTGCTGGTGATCGATAACCAGGGCGACGATGCCGATTCCCTGGCCCTGCGCGAAGCGGCACTCGCCCACTCGGGCGACACCAGCATTCGCTTTCTCGTGGTTGGTCGTGGACGCCGCCGCCTGGCGCGGCCCGCCGGCGAAGACAGCCTGACCCTGGATCTCAACGCCATGCGCAGGGGCAGCCTGATCAATGCCGTGGCGGCCCTGGCGGGCCGGGAATCGCCCGTGCTTGGCGAACGGGAACCCCACCTGGAAATCGTCGCGGCGGAACCGCTGTCCATCGAGGAAGCCGAGGCACGGGGCAGATTGATCCTGCTGGCGGAGGACAACGAAACCAATCAGGAGGTGATCCGCCAGCAACTTCGCCTGCTCGGTTACACCTGCGAGATCGCGGGCGACGGCAGGAGCGCACTGGAACGGTGGCGCAGCGGCCGCCATGCCCTGTTGCTGACCGACTGCCACATGCCGGCGATGGACGGTTACGACCTGACCCGCGCCATTCGCGCCGAGGAAGGGGACGACAAGCGCATCCCCATCATCGCCATCACCGCCGACGCCATGAAAGGCGCCGCCGCCCGCTGCCTCGCGGCCGGCATGGACGATTACCTCAGCAAGCCCATGCAGCTGGCGGACTTGCGCGTCATGCTGGACAAGTGGCTGCCCCGACCCACGCCTTCTCCCGAGTCGCCGGCGCTGGCCGCAACCACGGCCGCTGACGGCGAGGCGGTCGACCCGAAGGCATTGAGTGACATGCTGGGCATCGATGACGGTGCGGTGCTGGCCCGCTTCTATGCGGATTTCCTGCGCAGCGGCAGCGAGGTCGCCAGCCAGCTCCAGGCGGCCCACATGGCGGGGAATGACGAGCAGGTGGGCAGACTGGCACACAAGTTGAAGTCCTCGGCCCGCACCGTCGGCGCCCATGCCCTGGCGGATTGCTGTCAGGCACTGGAACAGGCGAGCCACGCCAAAGACCCGGCATCCCTGGCACTCAAGATGCAACAGTTTTCGCCGTTAATGCAGTCGGTAAAGACATGGATCGAGCGTTTCGCATCCTTGCAGCTTTCTAATGGGTAATGGCTATGGACATCGACCATGAAAAATTCGCCGTACTGATCGTGGATGACGATCCCTTCATCCTCGCGACCACTCGGGTGGTGCTCGAGCGACTCGGTTACCGAAGCATCCTGACGGCGGAACGCGCGGATCAGGCACTGAACCAGCTGCGCGCGGCCATTCCCCCCGTGGGCCTGGTGCTCAGCGACCTCAACATGCCCGACATCGATGGCGTGGAACTGCTGCGGCTGTTTGGCGAACAGGGCTACGACGGCGACATCGTCCTGTTCAGCGGCGAGGATGACCGCACCCTGTCGATGACGGTCACCCTGGCGCGAGCCCGAAACCTGTCGGTGCTGGGGGCCATCGGCAAGCCCCTGCGCATGGAAGCGCTGGCCGCGCTGCTCGCGCAGCGCAAGCCACGGGCGAAACCCGGGCAGCGGCGGGCCACCCAGGAGGTCACGCCCGCCATGCTGGCGGCGGCGATCGAAGCGGAGGAACTGGTGCCCTGGTACCAGCCCAAGATCGACGTGGCGAGCAAGGCGGTGGTGGGATTCGAAGCCCTGGCGCGCTGGCCGCGCGCGGCGGGCATGATCTTCCCGGATGCCTTCATCCCGGTAGCCGAGGAGAACGGTCTGATCGATGCCCTGACCTTCCTGCTGATCAGGCAGTCCGTGCGCATGGACCGGCAATGGCGTGAACAGGGCATCTCCGCCAAGGTGGCGGTGAACATCTCCATGGACAGCCTGCATGACCTGGCCTTTCCCGATCTGCTCGACCAAGCCTTCAAGGGTGCGGGAGGCGACAGCGCGCCGTTCCAGCTGGAAGTGACCGAAAGCCGCCTGATGGACGATTACGTCAACGTCCTGGACGTGTTGCTGCGCCTGCGCCTGAAGAAGGTGCGGCTGTCCATCGACGACTTCGGTACCGGCCACTCCAACCTCAGCCAGCTGCGCGACCTGCCCTTCGACGAACTGAAGCTCGACCAGAGCTATGTCCAGCAGTCCGCCAGCGAACCGCGCGCCCGCACCATCATCGAGTCCAGCATCGCAATGGCAAAGAATCTGGGCATGGACACCGTCGCCGAAGGCGTCGAGACCCTGGATGACTGGCGGCGCATGGAGGCCATGGGCTGCAGCCAGATCCAGGGCTATTTCGTGAGCCGCCCGATGCCCGGCGAGCGGGTGCCCGCCTGGATAGCCGAGTGGGAAACCCGGCATCCGCTCCTGTTCGGGTGACGGCTTGTCCGACGCCTCAGGTACCGGCGGACGGATCGGGCACCGGCTTCTCCTCCTCCTCCAGCCCCCACGCCTCCCAGGTATACCAATCCGCCCCCAGCGTCTCCGCCGGATGCTCGGTGCGGCCGGAACCATTGCCGCAGAGCAGGGCATCCGCCGGGCAATAACGCTCGCAACCCCAGCAGATGCGCTCGGGATACTTGGGGTTCAAGGGAAATTTACGTTTCGCCATCGTGTTTGAACCGTAGCAGAAATTGCCGGCCTGACGGCCATCTATGCCCCCAGCCATCTGGTCGACAGTTGACCGCGAACGCCGTGGTGAGCCGGCCGGCACCGAAGGCCGAGATCAAGCCCAGGCAGGAAGAGAAAGGAAGCGCAGGGCGAAAGCAGTTTCAGCCTGCTGTAAAGCGTCCCACCGGGAGGCGCCGCCTCTGGCGCGGCGAACCCGCATGCCGGGCCGGGTGCGCCCGCATCGCATCAGGGCCGGCGCAACGGTTATCCTTGGCCTCCCTTCATCATCTCGTCACCCCGCCGCGGCGGGGTGATCGCCATGGCTGATTCCGAACTGCACAAGGGCGCCGCCAAGACCGCGCGCATTCCGATCAAGATCGTCCCCAAGCCGCGCCTGCGGCTGCCGGCCTGGATCAAGGCCGAGGCGCCGTCGGCGCCGGAGGTGATCGAACTGAAGGCCATTTTGCGCCAGGCGAAGCTGCATACCGTGTGCGAGGAGGCGTCCTGCCCCAACCTGGGCGAATGTTTCCGCCACGGCACCGCCACCTTCATGATCCTGGGCGACCTGTGCACGCGGCGCTGTCCGTTCTGCGACGTCGGCCACGGCAAGCCGCTGCCGCCCGACCCGGAGGAGCCGACGCATCTGGCGGAAACGCTGGCGGCGATGCGTTTGAAATACGTGGTGATCACCAGCGTCGACCGCGACGACCTGAAGGATGGTGGCGCCGGGCATTTCGTCGCGTGCATCCACGCCGCCCGTGCCGCCTCGCCCGGCACCCGCATCGAGATCCTGACGCCGGATTTTCGCGGCCGCCTCGATGTCGCGCTGGACACCCTCGCCGCCGAGCCGCCTGATGTGATGAACCACAACCTGGAAACCGTGCCGCGCCTGTACAAGGCCTGCCGCCCAGGCGCCGATTACGCGCATTCCCTGTTGTTGCTGAAACGCTTCAAGGAACGCTGCCCGGATGTGCCGACCAAGTCCGGCATCATGCTGGGCCTGGGCGAGACCGATGACGAGGTATTGGACGTGCTGCGCGACCTGCGCGCGCATGAGGTGGACATGCTCACCATCGGCCAGTATCTGCAGCCTTCCGGCCATCACCTGCCGGTGGAGCGTTTCGTGCCGCCCCAACAGTTCGCCGAATTCGAGCGCATCGCCCTGGAGATAGGTTTCAGGAACGTCGCCAGTGGCCCGATGGTGCGCTCCAGCTACCACGCGGACCAGCAGGCCAAGGGAGTGTGAGGCGACGCGGGATGCGCCAATGAAAAGCGCCGGCAAGGATGCCGGCGCTGCAAGGGAGGCTCAGAACGCGGCGCGTTCATCCACCGCGTTGTCCTGGATCAGGCGCTCACCTTCCCGCATCAGGGCGCGCATCACCTTGGTGGCGGTCTGGATGCCGTTCTTCGCCATGCTGCCGGCGACATTGCCGGCCATGTCGCCGAGGTCGCCGCCAGCCAGGCCGCAGCCACCGCTCGATTGCGCCTGCGGCGCCGCGTCCAGGAAGCCGCGCTGGAATTGGGCGAGTTCCCATTGCTGGCGCATCA
Organism: uncultured Thiobacillus sp.; assembly: GCA_964393825.1. Lineage (GTDB taxonomy): Bacteria > Pseudomonadota > Gammaproteobacteria > Burkholderiales > Thiobacillaceae > PFJX01. Next base: position 81,686 of record CAYMUY010000004.1, on the reverse strand, counting down.
GGCGGCCGGCTTCGTAGGGGCTGATCTGGCCACGCTGGAGGGCGGCTTCGATCTTGCCCAGGTCGAGGGGCGCGGTCTGCCGGACGGCGGGCGCAGGCGAGTCGAGCAGGCAGGAACGGCCATCGGCCTGGGCGGCACCGGCGGCGAGGGAGAGGAAGGCTACGAGGGCCAGGGTTTTCAGGGGGGAAGTTGCGCGGGTTGTCATGATTGGACTCCTTGAGGTTTTCCCGATGCGCGGAATGCGCGGCGGGTGAGTCCACTTTCTGCCTGGTACGTCAGACCGGTATGTCCGAACCATTACCGGTTGCAAGGAGGTGTTTCAGGGCGTTACCGCGCCAATGAAAACGGGGGCCACGCGAATTGGCGTGGCCCCCGTGCAAGGTGGCGGCTGGCGTCGGCTAGCGTTTACTTCTTGGCGGTCTTGCTCTCCTTGGCGTGCTTCTCGCGCAGGTCGGCGGCCATTTCCTTGATCTCGGCCAGGTCGCGCAGCATTTCGCTCCAGCCATACCAGAGGGCGTAGTCCGGGTTGGCGTGGAAGGTGCCCTGGAAGGTGCGCATGCGATGCTCCAGGTGCATGACGAACAACTTGTGTTCGATTGGACGCGGTGCGTCATGGAAGGCGAGCAGGTCGGGGAATGCGTAGGTGTAGGTGGCGGGCTTGGTGATCACGCCGTCCTTGTACAGGTCGGCGATGATGCGGATGGCCTGGGCCAGCAGGTGATCGGCCTCGCGAATGATCTTGTCGCCTTTTTCCAGTTCACCCCGCGCGAACGACTCGGAGTGGCACTGGGTGCAGGTCTTGACCATCTTCTCGCGTTCCTTCTGGAACGATTCCGCGGTCAGACGCGCCACGTCGGCGGCCTTGACTGCATCGAGGCGGGCGGTGGGCTTGCCGTACGGATCGAGTACGCCCAGGGCTTGCAGGATGGTGACCTGGTCGGCTTTCCACTGCGGATCATCAGGCAGCGGCAGGCGCACGGCAAGGAAACCCCAGGCGGTGCGCACCTCGTGATTGCCTTCCTGCATGTGACAGGTCTGGCAGGTGGGCGCGGAGCTGGTCTCGGGCAGGATGCCGGATTGCTTCAGCAGGGCGCGCACGCCATGCTTGGAAGCGGAGTACATCTCCCACTGCGGGTGGTCGAAGCCCATGTGGCAGGTCTGGCAGGCCTGCGGCTGCTGCGCTTCCTTCTTGCTGAAGGTGTGGCGGGTGTGGCAGGCATCGCAGGAGGCCATGCCGTGCTCGCCCTCGGCGTGCAGTTTCTTCTGTTCTTCCTTGCTGACGCCAAGCTTGTGGCAGCCACCGCAGCCCTTCATGCCTTCCGAGAACTGCTTGGGCAGCATGTGGGTAGTGGGCATGGCCGTCATCGCGAGCCAGGCGTGATTGTGCTTGCCTTTCTTGAACTGGTCTTCCTGTTTGTCATGGCAGGAGCCGCAGGTTTCCGCCGTGGGCATCTTGGCCAGCTTGAAGTCGTCCTTGTTCTTGTGCGCCTTGCCGTGGCAGGTGTGGCAACTGGCGCCGTCCTTGGCCGTGGAGTGTTTGCTGAGCTGCCAGTCGGCGACAATGCCGGGCGAGGTTTTCTTGTGGCAATCGACACAGTCATCGGCCCAGGCACCGCCGAAGCTGAAGCAAGTAATGAGTAGCAACACCAGACGTATCATGACTGTCCCCTTGTAGTGGTTGTCCACATGGACATAAGGGGTTCTACGCCGCCAGTGGTGTATTAAAAATGATATGGATCAAAGAGTTGGGATCTAATCATGGCTGTCGGCAGCCTTGCTCATGTTTCCCCGCGCATGAATGCGTACCAGGGGTTGATTGCAGTCAAACCCCGCGCCGGGCCAGTTCCAGCAGGCGCGCGACCCGTTGCTCGGTGGCCGGGTGGGTGCGGAACAGTCCGGCCATGTCACCGCCGGAGAGCGGGTTGATGATCATCATCTGCGCGGTTTCCGGGTGCAGGTCGGCGGTATGCAGCGGGGTGCCGCGCGCGTAGGCCTCGATCTTGCGCAAGGCGGAAGCGAGCGCTTCCGGGTCGCCGGAAATCTCGGCGCCGCCGCGGTCGGCGCCAAACTCGCGGGCGCGCGAGATGGCCATCTGGATCAGCGTGGCGGCCAGCGGCGCCAGGATCATGATCACCAGCTGCACGACGAAGTTGGGGCGATCACGATCGCCACCGAAGAACATGCCGAACTGGGCCAGCGCGGCGATGGCGCCGGCGACGGTGGCGGAGAGGGTCGAGGTGAGGATGTCGCGGTTCTTCACATGCGCCAGTTCATGCGCCATCACGCCACGCAGCTCGCGCGTGGAGAGCATGCGCAGGATGCCGGTGGTGGCGGCGACGGCGGCGTGTTCCGGATTGCGGCCGGTGGCGAAGGCGTTGGGCTGCGCTTCGTCGATGAGGTAGACCTTCGGCATGGGCAACTGCGCGCGGCGGGCCAGTTCCGCGACCATGTTGTAGAACTCGGGCGCGTCATCCGGACCGACCTCGCGCGCGTTGTACATGCGCAGCACCATCTTGTCGGAATTCCAGTAGGCCCAGAGATTCATGGCGCCGCCCAGCAACAGCGCGATCAGCATGCCCTGGGCACCGCCGATGAGCATGCCCACCGCGCCGAACAGGGCGACGATTGCGGCCATCAGCAGCGTGGTTTTCAACCAGTTGTTGAGCATTGTGGGGCTCCTGTTGTGCGTTCGATCGAAACGATAGATGCGGGAGCGGGGGGAAAATTCAACCTGGACGCTGCCGGCCCGGCGGCTCGCTTGGCCAGGCCCGCGGGACTAGCCCGTCTCGTCCTTCAAACCGCGCGCCAGCAGTGCGGCCACGGCCTCGCGCGGCGGCATGTCGCCACGCAGGATGCCGGCCACGGCCTGGGCGATGGGCATGTCGACCGCCAGGGAATCAGCCAGGGCGGCGAGTTCCAGGGCGGTGGTGGCGCCTTCGGCGACATGGCCGAGTTCGCGCAATGCGCCTTCCAGGCTTTCGCCGGCGGCGAGGCGCAAGCCGAGCTGACGATTGCGGGAGAGGTCGCCGGTGCAGGTCAGGATCAGGTCGCCCATGCCGGAGAGGCCCATGAAGGTCTCCGGCCGGCCACCCAGGTGCAGGCCGAGACGGGTCAGTTCGGCGAGGCCGCGGGTGAGCAGGGCGGCGCGGGCGTTGTAGCCGAAGCCGAGACCGTCGGAGATGCCGGCGGCGATGGCGATGACGTTCTTCACCGCGCCGCCCAGTTCGACGCCGACGACATCGGTGCTGGCATACAGGCGCAAACGCGCGTCGTGCAGCGACTGCGCCGCCCGGCGGGCGAACCCGGCGTCACGGGAGGCAACGGTGAGCGCGGCGGGCAGGCCGCGCGCGACCTCGACGGCGAAGCTCGGGCCGGAGAGGACGGCGGCGGCGGGATGATCCGGCCAGACCGCTTCGAGCACCTCGTGCGGCAATCGCCGGGTACCGGACTCGAAGCCTTTGCACAGCCAGATCAGGGGGGTGTGGACGCCCTTGTCACTCAGGGTTTGCAGCAGGGCACGAAAGCTGTTGCTGGGGACGGCTGCGATCAGCCAGTCGGCGCCATCCAGTGCGGCGTCGAGATCGGCGGTCGGCCGCAGGCCGGCCGGCAGGGGCTGACCCGGCAGGTAGCGGCTGTTGGCCCGCTCGGCGGCCATCGCGGCGGCGTGGGGCGGCGAACGTGTCCACAGCCGCACCCCGGCGGTGGCGGCGGCCAGGCGGATGGCCATGGCCGTGCCCCAGGCGCCCGCCCCGAGTACGCTGACGTTCATGGTGGGGCGACGAAGCTCAGTGTGACTGGCCCGCCGCCTTGGCTTGCTGCTGCTGCATGTAGAGCATTTCAAAGTTGACCGGCTGCAGCATCAGGGGCGGGAAACCGGCCTTGAGCACGGCATCGGACACGGCTTCGCGGGCATAGGGGAAGATGATGTTGGGGCAGCCAATGGCGAGCGCGGGCTCCATCGCTTCCGCCGGCAGGTTCTGGATGCGGAAGATGCCGGCCTGCTGCAGTTCCACCATGAACGCGGCCTTGTCCTTGATCTTGGCGCTGATGGTAATGGTGAGGATGCACTGATAGACGCCTTCCTCGATCTGGGCGCTCTCGCTGTTGATCTGCATTTCCATCTGCGGGGTTTCGCGCTCCAGGAAGATGGCCGGGGCGTTGGGCACTTCCACGGAAAGATCCTTGACGTAGATCTTTTCGATGTTGAACACGGGCATGTCTTGTTGCTGGGGTTGCTGGTCGGTCATGGTGGCATCCGCGGAGAGGGTGGAAAAAGCGGCACATTATAGTGCCGCCATGCGACCTTCAGTCCGCCTGTCGGGTGAGTCGGCGACATTTCCCATGGCAACCCCGCGCGCGGGGCCACGGTCATGCGCTCAGCGCCGAACCTTGTAGGGTTTGACGCCGAAATCCCGCTGGTAAGCCAGGGCCACCCGTTCGGCGGCGCCGGCATCCGCGAAGGGGCCGGCCTGGACCTTGATCAGTGGCCCGGCCGTGACCTGGTCGACACCGGGGAGTTCGTTGCCGAAATGGGCCTTCACCCGGCTGCCGAGCGCCTCCGCCGCCGCGCTGGTGGAGAGCGCGGCCAGTTGCAGATAGAGCCCCGGTGCCGACACCGCGGCGACCGGCGCCCCCGGCGTGCTGGCGGGGGTGGCGGGGGTGGCGGCCCTGACGACGACCTTGATCGGTTTCACGTCCAGTTCGTCGCTGATCAGCGCGGCAGCGCGGTCGGCGGCCTCGACTGTCATGAACGGTCCCGCCTGGACCTTGTGCAACTTGCCGCTCTCCAGGCGCATCACCCCGGGGAAATCTCGCGACAGCCGGGTGCTGGCACGATGCAGCAGCGCGTCGGCGGAATCGGGGTTGGCAAAGGCGCCCAGTTGCAGGTAGATCGGCTCGCCGGCGGTGACGGCCTCCACCCGCGCGGCCGGTGCCTCGACAATCGGCGCCTCGGTCTGGGCGATCATCGCCTCCGGGGCGGCCTCCGCGCCCACCAGTTCGACTTCCACCGGCGTGACTTCCTTGAGCACGTCAAGCTTGTAGGCTGCGGTGTAGGAGAGGTCGATGATGCGGCCGGGGTGGAACGGGCCGCGGTCGTTGACCCTGACCAGCACGCTCTGACCGTTGTTCAGGTTGGTGACGCGGGCGTAACTGGGAATCGGCAAGGTGGCATGCGCCGCCGTCATCGCGTACATGTCGTAAGGCTCGCCGGAAGAGGTGTTCTTGCCGTGGAACTTGCGCCCGTACCACGATGCCAGGCCCTTTTCCTTGTAGGGCCGGTCCGCCGGCATCGGCTGATAGGTTTTGCCCAGGACCTTGTAGGTGTCGTTGGCGTAGCGGTGCAGGGGCTCGGCCTTCGGTACCGCATCCGGCACCTGGTCGAGATTGCCGGGGATGTTGCGACCTGGGCCGTCGTCCTTGTAGTAGCCGCCGCCCTTGTACGGAGGCGTCACCGGCTTCTCATCGCCACGCGCGGTCTGCTCGGGCGCGCCGGTGCGCGCGTTGCGGTCGGTGATGCTGGCGCAGCCGGCCAGGTAGGCGGCGACAGCAATGGTGATCAGGGGGGTACGCAGGGTATGCAGCGGGTGACTTGGGCTCATGGCGGCCTCGCTACGACTGGAGTCGTAAGAAATTGCTCCAAGACTAGCGCCCATGGCTATGTTTTTACAAGTTTTTTATGCGTAACCAGGCTCATCACAATACCGAATCCGACCAGAACGGTGACCATCGAGGTGCCACCGTAGCTGATCAACGGCAGCGGCACCCCCACCACCGGCAGGATGCCGGAGACCATGCCCATGTTGACGAAGGCGTAGGTGGCGAAGGTGAGTACGATGGCACCCGCCAGCAGGCGGCCGAACAGGGAGGGCGCACTGGAGGCGAGCATGAGGCCGCGCCAGATGATGGCGGCATAGAGCAGCAGCAGGAACAGGTTGCCGACGAGGCCGAATTCTTCCGAATAGACCGCGAAAATGAAATCGGTGCTGCGTTCCGGCAGGAAATCGAGATGGGTCTGCGTGCCGGCCATCCAGCCCTTGCCGGCAACGCCGCCGGAGCCGACGGCGATGGTGGACTGGATGATGTGGTAGCCGGCGCCAAGCGGGTCGGAGGCCGGGTCGATCAGGGTGAGCACGCGCTGCCGCTGGTAATCGTGCAGCAGATAGTTCCAGGCCACCGGCACCGCTGCGGCGGCCAGCGTACCGGCGCCGACGATGACCTTCCAGGACAGCCCGCCGAGGAACAGGACATAGAATCCCGAGGCGGTGATCAGCAGCGAGGTGCCGAGGTCCGGCTGCTTGGCGATGAAACCGACCGGCAGCGCCAGCAGCAGGCCGGCCACCGCGAAGTCGCGGCCACGCATGGTTTCCTGTTTGTAGTGCAGGTACCAGGCCAGCATCATCGGCGCGGCCAGGCGCATCAGCTCGGACGGCTGGATACGGGTCACGCCCAGCTCCAGCCAGCGACGGGAACCGTTGACGATGACGCCGAACAGGGCCACGCCGAGCAACAGCGTGATCCCCAGAGCATACGCGGGCAGGGCGAATTGCATCAGGCGCTGCGGCGGGATGTGCGACACCAGCAGCATGGCGCCCAGCGCCACGGAAAGATTGAGGAAGTGCGAGATGATCTTGGCCGAGTTCTCGCCGGAGGCACTGAACACGACCACGCTGCCGAGCAGTAGCAGCAGGATGAGCAGGCCGACCAGGGGCCCATCGAGGTGGGCAAACAGACGACTGAACAATACGCGCAGGATCATTGGGGTACGACCTCTTCCGTGGCGGCCGGGACGGTCTCATCCCGCGGCGCGGCATCTTCCTCCTCGTCCGTCGTCCGCTCGGCGGCCTCCGGCGCCACCGGCGCCATGGGCTGCTTGCCGAGCAACCAGTAATCGATCACCTTGCGCGCCACCGGTGCGGCGGTGGAACCGCCGTGGCCACCGTTTTCCACCATCACCGCCAATACGATCTTGGGATCGTCCGCGGGGGCGAAAGCGATGAACAAGGCGTGATCCCGGTGGCGCGCGGCAACCTGGTGCTCATTGTATTTTTCGCCCTGGCGGATGCCGACCACCTGGGCGGTGCCGGTCTTGCCGGCGAACAGGTAGGGCGTGTTGGCGCCGGCGGCGGACGCGGTACCACCCGGCAACATCACCTCGACCATGGCCTCCCGCACCAGGCGCAAATGTTCCGGTTTCATCGCGATACGCCCGACCAGCCGCGGCGCGGCCTGGCTCAACTGACCGCTGACCGGATCGCTCCAGGCGCGAATGAGTTGCGGCTGGTAGACCAGTCCGTTGTTGGCGATGGCCATGGCAGCGACGGCGAGCTGCATGGGGGTCGCCAGGACATAGCCCTGGCCGATGCCGGCGATCACCGTCTCACCCGGCCACCAGGGTTGATTGAAGCGCCGCTTCTTCCACTCCGGCGTCGGCATCAAGCCGGAGAGTTCGCCATCGAGATCCACCCCGCTCTTCTTGCCGAAGCCGAACTTGCCAAGAAATGCCGCCATGCGCTCGATGCCCATCTGCTGCGCGAGTCCATAGTAATAGGTGTCGCAGGACACGACGATGGAGCGCTTCAGGTCGACCATGCCGTGGCCATCCTTCTTCCAGTCGCGGTAGCGGTGGCTGCTGCCGGGAAGGGTGAGGTAGCCCGGGTCGGAGATGGTGTCGCCCGGTTTGCGTACCCCGCTTTCCAGGCCGGCCAGGGCCATGAACGGCTTGATCGTGGAGCCAGGCGGGTAGACCCCGCGCAGGGCACGGTTGATCAGCGGCCGCTCGTCGGCATCGTTCAGTTCGCGCCAGGTGGCGCTGTCGATGCCATCGACGAACAGGTTGGGATCGAAGCCGGGCTTGGACACCAGGGCGAGGACACCGCCGTTGCGCGGGTCCAGCGCCACCAGGGCGCCGCGATAATCACCGAAGACCTTTTCCGCGACCTGCTGCAATTTGGCGTCGATATGCAGATAGAGGTTGTGCCCCGAGATCGGCGCCGTGCGCGACAGCAGGCGCACGGCGCGGCCGCTGGAGTCGGTCTCGACCTTCTCGATACCGGTATTGCCATGCAGCCAGGCTTCATAGGTGGCCTCGATCCCGAGCTTGCCGATATGGTCGCTGCCCCGGTAATTGGCCAGTTGGTCTCTCGCCTCCAGGCGCTCCAGATCGCGCTGGCCGATGCGGCCGATGTAGCCGACCACGTGCGAGAAGATCTCCCCGAACGGATATTGGCGGAACAGCCGTGCCTTCACTTCAACGCCCGGGAAGCGGAAGCGATTGACCGTGAATCGCGCCACTTCCTCTTCCGTCAGCTTGTTGCGGATCGGGATGCTCTCGAAATTCTTGCTTTCCGCCAGCAGCCGCTTGAACCGTTTGCGGTCGCTGGCGTCGATGCTCACGACCTGGCTGAGCTGGTCGAGTGTCGCATCCAGCTTGCCCGCCTTGTCCGGGGTGATTTCCAGCGTGTAGGCGGAAAAGTTCTGCGCCAGCACCTCGCCCTGGCGGTCGTAGATCACCCCGCGCGAGGGCGGCGCCGGCACCAGCGAGATGCGGTTGTTCTCGGCCAGCGCATGGTAGTGGTCGTACTGAAGGACCTGCAGCCAGAAGAAGCGCGAGAACAGGATGAGAAACAACAGGACGGCGACGCCGCCGGCGATTTCCAGGCGCCGCCGATAGCGCAGGAATTCCACCTCCGGGTTGATCAGGCGCAGGCTACTCACGGGCGGGGGCAATCAAACGCCGGGACGCGCGCGTGGCACGCCGGCCGTCGGAACGACGAACATGCGGCGGGATCTCATTCCATCGCTGGCGGTTCCGCCGGCGCCGGACGCCCGGTGATGCGGTCCAGCAGCATGGCCAGGGGCAACCAGAGCACCACCGCCAACACACCGCTGGCCAGGTAGCGCCAATCCGCGTCGCCACGACTGAACGCCAGTCCCAGGGTCAACACCAGGGCTTCCTTCCCGAGCAACAACGGCGCCAGCTGTAGGGTCTGACGGGCCGCGTCGAACCCTTCCAGGCGCTTTTGCAGGGACAGGACGACAAACGCGGCGGCGCAATAGGCCAGGGCATCGAGGCCGAGCAGCAGGCCATGGGCAACATCGGTCACCAGGCCAAGCGCGAAGGCCAGGCCCAATCCGACCAGGCGCGGCGCATGGATGCACCAGTAGAGCAGCACCATCAGGGTGAGATCGGGCAACAGCCAGCGCAGGCCGTCCGCCCACGGCAGCAGACTGAGGCAGAGCGCCGCGAACAGGCTGGCCATGACCTTGCCGTGGCTGGGAGGCGCCGCCAGTTCGGCGCCCTGCGGCAGCAGGGGACGGGCACCATTCGAGAGCGAGGGACGCGGCATCATCGAGTCGCCTGGGGCGCCACGGGTTTCAGGATCACCACATGCCGATAACGGCCGACGCCACCGAGTGGGCGGCAGTAGGCACGCGCGAACGGCGTATTGTGGGGCGGTTCGGTCTTGACCACCTGCGCGACCGGGATGCCGGCCGGATAGGTGCCATCGATGCCCGAGGTGTACAACAGATCCCCTTCCTTGATGTCGGCGTGCATGTCGAGGAAGCGCACTTCCAGGAGCCGGTCCGAGCCGGTACCGGACACGATCAGGCGCAGGCCGTTGCGCAGATTCTGGACCGGCGCGCCCTGATCGCGGTCGGTCAGCAGCGTCACTTCGGAAGTGAGCGGATAACCACGGGTCACCTGCCCCACCAGACCGCCGGCGTCGACCACCGGCCAGCCGACCCCGAGTCCATCCGCCTGGCCACGGTTGATGACCACCTTGCGCGAAAACGGGCTGGGCACGGTCTGGACGATCTCCGCCACTTGTGGCTGCGTCCCCGGCCGCGCCGGCAAGGCCATGAGTTGCCGCAGATTGTCGTTTTCCGCCAGCAGGGTCAGGCGATCCTGCTGCGCGACCCGCATGCGGTCGCGTTCCATGCGCAAGCGCGCGTTCTCGCGCCTGAGTTCGCCGTGGTTGACGAAGAAGCCTGCCACCTCCTGGCTCCACTCCCAGGGCATGGCCAGCACCTGCTGCAACGGATGCAGCACCGTGTTGAGTCCGCCGCGCAGCCAGGCCAGCGCGGAGTAACGCGCATCCAGGCCGAGCAGGAACAGGCAGACCAGCACATAGAGCGCGAACCGCGTGGGCAGCCCCATCTCGCGGACGAACAAGGGGGCCTGCGGGGTTTGAGCCATGGTCAGGTCAGAAGCGAGGAGCAAGGCACAAGGGGCAAGGTGAGCCGAAACCCGCCTTGCCCCTTGTACCGTGTGCCCTGCACCGGTCTATCAGTCGTTGGTGAACACCGTGGAAAGCCTGTCCATCTCTTCCAGGGCGCGGCCGGAGCCACTGACCACGCAGGAGAGGGGATCTTCCGCGACGATCACCGGCAGGCCGGTCTCTTCCATGAGCAGGCGGTCGATGTCGCGCAGCAGGGCGCCACCGCCGGTGAGCACCATGCCCTTGTCGGCGATGTCGGCGCCGAGTTCCGGCGGCGTCTGTTCCAGTGCCGACTTTACCGCCGAGACGATGGTATTGAGCGGCTCGGTGAGCGCTTCCAGGATCTCGTTGCTGGTGATCACGAAGCTGCGCGGGATGCCCTCGGCCATGTTGCGGCCCTTGACCTCCATTTCGCGCACCTCGGAGCCAGGGAAGGCGGAACCCATCTGCTTCTTGATGTTCTCGGCCGTGGCCTCGCCGATCAGCATGCCGTAGTTGCGGCGGATGTAGTTGGTGATGGCCTCATCGAACTTGTCGCCGCCCACCCGCACCGATGCGGAGTAGACCAGGCCGCCGAGGGAAATGACGCCGACTTCCGTGGTGCCGCCACCGATGTCCACCACCATCGAGCCGGTCGCTTCCGCCACCGGCATGCCGGCGCCGATCGCCGCCGCCATCGGCTCCTCGATCAGGTAGACCTGGCGGGCGCCGGCGCCGATCGCGGATTCGCGGATGGCGCGGCGTTCGACCTGGGTGGCCCCCGACGGCACGCAGATGATGATGCGCGGGCTGGGATGGAACATGCGGGTGTCATGCACCTTCTTGATGAAGAACTTGAGCATCTGCTCGGTGACGTTGAAGTCGGCGATGACACCGTCTTTCATCGGGCGGATAGCCTGGATGTTGCCGGGGGTGCGTCCCAGCATCTGCTTCGCCTCCAGGCCGACGGCCTGAATGGTCTTCTTGCCGGTGAGGCCTTCCTGGCGAATGGCGACGACTGACGGCTCGTTCAAAACGATGCCGCGGCCGCGTACATAAATAAGGGTATTGGCGGTTCCCAGGTCGATCGCGAGATCGGTGGAAAAGTAACCGCGTAGCAGTCCGAACATGCTTGGTCCAATAGGGCGGAAAAATAGCGCCGTATGATAACCTACGACGCCTTATGCAATAAGGCCTTGGTAACCATGTCTCTTTCACTGCAGGACGTTCAACGTATCGCCCATCTGGCGCGCATTCGGGTGGATGAAGCCGAGGCCGCCGGGTATCAGGCGCAACTCAACGGCATTTTCGGCCTGATCGAGGAAATGCAGGCCGTCGATACCCGTGGCGTCGCCCCCATGTCGCATGCCCAGGATCTGTCGCAGCGCCTGCGCGCCGACGAAGTCTCCGAACCGGATCGCCGCGAGGCCTTCCAGGCCGTGGCGCCGCGGGTCGAGAACGGGTTGTATCTGGTACCCAAAGTCATCGAGTGAGCCGGGGCCGCGCCTCACCCCTCACGCCTAACGCCGCACGATTACATGACCGACACGATCAAATCCCTCTCCGCCCTTCTCGCCGAAGGCAAAACCTCCAGCGTCGAGCTGTGCCAGGACTATCTGGCGCGCATCGAGCGCCTGAATCCCGCGCTCAACGCCTTCGTCACGGTGGATGCCGAAAAGACCCTGGCTGAAGCCGCCGCCGCCGATGCGCGCCGCGCCACAGGCCAGGCCGGGCCGCTCACCGGCGTGCTATTGGGTGTCCCTGTGGCCCATAAAGACATCTTCTGTGCCGAGGGCTGGCTGACCACCTGCGGCTCGAAGATGTTGTCCAACTTCGTCTCGCCCTATGACGCCCACGTCATCGAGCAATTCAAGGCGGCCGGCATGCCCTGCCTGGGCAAGACCAATATGGACGAGTTCGCCATGGGCTCCTCCAACGAAACCAGTTACTACGGCCCGGTGCGCAACCCCTGGGATACCGACCGGGTGCCCGGGGGTTCTTCCGGCGGCAGCGCGGCGGCGGTGGCGGGGCGACTCGCGCCGGCGGCAACCGGCACCGACACCGGCGGCTCGATCCGGCAGCCGGCGGCATTGACCGGCATCACCGGCCTCAAACCCACCTACGGCGTGGTGTCGCGCTACGGCATGATCGCTTTCGCCTCCAGCCTCGATCAGGGCGGACCGATGGCGACGACCGCCGAGGATTGCGCCCTGCTGCTCAACGTCATGGCCGGCTTCGACCCACGCGATTCCACCAGCCTGGAACGCGAGAAAGAAGATTACGCGCGCGACCTGAACCAACCCCTGACTGGCCTCAGGATCGGTCTGCCGCGCGAATTCTTCGGCGCCGGCCTCTCCGGCGACACCGCCCGCGCGGTCGAGGAAGCCATCAATCAGTTGAAGAAGCTGGGCGCGCAAACCGTGGAAGTCGGTCTGCCCAATTCCAACCTGTCGGTCGCCGCCTATTACGTCCTGGCGCCGGCGGAAGCCTCCAGCAATCTGTCGCGTTTCGATGGCGTGCGTTACGGCTACCGCACACCGGAGTACAAAGACCTCACCGACATGTACGAGAAGACCCGCGCCGAAGGCTTCGGCAGCGAGGTCAAGCGGCGCATCATGATCGGCGCCTACGTGCTCTCGCATGGCTATTACGACGCCTACTATCTGCAAGCGCAGAAACTGCGGCGCCTGATCGCCCAGGACTTCGTTGAGGCGTTCAGGCAATGCGACGTTATCCTCGGCCCCACCGCGCCCACCACCGCCTTCAAGCTGGGAGAGAAAACCGCCGACCCGGTCGAAATGTACCTTTCCGACATCTACACCATCGCCGTCAACCTCGCCGGTCTGCCCAGCATGTCGCTGCCCTGCGGCTTCGACGCCCAGGGCCTGCCGATCGGCCTGCAACTCATCGGCGACTATTTCGCAGAGGCGCGCATGCTCAACGTCGCGCACCAGTACCAACTGGCCAGCGACTGGCACACGCGGGCGCCGGCGCTCTGAAAGGAGGCGATCATGGGTTCCGCGCTACACCAGGACGAGCGTTACACCGTCGCGCAATATCTGACCTGGCCGGAGGATGGCCCGCGTTATGAGTTGATTGACGGCGTGCCCTACGAGATGAACGCACCCGGCTATGAGCACCAGAAACTGGTGGCGGCATTGCATGTCGAACTGGAAATCCACCGACGCGAAAGACTGAAATCGGGCGGCGGTGGCGGCGAGCCGCCGTGCGACATCCTTGAATCCCCCATCGACGTCATCCTCTCCGACATCACCGTGGTGCAGCCCGACCTGATCGTGGTGTGCAACCCGGCCATCGTGGTGGACGGCCGCGTGCGCGGCGCGCCCGACCTGGTGGTGGAAGTGCTCTCGCCCAGCACCGCAGCCAAGGATCGCAAGCACAAGCGCCGCCTCTATGAAGCCGCCGGCGTGCCGGAATACCTGCTGATCGACCCGGCCAACCGCCTCGTCGAGTTGTACAACCTGGACGCGGACGGCCGTTATCCCACGCCGGAAGTACTGGATGCTGGCGATGCGCTGGTCTTGCGGGTCGCCCCCGGCTTCAGCCTCACTCTCTCGGATATGTTCGGTTGGCCGCTGCCCCTGGTGGCGCGGGAAAACCAAGTCACTTACGGATGAACACCATGCAATGGGAAACCGTCATCGGGCTGGAAGTGCATTCCCAGCTCTCCACCAAGACCAAAATCTTCTCCGGCGCCAGCACCGCCTTCGGCGCCGAGCCCAACCGCCAGGCCTGCCAGGTGGACCTCGCCCTGCCCGGGGTGCTGCCGGTGTTGAACCAGGGCGCGGTGGAACGGGCGATCAAGTTCGGCCTGGCGATCGGCGCCAGGCTGAACCGCACCAACGTCTTCGACCGCAAGAATTACTTCTATCCCGATCTGCCCAAGGGCTACCAGATCAGCCAGTTCACCCTGCCCATCGTCGAGGCCGGTGAACTGACGGTGCAAGTCGGGGAGGGCGACAAGGCGGTGGCAAAAACCGTGCGCATCACCCGCGCCCACCTGGAAGAGGACGCCGGCAAATCGCTGCATGAAGACTTCCATGGCATGAGCGGCATCGACCTCAACCGCGCCGGCACGCCGCTGCTGGAGATCGTCTCGGAGCCGGACATGCGCTCGGCCAAAGAGGCGGTGGCCTACGCCCGCGCCCTGCATACCCTGGTGACCTGGATCGGCATCTGTGACGGCAACATGCAGGAAGGCAGCTTCCGGGTCGACGCCAACGTCTCGGTGCGGCCGAAGGGCCAGGCCGAATACGGCACCCGCCGCGAGATCAAGAACCTCAACTCGTTCAAGTTCCTGGAACAGGCGATCAATTACGAAGTCCGCTGGCAGATCGAACAGATCGAGGACGGCCACAGCATCCAGCAGGCCACCGTGCTGTTCGACCCGGACACGGGGGAAACCCGCGTCATGCGGACCAAGGAAGACGCCCACGACTACCGCTACTTCCCCGACCCCGACCTGTTGCCGGTGAAGCTGGAGGAAGACTGGATCGAACAGGTGCGCGCCAGCCTGCCGGAGTTGCCGCAACAGAAGCAGGCGCGGTATCAGGCCGACCTCGGCCTCTCGGCTTATGACGCCGGCGCATTGACCGCTTCGCGGGCGATGGCCGAGTATTTTGAAGCCGTGGTGGCCGGGCTGGCGAAACCGGATGCCAAGCTGGCCGCCAACTGGATCATGGGCGACCTCTCCGCCATCCTCAATCGGGAAGGCCTGGACATCGCCGCCAGCCGCATCACTGCCGGGCAATTGGCCTCGTTGTTGGCGCGCATCCAGGATGGCACCCTCTCCGGCAAGCTCGCGAAGCAGGTATTCGAGGCGCTGTGGGCGGGAGAAGGCGAGGTCGACGCAATCATCGAAGCCCGTGGCCTGAAACAGGTGTCCGATTCCGGCGCCCTCTCGGCGATCATCGACGAAGTGCTGGCGGCCAACGCCAAATCGGTCGAGGAATTCCGTTCCGGCAAGGAGAAGGCCTTCAACGCCCTGGTCGGCCAGGTAATGAAGGCATCCAAGGGCAAAGCCAATCCGGGCCAGGTGAACGAACTGCTGAAGCAGAAACTCGCGACGGGGTGATGCAGCGCCGGCTTCCTGATCAGGCCCTTTCCTCCGCCAAGCCGGCGGTTTTCAAAGACGCCGGCAAATGCGGTCCCTACTGCCGCACCATCGCTTTCAGTTCCATCAATTCCTGGAACCGCGCCTTGTCCGCTTCGAAGCGCAGCCTGAGGTCGCCCATGATTTTTTCCCGGGCGCGGATGGCCTCGCTGATGCGCGTCAGTTCAGCTTGTGCCTCGTCGCGCATCTGCGTGAGGTTGGCCGGCGCCACCGTGCGCGCCACGCGGTGGCGCGCCAACTGGTCATTGGCCTGGGATAGCCGGGTGGCGCTGCTGCCCAGGCGGGCGAGCAAACCGTTCAGGGTCAGCTGCTCCAGTTCCAGTGCCCGATCGCGTGCCAGGTCGATCTCGGCCTCGTCGGCATAGGTGGACAGCAAGGCGCGGTCGCGGCGCTGCTGCGCTTCCACCCGCCGCATATGTTCGGCGCGCGCGGCGTCCTCATCGAGGCGGCGGCGCTGTTCCTCCGGCGTCAGCAGGGTACGCGGCGTCTCCCGCACCACCCGCCCGTAACGATCCAGTTCCTGATGGCCGAGACCGGACTGCTGTTGCGGCATGACATCGCCGTAATGCACCTTGCCCTTGGAGTCCACCCAGCGGTAAGTCGCCGCCAGGGCTGGCACGCAGGTGAACATCATCAGGCAGACGGCAAAGTGACGCGCAGAGGTCGATGAAGGGGAGACTGTCCCGTTCAGCAAGCTGCAGACCCGTAGCAACGGTTTGATTATCCACACGATGAACAACCCTCTCCCGGTTGTTTCGGTTGAGATTCCGGGACACGCCCCGGAGTTTTCGTCACACACCGACGCCGTATTCACCACGATAGCGTTCGATCGCAGCCAGAGTATCGGCCCATTCCCCGGCACCCGCCAGATAGCGGGCCAGGTCGTTCAGGTCGACGATGCTCACCACCGGCAGGCCGTAATCGCGGCTCACCTCCTGTACCGCCGACAAGCTGCCCTGGCCGCGCTCCATGCGGTCGAGGGCGATGGCGACCCCGCACGGCGTCGCCCCCGCCGCGCGGATCAGCTCCACCGACTCGCGCACCGACGTCCCGGCGGAGATCACGTCGTCGACGATCAGGATGCGGCCGCTCAATTTGGCGCCGACGATGCTGCCGCCCTCGCCATGGTCCTTGGCTTCCTTGCGGTTGTAGCTGTAGGGCAGGTTGCGGCCCTCGGCAGCAAAGGCGACGGCCAGCGAAGCCGCCAGCGGGATGCCCTTGTAGGCCGGCCCGAAAATGCCGTCGAAGGCGATGCCGGAGTCGTTGATGGCCTTCGCGTAGAATTCGCCAAGCCGTTTCAGCGACACCCCATCGTTGAACAACCCGGCGTTGAAGAAATACGGACTCATGCGCCCGGCCTTGGTCTTGAACTCCCCGAACAAAAGCACCTGCTGGCGTATCGCGAATTCGAGAAATGCCCCTTTGAAATCCTGCATATCTATAACCTTCGTTCTATGCGTGTTATCAGCCTGAATCTTAATGGAATTCGTTCTGCCGCCAAAAAGGGAATGTATCCCTGGCTGGCCGTCCAGGGCGCCGATGTCGTGTGCCTCCAGGAACTGAAGGCGCAAGCACCCGACCTCTCCCTGGAGATGCTCAACCCGCCGGGCCTGTTCGGCTACTTCCACTACGCGGAGAAAAAGGGGTACAGCGGCGTCGGCCTGTACGCGAAACGCCAGCCCGACCAGATCATCGAGGGGCTGGGCATCGCCGACATCGATGCCGAGGGCCGCTATATCGAGGCCGTGTTCGGCGACGTGTCCGTGGTCTCCTTGTATCTGCCTTCCGGCTCCTCCGGCGAGGAGCGGCAAGCCGCCAAATTCGCCTTCATGGCGCGCTTCCTGCCGCGCCTGGAGGCGTTGGCGGCCAGTGGCCGCGAATTCATTCTGTGTGGAGACTGGAACATCGCCCACCGTGAGATCGACCTGAAGAACTGGAAAGGCAATCTGAAGAACTCAGGTTTCCTGCCGGAAGAACGCGCCTGGATGAGCGACCTCTTCGAACGCGTCGGCCTCGTCGATGTCTACCGACGTCTCTACCCGACCCATGAAGGCGAGGCCTACACCTGGTGGAGCAACCGCGGCCAGGCCTGGGCGAAGAATGTCGGCTGGCGCATCGACTACCAGATCGCCACCCCCGGCATCGCCGCGACGGCGCGGGCGGCCAGCGTCTACAAGGACGCGCGCTTCTCCGACCACGCCCCGCTGATCGTGGATTACGACACCGCACTGTAGCGCCGGCTTGCCGCCGGCCGTTTGAACCGACGCCGGCGGCAAGCCGGACTGTCCAGGAGCCCCGACTTGCCCACCACCTTTTCCGCCACTCACCGCCTGCTCGCCGTCCTCTTCCTCGGCTTCGCCTCCGGCCTGCCGCTGGCGCTGACCGGACAGGCGATGCAGGCCTGGCTGAGCGTCGATGGTGTCGACATCGCCACCATCGGTTTTCTCGGCCTGGTCGGGGTGCCCTACACCTTCAAGTTCCTCTGGGCGCCCTTGATGGACCGTTTCGAGCCGCCCTTCCTCGGCCGGCGGCGCGGCTGGCTGGTGCTGACGCAACTGGGGCTGGCGGCGGTACTGTGGTGGATGGCGTCGATCTCGCCGGCGCAGACACCGCTGCTGTTCGCCGCCGCCGCCGTCTCGCTGGCGTTCTTCTCCGCCTCGCAGGACGTGGTGATCGACGCCTACCGCACCGATGTGCTGGACCCGCGCGAGCGCGGCCTCGGCTCGTCGATGTCGGTGTTCGGCTACCGCATCGCGATGATCCTCTCCGGCGGCATCGCCCTGATCTGGGCGGAACAATGGGGCAGCTGGGGCCAGGTCTACCGGGTGATGGCCGGCATCATGACGGTGGCGGCGGCGGTGTCGTTGCTGACCCTGCCGCGGGTGAACAGCGCCCTGAAGCCGCTGGCCAGCGACGCCGGTCGTGAACTCCTGGGCTTTTTCGCCATGCTCGCCGGGGTGCTGGCGGGCGCCTTCGCCTCGCGCTGGCTGTTGATGGCGGCGGGGCTGGACCCGAACGACGCCAACAAGTGGATCCAGCTGCTGTTCGTCCTGGCCGGCATCGCCGGCGCCTTGCCGCTCGGCACCTGGGCCGCCCGCCGGGTCGGTTTCGCCACCCTCAACCAGTCGCTCGCCAGCTTCTTCGGCACCCCCGGCGCCTGGGCCTTCCTCGCCCTGATCATCCTCTACAAGCTGGGCGATGCCTTCGCCGGCAGCCTCTCCACCGCTTTCCTGATCAAGGGCATGGCGTTCAGCCAGGCGGAAGTGGGCATCGTCAACAAGATCATCGGCATCTGGCTGACCATCGCCGGCGCCCTCCTGGCCGGTGCCCTGATGTTGCGCCTGTCCCTGTTCCAGGCCCTGCTGATCTTCGGCATCCTGCAGTTGGCGTCCAATTTTGGCTTCTACGCCCTCGCGGTCATGGGCAAGGGTGCCTGGGGCAGTTTCACCCTGCCACCGTTCGACCTTGGCTTCGTGGCGCTGGCCACGCCCTCCGAGATCGACGGCCTGCTGATGGCGGCCATCGCCGGCGAGAACATCACCAGCGGCATGGGCACGGCGGCTTTCGTCGCCCTGTTGATGAGCCTGTGCAACCAGAAATACACCGCCACCCACTATGCCCTGCTCTCGGCGCTGGCGGCGGTCGGACGCATCTATGTCAGCCCGATCTCGGGGGTGCTGTCGGAATCGGTCGGCTGGCCGGCCTTCTTCCTGTTCTCCGCCGTCGCGGCGGTACCGGGCATCTACATGGTCTGGCGGATGCGGCTGACCATCGCCGGTCTAGTCGCGCGGCACCCGACATAAGGCAAGTGCCACGGCGCAAGCCGCCGGCAAATTCTGGATAATGGCGGTTCCCCTCGCCGCCCGGAGTACTCGGTGCAGCACCTGTTTCAGCCCATACGCGCGCTCCTGTCCCGCTTTCACCAGCCCTGGGTGGTGGTGGCTTGCGGGTTGGTGATCGCGGCCTTGCTGGCCGGTCTGGCGCTGGAAATCTTTGGCCGCACGCTGGAGCAGACCGCCGCCAACGACCGGGAGCTGGACGGTCTTGCCAGCGTGGCGCGTCTGCGCGGCGTGCTGCAGCCCTTGCAGGAACATCGCGGGCTGGACAACGCCATTCTCCTCGGCGACTCGGGCCTGGAACGGCGGCGCACGGCCAGCGAAGCGCAGGTCGATGCCGCCTTCGCCGCGCTCCTGGCACCCGCCGCGCTGCCAAGCGCCTACACCGCCGAGGCGGCCGCGATGCGGGCCACCTGGAACACACTCAAGGACGCCATCGGCGATCTCGATCGCTTCGAACAGCACGGCGCCCTCATCGACCGGCACTTGCAACTTGCCCGCCGGATCATCGACGACAGTGGCCTGACGCTCGAAGCCGATGCCGGAACCTATCATCTGATCGGCATCCTCGACGTCATGCTGGGCTTCACCCTGGAGCGCGCGGCGCAGTTGCGCGGCCTCTATACCGCCATGCTCGCCAGCAACGGTTCGAATCCGCGCCTGCGCGGCGAGCTGGTGATGTGCGCCACCGCCCTGGACGACGAGCGCAAGCTGGTCAGCCATCATGTCGCCGCCCTGCTGCGTCACCGCCCCGAACTGGCCGCCGAACTGGGTGAACTGCCGGCGCGGCTCGAACAGACCACCCGCGTCCTGCGCAAGCTGGTGCGCGAACATGTGGTCGCGCCCGGCTCGGAGCTGGCCAGCGAGAGCTTCTTCAACCAGGCCAGCGTCGCCATCGGTGACAGCTACGCCCTGTTCGACCGCACCCGGGCCCTGGCCGAACGCGCCCTGCGCGCACGCCAGACGCAACTCAACCATCAACTCGCCCGGCACGTGGCCGGCATGCTGACCCTGACCCTGGCCATCCTCTATCTGTTTGTCGGCATCGTGGTAAGCGTGCGCGCCTCGCGGCGGGCAACGGGTGAACTGGCGCGTAGCGAGGCCCTGTTCCGCAATGTGCTGGACACCCTGCCGGTGGGGGTGGGGATCACCGACGCCAGTGGTCACATCCAGTCCATCAATCCCGCCGGCCAACGGATCTGGGGCGAGGCCCGGCTGGTCGGCCAGGAGCGTTATCACGAATACAAGGCCTGGTGGCCGGAGAGCGGCCAGCGGGTGGCCAACCACGAGTGGCCGCTGGCAAGGGCGCTCGCCCGGAATGAAGCAGTGCTCAACCAGATCCTCGACATCGAGAGCGCCGACGGCCGCCGCAAGAACGTGCTGTTCTCGGCGGTGCCCACCCATGATGCGCACGGGGCGCTGACCGGTGGCCTGGTGGTCAACGAGGACATCACCGAGCTGATCACCGCCCAGCGCGCCCTGCGCGAGGAGCACGATTTCATCGACGCGGTGCTGGATACGGTGGGCGCCATTGTCCTGGTGATGGATCGCGAGGGCCGCGTGGTGCGTTTCAATCGCGCCTGCGAGGCGGTCAGCGGCTACACCGCCGACGAAGTGATTGGCAGCCACTTCTGGGAAAAACTGATCCCCCCCGAGCAGATCGATCGGGTGCGCCAGGTGTTCACACAACTCACCGCCGGCCAGTTCCCCAACCGCCACGAGAATCATTGGCGCACCCGCGACGGGGGGCGCCGCCTGATCGCCTGGTCGAACACCTGCATCAGCGATGCACAGGGTGTCATCCGGCACGTCATCGCCACCGGCATCGACGTCACCGAGGCCCGCGCGGCGGAAGCGGAGCTGCGGCTGGCGGCGCGGGTGTTCGAACATGCCGGTGAAGCGATCATGGTCACCGACGCCGACAACCACATCGTCAAGGTGAATCCCGCCTTTACCGCCATCACCGGCTATGCGGCGGAGGAGGTCCTGGGCGAGACCCCGTCCCGCTTCAAGTCCGGTCGCCACGATGAGGCCTTCTATCAGGCCATGTGGCGCAGCCTGGCGGAAACCGATGCCTGGGAAGGCGAGATCTGGGACCGCCGCCGCGACGGCGTGCTCTACCCCAAATGGCTCACCATCAGCGCCATGCGCGATCAACAGGGCAACCTGCGTCACTACGTCGCCCTGTTCACCGACATCAGCGAACGCAAGAGCAGCGAGGAGCGCATCCGCCATCTCGCCGAACACGACAACCTCACCGGCCTGCCCAATCGCTCCCTGTTACAGGACCGCCTGCGCCAGGCGATGAGCCGCGCCGAGCGGGAACACACCCGCCTGGCCTTGCTGTTCGTGGATCTGGATCGCTTCAAGCTGGTCAACGACAGCCTCGGCCATGCCGTGGGCGACGCGCTGCTGGTGGAAACCGCGCACCGCCTGCAGGGCACGGTGCGTGCCAGCGACACCGTCAGCCGGCAGGGCGGCGATGAATTCCTGGTCCTGCTGGCGGACATCGAGCAGAACGAAGACGCCGGACGGGTGGCGCAGAAGATGCTCGAAGCGCTGTCCGAACCCTGTCATCTTGCCGGGCACGAGTTGCGCATCACCCCCTCCATCGGCATCAGCCTCTATCCCGATGACAGCACGGACATGGAGAAGCTGATCAAGAGCGCGGACATCGCGATGTACCAGGCCAAGGAGGGCGGACGCAGCAGCTACCAGTTCTATACCGGCGACATGAACGAGCGCGCGGCGGCACGCCTGTCGGTGGAGCTCGGGCTGCGGCGGGCGCTGGAACGCGGCGAACTGCTGCTCCACTACCAGCCGCAGGTCGAACTGGCGAGCGGACGCATCATCGGCCTGGAAGCCCTGCTGCGCTGGCAGCACCCGGAACAGGGCATGATTCCCCCCGGCCAGTTCATTCCCATCGCCGAGGACAACGGCCTGATCGTGCCGATCGGCGAAGGCGTCCTCCATGAAGTCTGCCGGCAAAGCCTGGCCTGGCAGGCGGCCGGACTGCCCGCCCTGCCGATCGCGGTCAACCTGTCGGCGGTGCAGTTCCGCAAGCCCGGGCTGGAAAGCCTGCTGCGCGACATCCTCACCGCCACCGGCCTGGCGCCGCATCTCCTGGAACTGGAACTCACCGAGAGCATCGTCATGAATCAGGCCGAGGAAACCGTGGCCATCCTTGGCCGCCTCCACGACCTGGGCGTTCGCCTGTCCATCGACGACTTCGGCACCGGCTATTCCAGCCTGTCCTATCTCAAGCGTTTCCCGATCCAGAAACTGAAGGTGGATCAGTCTTTCGTCCGCGACCTGACCGGCGACGCCAACGACGCCGCCATCGTACGCGGCATCATCGGCCTGGCGCACAGCCTCGGCCTGGGTGTGATCGCGGAAGGCGTGGAAACGCGGGAGCAACTGGCATTCCTGCGCGAATTCGGCTGCGAGGAAGCGCAGGGCTACTATTTCAGCCACCCCTTGCCGCCCGGTGATATCGAGACCATCCTGCGCCAGGGTGGCCTCCATAAGGAAACCCCATGAGCTACCAAGCCCTCGTTCTCGGCAACACCCCCGAGTTCTCCGCCCGCGTGACGGAACTGGACGAACTGCCCGCGGGCGATGTCGACCTGCGCGTCGACTACTCCACCCTCAATTACAAGGATGCCCTGGCCATCACCAACCAGAGCCCGATCGTGCGCGCCTGGCCGATGATCGCCGGCATTGACGCCGCCGGTGTGGTGACCCGATCGACACACTCGGGCTTCCAGCCCGGCGACGCGGTCGTCCTCAACGGCTGGGGCCTGGGTGAAACCCGCTGGGGCGGACTCGCGCAGCAGACGCGGGCGCCAGGCGACTGGCTGGTGAAGCTGCCCCCCCCGCTCACCCCGCGCGATGCCGCCGCCATCGGCACGGCCGGCTATACCGCGGCGCTATGCGTTCAGGCCCTGGAGCGGCATGGCGTGACTCCGGGCGACGGGCCGATCCTGGTCACCGGCGCCACCGGCGGTGTCGGCTCGGTCGCGTTGGCGCTGCTGGCACGCGCCGGCTTCGAAGTGGTGGCGGCGACAGGCAAGACGGCGGATCACGCTTACCTGGAGAAACTGGGGGCGACCACGGTGGTCGACCGCGTCGAGCTCACCGCGCCCGGCAAACCGCTGCAACAGGAACGTTATGCCGGCGTGATCGATACCCTCGGCAGCCACGCCCTGGCCAACGCCTGCGCCCGGGTCAAGCGCAACGGCGCGGTGGCGGCGTGCGGCCTGGCGATGGGCATGGATTTCCCGGCCACGGTCGCCCCCTTCATCCTGCGCGGCGTCGCGCTCTACGGCATCGATTCGGTCTATGCCAGCCAGGCGCGTCGGCAGGCGGCCTGGAACCGCCTCGCCACGGACCTCGACCTGACCCTGCTGGGCGGCATCGCCCATGAAATCGGCCTGGCGGATACCCTCGCCGCCGCCGAGACCCTGCTGGCGGCGCGTCTGGTCGGTCGCTATCTGGTCGATGTGAACCGTTAGCGGCAATACGGTCACCCTGACCACTGCCCTCAGCCGGCAGCGACCGGTCGGTGGGAATGCCGGGAGGGATCGCCTCGGTCAGCATGCGATTTCTGGCCCGCGCCTCCGGGTGTTATCCTGCAACGCTCTTTCAAGAACAAACGGGTCCATGTTCGCGTTCCTCGGTCGCCAGCTTTACCGTTTTCCCTGGTTGTTCGTCGCGGTCGCCGCCCTCGTGGTCGGCATGGCCGCTGGATTCGGTGCCGACGTGGTGCGGCACCTGACCCTGGCGCCGGGCTGGGATGTGCCGGGAAGCGGCTCGGAATTGGCGCTCCGACAGCTACGCGACCGCCTGGGCAAGGATGAAACGCCGGTCATCGCGCTGTTTCGCGCCAGACCCGGCCTCGCGGCGGATGTCGATGACCCGGCCTTCCGCGATGCGGTGGAAGCCGCGCTGGCCGGCATCGGCCAGAATCCGGATGTCGCCGCCGTGGACAGTTATTACAGTGGCGGCGACATCCGCCTGCGCTCAGCCAAGGGCGACATGACCTATGCCCTGATCAAGCTGAAGCTCGCCAGTGACGAAGGCATGAGCGCCTACCAGCGCCTGCGCGCGCAACTGCACAGCGAACGGGTGGAGATCGAACTGGGCGGCGAACTGGCCACCTATGTCGATGTGCGCGAACAACTGGCCAAGGACATCTGGAACGCGGAAATGGTCAGCTTCATCCTGCTCGCCATCCTGCTGATCTGGGTGTTCGGCTCGATGGTGGCGGCGGCGCTGCCACTGATCATCGGCGGCGTCACCATCGTGTTGTCCGCCGCCCTGCTCAAGTTCTTCACCCTGTTCACCGACGTCAGCGTCTATTCCGCCAACGTCGTGTCCATGCTCGGCCTCGGACTGGCCATCGACTACGGCCTGTTCATCGTCTCGCGCTACCGCGAGGAACTGGCGCGCGGCGGCGCCCCGAACACCATCCTGCAAGCCACGCTCGCCACCGCCGGTCGCACCGTCGCCTTCAGCGGCCTCACGGTGGCGGCCAGCCTGTTCTGCCTGATGCTGATGCCGCAGCGCTTCTTCCAGAACATGGGACTGGCCGGCGGCATTTCCGTCGGTTCGGCGATGCTCACCTCCGTGATCCTGCTGCCGGCCCTGCTCGCCCTGCTCGGGCCGCGGGTCAACCGGCTGGCGTTGCCGGTGCTGGCCAAGCGCAACGCCCGCGAGGAAGGGAGCGGCGGCTGGTATCGCTTCAGCCAGTTCGTGATGCGCCATGCCGTACTGGTGCTGGTGGGCACCTTCCTGTTGCTCGGCTCGATGGGGCTGCCGGTGCTGCACATCGAGGTCGGCCCCTCCGACAGCAAATCCCTGCCGCTGAGCGCCGAGAGCCGCCGCGTGCAGGAAGCCATGGATCGCGACTTCCGCCACGCCGAGCTGAGCCCCCTGATCCTGACCGTGCGCGCCACCGGCCCGGCGCCGGCCAGCGCCAGCCTGGCTGGCGTGCATGACCTGAGCCAGCGCATCCAGGCGCTGCCGGGCGTCACCCGCGTCGCGAGCCTGACCAGCCTGACCGAGCCGAACAATCAGGCAGGCGCGTTGAGCCTGGCCGACTATCAACTCATGTACCAATATCCGGACCAGTTTCCCGTCGCCCAGCTGGGTTTGCGTGAATATGCGAAGGATCGCGACAGCCTGATCTTCGTCTATTACCAGCAGACGCCGACCTCGCAGGAAGCACGCGCCCTGGTCCGCCAGGTGCGCGCGCTGCCCTTGTCGCCGGGTCTCGAGGAAGTGCGGGTGGGGGGGTTTCCCGCGTTCCACCTGGACTATGTGCAATCGCTGCGCGACTGGGTGCCCTGGGTCGTTCTCGCCATCGTCTGCGTGATCTTCGTGTTGCTGTTCCTGATGCTGGGCAGCGTCCTGGTGCCGCTCAAGGCGGTGCTGACCAACCTGTTCTCGCTCTCCGCCACCTTCGGCATCCTGGTCTGGATCTTCCAGGACGGGCATCTCGCCGGCCTGCTGAACTTCACCCCGCAAGGCAGCATGGACGGCACCATCCTGGTGCTGATCTTCGCCAGCGCCTTCGGCCTGTCCATCGACTACGAAGTGTTCCTGCTCTCGCGGGTCAAGGAAATGTGTGTCGCCACCGGCGACAACATGCGCGCGGTCGCCACCGGCATCCAGAAAAGCGGCCCGATCATCACCAGCGCCGCCCTGCTCATCGGCATCGTGCTCGGCACCTTCGCCATGGGCGAGGTGGTATTCATGAAGGCAATGGGCCTGGGCCTGCTGCTCTCGGTCATCGTCGACGCCACCCTGGTACGCATGCTGCTGGTGCCCGCCTCCCTGCGCCTGCTCGGACGCCTCAACTGGTGGGCGCCGAAGCCGCTGATGATGATCTACGAACGCTTCCAACTCAGCGAATCCGACCCGCGCCCGCACAAGGATCACCCATGACCCCACTCCGCCATAGCCTCAGCCTGATTGCCCTGCTCCTGCCCCTGACCGCCGCAGCGGACCTCACCCTCAACGGCCGCAGCACGGTCATGTCGATGAACATGCCCTCGACCAGCCAGGAACGCATCTACCTGAAAAAATCCTGGCTGCGCCGTGACCAGCTCGACCGCGGCAAGGCCTACACCTACATCTACGACCTGCGGGGCCGCGACGTCAGCGCGCTCGATCACTCCCTGCGGCAGCTCAAGGTGTATCAAATGAGTGCGCTGGACAACTCGACGGAAGCCAAGCTCGCGCACAAGGATCTCAAGCTCACCCTCGAACCCACCGGATTGAAACATGCGCTGGGATCCTGGAACTGCGTGGAAAACACCCTCAGCGCCAGCATGCCGGCCGAACTGGGGCCGGAGAAAATCAATCTGCAACTCGACGGCAAGGTGTGGCTGGCGCACGGTTCGCGTGAACAGAAGGACCTGCAGGCCTTCTTCAAGGCGATGGATGCACCGGACTTCCTGGTGGGCATCCCCGCCTTCTCCAACAACTCGCCGGCGCACACCCGCGCCCTCGGCGAAGTCCTGCGCCGCCTGTTCAACCAGGGCATGGTCTGCGCCATCGATGTCGAAATGAAATACGAGGGGGGCGGCCGCATGGCCGAACTGGCCCGACGCATGGGCTCACGCCTCAACCTGGTCTACGAAAGCGCCTCGACCGATCCCGTCCCGGATGAATTCTTCGCGGTGCCGCCGGGGTATCAGCTGGTCCGGTAGGGCCGCATCAATCCGCCGCCCAGTGGATGATGCCCAGGTAGTGCGTGGTCAGCACCGCCACCCCGAAGGCGATGCGGTACCAGGCGAACCAGGTGAAGTCGTGGCGACTGATGAAACGGATCAGGCCGCGCACCACCAGGAAGGCCGAGATAAAGGACGCCACCCCGCCCACCGCGAACAGGCCGATGTCATCCGCGCTGAACAGTTCGCGGTTCTTGTAGACGTCATAGAACGTGGCCGCGAACATGGTGGGAATGGCGAGGAAGAAGGAAAACTCGGTGGCCGCCTTGCGGCTCAAACCGAAGAAAAGGCCGCCGATGATGGTGGCGCCGGAACGCGAGGTGCCAGGAATCATCGCCAGGGCCTGGGCAAAGCCCACCTTCAGCGCGTCCTGCCAACGCATTTCCTCCACCTCCTGGACCCTGACCACATGTTGCCGTCGCTCCGCCCAGAGAATCATGAAGCCGCCGACGATGAACGCGGAGGCCACCACGATCGGATTGAACAGATAGAACTTGATCTGCTTGAGAAACAGAAAGCCGAGCACGGCGGCCGGCAGGAAGGCCACGATCAGGTTCATCGCGAAGCGTTGTGACGCTTGCTCACGGGTCATGGACACCACGACATGGCCGAGGCGGGCGCGATATTCCCAAACCACCGCGAGAATGGCGGCCAACTGGATGGCCACCTCGAACACCTTGGCCTTGTCACCGGTGAAATCGAGCAACTGACCGGCAAGAATGAGGTGGCCGGTGCTGGAAACAGGAAGAAATTCGGTTGCACCCTCGACGACGCCGAGGATCAGTGCTTTGAGCAGAATGGGAAGGTCCACGGGAAGGGCTTTCTGGGTTCCTGGAAGAGCCGCGATTCTAGCAGCCGATTGTTAAACCACTTGGCCGGCCAGGCTATCGCGGACTATCCTTGCCGGCAGTCACCCCTATGAGAGTCCACAATGGCGCGCCGCAGCTTCATCTATTGCGACATCTGCAACCCGCTGGCACTGCGTTCCATAGAAATGCGACGCACCAACGGTCGCGATCAGCGCGAAGGCAGGCGCCTCTCCGACGGTCGCGCCTGGTATGACGGCAGCGACCACGACGCAAAACTGAACGGCTGGGTAATCGCCGATGACGGCCAGCACATCTGCCCGGCCTGCTTCGATCGCATGCGCTCGATGCGCTCCGTGCTGGAAGAACGCCTGTTCATCGGCATCGGCATGACCGAGGTGCTGCGCGACGAGATTGATTGAACGCGCAAGCCCTGGCCCATCAGGCCAAGCTCACGCCAGCGGCTCGATCATCCCCGCGTCATCTTCCCTGGCCCGGCTCACCCGCCGATCGACCGGCCAGGCCTGCATGGCTTCGGCCGGGTAAGGTGTGAGCAAGCCGGTCACCTGATCCACCGAGGCGGTCAGCCAGGCCTGCCAGTGTTCCGGCGCCAGGATGACCGGCATGCGGTCGTGGATGGGTTGCATCAGCGTGTTCGGGCCGGTGGTGAGGACGGCGCAGCTGCGCAGCAACGCGCCTTCGGGGGACTGCCAGGTTTCCCAGAGCCCGGCCATGGCCAGCAGTTCACCGGATTTCAGGCTGATGAAGTAGGGCTGCTTCAACTTACCATCCGCCTTCCACTCATAGAAGCCGCTGGCCGGGATCAGGCAGCGGCGGCGCTTGAAGGCTTCGCGGAAGGCCGGCTTCTCGGCCACGGTTTCGGCGCGGGCATTGTTGAGCCTGGCGCCGATGGCCGCATCCTTCGCCCAGTGCGGCACCAGGCCCCAGCGCAGCAGGTGGAGGACCCGCTGGCCTTCCGGGGATTGGCGGATGACCGGGATGTCGGTGCCGGGCGGGATGTTGTAGCGCGGCGCGAAATCGGCGCAGGCGCTCAATCCGAAGTGTTCAGCGACCTGGTCCGGGGTGGCGTTGAAGGCGTAGCGGCCGCACACCGCTCAGACGGCTTCCAGCTTGGCGTATTCCAGCAGGAAGGCCTTTTCTCCGAGCTTGGGGAAGTTGATCCTGATTTCCATGTCCGGGGCCTGGCCCTGGTAGCCGGCGACCACACCTTCGCCATAGCGGGCATGGCTGACGCGGCTGCCGATCTTGAAGGGGACGTCGGCGAGGCGGCGCGGCGGCGGCGGCGGCGCCGGGGTGATCTTGCGGGTGACGAAATTGGTGGTCTGTGCGCGTGGCGCGGCGGGGGCGGTGCGATTGGTCAGTGAAGTCACTAGGTTCTCCGGTATTTCATCCAGGAACTGGGAAGGCAGGCCGTAACGCACCTGGCCGTGCAGCATCCGGGATTGGGCGTGGGTAAGGTAGAGCTGTTTGCGGGCTCGGGTAATGGCAACGTACATCAGGCGGCGCTCTTCTTCCAGGCCATCCGCATCGTTCCGCGAGTTCTCGTGGGGGAAAAGGCCTTCTTCCAGGCCGGTGATGAAAACACAATGAAATTCCAGGCCCTTGGCGGCATGCACGGTCATCAGCTGGACCGCGTCCTGGCCCTGGCCGGCTTCGTGCTCGCCCGCTTCCAGGGCGGCGTGGCCGAGAAAGCCTTCCAGGCTCTGGTCTTCGCTTTCCTGGGCGTAGGCGGCGGCGGCGGTGGCGAGTTCCTCCAGGTTTTCCACCCGGTCCTCGCCGTCCTTTTCGTTGCGGTAGAACGTCAGCAGACCGCAGCGGGTGACGACGTGATCCACCTGTTCCGCCAGGGGAAGATGGCGGATTTCCTCGCGCAGGGCCTCGATGAGCAGGACGAAGGGGGCGAACTTCTTGCCGCCGGCGCAGGCCCCGGCCCAGAGGCTGGTGCCGGCGGCGTTGGCCTCGTCGGTCAGCGTTTCCAGGCTGCGATTGCCGATGCCGCGCGCCGGGAAGTTCACCACCCGCAGGAAGGCGTTGTCGTCCTCCGGGTTGGCGGCCATGCGCAGGTAGGCCAGCGCGTGCTTGATCTCGGCGCGCTCGAAGAAGCGCAGGCCGCCGTAGACGCGGTAGGGAATGCTGGCTGAGAACAGGGCGTGTTCGAGGCCGCGTGACAGGGCGTTGGCGCGATAGAGCACGGCCATGTCGCTGTAGCGCTCGCCATCGAGGCGGCGGTTCTGGATTTCCTCGGCGATGAAGGCCGCTTCCTCGCGATCGTCGCGGGCCTGGAAATGGCGGATCGGCTCGCCACTGCCGGCATCGGTCCAGAGGTCCTTGCCCAGGCGTTCCTCGTTGTGGCTGATGACGGCGTTGGCGGCATCGAGGATGGTGGAGAGCGAGCGGTAGTTGCGGGTGAGCTTGATCGGCTGGGCGATGGCGAAATCGTCCATCAGCTGCTGCATGTTGCCGACATTGGCGCCGCGGAAGGCATAGATCGACTGGTCGTCGTCGCCCACCGCGAACAGCGCGCAGTCGGGGCCCTTGAGCAGCTTCAGCCATTCGTACTGCAGGCGGCTGGTGTCCTGGAACTCGTCCACCAGAATGTGGCGGAAGCGTTCCTGGTAGTGCTCGCGCAGCAGGGCGTTGCGGCTGAGCAGTTCATGGGCGCGCAGCAGCAGCTCGGCGAAATCCACCGCGCCTTCGCGCTGGCATTGCGCGTCGTAGGCGGCATAGTACTCGGCCAGATGGCGGCTGAACGGGTCCCAGGCTTCCACCTTGTCGGCGCGCAGGCCGGCTTCCTTGTTCTGGTTGATGAAGCTCTGCACGCGGCGCGGGTCGTAGGTCTCGGTATTGGCGTTGAGCGCGCGCAGGACGCGCTTGATGGCGGAGAGCTGGTCGCTGGAATCGAGGATGGTGAACAGCGAGGGCAGGCCCGCCTCGCGGTGGTGGGTGCGCAGCAGGCGGTTGCAGAGGCCGTGGAAGGTCCCCACCCACATGCCGCGGGTGTTGATCGGGAGCATCGCGGAGAGGCGGGTGAGCATCTCCCTGGCCGCCTTGTTGGTGAAGGTGACCGCCAGCAGGCCCGCGGGCGAGACCGCCTGTTGCTGGATCAGCCAGGCGATGCGGGTGGTGAGCACGCGCGTCTTGCCGGAACCGGCGCCGGCCAGGACCAGGGCGGAACCGGGCGTGGTGACGGCGGCGTGTTGATCGGGGTTGAGCCCGTCGAGGTGGGGAGCGGTCATAGGCATCAGAAGTGCGGCAGGAACACCAGCGCGCCGATGAGGGCGGCGGTGAGGGCGAGGATCAGCACGGCGGCGGCGGCGACATCCTTGGCGCGTCCGACCCCGGCGTTGAATTCGGGGGAGAGGGCGTCGGCCAGGGTCTCAAGGGCGGTGTTCATGGCCTCGGCGGCGAGCACCAGGCCGATGGCCAGGATCAGCCAGGCCCATTCCCAGCGCTCCAGCCCGACCAGGACGCCGGCGGCGATCACCCCGGCG
This sequence comes from uncultured Thiobacillus sp., assembly GCA_964393825.1. Classification (GTDB taxonomy): domain Bacteria; phylum Pseudomonadota; class Gammaproteobacteria; order Burkholderiales; family Thiobacillaceae; genus PFJX01. Next base: position 50,463 of record CAYMUY010000004.1, on the reverse strand, counting down.
GTGGCGGCGAGATGGATCCTGGCATTGTGCTGGGTGGCGATCAGGTGCATGAGGCCGCGCCAGGCGTAGACGAAACCGCGGGCACGGGCGGCGAGGGAGAAGGACTGGCTCATGCCCGGGCCATCGACGCCAGGCTCAGGGCCACGGCTTCCGCGCACTTGATGCCGTCGACGGCGGCGGAAAGGATGCCGCCGGCATAACCCGCGCCCTCGCCCGCCGGGTAGAGGCCACGGGTGTTCAGACTCTGGCAGTCCTGGTCGCGGGTGAGGCGGATGGGCGAGGAGGTGCGTGTCTCAACCCCGGTCAGCACGGCGTCGGCCATGGCGAAGCCGCGGATCTGCCGGTCGAAGGCGGGCAGGGCTTCGCGGAGGGTGGCGATGACATAGTCCGGCAGGCAGGTGGAGAGGTCGGTCCAGTGAACGCCGGGGGTATAGGAGGGGATCACCTCGCCGGGTCCGCTGGAGGGACGGCCGGCCAGGAAATCACCGACCTTCTGCGCCGGCGCGCGATAGTCGCCGCCGCCGGCGACAAAGGCGGCTTCTTCCCACTGGCGCTGGAAATCCATGCCCGCGAGCGGGTTGGCCGCCACGTCGCCGGGAAAGTCGGCCGGGGTGATGCCCACCACGATGGCGGCGTTGGCGTTGCGCTCGTTGCGGGAATACTGGCTCATGCCGTTGGTCACCACCCGTCCTTCCTCCGACGTGGCGGCGACCACGGTGCCGCCCGGGCACATGCAGAAGCTGTAGGCGGAGCGGCCGTTGCCGGCGTGGTACACCAGCTTGTAGTCGGCGGCGCCGAGGATGGGGTTGCCCGCATACTGGCCGAAGCGGCACTGGTCGATCAGGGCCTGCGGATGCTCGATGCGGAAGCCCACCGAGAACGGCTTCGCCTCGATATGGACGCCGCGCGCATGCAGCATGTGGAAGGTATCGCGGGCGCTGTGGCCGAGCGCCAGGATGACGTGGTCGGCCTCGATGCGTTCGCCATCGGCCAGGATCAGCGCGCGCATCCGGCGGCCTTCCGGGCCATGCGCGATGTCGACATCGGTTACCCGGCTCTGGAAGCGGATTTCGCCGCCCAGCGACTCGATTTCGCCGCGCATGTGCTCGACCATGCTCACCAGGCGGAAGGTGCCGATGTGCGGCTTGCTGACGTAGAGGATCTCCTCCGGCGCGCCGGCCTTGACGAATTCCTCCAGCACCTTGCGACCGTGGTGTTGCGGGTCCTTGATCTGGCTGTAGAGCTTGCCGTCGGAGAAGGTGCCGGCGCCCCCCTCGCCAAACTGGACGTTCGATTCCGGATTCAGCTTGCCCTTGCGCCACAGGCCCCAGGTGTCCTTGGTGCGTTCGCGCACCGCCTTGCCGCGTTCCAGGATGAGCGGGCGAAAGCCCATCTGCGCCAGCAGCAGGCCGGCGAGCAGGCCGCAAGGCCCGGTGCCGACGACGACCGGCCGTTTGTCCAGGCCCTTCGGGGCCCGCGCGACGAAGCGATAGGCCATGTCCGGTGTCGGCCCGACATGCGGGTCCTGACGCAGTCGCTTGAGCACTGCCGCCTCGTTCCTGACCTCGACGTCCAGGGTATAGATGAGCGAAATCGCGCTGCGCTTGCGCGCATCGTAGCCACGCCGGTGGATGGCGTAGTGAATCAACTGGTCCGCCGCGATCCCCAGCTTCCGCAGTATGGCGGACCGCAGGTCGGCTTCGGGGTGTTCGAGGGGGAGTTTGACTTCGGTTAATCGCAGCATGAGGGTACAGCGTCGGAACGGATCATCGCCTTCGAATGGCACGGCAGACCATGAATTCTACCCTGTGCGACCTGACCCGCCCGCCGGGACATAGAATCCATGGCAATCGATCCACCGGAGACCATCATGAACAACCAGCTCGCAGCGCTGGATCAGGTACAGAGCACCGCCATCGACCTGGGCCTCAAATTCGGGCCCAAGGTGCTGGTCGCCGCGCTGATCATCCTCGCCGGCCACTTCCTCGGACGCTGGGTCGGCACCCTGATCGAAGGCGTCCTGGTCAAACTCGATCTGGACATCACCGTGCGCAGCCTGCTGGTGAAGCTCGTCCGCGTCCTGGTCCTCGGTCTGTTCGCGGTGATGGCCTTGCAGAACCTGGGCGTGGAACTGCTGCCCCTGGTGGCCGGCCTCGGGGTGGCGGGCGCTGGCCTGGCCCTGGCCATGCAGGGTGTGCTCTCCAATCTGGCCGCCGGCCTGACCATCATCTTCACCCGGCCATTCCGGGTGGGCGAATACGTCTCCCTCGCCGGCGAGGAAGGCCAGGTGGAATCCATCAGCCTGTTCCAGACCATCCTGGTGCACTACGACCGCTCGCGCGTCGTCATCCCGAACCGCAAGATCGTCGGCGAAATCATGCACAACTACGGGCAGATCCGGCAGCTCGACGTCGTTGTGGGCATCGCCTATGACAGCGACCTGAATGCCGCCCTGGCCCTCATCGATGCCATCCTCGCCAGCAACCCCGCCGTGCTGCGCGATCCCGCCCCCCTGGTGCAGGTGGCCACCCTGGCGGACTCCTCGGTGAACATCGCGATCCGGCCCTGGGTGCCCACCGAAGCATTCCCGACCGCGCCCAGCGCGATCAACCGGGCGGTGCTGGAGGCTTTCCGTTCCCACGGTGTCCACATCCCCTTCCCGCAGCGCGAGGTTCGCCTGCTCGGGCAGGGCTGAATCATGCCGCCCGACCTGCTTGGCTACGGCGCCGCCTTCCTGACCACCGCCGCCTTCGTGCCGCAGGCATTGAAATCCTGGGCCAGCCGCGACCTCTCGGGCATCTCGCTATGGATGTACAGCCTGTTCAGCCTTGGCGTGGCCTTGTGGCTGGCTTATGGCATCGCCCTCGACAGCCTGCCCATCATCCTCGCCAACAGCGTCACGCTGGTCCTCGCCGGCATGGTGCTGATCCTGAAAATACGCCAGCTATGGCGCAAGTAGGGACTGACTTCAGATCTCCACGACAAGCCATTCGCAGTTGCCGATCCCGCCGCGCGCGGCGGCTTCCACATCCCGTCCGGTGACGGCGGCCGCGGCCAGGATCGGGTTTTCGTGCGAGACCGCCAGCACCACATCCTGCGGGTGGCATCGCGCGAGTTCATCGAGAAAGTCCCGCAACCGCTGCATCTGTTCGAGAAACGATTCGCCATCCCGCGGCTTGATCCGAACCGGGTCGGGTCGCACCAGGTCGTTGAAGACCTGCACCGGCTGGCCGTCGAGGCCGGAGCGACGCTCATTGATACGGGCATCCATCCGCATCGGCAGATCGCGGCCGGCCAGGATGATCGCGGCGGTCTCACGGGCGCGGGGAAATGCGGAGGCGTAGGCATGGGTGAATGGAATGCCGCTCAAGGCCTGCGCGGCGCTGGCCGCCTGGGCCCGGCCCCTGGCGGTCAGTCTGACCAGGCGTGCCGGATCGTCGTTGACGAAGCCGGCTACATTGGCCTCGCTTTCGCCATGGCGAACAAAATAGACCTGCATCCCGCTCAGCGGTCGCCGACGGTCAGGGAGAGACCGTTGTCAGCGGCGCCGAGCGCCAGCAGATAGGGCGCGGTGGTCTGTGCCCACGCCTGCGCATTGGGAAACTGGCCGGCATCGCTACCGAAGCAGGCGCGCAGCATGTCGGTATCGATGATGCCGGGCGACAACGGGATCGCGGCCATGCCGGCCGGAAGTTCCTGAGCCAGGGCCTTGGTCAGCCCTTCCATGGCCCACTTGCTGGCGCAATAGGGGGCCACTTCCCGGTCGGTGCCACGCCCCCAGCCCGAGCTGAAGTTGACAATCACGCCATGCCGCCGCGCGACCATCGCCGGCACGAAATGGCGGATGACGTTGGCCACGCCCTTGATGTTGATGTCGATGAGCGCGTCAAACGCCGCTGCGGGAACCTGCCACAGCGGCGCCAGCGTGTTGATCACGGCGGCGTTGTTGAGCAGCAGGTCGGGCGGGCCCACCTGCGCCAGGACCGAGGCCGCCCACTCGGCAACAGCGGCGTCATCGCTGACATCGACCACGTCAAAGCGATGGCCGAGGCCATGCTCCCGCTTCAGTTCAGCGATGGCCTCATGCGTGCGACCGCAACCGACGACCCGGTGGCCCCGGGCGATGAATTCGGAGGTCAACGCGCGGCCAAGACCGCGGCTGACACCGGTGATCAGGATGATTCGGGCAGGCATCCGGAATCACACGTCCAGGTTACGCACCCCAAGCGCATTGGTTTCGATGAACTGCCGGCGCGGTTCCACTTCCTCGCCCATCAGGGTGGTAAAGATGCCGTCGGCGGCAATGGCATCCTCGATCTGGACGCGCAGCAGGCGACGCACCTTCGGGTCCATGGTGGTTTCCCAGAGTTGTTCCGGGTTCATCTCGCCCAGTCCTTTGTAGCGCTGCACGCCGATGTTCTTCTTGACCTCGCCCAGCAGCCAGTCGAGCGCCTGGCGGAAATCGTAGGCCGGGGCGCGGGATTCGCCGCGACGAATTTCGGCGCCAGGCTGCAGGAGGTTGTTGAGGATCTCCGAGGTGCGTCGCAACTGGTCGTAGTCGCCGCCTTCGATGAAGTTGTAGTCGAGGTAGCTGGTGTGGCCGATGCCATGGCGGCTGCGGATGATCTCCAGGCGCCAGCCGAGGTCCTCCTCATAGCGCATCGGCCTGATCTTGACCGCGCTCAGCTTGCTCAATTCGCTGGTCAGCAGTTGCGCCGCGGCGACGGCCTCTTCCTCGGTGTTGAGGCTGATGGTGGGGATTTTCAGCAGGCTGTAGAGCACGTCCTCGTCCATGCGACGTGACAGGCGCTCGATCATGGCTTCGGCCAGCAGGAATTCGCGGGCAATGCGCTCGAAGCTTTCCTTGCCGAGGGCTTCCGCCCCGGGTGAAGGGATCAGTTCGGCGCCGTTGAGGGCTTCCCGCAGCAGGTACTGCTTGAATTCGTAGTCGTCCTTCAGGTAGGTCTCCCGCTTGCCCTGCTTGACCTTGTACAGCGGCGGCTGCGCGATGTAGATGTGGCCGCGTTCGACCAGTTCCGGCATCTGCCGGTAGAAGAAGGTGAGCAACAGGGTGCGGATGTGCGAGCCGTCCACGTCCGCGTCGGTCATGATGATGATGCGGTGGTAACGAAGATTGGCCGGGTTATAGTCGTCCTTGCCGAGGCCGCTGCCGATGCCGGTGCCGAGGGCGGTGATGAGTGTGACCACTTCCTGCGAGGACAGCATCTTGTCGAAGCGGGCCTTCTCAACGTTGAGGATCTTGCCCTTCAAGGGAAGGATGGCCTGGAATTTGCGGTCGCGGCCCTGCTTGGCGGAGCCGCCCGCGGAATCACCCTCGACCAGATAGAGTTCGCACAGGGCGGGATCCTTCTCCTGGCAGTCCGCCAGCTTGCCCGGCAGGCCGGCGGAATCCAGCACCCCCTTGCGTCGGGTCATGTCCCTGGCCTTGCGCGCCGCTTCCCGGGCACGCGCCGCTTCCACGATCTTGGCGCAGATGAGCTTGGCGTCTGCCGGGCGTTCCAGCAGGAATTCGGAAAGCTTCTGCGAGACGGTTTCTTCCACCGCCGGACGCGCTTCCGAGGAGACCAGTTTCATCTTGGTCTGCGAGGAGAACTTGGGATCCGGCATCTTCACCGACAGGACACAGGCGAGGCCCTCGCGCATGTCGTCGCCGGTGATTTCCACCTTGGCCTTCTTGGCGATCTCGTGTTCCTCGATGTACTTGTTCATCACCCGGGTCATCGCGGCGCGCAGGCCGGTCAGGTGGGTGCCGCCATCGGACTGCGGGATGTTGTTGGTAAAGCAGAGCACCTGTTCCTGGTAGCCGCTGTTCCACTGCATCGCCACTTCGCTGCTGATAACGACGCCGCTGTCTCCGACCTTCGATTCGCCACTGGCATGGAACACACTGGGGTGCAGCACGGTCTTGGCGCGGTTGATGTACTCGACGAAACCCTTGACCCCGCCCGAGAAGGCAAAGTTCTCGTGGCGGCCGTCGCGCTCGTCGATCAACTCGATCTTGACGCCGTTGTTGAGGAAGGACAGTTCGCGGATGCGCTTGGAGAGCACGTCATAGTGAAAGTCGACGACCTGGCCGAAGATTTCCTCATCGGCCGAGAAATGGATTTCGGTACCGCGGCGGACGCTCTCGCCGATCACTTTCAATGGGGAGACCTCGACGCCGTCGTGCACCTCGATGACGCGGTTCACCGGTACCCCTCGATGAAATTCCATGAAGTGTTTCTTGCCGTCGCGGTGGATGGTCAGGCGCAGCCATTTCGACAGGGCATTGACGCAGGAGACCCCGACGCCATGAAGTCCGCCGGAGACCTTGTAGCTGTTCTGGTTGAACTTGCCGCCGGCATGCAGCACCACCATGACGATCTCGGCGGCCGAGCGCTTGGGTTCGTGCTTGTCGTCCATCTTGACGCCGACCGGGATGCCGCGGCCGTTGTCGGAAACGGAGATGGAGTTGTCCGGATGGATGATGACCTTGATGTCGTCGCAGTAACCGGCCAGCGCCTCGTCGATGGCGTTGTCCAGCACCTCGAAAACCATGTGATGGAGGCCGGAGCCGTCCGAGGTGTCGCCGATATACATGCCGGGACGCTTGCGTACCGCCTCCAGGCCTTCGAGTTGCTGAATGCTGTCTTCGTCGTAGCCGCCGTTACCGCTGGGATGTTCCACGTGAAACCTTTTCTTCAGATTGCAGTAGGCAGTCGACAGTAGTCAGCCGACTCCGCCGACTGCCTACCGCTGACTGATCGCTTGAGTTCAGATACGCATGGGCATGACCACGTAACGGAAGTTCTCGTCTCCTGGAATCGTGATCAGCATGGAGCTGCTGGCATCCCCGAAAGAGCACTGCACGCTGTCGCTGGGGAGGTTGTTGAATGCGTCCTGCAGGTACTGGACATTGAAACCGATATCCAGCGGCTCGCCGTCATAGTCGATATCGAGTTCTTCCTGCGCTTCTTCCTGTTCGTTGTTGCTGCAGGCGATGCGCAGGCTGCCTGCGGTCAGCGCCAGGCGGGCGCCACGGTATTTGTCATTGGTGAGAATGGCCGCGCGGGTCAGAGATTGCGACAGACGCTGACGCGCAATGACGAACACCTTGTCGTGGCCAACCGGTATGACCCGCTGCCAGTCGGGAAACTTGCCATCAACCACCTTGCTGCGCAATTCGAAGCTCGGCCTGCGGAACACCACCTGGCTCTGGTTGATCTGGATCTGCAGCGGTTCCTCGTCGTCGCCGAGCAGCTTGCCAAGTTCCATCACGGTCTTGCGCGGCAGAATGACCTCGACACCCTCGATGGCGGCTTCCTGCAACTCGGTGGCATCAACCGCAAGTCGATGGCCATCGGTGGCTGCCACCGTCAGCCGGCTGCCCTGGACGGACAGTAACATGCCGTTGAGGTAATAGCGTATGTCCTGCACCGCCATGGCGTATTGCACGCTTGCCAGGAGACGCTTGACCAGGCCTTGCGGCAGACTGAATGCAAGCCCTTCGCCTTCGGGTATCTGCAACCGGGGGAAATCCCGCGCTGGCAGGGTTTGCAGATTGAACCGGCTCTTGCCTGACTGAATCTTGAGCTGCTGCTCACCCGAGAGTTCCAGCGAGATCGGATCGGTGTCCGGAAGCGAGCGGCAGATGTCCAGCATCTTGCGCGCGGATACCGTGAACGAAGCATCGGAGGCGCCTTCCTCCTCGGCCGACGTACTGATCTGCAACTCGAGATCGGTTGCGACGAAGGTGGCACGGCCACCCATCACTTCCACCAGCACGTTGGAGAGGATAGGCAGGGTGTGCTTGCGTTCCACCACGCCCGCCACGGCTTGCAGGGGCTTGAGCAAGGCATCCTTGGGTGTCTTCAGTACAAGCATTTAAATCTTCCTGATAGTGATGATAGGTGAGGGGTCAAGCACTGGATAAGCCATGAAAGTTTATCAAAATCATCGGCTTAAGCTGTTGAAAAATCCGTGCGCAAGTCTGTGCGCGCATTGGGTACGGATTGTGGATAAGTTTTTCACGTGGAGCATGACAAGTGCTTATGAACAATCCATGCACAGTCGTTACAGCAGTTGTGCACAGGCATTTCGCGGCGGATTGGGTCATCCGGTCAATACCTGGATCAGCAGGTTGTAATCGCGGCGCAGGTTCTGATCCGCGGCCTTGAGCTCCTCGATCTTGCCGCAGGCGTGCAGCACGGTGGTGTGATCGCGACCACCGAAAGCCTGGCCGATCTCCGGATAGGACAGGTCGGTCAGTTCACGCGCCAGATACATGGCCATCTGACGCGGCCGTGCCAGGTTGCGCGTGCGCTTCTTCGAGTACATGTCGGCGACCTTGATCTTGAAATAGTCGGCCACGGTCTTCTGGATGTTTTCGATCGATATCTGCCGGTTTTGCACGGCGAGCAGGTCCTTCAACGCTTCCTTGGCCAGTTCCACGGATATCGGCAATTTGTTGAAGCGGGCGAAGGCGATCACCCGCTTCAGGGCGCCTTCCAGTTCACGCACGTTGGAGCGCACCTGCTTGGCGATGAAGAAGGCGGTGCCTTCGTCGAGGTTGGCTTTTTCCAGGCGGGCCTTGTCGAGCAGGATGGCGACGCGCATTTCCAGCTCGGGCGGTTCCAGCATAACGGTGAGGCCCCAGCTGAAGCGGGACTTGAGGCGTTCCTCGATGCCCTCCATGTCCTTCGGGAAGGTATCGCTGGTGATGATGACCTGCTTGTGGTCCTCGATCAGGGTGTTGAAGGTATAGAAAAACTGTTCCTGGGTGCCTTCCTTGCCGGCGAAGAACTGGATGTCGTCGATCATCAGCAGATCAAGCGAGTCGTAGCGGCGCTTGAAGTCGTCGTAGGAGTTGGAGCGCACCGCGCGCACCATGTCCGAGACATAGCGATCAGCGTGTATGTATTTCAGCCTGGCCTTGGCATTGCTTTGCAGCATGCGGTTGCCTATGGCGTGCATCAGGTGGGTCTTGCCAAGGCCGACGCCGCCGTATACGAACAGGGGGTTGTAGCCGGAACCGGGATTGTCGGCCACCTGCAGGGCGGCGGCGCGGGCGAGGTCGTTGGCCTTGCCGGGCACGAAGGTGTCGAAACTGAACAGGGGGTTGATGCGGCTCTCGTCGGGTACGACGACTTTTTCGGTCTTGACGGTGGTTTTTTTCGCCACCGCCGGCAGCGGCGAGTCAGGGATGGGCGGGTTCTTGACGGGGATGATCTGGGCGGGTTCTTCCCGGCCCTGTTTCGGGTTGCTGCTCTCCTGCTGTCGAGTTGTGCGGCCACCACTGATTTTCAGGACAACGTGGGTCGAGGCGGGAAAGAATCCGCGCGCCAGTTCCTCGATCTCAGGCAGGAACTTGTCGCGCACCCACTGCGCCACGAAGCCATTGGGTGCGCTCACCGTGACCAGACCTTCGACCGTTTCCGCCGTGAGTGGCCTGATCCAGGTGTTGAGCTGTTGTGTGTTCAAGGTTCGCTCGAAATGGGCGAGGCAATGACTCCAGAATTCGTCCATTTGGCGGATAGGCTAGGTGGTGGAAAGGCAGGTCGGTGATTCTAACACCGGCTAAGAAATGACCGGAAAAGTTTGACAAATTAGGGGCTTACACGTCTAATACGGCGTTTTTTCGCGACCGAGGTTTTTCCCATGAAACGCACCTATCAACCCTCCGTTGTTCGCCGCAAGCGCACCCATGGCTTCCGCGCGCGCATGAAGACCGTGGGCGGACGTGCCGTCATCAACGCGCGCCGCGCCAAGGGCCGCAAGCGTCTGGCCGTTTGACGGCGTCGACGGAGCATTCTGTCCTGCCCGCCGCAAGGAGGCTGGAAGTGGCTGCACCATCCCGGGCCAGGACTTTCGGTTTCGGATGGGTGAAGAAAATGCGCGAAACGGATGAGTTTTCATCCGTTTTTCGTTTTCGCTGTTCCCATCGGGGCGGTGCGCTCGATCTACTGGCCGCGCCGAACGGACTGGAAATACCCCGGCTGGGAATGATCGTACCCAAGAAAGTGATTCATACCGCCGTAGGCCGTAATCGTGTCAAGCGACTGCTGCGGGAATGGTTTCGCCTGAGCCAGTGCGATCTCGGTGGCCTGGATCTCATCGCCAGATTGAAAACACGCGGCAATGAGCGGATGCTCAAATCCGACTTTCAGGCCGGTATCGCTGCTTGCAAGACATGCCTGCCGACACGCAATCCACCTCCTAACTGACTCGCATCCCATGGACACCCAGCGTCTCATCGCCTTTGTCGTATTTTCCTTTTCCCTTCTGATGCTCTGGAATTCCTGGCAGGATTATTCGCATCCGAAAGAAGCGGTGGTTGCTGGCGCTCCGGCCACGGCATCCGGAAAGGTGACCGCGAGTCACGATACGCTGCCACCCACACCGGGCCAGGCGCTCAAGGGCGGACCGCAGGTGGTTGAATCGGCGCAGGCGGTGAAGGGTGCCCGCGCCAAGGTGGTGACCGATGTACTGACCGCGGAGATCGATGCCAACGGCGGTGATATTCGCGAACTGGTGTTCAGTAAATATCGCGAAAACGAAGACGCCAATGCGCCTTTCCGTCTGTTTGAGGAAAAGGCCGGTCGTAATTACTTCGCGCAAAGTGGCCTCATTGGCCAGGATCTGCCCAACCACAAGTCGGTATTCGTTCTGGAGCCGGGCGACTACCAATTGAAGGACGGCCAGAATGAACTCAAGGTGACCATGAAGGCCACCACGGCGACCGCGGAGGTGATCAAGACCTATACCTTCACGCGTGGCAGTTATGTGGTGGATGTGGATACCCAGGTCAGGAATCTCAGCGCCGCGCCGGTGGATGCCTATCCTTATTATCAGTACCTGCGCCATGGCAAGGCCCCTGAGGGTGAGTCGATGATGATTCATACCTTCACCGGCCCGGCCATCTATACCGAAGCTGGAAAGTTCCAGAAGGTGGCCTTCGACGCCATTGCCAAGGGCAAGCAGGAACATGTCAAGGAAGCCCGGGATGGCTGGATTGGCATGGTGCAGCATCACTTCTTCTCCACCTGGCTGACCCGCAACCCCGCTGATGCTTCGGCGCGGGAGTTCTATACCCGCAGCCTTGGCCATGACGAATATGCCGCCGGCGTCATCATGCCGGCGCTGAAGCTGGCGCCGGGCGAGGAAAAAATGACTTCCATGCGGCTTTATGCCGGCCCGCAGGAGTTGGAGAAGATCAAGCACCTGGCTTCTGGTCTCGACCTGGTGGTGGATTACGGCTGGTTGACCGTGCTCGCTTACCCGATTTTCGTGATGCTGAACTGGCTCCATAAACTGGTTCAGAACTGGGGACTGGCCATCATCCTGCTGACTGTATTGATCAAGCTGGCGTTCTATCCCCTTTCCGCCGCCAGCTATAAATCCATGGCCAAGATGAAGAAGCTGGCCCCGCGTCTGCAAAGCCTCAAGGAACGCTATGGCGATGACCGCCAGAAACTGCATGAGGCGATGATGAAGATCTACTCGGAAGAGAAGATCAACCCGCTGGGCGGTTGCCTGCCCATCCTGGTTCAGATTCCTGTGTTCATCGCCCTCTACTGGGTGCTGCTTGGTGCCGTGGAACTGCGGCAGGCGCCTTTCGCACTGTGGATCACCGACCTCTCCAAGCCAGACCCGTTCTATGTGTTGCCGGTGGTCATGGCCATTACCTCGTTCATCCAGGTGAAGCTCTCACCCGCGCCCGCCGACCCTGTTCAGGCCAAGGTGATGATGATCATGCCGGTCGCGTTTTCGGTCATGTTCCTGTTTTTCCCGGCGGGTCTGGTGCTCTACTGGCTGGTCAACAACGTCCTGTCCATCTTGCAGCAGTGGCGTATCAACTCGGTGATCGCTAGCGCCGCAAACGACGCCAAACGCTGACCCGGGCCGCATGGCCACAGCCCTTCACGATCACAGCCCAACCGCCGGGCCGCGCTCCCGTAACGAGCCCATCGCCGCCATCGCAACGGCGTCCGGCCGTGGTGGCATCGGTGTGGTGCGTGTCTCGGGTAGCGTCATCGAGCATTTCATCAAGCCGCTCACGGGCAAGGTCCTGGCCCCTCGCCACGCTACCTACTGTCGCTTCCTCGACGCCGCGGGCGACAGTCTGGATGAGGGCATCGCCCTGTTTTTCCCGGCGCCCCATTCCTTCACCGGAGAACAAGTGCTGGAACTCCAGGGCCATGGCGGTCCACTGGTGCTGCAAGGAGTGCTGGAACGCTGTCTCGAACTTGGGGCGCGTCTGGCCGAGCCGGGTGAATTCAGCCGTCGTGCCTTTCTCAATGGAAAGCTCGATCTGGTTCAGGCGGAGGCGATTGCCGACCTGATCGACGCGGGTAGTCGAGAAGCTGCGCGTTCGGCACTGCGTTCACTGGAAGGGGAATTCTCCCGCCGGATCAACAGCGTCAAGGACGCACTGATACGCCTGCGCATGCTGGTCGAGGCTACGCTCGACTTTCCCGAGGAAGATGTCGATTTCCTGGTCCAGGCGGATGCCTGGGGCAAACTGGATGCGATCACGGAAGACCTTGACATGGTCCTGGCTCAGGCGCGCCAGGGCTCCCTGTTGCGGGAAGGCCTGAACGTGGTGCTGATCGGACAGCCCAATGTCGGGAAGTCGAGTCTGCTGAACCGCCTGGCAGGCTATGACGCGGCAATCGTTACGGAAATAGCGGGCACCACCCGTGATACGGTGCGCGAAGCCATCCAGATACAGGGTGTGCCACTGCATATCATCGATACTGCGGGGCTGCGCGATACCGATGATCTGGTGGAGAAACTGGGAATCGAACGCACCTGGTCGGCGGTGGAAAAAGCCGATGTGGCGGTGTTGCTGATCGACGCACAGCATGGTGTTGGTCATCAGGAAGCGAACATGTTGGCACGTCTTGGGGATATTCCCGTGCTTACCGTTCACAACAAGATCGATCTTGCTGACGGTGTGCCGCGGGTGTCCGCCGATGGCAGGGAACTCTGGTTATCGGCAAGAAGCGGCGGGGGCATTGACCTGTTGGAGCAACAACTGTTGCGCATGGCGGGCTGGCGCGCGACGGGTGAAAGTACCTTCATTGCCAGAACCCGCCACATTGCCGCCCTGCGCCGGGCTGGAGAATGCCTGCGCTCTGCCGCTGCCGCCGGTTCACAACTCGAGTTCCTCGCTGAGGAATTACGTCTGGCGCAGGAAGCACTGGCTGCTATCACCGGTGAATTCACCGCGGACGACCTGCTGGGCGTGATTTTCAGTCAGTTCTGCATTGGCAAGTAGACGGCACACGAGTTATCCCAGACAGGCACGCCGCTGTTTCAGCTGAGCACCCAGTGGCGACCTGGTTCGCAATAACGGGAGTCGAGTTGCGGTAGCGTGTTGAAGCTGAATTGATCGACCAGGGCCTCGTCGGCGCGGTTATATGCGGGGTGCAGCATCTGCCAGCGGATACTGGACAGAAACATGATTTCCTCCAGAATCTCGGGCGGGAATCCCTGCCGGTTACCACGGTCATCCAGCATGAGGCTGTTCAGGTAGGCATCGATATCGTCACGTTGCCAGCGTGTGGTCAGTTCCTTGGCAATACGGGAAAACCTGCGCTCGATAGCCGACACTTCATTCCACTTTGCTCGCCTGGCCGCGGCCGGGTCTGGCTTGAAATCGAATACATTGGTGAACATGGTTGACCCCTGATAGGTGTGATTACCCCCAACAACGCAAGTCTCGTGCCGACAGGATGTCATATTTATAGTATTTGTCGATTACATACTAATCAGATAGTTAGTGCATGAACTACCTGCGTTGGAGTCAATAACCCCCATGAATCCTCTTGAATTGACTCTGATATTTTCATCAATAATGACGAAAACATGACGCCTGCTTCCACTCCCTCGTTATCCTGGCGCGGCATATTCGACGAGTTGCGCCTGCACCGGGCCGTCTTGATCAAGGCCAATCTCATTGCCGTGCTGGCGGTGGTGTGCGCGGTGCCGGTGCCGCTGTTCCTGCCCATCCTGGTGGACGAAGTGTTGCTGAGGAAGCCGGGAACATTCATCAACCATGTTGGGCCCCTGTTTCCACAGAGTTGGCACGGCCCCGTCCTGTTTGTCGCGGTCGCGTTGTTTCTGACCCTGGGTCTACGCCTCGCTGCGATCCTGCTCAATGTCTGGCAGACACGAAGTTTCTCGCTGGTATCCAAGGAGGTGGTATTCCGTATCCGCTCCCGGATGCTGGACGGGCTGTCGAAAATCGCACTGTCGGAATATGAAACGCTGGGATCAGGTCGTGTGACTTCGCATTTCGTCACCGATCTGAATGCCGTGGATGGTTTTCTCGGGGCTTCCATTTCCGGCTTCCTGGTGGCGGTGTTGTCCCTGGTCGGCGTGGCCATCGTCCTGCTCTGGATGAACTGGCAGCTCGGGTTATTTATCCTGTTGTTGAACCCGTTGGTTATCGGCTTTTCGACCCGCTTGGGCAAGAAGGTGAAAGAACTGAAGCGGCGGGAAAATTCTGCCTTCGAGATATTCCAGGAAGCGCTCGGCGAAACCCTCGACGCACTCAATCAGATTCGCGCCATGAACAGGGAAAGGCACTATCTGGCCCGCGTCACCGAGAAGGCTGCAGATATCCGCAAGCATGCCGCAGCCTACGCCTGGAAATCGGACGCAATGAACCGGGTGGCTTTCTTCGTGTTCCTGGCGGGTTTCGATGCCTTCCGCGCCGGGGCGATGCTGATGGTGGTCTACTCTGACCTCAGTATTGGCGAGATGCTGGCGGTCTACGGCTATCTCTGGTTCATGATGTCGCCGGTGCAGGAGATCATCAACATCCAGTATGCGTGGTACGCCGCGAACGCCGCGCTGACACGGATCAACAGCCTTCTCGACCTGAAGCGTCTGGAGGAGGGGGTGTCGCGGGTCGACCCATTCAGCGGCCGGGATACGGTGGGGATCAGTCTGCATGAAGCCTGTTTTGCCTATGGTGACGGCGATTCCATTCTTGATGCGGTCAATCTTGAAGTCGCGCCTGGCGAGAAGGTGGCGCTGGTGGGCGCGTCCGGTGGCGGCAAGTCGACGCTGGTGCAGGCACTGCTGGGGCTATACCCGATAAAGTCGGGGGAGATCAGATATGGCGACGCGAAGGTGGGCGACATTGGCTGGCCGCTCATCCGTGAACATGTCGGGGTGGTGCTGCAGCACCCCGTACTGTTCAACGCCAGCATCCGGGAGAACCTGACCCTGGGTCGAGACAAGGAAGACGACGATCTCTGGCATGCACTGGAGATCGCGCAGTTGAAGCAGTTTGTCCAGGCCTTTCCGGACGGACTGGACGCACTGGTGGGCAAGGATGGTGTCCGGCTGTCCGGCGGACAGCGGCAGCGCCTGGCGATAGCCCGCATGGTCCTGACGCTGCCCAGCGTGGTGATACTCGACGAGGCAACGTCGGCGCTGGACAGCGAAACGGAACATGAGTTGCATGAAGCGCTGGCAACCTTTCTCCGTCACCGTACTACCCTGATCATCGCGCATCGGCTTTCCGCCGTGCGCCAGGCTGATCGCATCCTGGTCTTCGAAAACGGACGCGTGGTGGAGTCGGGCGACCATGACAGCCTGATGTCGCGCGGCGGCCTGTACCAGAAGTTGTACGCGCACGCCACGTGACGAGAGTACGTCTGCCACCCTAGCGACGCATCATGGTATCGGCTCCATACTGAAGTCTGCGGCGATGTTTCACGTGAAACATGCCGGTCTGGTGACGTAGAATGCGATCCCGTCGCCATGGTGGCGACCGCAGGTAATCCATCAACATGCTCCATCCCGATCGTTTCGATGTCATCGTAGTCGGTGGCGGCCACGCCGGCACAGAAGCGGCCCTGGCTGCGGCGCGCATGGGCTCGCGTACGCTGCTGCTGACGCACAATATCGAGACCCTCGGCGCGATGTCCTGTAATCCGTCCATTGGCGGCATTGGCAAGGGTCATCTGGTCAAGGAGGTGGATGCCCTTGGTGGTGCCATGGCGCTGGCCACCGATGAGGCGGGTATCCAGTTCCGCATATTGAATTCATCGAAGGGTGCGGCCGTTCGCGCAACCCGTGCCCAGGCCGACCGCATCCTCTACAAGCAGGCGATCCGTGCGCGCCTGGAAAACCAGGCCAACCTCACCCTTTTTCAGCAGGCAGTGGATGACCTGTTGCTGGAAGGCGACCAGGTTGCCGGTGTGCGCACCCAGTTGGGGCTGGTGTTCCGCGCGCGCGCGGTGGTGCTGACCACAGGCACTTTCCTGGCGGGCTTGATCCATGTCGGCCTGGAGAATTTCGCTGCCGGTCGCATGGGCGATCCCCCAGCCGTATCCCTGGCGGCCCGCCTCAGGGAACTGAACCTTCCAGCGGGGAGGCTCAAGACCGGCACGCCACCGCGCATCGACGGGCGCAGCATAGATTTCTCGCGTATGCAGGAACAGCCAGGAGACGCGCCGGAGCCGGTGTTCTCCTTTCTGGGTAGCAGGCAGATGCATCCGCGCCAGTTGCCCTGCTGGATCACGCAGACCAACGAGCGTACCCACGAAATCATCCGCCGCGGCCTGGATCGTTCGCCGCTGTATACCGGCGTGATCGAGGGGGTCGGGCCGCGCTACTGCCCCTCCATTGAAGACAAGATCAGCCGTTTCGCGGACAAGACGGGACACAACGTGTTTCTCGAGCCGGAAGGCCTGACGACGCACGAGTTCTACCCCAACGGTGTATCCACGAGTCTGCCGTTCGATGTACAGCTGGATTTGGTGCGTTCAATACAGGGGCTCGAGCATGCCCATATCCTGAGGCCGGGCTACGCCATTGAATACGATTATTACGATCCGCGTGGTTTGCACGCGTCGCTGGAGACCCGCGCGGTCACGGGCTTGTTCTTCGCCGGCCAGATCAATGGCACCACCGGCTATGAGGAGGCCGCCGCCCAGGGCTTGCTGGCGGGGCTCAACGCAAGTCTGAGATCACGTGACCAAGATACCTGGTGGCCACGGCGTAATGAAGCTTACCTCGGCGTCATGGTGGATGATCTGGTTATCCGCGGCGTAGCCGAGCCATATCGCATGTTCACCAGCCGCGCCGAATATCGTCTGAGCCTGCGCGAGGACAATGCCGATCAGCGGCTGACGGAAATCGGCAGGCGACTGGGACTGGTCGATGATGCCCGATGGGCGAGGTTCGAAACCAAGCGGGAGGCGATGGCGCGGGAGGTCGAGCGCTTGAAGTCCACCTGGGTCAACCCGGCCACGCTGGCCGAGGCTGATGCCATACGCGTTCTCGGTAAAGGCATCGAGCGCGAGTACAGCCTGTTTGATCTGCTGCGGCGACCGGATGTCGAGTACGCGTCGCTGATGACATTGCCGGGCGCGGCGCCCGGCGTGGCGGACGCAGAATTCAGCGCGCAGATTGAAATCGAGGCCAAGTATGCGGGCTATGTCAGCCGCCAGCTCGACGAGATCGAGAAACAGCGCGGTCTGGAAGACCAGCCCTTGCCGGACGATTTTAATTACCTGAGCCTGACCAGCCTGTCCATCGAGGTTCGGCAGAAACTCGACAAGATGCGGCCGGCGACCCTGGGTCAGGCTTCCAGGATTTCCGGGGTCACTCCGGCGGCGATGTCGGTGCTGATGGTTTATCTGAAACGTCGCGATTTGGCGGGAAAGGAGCCGAAGACATGATTCATGCGAATCGCCTGAACGAGGCCTTGCGCGAGATGAATGTGGACCTGGATGCCGGTCAGGTGACTTGCCTGCTGGCGTACCTGGCCTTGATCGGCAAATGGAACCGGACCTATAACCTGACCGCCATTCATGAGCCTGAGCGGATGTTGACCCATCATCTGTTGGACAGCCTGGCCATCCTGCCCATGATCGCGAGCACGCCCTTGCTGGATGTGGGTAGCGGCGCGGGACTACCCGGCATCCCGATCGCCATCGCACGCCCGGACCTGAGCGTGGCCCTGCTCGACTCAAGCCAGAAACGTTGCGGCTTCATGCAGCAGGCTCTGATTGAGCTGGAAATACGCAATGCCAGGGTCGTGCACGCGCGTTCGGAGGATTTTCGCCCGGAGATGAAATTTGGTCAGATCGTCTCCCGCGCCTTTTCCGAATTGAACGAGTTTGTGAAAGTCAGTCGCCACCTGCTGGCCGATGATGGTGTGTGGCTGGCGATGAAGGGCTTGTTCCCTGATGAAGAAATTGCCCAGCTCAAGGGGGCGCGCGTCAGTCGAGACGTGAAGCTGCACATCCCCGGCCTGGATGCCGAGCGCCACCTCATCATCATGGAAATGGAATAACGATATGGCACGCATTCTGGCGATAACCAATCAGAAAGGGGGGGTCGGCAAGACCACCAGCGCGGTTAACTTGGCGGCCAGCCTGGCCAGCCTGGACCAGCGGGTGTTGCTGATCGACCTGGACCCACAGGGCAATGCCACCACGGCGAGCGGGGTCGACAAGCAAAGCCTGACCAGAACGGTCTACCACCTGCTGCTGCGTAGCGCGAGCGCGGCCGAAGTTGGCGTGCGTTCGGCAGATGCCGGATATGATCTGTTGCCGGCGAACCGGGATCTGGCTGGAGCAGAAGTGGAACTGGTCCAGGAGAAAGAGCGGGAATTCCGCCTGCGCCAGGGATTGGAGGCAATCTCGGGAGACTATGATTTCATCCTGATCGATTGCCCGCCCGCGCTCAATCTGCTGACCGTCAATGCTCTGACTGCCGCTAACGCGGTGCTCATTCCGATGCAATGCGAATATTTTGCCATCGAGGGCCTGGCCGATCTGGTCAATACCATCAAGAAGATCAAGACGCGTCTCAATCCAGGGTTGGTCATCGATGGTGTGGCCCGGGTGATGTTCGATACTCGCAACACGCTGGCGCAGAATGTTTCCGATCAACTCAAGGCGCACTTCGGGGCCAAGGTGTTCGATACCGTGGTCCCGCGCAACGTGCGTCTTGCTGAGGCTCCCAGCCATGGCCTGCCGGCATTGCAGTATGACCGCGCTTCTCGTGGCGCCCAGGCCTACCTGAGCATGGCGCGTGAACTTATTGAAAAACGGGAGAAAATGAACCATGGCTAAGCTCAAGGGACTCGGCCGCGGGCTTGACGCCCTGCTTGGGGAGGGCGAAACCGCTGAAGGAGAACGGCTGCTGACCTTGCCGGTGGAAAGCCTGGTGCCGGGTAAGTATCAGCCGCGTACCCGCATGGATGCGGACGGTCTGGCTGAATTGGCGGATTCGATCAAGTCACAGGGCCTGATGCAGCCGATTCTGGCACGCGTGATTCCGGGAGGCCGCTACGAGATCATCGCCGGCGAACGGCGCTGGCGCGCAAGCCAACTGGCAGGAATGACCGAGGTGTCGGTTCTGGTCCGTGACGTGCCTGATGATGCTGCATTGAAGATGGCACTGATCGAAAACATCCAGCGGGAAAACTTGAACCCGCTGGAAGAGGCACAGGGTATCCACCGCCTGATCCAGGAATTCTCCATGACCCATCAGACTGCCGCTGCATCGGTGGGGCGCTCGCGCGTGGCGGTGACCAATCTGCTGCGCCTGCTCAACCTGGCAAAGCCGGTGCAAGCGCTGCTCATGAACGGTGACCTGGACATGGGGCATGCGCGCGCATTGTTGGCGCTGAACAACGCCAGGCAGGTGGAAGCCGCCAGCGAAGTCGTCAAGCGCGGGCTATCGGTCAGGGATGCCGAACGACTGGTGGCGCGGGTATTGAAGCCACAGGATAAACAGGCACCGAAGGTGGATCGCGATGTGGCGCGCCTGGAAGAAGAACTGGCGGAGAAATTAGGCGCGGGCGTGAGCATCAGCGCCAACCGCAAGGGCTCCGGGAAACTCAGCATCAGCTTTGCCAGTCTCGATCAACTTGATGAGTTGTTGCGGCGCATAAGATGAATGTTGCAGAGCGCAATCATCAAAGCATTTGATGATTGCATTAGGTCGTCTAATTAATATATCATCATCGGCTAATGCTTTTCGCTTATGGCGTCCTGTGCGCCTTGATCATTGTCATGTCAGGTCTGGCATGGATATGGCAGGGCGGCGGTGTTGGAGTTGCGGTCTTGTATGGCGGATTTGCCACGATGGCGAATATCGGCTTACTGGTATGGCGCTGGCGTAGAGGCCGGTATGATTACCACTGCGATGGCGGCCGCCATTTGCGGCAGTTTCACCGTTCCATGATGGAACGGTTTTTTGTTGTTGGAGCCATCCTGGCTGCCGGCATCGTTGGCTTGAGTCTGGAGCCGCTGCCGATGCTGGTGGGATTTATCGTGGGGCAGGTCGCGTGGATGATCTCCGCGTCTGCCCTGAAGACGGATTGACGCCCAAGGGCGCTTTAAAGAGTTAGAGACATGTCCGCGGAAGCGCACACCTCGACGGAATATATCAAGCACCACCTGCAGAACCTCACCTTTGGGCAGCTGCCCGCGGGTTATCAGCGCGGTGATGGTGAAGTGCTACAGAGCAACACCTGGACACTCGCGCATACGGCACGGGAAGCCAAGGACATGGGCTTCATGGCGATCAATGTCGATACCATGGGTTTTTCCATCGTCCTCGGTGCGCTGTTTCTGTTCCTGTTTGGCAAGGCTGCGAAAAGCGCGACGCAATCCGCTGCAGGGGGTGTACCTGGCGGCCTGCTGAACTTTGTCGAGTGGGTGGTCGAGTTCGTTGATTCCAGCGTCAAAGGCTCGTTCAGTGGTCGCAATCCGCTGGTCGCTCCTCTGGCGCTGACCATCTTCATCTGGATTTTCCTGATGAACGTGATGGATCTGATCCCCATCGACTGGCTGCCTGGTCTTGCCGGAGCCCTGGGTCTGCCCTACCTGAAAGTGGTTCCCTCCACTGATCCCAATGCAACCTTCGGCATGTCGCTGACCGTGTTCGCGCTGGTGCTCTATTACAGCGTCAAGATGAAAGGCGTAGGCGGCTTCGTCGGAGAGCTCACCCTGCAGCCATTCGGCAAATGGGGTCTCCCCGCCAACTTGTTGCTGGAGGGCGTCAACCTGATCGCCAAGCCGGTCTCCCTGGCGCTGCGTCTGTTTGGCAACATGTATGCCGGCGAGATGATCTTCATCCTGATCGCCATCATGTTCTCCGGTGGTGCCGTGCTCGCGCTGACCGGAGGGGTCCTGCAGTGGGCCTGGGCTGTATTCCACATTCTGATCATCACCCTGCAAGCTTTTATCTTCATGACGCTCACCATCGTCTATCTGGACATGGCGCATCAGGAACACCACTAATTTTCGCTTTCTGAATTGTCTCTAGGAGAAAACCATGACTGAAGTACAAGCTCTCTTGTTTATCGCCGGCGCCATCATGATGGGTCTGGGCGCGCTCGGCGCATCCGTGGGTATCGGTATCCTCGGTGGCCGCTTCCTGGAAGGCGCGGCGCGCCAGCCGGAACTGATCCCGATGCTGCGTACCCAGTTCTTCATCGTCATGGGTCTGGTCGACGCCGTGCCGATGATTGCCGTCGGTCTGGCCATGTACGTTCTCTTCGCGGTCGCGGCCTGATCAATCAACGCGATAACACGCAAGAGGAGCGGTCATGAACATCAATATGACCCTGATCGGACAGTCCATCACATTCGCTATCTTCGTGTGGTTCTGCATGAAGTTCGTGTGGCCGCCGATCGTCGGTGCCCTTGAGGCCCGCAAGAAACTGATCGCCGATGGTCTGGCCGCCGCCGATCGCGGCAAGCATGAACTGGAACTGGCCGCCAAACGTGCCAGCGAAACCATGCACGACGCCAAGCTCAAGGCATCAGAGATCATCGCGCAGGCCGATAAACGCGCCAGTCAGATCGTCGAAGAGTCGAAGAATGCGGCCAAAGGTGAAGGCGAACGCATGATCACCGCAGCCAAGGCCGAGATCGAGCAGGAATCGCATCGTGCCCGCGAGGCGTTGCGCGGCGATGTCGCCGCCCTGGTCATCGCCGGTGCCGCCAAGGTGCTGCGCCGCGAAGTCGATGCCAAGGCGCACGCCGACCTGCTCGAAGCAATCAAGAACGAGCTGTGAGCCAACTGCCAGGATGATACTGAGATGGAACGCGCAACCTTAGCCCGACCTTACGCTGAAGCCGTGGGCAAATTGGCCGCCGAGGGCAAAGCCTGGGATCAATGGTCCGAGCGTCTCGCCCTGCTGGCCGTTGTCGCCGATGACGCACAGATGCGAGACCTGGCCGGAAATCCGGCTGTGCCCGCGGATCGTGTCGCCGAGGTGATCCTGGCGGTATGCGGCGATAAGTTGGGCGCTGAAGGCGGCAATCTGGCCAAGCTGCTGGTCGAGAACAAGCGTTTGGCGCTGCTGCCTGAAATCGTCGCCCTGTTCGAGGTGCTCAAAGCCGCGCAGGAAGGCGAGTTGACCGCGCACATCACCAGCGCCTACGAGTTGAGCAACGAACAGTTGGCCGGCCTGGTCGCCAAACTGGAGGCCAAATTAGGCCGCAAGATCACCGCCACCCAGTCGCTGGATGCCGATCTGATCGGCGGCGTGGTGATCCAGGTGGGCGACGAAGTCATGGATTCTTCGGTGCGCGGCGGGCTGGCAAGCCTGGCCGTCACCCTGAAAGCTTAATTATCTGGAGTTCACATGCAACTCAATCCTTCCGAAATCAGCGAGCTGATCAAGAGCCGCATCCAGAACCTGGAATCCGGTTCCGAGCTGCGTACCCAGGGGACCGTGGTCTCCGTCACCGACGGCATCGTGCGTGTGCACGGGCTGGCGGAAGTCATGCAGGGGGAAATGCTGGAGTTCCCGGGCAACACCTTCGGCATGGCCCTGAACCTAGAACGCGATTCCGTCGGTGCCGTGGTGCTGGGCGAGTACGAACATATTTCGGAAGGCGACATCGTCAAGTGCACCGGCCGCATTCTCGAGGTGCCGGTTGGCGACCAGTTGCTGGGGCGCGTGGTCAATGCGCTGGGTCAGCCCATCGATGGCAAGGGTCCGGTCAACTGCCCGGCCACCGCGCCGATCGAAAAAATCGCTCCGGGCGTCATCGCGCGCCAGTCCGTTTCGCAGCCGATGCAGACCGGCCTCAAGGCGATCGACGCGATGGTTCCGGTCGGTCGTGGTCAGCGCGAACTGATCATCGGTGACCGCCAAACCGGCAAGACCGCTGTGGCCATCGACGCCATCATCAACCAGAAGGGCACAGGCGTGCTCTGCGTTTACGTGGCGGTCGGCCAGAAGGCGTCCTCCATCGCCAACGTGGTGCGCAAGCTGGAAGAGCATGGCGCCATGGACCACACCATCGTGGTCGCCGCCACCTCGTCGGACCCGGCCGCGATGCAGTTCCTCGCACCCTACGCCGGTTGCACCATGGGCGAATTCTTCCGTGACTCCGGCCGCGATGCCCTGATCGTGTATGACGACCTGACCAAGCAGGCCTGGGCCTACCGCCAGATTTCCCTGCTGCTGCGCCGCCCTCCGGGCCGTGAAGCCTATCCCGGCGACGTGTTCTATCTCCATTCGCGCCTGTTGGAGCGTTCCGCGCGCGTCAATGCAGATTTCGTTGAGCGGATTTCAGGCGTAAAGGGCCAGACCGGCTCGCTGACCGCCCTGCCGATCATCGAGACCCAGGCAGGGGACGTATCCGCCTTCGTGCCGACCAACGTGATTTCTATCACCGATGGCCAGATTTTCCTGGAATCCGATCTGTTCAACGCGGGTATCCGTCCCGCCATCAACGCCGGCCTGTCCGTGTCGCGTGTGGGTGGCGCCGCGCAGACCAAAGTCATCAAGAAGCTGGGAGGTGGTATTCGTCTGGCTCTGGCGCAATATCGCGAACTCGCGGCATTTGCCCAGTTCGCATCCGACCTTGACGAGGCGACCCGTAAGCAATTGGAGCGCGGCAAGATGGTTACGGAACTGATGAAGCAGTTCCAATACTCCCCGATGAACGTCGCTGAAATGGCGGTCACCCTGTTCGCGGTCAACCGTGGCTACATGGATGACGTCGAAGTCAAGCGCGCCCTGGCTTTCGAGGCTGCCCTGCAATCCTTCATGAAGGGCAAGTATGCCGCCATCATGGATAAGATTCAGAGCACGGGCGACCTCGACGGCGAGGCCGAAAAGCAGCTGTCCGCAGCCATCGAAGACTTCAAGGCCAGCGCGGCTTACTGAGGACGGATAAGACATGGCCGCCGGCAAGGAAATCCGCAGCAAGATCAAAAGCGTGGAAAACACGCGCAAGATCACCCGCGCCATGGAAATGGTCGCCGCCGCCAAGATGCGCAAGGCACAGGACCGGATGCGTCATGCCCGTCCCTATGCCGAGAAGATTGGCCGTGTCGCAGCGCACTTCAGCCAGGCACATCCTGAATACCGCCACCCCTTTGTTGTTTCACGTGAAACCGTCAAACGAGTGGGCATCATCGTCGTCACCACCGACAAGGGCCTTTGTGGTGGTCTCAATACCAATGCTCTGCGCCTGACATTGAACAAACTGAAGGGCTGGGACGACGAGAAGATCGAGGTCGATGTCTGCGCGATCGGCAACAAGGGTCTCGGTTTCATGCAACGCCTGGGTAGCAATATTGCTTCTCAAGTGACCGGTCTGGGTGATACGCCGCACATGGAGCGCCTCATCGGCCCGGTTCAGGTGATGCTGGATGCGTACAAGGAAGGCCGCATCGACGCACTTTATCTGGTCTATAGCCGTTTCATCTCCACCATGAAGCAGGAAGCCACGCTCAAGCAGTTGCTGCCGCTCAATGCCGAGGAAGCCGTCGAGAAGGCCGAACACCACTGGGACTATATCTACGAGCCGGAAGCAAAAAGCGTCGTGGACAGTCTCATGGTGCGCTACATCGAGGCACTGATTTATCAGGCCGTCGCGGAAAATCTGGCGTGCGAACAATCCGCGCGGATGGTCGCGATGAAAGCCGCCTCCGACAACGCCAAGAGCGTCATCGACGAATTGAAGCTGGTCTACAACAAGACCCGCCAGGCTGCGATCACGCAGGAAATCTCCGAAATCGTCGCGGGCGCGTCGGCCGTTTAACAGAATCGAAATCAGCTAGGAATGAATGCCATGACCGAAGGAAAAATCGTACAGATCATCGGCGCGGTGGTAGACATGGAGTTCCCGCGGGGGGCTCTGCCCAAGGTCTATGACGCGATCAAGATGGACACCCCACCCCTCACCTTCGAGGTGCAGCAGCAGTTGGGCGACGGCATCGTCCGTACCATCGCGATGGGTTCCACCGATGGCCTGAGACGCGGCGCGGTTGCACGCAACACGGGCGCGGCAATCTCCGTTCCGGTGGGCAAGGCGACCCTGGGTCGCATCATGGACGTACTCGGTGAGCCGGTGGATGAAATGGGTCCGGTCGACGCGGAAGCGCGTATGCCGATCCATCGCAAGGCCCCCGCTTACGCGGATCAGGCGGCCTCTGTGGAAATTCTGGAAACCGGCATCAAGGTTATCGACCTGATCATGCCCATCGCCAAGGGCGGCAAGGTTGGCCTGTTCGGTGGCGCCGGTGTCGGCAAGACCGTGACGCTGATGGAGCTGATCCGCAACATCGCGGTCGAGCACAGTGGTTACTCCGTATTCGCCGGCGTGGGTGAGCGCACTCGTGAGGGCAACGACTTCTATCACGAGATGAAGGAAGGCGGTGTTCTCGACAAGGTGGCCCTGGTCTACGGCCAGATGAGCGAGCCGCCGGGCAACCGTCTTCGCGTCGCGCTGACCGGCCTGACCATGGCCGAGCACTTCCGCGACGAAGGCCGCGACGTGCTGTTCTTTGTCGACAACATCTACCGCTACACCCTGGCCGGTACCGAAGTCTCCGCGTTGCTGGGCCGCATGCCCTCCGCCGTGGGGTACCAGCCCACCCTGGCCTCGGAAATGGGCGCCTTGCAGGAACGCATCACCTCCACCCGCACCGGTTCCATCACGTCGTTCCAGGCTGTGTATGTCCCCGCCGACGACTTGACCGATCCGTCCCCGGCGACCACCTTCGCCCACCTGGACGCCACGCTGGTGCTGAGCCGTCAGGTCGCGGAACTGGGCATCTATCCCGCCGTCGACCCGCTCGATTCCACCTCGCGCCAACTCGACCCCCTGGTTGTGGGCGAGGAACACTACAGCGTCGCGCGTTCCGTACAGGCGACTTTGCAGCGCTACAAGGAATTGCGCGACATCATCGCGATTCTCGGCATGGACGAACTCTCTCCCGAGGACAAACTCGCTGTGGGCCGAGCTCGCAAGATCCAGCGTTTCCTGTCGCAGCCCTTCTTCGTCGCGGAAGTCTTCACTGGCGCCGCCGGCAAGTACGTCACACTCAAAGACACCATCGCCAACTTCAAGGCAATTGTGGCCGGCGAATATGACCACCTCCCCGAGCAGGCCTTCTACATGGTCGGCACCATCGACGAAGCGGTCGAAAAAGCCAAGACCCTACAGTAAGGACGCGCCATCATGGCCATGACCCTACACGTCGATATCGTCAGCGCGGAAGCGTCGATCTACAGCGGACTCGCCGAGTTCGTCGTGATCCCCGCGGAAATGGGCGAGGTCGGCATCTACCCGCGCCACACGCCCTTGCTGACTCGCATCAAGGCCGGTTCGGTGCGCATCAAGTCACCGGACAAGGACGAGGAAGACCTGATCTACGTATCCGGCGGCATACTCGAAGTGCAACCGGGCGTGGTCACCATCCTTTCCGATACCGCGATTCGCGGCCACGATCTGGACGAAGCTCGCGCTCTTGAAGCCAAGGCCAAGGCCGAGGAAGTCATGCGCAACCGGACTTCCGCGATGGATTATGCACAAGCTCAAGCGGAACTCGCCGAGGCGGTGGCGCAACTGGCGGCAATTGCCAAACTGCGCAAGGTCGGACATTGAGATGACTGGCCGACGCGGGCCACCGCATAAGCCGGTTTTTCTCGATTAATCATTGACATAGCTAAG
Source organism: uncultured Thiobacillus sp. (assembly GCA_964393825.1). Classification (GTDB taxonomy): domain Bacteria; phylum Pseudomonadota; class Gammaproteobacteria; order Burkholderiales; family Thiobacillaceae; genus PFJX01. The sequence goes on along the minus strand of CAYMUY010000004.1, from coordinate 23,500 downwards.
ACCGGCCGGGATAATCCGCGCCTCATTTTGTACCCCGGTGATGTAGCTCAGACGGTTAGAGCGGTGGATTCATAACCCACAGGTCGGCGGTTCGATTCCGCCCATCACCACCAACCCCCATTCCTCTCCCGCCGGTTCGCAAGCAACTGGCCGCTCACCCAGGCATGCCACGCAAGGTCTACATCCGCACTTTCGGTTGCCAGATGAACGAGTACGACTCGGACAAGATGGCCGATGTACTCGCCGAGGACGACGGATACATCCTGACCGACAAGCCGGAAGAAGCGGACGTCATCCTGTTCAACACCTGTTCAGTACGCGAGAAGGCGCAGGAAAAGGTTTTTACCGACCTGGGCATGGTGAAACACCTCAAGCAAACCAATCCGGACCTGATCATCGGTGTCGGTGGGTGCGTGGCCTCCCAGGAAGGGGCCGCCATCGTGCAGCGGGCACCCTACGTCGACCTTGTTTTTGGTCCCCAGACGTTGCATCGCCTGCCCGCCATGATGGAGCAGCGCAAACGCAGCGGCAGGCCGCAGGTCGACATCTCATTTCCGGAAATCGAGAAATTCGACCACCTCCCGCCCTCCCGGGTCGAGGGGGCCACCGCGTTTGTGTCGATCATGGAAGGTTGCAGCAAGTACTGTACTTTTTGTGTCGTCCCCTATACCCGCGGCGAGGAAGTTTCACGACCGCTGGCGGATGTCCTGTCCGAAGTGGCGCATCTGGCCAGCGAGGGGGTGAAGGAAGTCACGCTGCTAGGCCAGAACGTGAATGCCTATCGCGGGGACATGGGTGAAGGAGATTCGTCTGCTGAACTCGCCGATTTCGCTTTGCTGCTTGAACTGGTTTCCGATGTGCCCGGGATAGAGCGCATCCGTTACACCACTTCCCATCCCCGTGAATTCACACCACGGCTGATCGAAGCCTACGCAAGGCTGCCGAAACTGGCCTCGTACCTGCATCTGCCGGTGCAATCCGGTTCGGATCGCATACTCTCGGCAATGAAGCGCGGTTATACAGTGCTGGAATACAAGAGCATCGTCCGCAAGATTCGTGAGATACGTCCGGACATCAGCCTTTCATCGGACTTCATCATCGGCTTTCCCGGCGAGACCGAGGCAGACTTCGAGGCCACCATGAAACTGATCGAAGAAGTCGGCTTCGACGCTTCCTTCAGTTTCGTCTACAGCCCACGTCCGGGTACGCCCGCCGCCAGTCTGCCTGACGACACACCTCATGACGCGAAGATGCTGCGCCTCTATCGACTGCAGGAGCGGATCAATGCCCAGGCTGCCGCCATCAGCGAGAGCATGGTTGGCAGCGTGCAACGCGTCCTGGTGGAAGGGCCCTCGAAGAAAGACGTCAATGAACTGATGGGACGCACCGAGAACAACCGTATCGTGAATTTCCCGGCACCCTCGCGCCTCATCGGGCATTTCGTCGACGTAGCCATCACCAGGGCACTACCGCACAGTCTTCGCGGCGAAGTGGTGGTTCAACCCTGATGCAGGTTACCTTTACTCCGGTCGACAATGCCAGGCTGGCCAATCTCTGTGGCGTGCTCGACGAGAATCTGAGGCAAATCGAAACTGCGCTGAATGTCACGATTAACCGCCGGGGAGAAGTGTTCCAGGTGACGGGAGAGAGCGACAAACAAGACCATACGATCAGGCTGCTCAAGGATTTCTATCAGCGTGCCCGCAAGCCGCTCGATATCGATGACATCCAGTTGGCACTGGTCGAGGTGGTGCACAAGCCCCACATGGTCGCCTCCGGCGAGGGCGACATGCCCGTGCTGATGACACGACGCGTGGGCTTGCATGGCCGTACACCGCGCCAGAACATATACATCCGGCAGATGCGGGAGTACGACATCACCTTCGGCATCGGCCCGGCAGGTACCGGCAAAACCTACCTCGCCGTCGCTGGCGCGGTGGATGCGCTAGAGCGTGATCTGGTCAAACGCATCATCCTGGTCCGGCCGGCGGTGGAGGCGGGTGAACGTCTGGGCTTCCTTCCCGGCGATCTGGTGCAAAAGGTCGATCCCTATCTACGTCCGCTATACGACGCCCTTTATGACCTGATGGGTTTCGATAAAACCACGCGGCACTTCGAGAAGGGCGTGATCGAGGTGGCGCCGCTGGCCTTCATGCGTGGGCGCACCCTCAACCATGCTTTCATCATTCTCGACGAAGCACAGAACACCACGCCGGAACAGATGAAGATGTTCCTGACCCGCATCGGCTTTGGTTCACGTGCCGTCGTGACCGGCGATGTCACCCAGATCGATCTGGCCCGGGGCCAGCGCTGTGGATTGATCGAGGCGCGTGACGTGCTGCGCGAGGTCCGAGGCATCGCCTTCAGCGAGTTTCTCAGCGAGGATGTCGTCCGGCATCCGCTGGTCGCGCGGATCATCGAGGCATACGATGCCTATGGCAGGATCCAGACATGAGCGATAAGGCCAGCCTGGACTTGACCATCCAGTTCGTCTGCGCGGCCAGTGGCATCCCCACTCGCGCCACGTTCCGCCGCTGGGCCAAGGCGGCCCTCGTCCATGATGTGGTAGCGACCTTGCGCCTGGTGGACGAAGCCGAGGGCAAGCAACTCAATCACGGCTACCGCGGCAAGGCGAAGGCCACCAATGTGTTGACCTTCGCCTACGGCGAGGAGCCGGACGGTGGGGCCTTGAATGGTGATGTCGTGCTTTGCGTGCCCGTGGTCGAGCGTGAAGCCCTTGAGCAGGGCAAGACACTGGAAGCACACTATGCCCACTTGACGATACACGGCATGCTTCACCTCCAGGGCTACGACCATGAGCTCGAAGAAGAGGCTGTAGCAATGGAAGCCGTGGAAAGCTTTATCATGATGCGACTGGGATATCCCGACCCTTACCAAGATGGATGACAGTAGCAACAATCACCGCCCCGGCCTGATCGAACGTCTTACCTCCTGGCTCTCCAGAGAACCAGACAACCGCGAGGAGTTGCTCGAGCTCCTGCACGCGGCCTATGAGAAAAACCTGCTGGATGCCGATGCGCTCTCGATGATCGAGGGTGTCATGCAGGTCTCCGAGATGCAGGTCCGGGAAATCATGATCCCGCGCTCGCAACTCGATGTGGTCGATATCAACGAGCCGACGGACAAGATCCTCCCCTACGTCATCGAGACCGCGCACTCGCGCTTTCCCGCAGTCGATGGAGAACGCGACAACGTTGTCGGCATCCTGCTCGCGAAGGATTTACTGAAGCTGTGCACCGATGAAGAGGTCAACCTGCGCGAGCAGCTTCGGCCTGCGGTCTTCATCCCGGAATCGAAGCGGTTAAATGTCTTGCTGCGGGAGTTTCGTGCCTCGCGCAACCATATCGCCATTGTGGTGGATGAATATGGCGGCGTCGCAGGCCTGGTCACCATCGAAGACGTTCTTGAACAGATCGTGGGCGATATTGAAGACGAGTATGACTACGATGAGGATGAAGACAACATCCTCAAGCTGGACAGCAGTGCTTTTCGCGTCAAGGCGCACACCGAGATTGGCGATTTCAACCTGGCGATGGGCACGAGCTTCGCCGATGATGAATTCGACACGATAGGCGGCATGGTCACCCACGCGTTTGGCCGCCTACCCAAGCGCGGCGAGGCGGTCGAGATCAATGAATTGCGCTTCCAGGTGCTGCGCGCGGATAGCCGCCGGCTACACAGTTTGCGCGTCGAAAAATTGCCACGACACGGCGACCCAGACTAACTCGTTGCGCGCGCGCAATGATTTTGCCGGCACCAATTGTGGTACCACCACCACTTCCGACAGCATGTGTTTTGCAATCCCTGAGTAATGCATCTCTTTGAAATTGGGGCTCGGCTAGACTTTGCCTCGCCTGTACGCTTTACGTGCCGGCCCTGGCAGTCGCCCTGAACCGTTAGTTGTCGATAAGTCGTGTTGCGAGTTCGCAACATGGTTGGAAGACGGGTCTAGGGTGATCGAGTGAGTAGTCGAATATTCTAATGTTCGAAAATATACTACCCACTCGAATTTGATTCGCCGATCTACCTTTCTTATCAACGTTTTAGGAGTACTCCCATGAAGAAGATTTCTGTTCTGGTCCTGGCCCTGCTTGCCACCTCCGCTTTCGCCGAGACCCCGGAAGAAACCGCGGCCAAGCTGCTGGACCCCGCCAAGGTTGCTGACGTTGCCAAGGATCCCAAGGCTGCCGTCGCCGCCATGACCAACATGATGGACCCCGCCACTGCCATCGCTCTGATGCAGAAGGGCATGGACCCCGCCACCTTCACCAAGATGGCCCAGGCCGGCATGTCCCCCGACATCCTGAAGTCCTACGCTGCCTTCATCGACCCCAACATGTACATGAAGTGGCTGGCCGCTTCCATGGACCCCAACTTCTACACCGCCGCCATGGCTCCCCTCATGAACCCGAACATGTACATGAAGTGGCTGGCTGCTCCTCTTGACCCCCGCGTCCTGCAAATGGCGATGGCTCCCCTGAACCCCAACATGTACATGAACTGGGCCATGGCTCCCATCGCTCCGGCCAACATGAACCTGATGATGGCTCCCCTGAACCCGAATCTGTACACCCAGTGGGCTGGCGCCGCTGCTGATCCCAAGACCTACGGCACCTGGGGCGGCTTCATGAATCCCGCCACCTACGGCAACATCGCGAACCCGTTCGCAGGCTTCTTCCCGGCCGTTCCCGCCGCCAAGTAATTTGGCTCCGCGGTAGTTGAAAGGGGTGGAACTCAGGTTCCACCCCTTTTTCCATTTCTGGAATAGGAGCATGTTAGAATTTTCATGTATTACTAAATACCTGAATGGAAATGGTTTTCTAATGGCATTGGTGCTGCGCTTCGCCTGGTTATTCTTCGTTCCTGGGCTGGCCTGCCTTGCGCGGGCGGATGCCGGGGAGGATGTCGCGCACAAACCACGGTTGGCCAGACCGACGATCAGCAGCTTCAAGCTACAAGACGGCAGCATCGTAGAACGGCTGGATATGCCAGCCCGGTCCGGCTCGGTACGTGAGGAACGCATTCCCGCCTCCCCCGAGGAATGGCTGGCACGGATGCTCGACCCGACCCGCAACGGTCTCGTCCTGAAACAACCCAAGCTATTTGCCGAATGGCTGGATGCCGTGACCGAACCACGCTTCATGACCGCGCTGGCAACCGTTGCCATGGATCCGGGCAGCTATCCAAAGACATTCAACCGCTTTCTGGACCCGGCCACCGCGCGTAACTGGGCAGAGTTCATCGACCCCGAGGTATTCATGCGCTGGGTGGCCGCCGGAATGGATCCTGTGCTCTATCAAGCCGTGTTTCAGCACATGTTCGATCCGAACAAATTTCTACGCTGGGCGACCTATCCCCGCAATCAATCCGTTGTCGGCACGGTGGCGCGAGATATGAACCTGAATGAGCAGGATGGCCGGCGTCGTTCAGATCCCGAGGCGGCGGTGGCTGTCGAGACCTGGCGGCTGCTGCCCGCTGGTGATCTTCCTGCCAATCCCTGGTTGAGTCACCGGAATACCTATCGCTACTGATCAGCAGGAAGTGCGATGGGCCGGTGTGGGTGAAACACGCGGAATTCCCGTTCAGTCAGGATGGCGTCAAGTGGAATGTCCCATGTGTCGATCGGCAAACGCTCCACCTCCTGGACTGCGTAGGCCACGCCCACGACTCGTGGCCGCTTCCAATGGCGACGTGACTTGAGATGGCTCAGGCTGGCATCGTAGTAACCCCCGCCCATGCCCAGGCGGAACCCGCGTGCATCGAACCCCAGTAACGGCATCAATAGCAGATCGAGTTGCTGTGTCCGCACACGCCTCGCCAGCGGATGCAGGTATTCAGGAATGCCGTAGCGATTGTTGACCCAGGCTGAATGTTCTCCCAATTCGGAAAACCACATTCGCTTGTGCCCCAGCCTGGGGACGATGGGCAGATGGCAGACGAGGCCCATAGCCCTGGCCCGGTCCAGCAGCGGCAGAACATCGATTTCACTCCGGTTCGGGATGTAGAGGCCGATACGGCGCCCCGTAGCCAGTAGGCGGTGGCGCAAAGCCAGACGGATGAGGGCTTGCCCGGCGGCGCGCCGTGTGGCTGCGTCGACCATCTTGCGACGGGCTCGCAGCTCGCGACGGAGGTCAGTTTTTTCGGACAGGTCGGAGGAAGAGGACATCTAGAGAGGAGGTCTCCCCGCTTGCGCCGTCCAGATCGCTTTCCTGAACCCAGGGGTCCAAGAGTGGTCGCGGCGCATCTGCTTCAGGCGCCTGGTCGAGCCAGGCGCACAACAGCGGACTTGATCGCCGCGGCCTTCGCTTACGCTTATCGGTTCAAAGAATGAGCAACCTTCGCGAACGCAGCAGGGAGATTGAGGGTGAGACCGATGAATCCGATCCACTCAGAACAGATTATCTTGCGGTGCCAGCGCCTGATCAAGCATATCGATCATGCGGCCGACTTGCGCGCGGTGGAAACCGTCATCCGGATTGACCGGCTTTGCCGCGAGGTAATCATGAGTAATGTTGAGCGCGGCCATGATCGCGATCCGCTCCAGGCCGATGACTTTGCCCTGGTCCCGAATCTCGCGCATCTTGCGATCTAGGTAGGTCACGGCCTGAAGCAGGCTTTCCTTTTCCTCTTCCGGACAGGCGACGCGGAACTCGCGTCCCATGATGGCGACATCAAGACTGACGTTGGGTTGGTTGGCCATCTTAATCCGGGATCTTGTCGTGCAGCGCTTCGATGCGGGTACGGGCTTCGCCCAGTCGATCGGCCAGTTGCTTGTTGGTATTTTCCAGGGCGACCACCTGTTGGCGTAGCCGCAGATTCTCCTCCCGCATGCCTTGATGGCGTTCGAGTATCTGCGCGAGTTTGCTTTCGAGAGCGTCCAGTTCAGCCTGCATGTCCGCACTATAATTGCACGCATATGGCCGCGCAACCGGCGGCAATGCTTATTGCGGCCGTTACCGTCCAATCCCCACCGACAGGAGTGCCCTTTTGTATCGTGGTCGCTTCGCGCCCACCCCGTCCGGCCCGCTGCATTTCGGTTCGCTGGTGGCCGCGCTGGCGAGTTTCCTGGACGCCCGCGCCCATGGAGGCGAGTGGTTGCTGCGGATCGAGGACGTCGACCCGCCGCGCGTCGCGGCAGGCGCGGATGCGCGCATCCAGCATACCCTCGCGGCCCACGGTTTTGCCTGGGAGGGCGAGGTGATGTATCAGAGTCGCCGCGCGCAGGCCTATCAGAGCGCCCTGGGCAGATTGATTGCCGCAGGCAGGGTCTATGCCTGTGACTGCACACGCAAGCGCATCAGCGAGTCGGCGCGGCCTGGTGTCGATGGCCCGGTCTACCCGGGCAGCTGCCGGCAACGCGGCGCCTATGCGGACGGGGCAATACGCCTGCGCCTGCCGGATACGCGAGTGGTGTTTCACGATGCCTTGCTTGGCCGCGTCGCCTGCGACGTCGAGCGGGAATGCGGGGATTTCGTATTGAAGCGCGCCGACGGGGTGTATGGCTATCAGCTGGCGGTGGTCGTTGATGATGCCGAGCAGGGGATTACCCATGTGGTGCGCGGGGCGGACCTGCTGACCTCTACCCCCCGCCAGATTCTGCTGCAACAGGCGCTGGGTTATCCGAACCCGGTTTACCGGCATATTCCAGTCGTGCTCGATCCCCAAGGCTGCAAGCTCAGCAAGCAGACATTGGCGGCGCCGCTGGTCGACGCCGAGCCATTGCCCGCCTTGCGCCTGGCGGGGCGTTTCCTCGGTTTGCCGGAGATCGTCGGCCCGGTAGCCTGTCCGGAAGACTGGCTGAATGCCGCGATACGCTACTGGCCCGAAGCCGGCCTGCCACCCTTGCGCGGATGCATGCCGGCCTCGCTCAGGCGGATCGACTGATCACTTCTTCTTGCGCGAGATGGCACGCCAGCCGATATCCCGGCGCATCTGACGCCCGGCGAACTCGACGCCCTCGGCGACTTCGTAGCAGCGAGATTGCGCGATCTTGACCGTGTCGCCCAGGGCGGTGACGCAAAGCACCCTGCCGCCGGCGGTGACCACCTGGTCGTCGACCAGGGCGGTGCCGGCGTGGAAGATGTGGAAATCGTCACCCCGGACATCGAGCCCGGTGATGGCATCACCCTTTCTGGGCGATTCCGGGTAACCGGCCGCCGCCAGCACCACGCCCAGGGCATAGCGGCGGTCCCAGTCCGCCTCGACCTGATCCAGCCGGCCTTCCGCCGCCGCTTCGAGCAGGACGCTGAGATCGCTCTTCAGGCGCATCATGATCGGCTGGGTTTCCGGGTCACCCATGCGGCAATTGAATTCCAGCACTTTGATGCGCCCTTCCGGGTCGATCATCAGACCGGCGTAAAGGAAGCCGGTATAGGGCGTGCCCTCCGCCTTCATGCCGGCCACGACGGGCCGGATTACCTCGCGCATGGCGCGCGCATGGATTTCCGGGGTGACCACCGGCGCCGGCGAATAGGCGCCCATGCCGCCCGTGTTGGGGCCCTCGTCGCCATCCAGCAGACGCTTGTGATCCTGGCTGGTGGCCAGCGGCAGGATGTTGTCGCCGTCGACCATGACGATGAAGCTGGCCTCTTCGCCGAACAGGCATTCCTCGATCACCACGCGATGCCCGGCCTCGCCCATGCTACCGGGTTTGCCATCCGCGGCGAGCATGGCGTCGACCGCGGCATGCGCCTCGTCCAGTGTGCTGGCAACCACCACACCCTTGCCGGCGGCCAGGCCGTCGGCCTTGATCACGATCGGGGCGCCCTGGGTGTCGAGGTAGGCGTGCGCGGCGGCGGCCTCGGTGAAGGTGGCGAACGCGGCGGTGGGAATGTTGTGGCGCGCCATGAACTGCTTGGCGAAATCCTTGGAACTCTCCAGTTGCGCGGCGGCCTGGCGTGGGCCGAACACCTTGAGCCCGGCGGTCAGGAAGGCGTCGACCACGCCGGCGGCCAGGGGGGCTTCCGGGCCGACCACGGTCAGCTGGATGCCCTCTGTCCGGGCGAAGGTGACCAGGTCGGGTATCGCGGTGAGGTTGACGTTTTCCAGCCCGGGTTCACGCGCGGTGCCGCCGTTGCCGGGCGCCACGAAGACCTTCTGGATGCGGGGGGACTGCAACAGGCGCCAGGCCAGCGCGTGTTCGCGTCCGCCGGAGCCAATGACGAGGACTTTCATAGCAAACCCCGCTCAATGCCGGAAATGGCGAACGCCGGTGAACACCATGGCAATGCCATGCTCGTCCGCCGCCGCGATGACTTCCTCATCGCGCATCGAGCCGCCCGGCTGGATGACCGCGACGATGCCGGCGGCGCCGGCCTGGTCGAGTCCATCGCGGAACGGGAAGAAGGCGTCGGAGGCCATCACCGAGCCGGGTACCTTCAGGCCAGCCTGCTCGGCCTTGATGGCGGCGATGCGGGCGGAGTTGACGCGGCTCATCTGGCCGGCGCCGACGCCGATGGTCATGCCGTCGCGGCAATAGACGATGGCGTTGGATTTGACGAACTTGGCGATGCGCCAGGCGAACAGCAGGTCGGCCATTTCGGCTTCCGTCGGCACGCGCCTGGTCACCACCTTCAGGTCGCCATGCAGCAGGATGTCGGCATCCTGCACCAGCAGGCCTCCAGCCACTCGCTTCAGGTCCATCTGGGCCACGGCGCCGGTCCAGGCACCGCATTCCAGCAGGCGCACGTTCTTCTTGGCGGCGACCGCCTCGGACGCTTCCGGGCTGACCTCGGGGGCGATGATCACTTCCACGAACTGGCGATCGACGATGGCCTTGGCAGTCTCGCCGTCCAGGCGCTGGTTGAAGGCGATGATGCCGCCGAAGGCGGACTCCGGGTCGGTCTGGTAGGCACGGTCATAGGCCTGCAGCAGGCTGGCGCCGTAGGCGACGCCACAGGGGTTGGCATGCTTGACGATGACGCAGGCCGGGCCATCGTTGAATTGCTTGATGCACTCGAGGGCGGCGTCGGTGTCGGCGATGTTGTTGTAGCTGAGTTCCTTGCCCTGGATCTGTTTCGCGCTGGCAATGGTGCCGACCGGGGCGTTGGCCTCCACGTAGAAGGCGCCATTCTGGTGCGGGTTCTCGCCGTAACGGCAGGTTTGCGCGCGCTCGAATTGCAGGGTGAGTCGCTCGCCAAATTGCTCCCGCTCGCCGGCCGCGTTGAGGGCGGTCAGGTAGTTGCTGATGTGGCCGTCGTACTGGGCGGTATGGGTGAAAGCCTTCTTCGCCAGTTCGAAACGGGTGGCATCGCTGAGCGCGCCCGCGCTGGTCTTCATCTCGTCGATCAGGGCCGCGTAGTCGGCCGGGTCGGTGACGATGGCGACGTGTTTGTAATTCTTGGCGGAGGACCGGACCATGGCCGGGCCGCCGATGTCGATGTTCTCGATGGCGTCATCCAGCGTATGCGGTTTCGACACGGTGGCCACGAAGGGATAGAGGTTGACGCAGACCAGGTCGATGTAACCCATGCCGTGTTCGCTCATGGTCTCGACATGCGCGGTGAGGTCGCGCCGCGCCAGGATGCCGGCGTGGACCTTGGGATGCAGGGTCTTGACCCGGCCGTCGAGCATCTCCGGGAAGCCGGTGTAGTCGGAGACGTCGATGACCGGCAGGCCGGCATCACGGATGGCTTTGGCGGTGCCGCCGGTGGAGAGGAGTTCGACACCGGCGTCGGCGAGCGCGCGGGCGAAGTCGATGAGGCCGGTTTTGTCGGAGACGGAGAGGAGGGCGCGTTTGATCATGGTTTCTAGTCTTCAGTTGGCGGTATTCGGTTGGCGGATCGAGTCGGGGTTGCTGCCGACTGCAAACGGCCCGCGTTATTTGATTCCATGCTGCTGCATTTTCTTGCGCAGGGTATTGCGGTTGATGCCCAGCCAGTCGGCGGCGCGGCTCTGGTTGCCATCGGCGTGGTAGAGCACCAGGTCGAGGACCGGGCGTTCCACGCAGTTCACCACCATGTCATAGATGCCGGCGGGCATTTCGCCGTCGAGATCCTTGAAATACTCGATCAGGACGCGGCGCACGCAGGCTGCCAGCTCACTTTCGTCAATGTGTTGTTCCGTGGCCATCGGGCTCTTCTCTCGTCGTGTCTTGTTATGCCGCCGCGCGTTCGTCGGGGCTTGCTTCCAGATAAACCAGGCGACTGTCGCGTCCGCGCGCGCGCCAGAAGAAATCGTTGACCGCGTCGAGTTGCTCGGCGGTCGATTCCAGGCGGTTCATGGCATGGCGGAAACTGGCCGAATCGGCCAGTCCGCGGGTATACCAGGCGATATGTTTGCGCGCCATGCGCACACCGCTGATGCCGCCGTAGAAACTGTAGAGATCGTCGAGATGGGCGAGCAGGACGTCGTGGATCTCGGCCACCTCGGGCGCCGGCAGATGCGCGCCACAGGCGAGGTAATGCGCGATCTCGCGGAACAGCCAGGGCCGTCCCTGGGCGGCGCGACCGATCATGATGGCGTCGGCGCCGGTCGCTTCGAGCACGTATTTCGCCTTTTCCGGGGTGGTGATGTCGCCGTTGGCGATGATCGGGATGCGCGCCTCCGCCTTCACCGCCGCGATGGTTTCGTATTCCGCCTCGCCGGAGTAGCCGCAGGCGCGGGTGCGACCGTGGATGGCCAGGGCCTGGATGCCGGACTCCTGGGCGATGTGCAGGATGTTGAGCGCGTTCTTGTGCGACTTGTCCCAGCCGGTGCGGATCTTCAGGGTGACCGGGGTATCCGGAACGGCGGCCACCACCGCCTCCAGAATGCGGGTGACCAGGGGCTCGTCCTGCAACAGGGCGGAACCGGCCATCACGTTGCAGATCTTCTTGGCGGGACAGCCCATGTTGATGTCGATGATCTGGGCGCCATGATCGACGTTGTAACGCGCCGCCTCGGCCATCATGGCCGGGATGGAGCCGGCGATCTGCACCGAGATCGGCGCCACCTCGCCCTCGTGGTTGGCGCGGCGGATGGTTTTGGCGGAGCCGTAGAGCAGGGAATTGGAGGTGACCATCTCCGACACCGCCATGCCGGCGCCCATCTTCTTGCACAACTGGCGGAACGGCCGATCCGTCACCCCGGCCATGGGCGCGACGATCAGATTGTTCTTCAGTTGGTGGGGACCGATACGCATGGGGAGGAGGGGCGGGGAAAAGGGCTGCGTATTTTATACGCAATGGCAGGGGGGACAAAGCACGGAACGCGATGCGAATCCGACCGATATACTCGGCTTTCCCACCTATTCGCGACCACAGCCGCCATGCCGATCGAGTCTTACCAGACCTTGCATCCCAAGCTGGGTGAGGGCGTCTTCCTGCATGCCAGCGCCACGGTGATCGGGGATGTCGAACTGGGGGACGAGGTCTCGGTATGGCCTGGCGTCGTGATCCGGGGTGACGTCAACGCCATCCGCATCGGCGCCCGCAGCAACATCCAGGACAACGCGGTGCTGCATGTCAGCCATCGCCGCGCCACCGATCCGGAAGGTTCACCACTGTCGATCGGCCGCGACGTGACGGTCGGCCATGCGGTCATTCTGCATGGCTGCGCGATCGGCGACGAATGCCTGATCGGCATGGGTTCCCTGGTGATGGACAAGGCGGTGGTGCAGCCGCGCGTGCTGGTGGCGGCGGGCAGTCTGGTGCCGGAAGGCCAGGTGCTGGAGTCGGGCTGGTTGTATCTCGGCCGGCCGGCCAGGGCGGTGCGCCGGTTGACGCCGGAGGAACTGGACTACTTCGCCTATCAGGCCGGCAACTACGCGCGTCTGGCGCGGGAATATCGAGGTGGGTCGGGTTAACCGATCATCGGGTTACCCCATCGACCCACCCGACCTACTCCCGATCCAGCCGATGCTTGTGCCGGTTCAGGCTGCCGGTGAGTTCCGAGATGATTTCGCCGGCGGCGCGGATGATCTGGTTCGGGGTGAAGCCGCAGTGGCGCATTTCCTTGAAGAAGGCTTTCGCCAGCATGCGCGCCACCTTGTCCGGCTCGTGGCTGGACAGCGAGACCACGGAGCATGAGTCCGCGCGGCCTTCCAGGGTGAACGCCATCTGTGCGAAGCGGGAGTCGAGCACCCGGTCCAGCCGCGCGACATGGATGCTGCGGCCGATCAGATGCGCCGCGAGCTCGGCGATGTCGACATCCGCCGGGGTGAAATGCGCCCGTTCGATCGGTTCGCTGATGTTGAGCACGCCGGCCGTCTTGCCGGAGAGGCGGATGGGGCAGGCAATGAAACTGCCGGTGCCGCCGAGGCGGCGCGCCTTGTCGCGCCAGCGGGAATGGCCGATATCCTTGACGTACAGGCTGCCCCCGAGTTCGAGCACATGCTGGGCGATGCCCTCTTCCGACGGCAGATCGTCACGCCAGGCCACTTCCGGCAATTCGCCATAGAGCGCGGCGAGCTTGAGATGCGCACCCTTGCCGTTGCCGGTATCCAGCAGCATCAGGGAGACCCGGCGCGCGCTCATGGCGTCGCCGGTAATGCAGGTCAGCCGGTAGAGGTTGTCCTCGAACGGGCCGTTGGGCTCGAAAGCCGCGAGTTCCTTCAGTTTTTCCAGGCGTTGAGGATTCATGACGGACCTCTCGCTGTGAAAATGACCTGGTTCAGTTCAGGGCCCTGGCCAGCTTGCGCCGATAATCGGCCACCAGGGGATCCTGTCCGCCCAGCAGGTTGAACACCGCGAGCATGGCCTTGCGCGCGGCCTCATCGTTCCAGGCGCGATCACGCCGCACCAGGTCCAGCAACTGCTCCATGCCGTCACGATGGCGGCCACCGGCGATCAGCAGATTGGCAAGACGCAGGCGCGCGTCCAGGTCATCCGGTTGCGCCGCGAGGTGAGCCAGCAATTCCGCTTCGTCGCCGCCACCCGCTTCCGCGAAGCTCAGCCGCGCCTCGACCTGCCGCGCCTGATCCTCCATGCGGGTGAGCGGCGAGACGCTGTCGAACAGGCGCCGGGCCTCGCCCAGTTCCCCGAGTTCCAGCAGGATGTCGGCGGCTTCCAGGCGCACCGCCTCGTTTTGCGGGTCCAGTTTCGAGGCTTCCGCCAGCAGTTGCAGGGCCTGGGCGAGATCGCCCTGGTCGCGCGCCTGGCCGGCGGCGATGCGCAAGGTGTCGGCGGGCGAGGGCAGCAGGCGCTGGAGAAAGGCGCGCACCTCGGATTCGGGAATCGCCCCGGAAAATTCATCGATGATCTCGCCATCGAGGAAGGCCTTGACGTTGGGAATGCCGCGTACACCGTATTGACTGGCGATTGCCTGGTTCTTGTCGGAGTCCACCTTGGCCAGGATGAATTTGCCCTGGAATTCCTCGGCCAGCTTTTCCAGGATGGGCTTCAATATGCGGCAGGGGCCGCACCATTCCGCCCAGAAATCGACGATCACCGGGACCTTGCGGGAGCCTTCGATCACCACGTGCTGGAAATCGGAGGCATCGACATCGAAAGAGTATTGACTCATGCGCTTGCTCCAGAAATGCCCCCCATTGTGCGGCCCAGGGTCGGCATCGAACAATGGGCTGGCGCAATCGCCGGGTTGCGCCTTGCCCCGCCAGCCCCGCTATTTCTCCCGCTCCTTCTTTTTCGCGCGGGGGTGGGCCTGGTCATAGACCTGACTCAGATGCTGGAAGTCCAGGTGGGTGTAGACCTGGGTGGTGGACAGGCTGGCATGCCCCAGCATTTCCTGCACTGCGCGCAGGTCGCCGGAAGATTGCAACACATGCGAGGCAAAGGAATGGCGCAAGGCATGCGGATGCACGTGCGCCGTGACGCCCTGCTGCCGCGCCAGCCGGATGAGCGCCAGCCGCAGCGCCGTGGCCCCGATGCGCCCCCCCCGGGTGCCGACGAACAGCGCCGGGGTGGCGCCGGCCAGCCCCGCGCGCAGGGCCAGCCAGGCGCGCAAGGCGACCAGCGCCCGCTGCCCGACCGGCACGACGCGGGTCTTGCGCCCCTTGCCGGTCACCGTCACCTCGGCCGTCTCCAGATCGACACCACCGAGATCGAGGCCGATCAATTCGGCGCGGCGCAGGCCGGAGGAGTACATCAGTTCGAACATGGCCAGGTCCCGCGTCGACCAGGCGTCGTCCGCCGCACCCTCCAGCAGTTTCGCCATCTCGTCCACGGACAGGGCATTGGGCAGGCGTTTTTCCCCCTTCGGCGGGCGCAGGCCCAGGCAGGGATTGGCACTGACCTCTCCCGCGCGCGCCAGGTAGTGATAGAAGCTGCGCCAGGCCGACAGCGTGCGCGCCAGGGTCTTCGGCTGCTGGCCGCGCGCGTGCAGGCTGGCCAGGGCGCGGCGGATGTCGTGGCCGCCGAGCCCGGCGGGATCGACCTCCCCCACCAGTTCCAGCAGATGCGCGAGGTCGATGGCATAGGTGGACACCGTGGCGGGGCTGTACTGGCGCGCCCGCAAGGCGGCCAGGAAAGCGTCGATCCGGGAACTGAGCGGAAGCGTGGACGGCACGGTGCGAGGGAGGCGGGGAATGGGGGCGATGCGACTATAACGGAAGAATTGAATCGTGGTGCCCGCCGATGCTCGCTTGACAGCGTGCGTTTCCCCCCCATAAAAGAGGGCTCACCCCCTATCGAGTCTGCCGCCGCCATGTCCGCCGTATTCATCCCGCCCGCCCATCCCGTCGATGATGTTCCGCCGGTATTGGAAGAAACCTTGCTCCCCGGCGAGCGGGAGGAACTGGTCGATCGCATCAAGCGCCTGATGCGCGAGCAGGACGCGGTGCTGGTCGCGCACTACTACGTGTCCGGGGAGTTGCAGCGGCTGGCCGAGGAGACCGGCGGCTGCGTCTCCGACTCCCTGGAAATGGCGCGCTTTGGCCATGCTTCCAGGGCGAAGACGCTGATTGTCGCCGGCGTCAGGTTCATGGGCGAGACCGCCAAGATCCTCAACCCGGAAAAGCGCGTGCTGATGCCGGACCTGCGCGCCGAGTGTTCGCTCGACCTGTCCTGCCCGGCGGACGAGTTCAGCCGTTTCTGCGATGCGCATCCCGATCGCACCGTGGTGGTCTACGCCAACACCTCGGCGGCGGTGAAGGCGCGCGCCGACTGGATGGTGACCTCCAGCATCGCGGTGAAGGTGGCGGAACACCTGAAGGCGCGGGGTGAAAAGCTGATCTGGGCGCCGGATCGCTTCCTCGGCGATTACGTGCAGCGGACCACCGGCGCCGACATGCTGCTCTGGCAAGGCTCCTGCGTGGTGCACGAGCGCTTCAAGGCGGACGGCATCCGCGCCCTGAAGGCGGAACATCCGGACGCCGCCGTGCTGGTGCATCCGGAGTCGCCGGCGGCGGTGATCGCCCTGGCCGACGTGGTGGGCTCCACCACCCAGCTCATCCGCGCCGCGGCGGAGTTGCCGAACCCGGTGCTGATCGTCGCCACCGACAACGGTATCTTCCACAAGATGCGCGAGGCCGCGCCCGGAAAGCGTCTGCTCGAAGCGCCCACCGGCGGCACCGGCGCCACCTGCGTGTCCTGCGCGCATTGTCCGTGGATGGCCATGAACGGACTGAAAAATCTGCTCGGCGTGCTGGAGCACGGCGGCAATGAAATCCAGGTGGCCGAACCGGTGCGCGCTCGTGCCGTCCTTGCCATCAACCGCATGCTGGAGTTCGCCGGCCAGCGCGGCATCGCGGTGGCCGGCCGTAGCGCCGATTGAGCATCCCGCCGCGGTCGGCTGGTATATTTGCCGGACGCGGGAGTGAGCCTGCTCATAGAGCCGGCGCCGCGAGTGGTGTTTCCATCCGTCCGACCCATGTCCATACGAGGAGTGACCCATGAGCTTCATGCAGGAATTCAAGGCATTCGCCATGCGCGGCAATGTCGTCGATCTCGCGGTTGCGGTCGTCATCGGCGGCGCCTTCGGCAAGATCGTCGATTCCCTGGTCAAGGACATCGTCATGCCGGTGGTGGGCAGCCTCACCGGTGGCGTCGACTTCAAGAATCTCTACATCAATCTGGGCAGCCAGGTGTTCGAAAGCCTGGAAGCGGCGGAAAAAGCCGGCGCGCCGCTGATCAAATACGGCCTCTTCATCAACAGCATGGTGAATTTCATCATCATCGCCTTCGCCATTTTCGTCGCGGTGAAGGCCATCAACAGCCTCAAGCGCAAGGAGGAGGTCGCCCCCGCCGCGCCGCCGCCGACACCCGAGGACATCGTGCTGCTGCGTGAAATTCGCGATTCCCTGAAAAAATGAACCCTTCCCGACGGCGCTTCGCCGCCGTGCTGCTCGGCCTGGTCTGTATCCCGCTGACCCGCGCCGCCGGCTCTGCCGTCGCCAGTGGCGATGAGACCAGCCAGGCCTGGCGCGACACCCTCGCACAGGGCGCGCAAAACGCCATGGCCCGCCTGGGCAGGGAAAACGGCTATTTCGGAGACGCCAGAACCCGGATCGGCCTGCCGAAAAATTTTGCCAAGGCGGAGCGTTACCTGCGGGCCATCGGCCTGGGCCGGCGGGTGGATGACCTGGTCCTGGCGATGAACCGTGCCGCCGAAGCGGCGCTCCCGCGGGCACGCGACCGGGTACTGGCCGCCGTGCGCGAGTTGCCTCCCCTCGATGCCGCCGGCAATGCCACGGCCTGGTTCAGGCAGCACACGGAAGCGCGGCTGTCCGTGGACATGGCACCGATCATCCACGCTGTCGCCGGGCAGAGCGATCTGGTCCGTTCCTATGACGCCCTGTCCAGCAAGCTGGTCAAGCTCGCGGGTATCCGGAGCGAACTGGTCACCGTCGAGGACTATGTCAACCACGGGACCCTCGAGGGCCTCTATCTGATGATGGCCGAGGAAGAACACGCGCGCCTCGCGTCCCCGACCGCGGGCGGCGCCGTGGGCAAGGCCCCCGGAACAGTGAAATCAGCGAGAATCAGTTAGCAAACTCATCATGAACAGGAGTTGAACATGCGTATGCCCGTTTCCGTATTGAGTGCCCTCAGCCTGGCACTGCTTGCCACCGCGAATGTCCAGGCGGCGGAGGCTCCCTATTACAACCCGGCCAACCCGGCCAGTGCCTCCGGCATGACCAGCGGCTATGAGTTGTACAAGACCATCGGCTGTCCGGGTCGCGGCATTCTGGACACCCCCTGCGCCGGGCCCGCCGAGCCCAAGGCGGCAGCCATTGTGAAGCCGGCGGAAAAACCCGCCGCGGTGGCGATGGATAGCGACGGCGACGGCGTCGTCGATGCCCTGGACCGCTGCCCCGGCACGGTCAAGGGCGCCAAGGTGGATGCCCAGGGCTGCGAGCTGGATGGCGATGGGGATGGCGTCGTCGACCGCCTCGACCGCTGTCCGACCACCCCGGCCGGACGCAAGGTCAACGCCCAGGGCTGTGAACTGGACAGCGACGGCGACGGCGTCGTCGATGCCCTCGACCGCTGCCCCACCACCCCCGCCGGACGCAAGGTCAACGCCCAGGGCTGCGAACTGGATGGTGACGGCGACGGCGTCGTCGATGCCCTCGACCGCTGCCCCACCACCCCCGCCGGACGCAAGGTCAACGCCCAGGGCTGCGAACTGGACGGTGATGGCGATGGCGTCGTCGATGCCATCGACCGCTGCCCGACCACCCCCGCCGGACGCGTGGTCAACGCCCAGGGCTGCGAGCTGGATAGCGACGGTGACGGTGTCGTCGACGCCCTCGATGCCTGCCCCGGCACCGCCGCCGGCGTGCCGGTGGACGACAAGGGTTGCGCCCTGAGCAAGACCCTGGCGCTGGAAGGCGTGAACTTCGACAACGATGAAGACGTGCTGCGTCCGGACAGCCGCGCCATTCTCGATGCCGCCACCGCGACCCTGCTGCGCTATCCCGGCATCAAGGTGGAAGTAGCCGGCCATACCGACGGCCGCGGCTCCAGCGCGCACAACCTCGACCTCTCCAGCCGCCGCGCCAAGGCGGTGATGGAGTACTTCATCGCCCGTGGCGTCGCGGCGGATCGCCTCAGCGCCAAGGGCTACGGCGAATCCCGACCGATCGGCAACAACTTCACTGAAGACGGCCGCATGAAGAACCGTCGCGTCGAGTTGCACATCCTCGACTGATCCACGCCCCCTCGCGATGAACGGGCCGCCCGCTGGGTGGCCCGTTTGTTATGGTGCGCGGGCGCTTCACGCCATCCCCCGGTTGTGCTATTGGATCTCGCTTCCCACCCCGCAACACGTTGTCATGGCCGCCACGAATCATTCATCGAATTTCATCTCCGCCCTTGAAGAAAGCCTGCGCTATGGCGGGTTCGTGAAACTCTCCCTGGGGGGGTACAAAGGCCCGGACGATCAACTTAAAAACATCCTGGTCCGCAAGGTTCTCATCAAGCGCGAGGAAAAACTCGGCTTCACCTACCGCTACAAAACCCGCGACATCGTGAAAAACCATGGTCTTGCGGAAGGAATCGAACTGATTCGGGAAGCCTTTACCAGCGGGTTTCATGCCGCCACGCTCTATACGACCGGATTCGATCTCGTACTCGACCACCGGTCGCTGAAGAAGAAACCGGCCAGCCAGACCGCGCCCGCCCCGACCACGCATGACCGCGAGAAGAAGCGCCTGATCGAGCCCGGGGGGAAGGCGTATCTCCACGCCCTCAACATCACCGACGAACAAGGCAACGTCTTCAAGAGCGCGCAGGACAAATACCGCCAGATCAACAAATACGTGGAAATCCTCAGTGGCCTGATCAAGCACCTGCCCCCGGAGCGGCTGACCCGGATCGTCGACATGGGCTCGGGCAAGGGCTACCTCACCTTCGCGCTCTACGATTACCTGGTCGGAATCGGCCTCGATCCGGAAGTGATCGGCGTCGAGTATCGCGCCGACCTGGTCGCCCTGTGCAACCGGATCGCGGCGGACGCGCGATTCACCGGCCTGCGTTTCACCCAGGGCGCCATCGCCGACTACGACTGCGGCGGCGCCAACATCCTGATCGCGCTCCATGCCTGCGATACCGCCACCGATGACGCGATCTACAAGGGCATCACGGCCGGGGCGGAACTGATCGTCGTCGCGCCCTGCTGCCACAAGCAGATCCGCCGCGAGATGGAGAAAAGCGGCCTCCACAACGACCTGGATTTCCTGATGAAGCACGGCATTTTCGTCGAGCGCCAGGCCGAAATGGTGACCGATGGCCTGCGCGCCCTGATCCTGGAGTATTACGGTTATACGACGAAGGTGTTCGAGTTCATCTCGGATGCCCACACCCCGAAAAACGTCCTGATCGTCGGCACAAAAAGCAATAAACCACCCGCCTCCGACGCCGCCATCCTGGGCCGCATCCAGGCCGCGAAAGCCTATTTCGGGATCGCGTCGCATCACCTGGAAACCCGCCTGGGCCTGTAGCCGTCTCCCCGGGACTCTCGCGACTTCATGCCATATCTCCGCGCCATGCCCACCTCTCTGCCGCACCGCGTCCAGGCCGCGTCGAACCGCTCATGCCCAGCCTGATCCGCCATCCAGACAGCCCCTCGCCCGGGCCGCTGCGCCTGGACGCGAACGTGGCCTTGAACGCCGCAGGCGGGCTGATGCTGCGCTACCGCATCAGCGGCGGCACGGATGAACTGCGCATCCCCGATGCCACCGGCCCGGCGCGGGTCGAGGGCCTCTGGCGGCATACCTGCTTTGAAGTTTTCGTCATGGGCGAGGACGCGCCCGCCTACCGCGAGTTCAACTTCTCTCCCGCCGGCGCCTGGCAGGCCTATGGTTTCCAGGCCTACCGCCAGGGTGGGCCGCTGGCGAGCGCGACGGCGCCGCGCATCGTCCGTCTGACGGAGGGCGACTTCGGCCTCGACGTGCTGCTACCGGCTTCGCAACTACCGCCGGGGCCGTGCCTGCGCCTGGGGCTGTCCGCCGTGATCGAAGCAATCGATGGCGGTCTGTCCTACTGGGCCCTGCGGCATCCCCCCGGCCGCCCCGACTTTCACCATCCCGATTGCCTTGCCCTGGAGCTTGTCCGTCCATGAAACACGATCCGATTATTGGTCTGGAACGCCTGCTCGCCGACCCCGCGCTGCGCGTCCCCCTGCGTGGCCGCCGTGTCGCCCTGCTGGCCCACCCCGCCTCGGTCACCCGCGAGTTGACCCACGCTCTCGACGCGCTGGCCGCCCTGCCCGACCTCGAGCTCACCGCCGCCTTCGGCCCGCAGCACGGCCTGCGCGGCGACAAGCAGGACAACATGGTGGAGTCGCCCGACTTTCTCGACCCCGTCCACGGCATTCCGGTGTTCAGCCTCTACGGCGAGGTGCGGCGGCCGACACCGGCCATGCTCGAAACCTTCGACGTGCTGCTGGTCGATTTGCAGGATCTCGGCTGCCGCATCTACACCTTCATCACCACCCTGCGCTATGTGCTGGAAGCGGCGGCCAGTGCCGGGAAAAGCGTCTGGGTGCTGGATCGGCCCAACCCCGCCGGCCGCCCGGTCGAGGGTTTGACCCTGCGGCCCGGCTGGGAAAGCTTCGTCGGCGCCGGGCCCATGCCCATGCGCCACGGCCTCACCCTGGGCGAGATGGGCCGCTGGTTCGTCAAGACGCTGAATCTGGACGTCGATTACCGGGTGATCGAGATGCAGGGCTGGCAGCCCGAGGCCGCGCCCGGTTACGGCTGGCCGCTGGGCGAACGCGCCTGGATCAACCCCAGCCCCAACGCCGCCAACCTGGGGATGGCGCGCGCCTATGCCGGCACCGTCATGCTGGAAGGCACCACATTGTCCGAGGGGCGCGGCACCACGCGGCCGCTGGAACTGTTCGGCGCCCCTGACATCGACGCCCGCGCCCTCCTCGCCGCCATGCACGAGCTGGCGCCGCACTGGCAGCAAGGCTGCCGCTTGCGCGAATGCTGGTTCGAGCCGACCTTCCACAAGCACGCCGGCCAGCTCTGCGCCGGCATCCAGATTCATGTGGAAGACGCGGCTTACGACCACGCGGCCTTCCGCCCCTGGCGCCTGCAGGCCCTCGCCTTCAAGGCGCTGCGCCAGTGGCGCCCCGATTACCCGCTATGGCGCGACTTCCCCTATGAATACGAACACGACCGCCTCGCCATCGACCTGATCAATGGCGGCGAAGCCCTGCGCCTCTGGGTGGACGACCCCGCCTCGACGCCGGAACAACTTGATGCCCTCGCCGCCGCCGACGAAGCCGCCTGGATCGAAGAACGGCGGGCGGTGCTGTGCTATCCGTGAGCCTCGCGCCCTGGTCTGCTATTTTTCAGACAGGGCACGGACGCGCGGCGCGCTTTTCAGCGAGGATAGCCATGAACGACGGCAAGAAAAGACACGACACGGTGGCAGCCAGACGGATAGCCGCCCTGGCGCTGGGTCTCGCGCTGACGGCTTCCGCGCCCGCGCGGGCGGAAGCCGAACCCTTCCCCGGTGGCAGCGGCATGGAAAAGGGCAGCGACATGGTGCTCGATCTGCTCGTCCTGCGCCCCCTGGGGCTGCTCGCCACCGGCCTCGGTTCCGCCGCTTTCGTGGTGGGGCTGCCCTTCACCCTGTCCGGCGGCAATACCGGAGAATCGGCCTGTGAACTGGTGCGCTCGCCCTTCGCGTACACCTTCAACCGCCCCTTGGGGGAACTGAACGCTACCCGGCCCGACTGCCAGGCGCGGCCACCGCGCTGACGGCCATTCCGCCTACCGGCCGCCCCAGGGCATCACCGGAACCGTGGATATGCTGTTGGCCGGCGCGCCCTCGATCAGCTTGCGGCTGATGGCGAGATAGACGAGGGTGCGGTGGGCCGCATCCCACAGGCGAATGACCCGGGTTTCCTTGAACAGGATGGAGGTGTCCTCGGAAAACACCTCCTCTTCCTCCGGCATCCTGGCCGGCAGCGCGATCGGCCCGGTTTGCCGGCAAGCCAGGGAAAACTGCGAAGGGTCCTGCGCCAGCCCGAGCGACCCATAGACGCCGCCGGTCTTCGCCTGGCTGACATGGCAGGTCACCCCCGCGATCCTCGGGTCGGCGAACGCCTCGACGCACACCTTGTGATTGGCGCCGATCAGCTTCCAGGCGGTGGTGACACAACCCACCGTTTCCGCCAACGCCGGCGGGGTCAGGCACACGAACAGCGCGGCGGCAAGCAGGGAACGCAGGCGTGGAGGTTTCATCGTTTTGGCGGTGATGGATGTCGGCATCAGGTTAACCGTAGTTGCATGATGCGGAGAAGACCAGGCCGGGAGCCGATGGACGCGGGTCGTACCCGGTCGTGGCGGGTGACTGAGATGTCTTGATCGGTCTGAAACGACACGCAGAGATTCGCCGCGCAATTCATGCTGAATGGCCTCTTTGTGGAAGTGCTGGCAATGAGTGTTGTCGGCCAGTTGCCGACATTCGCTAAGCCGGGAAAATACGTTTCTGGATGGCAGGTGTTCTTTAATAAGCTGCCCGTCGCAGGGGTGGCATGGTTGGCAAGTCATCGGCCTAAGGAGCCCTTCGGGGCCGCAGCTAGATGGAAGATCGTGTCCCGAGGAGTGGTGTAAGAGTTGTACGGGAGGTCATCGCTCCGGAAG
>CAYMUY010000003.1:0-146622 GCA_964393825.1 uncultured Thiobacillus sp. | reverse complement strand
CCCCAAGGGGGCGCACCCCTCCCTTGAGACGGCTCGGCGGGAGGTGCGGTCATGATCCCCGGCGAATACGCCATCCAGCCCGGCGAGATCGAACTCAACAGCGGCCGCCCGACCCTGACGCTGGAAGTCGCCAACACCGGCGACCGGCCAATCCAGGTCGGCTCCCACTACCACTTCTTCGAGACCAACGAAGCGCTCGCCTTCGACCGCGAGGCGGCGCGCGGCATGCGCCTGAACATCGCCGCCGGCACCGCCGTGCGCTTCGAGCCGGGCCAGACCCGGACGGTGGAACTGGTGGCCTACGCCGGTGAGCGCCGGGTCTACGGTTTCCAGGGCAAGGTGCAAGGAGCGTTGCAATGAAAATCTCCCGTCAGGCCTACGCCGAGATGTTCGGCCCCACCGTCGACGACCGGGTGCGCCTGGCCGACACCGACCTCTGGATCGAAGTCGAGCGGGACGACACCATTCCCGGCGAGGAAGTGAAATTCGGCGGCGGCAAGGTCATCCGCGACGGCATGGGCCAGGGCCAGAAAGTGGCCGCCGAGGTGGCCGACACGGTCATCACCAACGCCCTGATCGTCGATGCCGTGCAGGGTATCGTGAAGGCCGACATCGGCCTCAAGAACGGCCACATCGCCGCCATCGGCAAGGCCGGCAACCCCGACGTGCAGCCGGGCGTGACCATCAACATCGGCGCCGCCACCGAGATCATCGCCGGCGAGGGGTTGATCGTCACCGCCGGCGGCATCGACAGCCACATCCACTTCATCTGCCCGCAGCAGATCGAAGAGGCGCTGATGTCCGGCGTCACCACCATGCTCGGCGGTGGCACCGGGCCAGCCACCGGCACCTACGCCACCACCTGCACGCCGGGGCCGTGGCACCTCCACAGGATGCTGGAAGCCGCCGACGCCTTCCCGATGAACCTGGGCTTCTACGGCAAGGGCAACGCCAGCCAGCCAGAGCCCCTGCGCGAGCAAGTGCGCGCCGGCGCGATGGGATTGAAGCTGCATGAGGACTGGGGCACCACCCCGGCGGCCATCGACACCTGCCTCGCCGTGGCCGACGAGATGGACGTGCAGGTGGCCATCCATACCGACACCCTCAACGAATCCGGCTTCGTGGAAAGCACGCTGGCGGCGTTCAAGGGCCGCACCATCCACACCTTCCACACCGAGGGCGCCGGCGGCGGCCATGCGCCGGACATCATCAAGGCGGCGGCGCTGCCCAACGTGCTGCCCAGTTCCACCAACCCGACCATGCCCTACACGGTCAACACCATCGACGAGCATCTCGACATGCTCATGGTCTGCCACCACCTCGATGCGGGCATCGCCGAGGATGTCGCCTTCGCCGAAAGCCGCATCCGCCGCGAGACCATCGCCGCCGAGGACATCCTGCACGACCTCGGCGTCTTCTCCATGATGAGTTCCGACTCGCAGGCCATGGGCCGGGTCGGCGAAGTGATCATCCGTACCTGGCAGACCGCCCACAAGATGAAGTTGCAACGCGGCGCGCTGAAGGAAGACGCTGGCGGCAACGACAACTTCCGCGTCAGGCGCTACATCGCCAAATACACCCTCAACCCCGCCCTCAGCCACGGCATCGGCCATCTGGTGGGCTCCATCGAACCCGGCAAGCTGGCCGACCTGGTGCTGTGGAAGCCGGCCTTCTTCGGGGTCAAGCCCAGCCTCATCGTCAAGGGCGGCATGATCGCGGCAGCGGCGATGGGCGACCCCAACGCCTCCATTCCCACCCCGCAGCCGGTGCACTACCGGCCCATGTTCGGCAGCTACGCCGGCGGCCTGAAAACCGCCGTCACCTTCGTCTCGCAAGCGGCGCTGGACAACCCCGAGGTGATGGCATTGAAGCTCGACAAACCGCTCGTGGCGGTGAAGGGCACCCGGACGGTGAGCAAGCGGGACATGCTGCACAACGACGCCATGCCGGTCATCGACGTCGACCCGGAAACCTACCAGGTGCGCGCCGACGGCGAACTGCTGGTGTGCGAACCGGTGGCCGTGCAACCGATGGCGCAACGCTACTTCCTGTTCTGACCATGCTATTGATCGAATCCCGCGCCCCCGGCGACGCCGTCGCCACGGAACGGCTGGTCATCCCCTTCGAACTACGCTGCAAGAGCCGCCTGCGCGCCCGCCTGGCGAGTGGCGAGGAAGTGGGCCTGTTCCTGGAGCGTGGCGGCGTGCTGCGCGCCGGCGACCGCTTGCTGGGCGGCGACGGCCGCATCGTCGAGGTGGTGGCGGCCAGCGAGGCCGTGAGCGAGGCGCGCAGCGACGATGCCCTGCTGCTCGCCCGCGCCGCCTATCACCTGGGCAACCGCCATGTGCCGGTGCAGGTCGCGCCCGGCCTGCTACGCCTCGGCCGCGACCACGTGCTGGCGGAGATGCTGCGCGGACTCGGCCTGGACGTCACCGAAAGCGAAGCCCCGTTCGAGCCGGAGAGCGGCGCCTATGGTGGACACGGCGGCCACGCCCACCCGCACGGCCACAGCGCCGACGGCGAGGGACGCGGGCCCCGCATCCATGACATGCTCCTGCGGGGCGGCCGGTGAACCTCGCCCTGGCACGGCTGCTGCAACTGGCCAGCCCGGCGCTGCCGGTGGGGGCCTACACCTACTCGCAGGGCCTGGAATGGGCGGTCGAGAGCGGCGCCGTCCACGATGAGGCCAGCGCCAGCCGCTGGATCGTCGACTGCCTGGAATATGGCGTGGCAAGCTTCGAGGCGGTCACCCTGAGCCACATGCAGGCGGCCTGGTCCGACTACGACCCGCCGCGCCTGATCGCCCTCAATGACGCATTCATCGCCAGCCGGGAGACCGCCGAACTGCGCGCGGAGACGCTGCAGATGGGCCATTCCCTGGCGCGGTTGCTGGGCGACCTGCCCGGCTTTCCGGCGCGGAACTGGGCGCAATTCACTCCCCCCAGTTTCCCCCTGGCCTGGAGCTGCGCGGCGGCGCACTGGCGGATTGCCGCCGAGGATACCCTGATCGCCTACCTCTGGTCCTGGGCGGAGAACCAGGTGATGGCCGCGCTCAAGGCCGTGCCCCTGGGCCAGACCGCCGGGCAACGGCTGCTGCTGGCGCTGGGCGAACGCCTGCCCGGGCTGGCCGCGCGCGCCGCCGGCACCGCCTTCGAAGACGCTGAAAACTTCCTGCCGGCGTTCGCCATCGCCAGCAGCCTGCACGAAACCCAGTACACCCGGATATTCCGCTCATGACAACTTCTTCCCAACCTCTGCGCGTCGGTATCGGTGGCCCCGTCGGCTCCGGCAAGACCGCGCTGACCCTGGCGCTGTGCCTGGCCCTGCGCGACCGCTACAACATCGCCGTGGTCACCAATGACATCTACACCGAAGAAGACGCCCAGTTCCTGGTACGCAACGAGGCGCTGGAACCCGCGCGCATCATCGGCGTCGAGACCGGCGGCTGCCCGCACACCGCCATCCGCGAGGACGCCAGCATCAACCTGGAAGCGGTGGACCGCCTCAACCAGCGCTTTCCCGGCCTCGACGTGATCTTCGTGGAGAGCGGCGGCGACAACCTCGCCGCCACCTTCAGCCCGGAACTGTCCGACCTGACGATCTATGTCATCGATGTCGCCGCCGGCGAGAAAATCCCACGCAAGGGCGGCCCCGGCATCACCCGTTCCGACCTGCTGGTGATCAACAAGATCGACCTGGCGCCCATGGTCGGCGCCTCGCTGGAGGTGATGGACCGGGACGCGAAGCGGATGCGCGGCGCGCGCCCCTTCGTGTTTTCCAACATGAAGACCGGCCAGGGCCTGGACGCGATCATCGATTTCATCCAGGCCCAGGGCATGCTGCGGCAAAGCGACTGAGACGCGCGCGCCTCAGGACGACAGGACGAACGCCTCCCGGAGGACACGCCGGCAATCGTGCGGGGCCTGTAGCGTGTTGGTCTCCAGCATGATCCTGGGCAGCAGATGGAGACGCCGTCCCCCACCGGCAACGACGGCGAGCACCGCATCATCCGCGGCCGATCCTTCGCCGAGGTCGAACCTGTCTCAGGCCCACAAAAAAGCACTAACCAGGATTACCCGCCCGCACTGAAAGTGGCAACATAATCGATACAACATATAGAATAAGACAATGTTTTGCAGAATATCCGCGCAAACAAACACAAAAGGCGTTCTCCATGTTGATTGAGTTCCGTGTGAGCAATTACCGCTCCTTGCGTGAAGAACAAACCCTCAGCCTGGTCGCCGGCAAGGACAAAGCCTTCGCCGAGACCCATGTCGTGCCCGCTCCCAACAAGGTTCTACCCGCCCTGCTCCGTAGCGCCGTCGTATATGGGCCTAACGCCAGCGGCAAAAGCAATCTGATCCAGGCTCTGTTCTTCATGCGCGCCGTGGTGGCCGAGTCGGCCACGGTGATTCAACTCGGGCAGACTTACAACGCCCAGCCTTTCCGTCTCGACCCGGCCATGGTCAGCGAACCTTCGGAATTCGAGGTCACCTTCGCCCTTGCCGGGGTGCGCTATCAATATGGTTTTCGGCTCACACCACAGCGCATTACGGACGAATGGCTGCTGGCCTACAAAGCGCCCAAAGCCCAGCAGTGGTTCACCCGCCATTGGGATGCCACGACGGACAAGGAACACTACGAGTTCAGCTCACATCTGACCGGGCAGCGCAGATTGTGGCAGGACTCCACCCGCCCCAATGCCCTGTTCCTCTCCACCGCCGTGCATCTGAACAGCGAACTGCTGAAGCCGATATTCCAATGGATCGTCGAGAATCTGGTGGTGTTTAGCCAGAACATGATGCCGCTGCCTGATTTCTCCGTGCAGATGGCGCAAGACCCGGCCGGTGCACAGGCCATCACCGACTTCCTCGGTGCGGCGGACATCAGCATCGCCGGTATCGAAATCACCAGGCGGAAGGGTGTTCGCCACCTGTTCCAACTGGATGGCACGGCCGGCGTGACGAATACAACCTGGCAAGAAGCGGAGATGCTGGTGCCACAGTTTCGCCATGTCACGGACCAGGGGGGCGCCACCTTCGAGCTGGAAGACGAATCCCTGGGGACGCAGCGTCTCTTCGCGCTGGCCGGGCCGGTGCTGGATATTCTCAAACGAGGTTCCGTGCTGGTGGTGGATGAACTGGACAGCAGTTTGCACACCCTGCTGGTGCGTCGATTGGTCGAGTGGTTCCACAACCCCGCATTGAACACGGGCTGCGCCCAACTGGTTTTCACCACCCATGACACCGCCTTGCTTGAACAAGACCTGTTCCGGCGAGATCAGATCTGGTTTGTGGAAAAAACCCGCGATCAAACCACCCGCCTCTACCCGCTGACCGATTTCAGCCCACGCAAGGGCGAAGCCCTGGAACGGAACTATCTGATCGGCCGTTATGGCGCCGTGCCGGTACTGCACGACCTGACATCGCAATACCGCCCGGCCGCGCGCTAAGTCAAGCCGCATGGGACGCGATAACCATCCGCGCGAACGCCAGGCCCGGCAACTGGCGCGCAAATCAGGACAATGCGCCATTTACGAACGAGTGCTGATCGTCTGCGAAGGCTCCCGAACCGAGCCGCTTTATTTCCGTGAACTGCGCGCCCATTACCGGCTGCATGCCGCCAATGTGGAGGTCAGGCCCAGCGAATATGGAACCTCGCCCTTGCAGGTGGTCGAGTATGCGCAAGCCTTGTTCGAGCGGGGCGATCCCCATGCCCGCCTCAAACCCAGCGCCTTTGATCGCGTGTATGCGGTGTTCGACCGTGATGAACATGCGAGCTATCACGATGCGCTGAAACTGGCCGAGTCATTGGACGGCCGATTGCATAGTGATGAAAAGCGCGCGGTGCGCTTCGAGGCGGTGGCCTCGGTGCCCAACTTCGAGCTGTGGTTGCTGCTGCATTTCGAGGACGTTCGCACCCCCTTGCACCGCGACGAGGTGATCGCCCGTTTGCGCCAATACCTGCCGGACTATGAAAAGGGGACAGGCGGCCACTTCAATGCCACCCGTCACCACCTGCCCAAGGCAGTGGAACGCGCCCGGTGGCTGGCGGAACGCCACAACCGGAACGAGGGCAACGAACCCTGCACGGACATCGCCCCCCTGATCGACTGGCTGTGCAAACTGAAAGCCTAAGCAAGCCCCCCCCGGTATCATCCCGACATGTCTCTCCCTGGCTACAACGAATCCGACACCCGCGCGAAGCTGATCGACCCGGCGCTGCACGCCCGGCAATGGATCGAGCTGGTCGATGACGGCCAGCGCGCCAGCCATGGCGAAATTCACCGCGAACAGAGCGGCGTGCGTATCGACATCCTCGACGGCAAGCCGCTCAAGCGCGGCCGGGGACGGGTGGATTACCTGTTGCGGGTCTACCAGGGCGAGCACAACCAACCGCTCACCCTGGCCTTCATCGAGGCCAAGAAGGAAAACTTGCCGCCCACCCATGGACTGGAACAGGTCAAGGAATACGCGCGTCGCTACGCGGTCAAGTTCGTGTATTCCAGCAATGGCCATCAGTTCGTCGAATACGACACCACCAGCGGCAAGACCAGCGATCCGCGGCCGATGGCTGATTTCCCGACCCCCACCGAATTGCGCCGGCGCTGGTTCGCCGCCACCGGCTTCAACCCGGACGCACCCGAGGTCGCGCCGCTGTTCACCGCCTACAGCGTCTCCGGCGACCGGCCCCGCTATTTCCAGGATGCTGCCATTCGCGCCGTGCTCGAACGCATGGCTCTGGCCGCCAGCGGCAGGGCAAAGCCGCGCGCCCTGCTCTCCCTGGCCACTGGCGCCGGCAAGACCAGCATCGCCGTCGGTCTCCTGCAACGCCTGTCGGATGCCGGCCAATTGAAGCGCGCGCTGTTTCTGGTGGACCGCGACGAACTGCGCGAGCAGGCACTGATCCGATTTCACAACGTCTTCGGCGCTGACGCCAAGATCGTCGCGGCGGACACGAGCGGCGACAACCAGGCCAGGAACGCCCGCATCCATATCGCCACCTATCAATCCCTGGGCATCCACGAACACGGCGACGCCTCCTTCATGCGCCGGCATTACCCGGAGAACCACTTCAGCCACATCCTCATCGACGAGTGCCACCGCTCCGCCTGGGGCACCTGGTCGGAAATCCTCACCCGCAACCCGGACGCCTTTCAGATCGGCCTCACCGCCACCCCGCGTGAACTCAGCGGCACCCGGGAAGACTTGCAGATCAGCGCCGACAACATCCGCCACTTCGGCGAAGCGGTGTACGAATACGCCCTCGCCCAGGGTATCGAGGACGGCTACCTCGCCCCCTGCGAAATCAAGCAGGGCCGGGTCAGTATCGACGCAACCAGCCTGCTCAAGCAGGAAGTCATCGCGCACAAGGCCAAGCGTGTCGATACCGGCGCGCGGGCGCTGCCCAACGAAGTCCGCGACGCCTACAACGCCAACGAATACGACGCCAAACTGCAAATCCCAGAACGGGTCATCGCCATGTGCGACGACCTGTTCCAGTACCTGATTGAAACCGGCGGGCCGGAACAGAAAACCATCGTCTTCTGCGCGGCGGACACCCATGCCGACCGCGTCGCCATACACCTGAACAACCGCTATGCCGAATGGTGCCGGGCGAACGAGCGGGAGCGCGCCGAACCCTACGCCTTCAAATGCACCTCGCTGAGCAGCGGCAACAAGATGGTGGCCGACCTGCGCGGCAGCCTCTCGTCCTGGTTCATCGCCACCACCGTCGACCTGCTCTCCACCGGGGTGGACGTGCCTTGCGTGCGCAACATCGTGTTCTTCCGCTACCTGGAATCCGCCATCGTCTTCCACCAGATGGTCGGCCGCGGCACCCGCATCGACGAAGCCAGCGGCAAGCTCATGTTCCGCCTCTACGACTACACCAACATGATCCGGCTGTTCGGCCGCGACTTCATCACCCCGCCGCCGCGCCCCGGTGGTGGTGGCGGCGGGGGTGGCGGTGACGAGGTCGAGCCGACCCTGATCGCCGGCGGTTTCAGCGTCCAGGTCGCGCGTGAAGGCCATTACGTGCTGGGTGAGCGGGAAGGCAGGCTGGTTCCCGTCGCCTATGAGGAATACAAGCGCGAGTTGGGGGAAAGGCTCAAACACGAAGCCGCCAGCCTCGCCGAATTCCGCGAACGCTGGATCACCCCGCCCGAGCGCCAGGAACTGCTGGCGGCGCTGGCCGCCGCCCACGGCTCGCCGACCCTGATCCAGATGGTCGACGCCAGGCAGGACTACGACCTCTACGACGTGCTCGCCGATCTCGCCTACCGGGCAAAGCCGCGCACACGACTGGACCGCAGCCTGGCCTTCCGCTTCAAGAACGAATCCTGGCTGGAGGCCATGCCCTCACCCGCGCGCGGCGTCATCCTCGGCATCGCCGGCCAGTTCGAGAAGAACGGCACCGAGGCCCTGGAAAACCGGGAAATCTGGCGCGTGCCGGCGATCCAGAAAGTCGGCGGCCTGGCGGCGCTGCGCGGACTGGGGCGGCCGATGGAGGTGTTGCGGGACGCGAAAGTGAGGTTGTTTTCGGCATGAGCGTGCAGGTTGTTCGTCTGGGCGATGTGCTCAAAGGTATAGAGGCCGGGAAAAGCATTCAGACGCTTGAGCGCGAAGCAGGAGAGTCAGAACCAGGCATCTTGAAAGTCAGTGCGGTTTCGTGGGGCGCTTTCGATCCCACTGCGGCGAAGGCCGTGCCAGACACGTATCAACCACCAGAATCCTACAAAGTCCGACGCGGTGATCTGTTGTTCTCGCGTGCGAACACCATCGAGCTTACTGGTGCGGTAGCCATTGCCGACAACGACTACCCAAATCGCTACCTCTCGGACAAGCTCCTGCGGCTAGTCGTGGATATGGATCGCGTTGTACCTGAGTATCTCTTGTTTGCTTTGCGTAGCCCGATAGCCAGGAGCCACATAGAAAGCAATGCGGGTGGCACCAGCGACTCGATGCGAAATATCGCGCAAGCCGCGATGCTAAATGTTCCAGTTTTGCTGCCTGATCTTGAGAGGCAACGTATCGTTGCCAGACAACTGGCGACTGCGTTCGAAGATGTTTCTGTCGCCTCCGCAGGTTGCAGAAGCCAGCTAAAGTTGGCAGGGCAGTTGCTTGCGCAGGTGCTATTGCAAGACTTTCCGGTCTTGCCTGTGTCTGTGGATTCAAGTGCTCCCGTCAAAACTCAAAGTTGGCGCTGGCACCGCCTTACCGACCTCGCCCGCCTCGAATCCGGCCACACCCCCAGCCGCCGCCGGCCGGAATGGTGGGGCGGCGAGGTGCCGTGGCTGGCGTTGCCGGACATCCGCAAACTGCACGGCAAGGTCGCCCACGCAACCACGGAAAACACCAACGCCTTGGGCCTCGCCAATTCCTCGGCGCGGCTGCTGCCGGTCGGGACGGTCTGCGTGTCCCGCACCGCTTCGGTCGGCTATGTCACTCAACTCGGCCGGCCGATGGCGACCAGCCAGGACTTCTGCAACTGGGTTTGCGATCCGGAGCGGCTCGACCCGGAATTCCTCATGTATGCCTTCATGGCTTCGCAGAAAGCCTTGCAGGAACTGGGTAGCGGCGCCGTGCACAAGTCCATCTACATGCCCACCATCCAGTCCTTCCACCTCTGCGCGCCGGAAATGGACGAACAGCGGCGCATCGCCCGCGCCCTGCGCGACCGCCTTGCCGCCGCCGAATCCCTGACCAGCGCCCTCAAGACCCGGCTCGCCGACATCGAACGCCTGCCGCAACGGCTGCTGGCGGCGGCCTTCGGCCAGGCTTGAGCGATGGTTCCACTATTGATACCATCTTTGCCATGACGTCGACCGCCAAACTCCTCGACCAGATGCGGCGCGAACCGGCCAACGCGCGGTTCGCCGACCTCAAGAAACTGTGCGAGGCGTATTTCGGCAAGCCGCGTCAGACGGGCGGCAGCCACGCCGTGTTCAAGACCCCCTGGGTGGGCGATCCGCGCATCAACATCCAGGATGACAAGGGCAAGGCGAAGCCGTATCAGGTCCGGCAGGTTCTGCTGGCCATCGACAAACTGGAGGGCATGCGCCATGAGCGTTGATCACTACACCTACCGCGTTACCTGGTCGGCCGAGGACGGCGAGCATGTCGGCCTGTGCGCCGAGTTTCCGTCGTTGTCCTGGCTGGCGGAGACCCCGGAAGCGGCCCTGGCCGGCATCCGGCAGGTGGTCGCCGAGGTGGTGGCCGACATGGCGGCCGGTGGCGAGGCCGTTCCGGCACCCTTGGCGGAAAAACACTACAGCGGCGAATTCCGCGTGCGTATTCCGCCCGAGGTGCATCGCGCCCTGGCCATGCAGGCGGCTGAACAGGGTGTCAGCCTGAATCGCCTGGCAAGCGCGAAGCTGGCGGCGTGAAGCAAGCCGTCACCGCGCCAGCCGCTGGGCATGCCACCCCCCAGGCCCTCAACCAGGCGGTCTGGCAGATTTGCGACGTGCTGCGCCGCGCCGGGGTCGGCAGCGCGATCCGTTATGTCCCGGAACTCACCTGGATTCTGTTCCTGCGCGTGCTGGACGAGCAGGAGGCCATCGAACGGGAAGAGGCGGAGGCGCTGGGGCTTGCCTATGCGCCCTCGCTGACCTCGCCCTACCGCTGGCAGGACTGGGCCGCGCCCTGGTCCGACAAACCGGACGCCCCGCTCGCCGACAACGGCCTGCCTCTGGGCTGGAAGCGGCGCACGTTGCAGGAAGGCAAGCGCGGCGATTTCTTCGCCTTCGTCAATGGCGAATTGCTGCCCTATCTGCGCGGCCTGCGCTTCCGCGCCGGCGCGACGCCGAAGCAGAAGGTGATCAGCGAGATCATTTCGCCCATCGAGCGGGTCGGTATCGACACCGAGAGCAATTTCGCCGACGTGCTCGACCGCGTGCATGCGTTGCGTCTGGCCGGCACCGATACCCAGCACCAGTTCATGCTCTCCCAGGTGTACGAGGGTCTGCTGCTCAAGATGGGCGAGAAAAACTCGGACGGCGGCCAGTTCTACACGCCGCGCGAGCTGATCCGCGCCATGGTGCGGGTGGTGAATCCGCGCATCGGCCAGACCGTGTGCGACCCTTGCTGCGGCACCGGCGGCTTTCTGGCGGAATCCGCCGAGCACATGCGGGCGCGCGGCGGCGAGCTGACCACGGACGACCTCGACGCCCTCAAGCACCGCACTTTCTACGGCCGCGAGAAGGACAACCTGGCCTACCCCATCGCCCTGGCCAACCTGATGCTGCACGGCATCGACGAGCCCCACCTATGGCATGGCAACACCCTGTCCAACCAGACGGAATACGGCGGCTTGTGGGAGGGCGCGCCGGCGCGCTTCCATGTGGTGCTGACCAATCCGCCTTTCGGCGGCAAGGAGGGCAAGGAAGCGCAAAATCCCTTCCCGTTCAAGACCCGCGCCACCCAGGTGCTGTTCACACAGTACGTGATGAACATCCTCGAACCCGGTGGCCGTTGCGGCATCGTCCTGGACGAGGGGCTGCTCTACCGCACCAACGAGGAAGCCTTCGTCAAAACCAAACGCAAGCTGACGGATGAATGCGACCTGTGGTGCATCGTCAGCCTGCCCGGCGGCGCCTTCACCGGCTCGGGCGCGGGCGTGAAGACCAATCTGGTGTTCTTCACCCGGGGACGCAAGACCGAGCGCATCTGGTACTACGACCTGTCCCACATCAAGGTGGGCAAGAAGACGCCGCTGACCCTGCTGCAATTCGCCAACTTCTTCGACCTGCTCGACAAGCGCGGCACACCGGAGGCCGAGACCGATCACAGCTGGACGGTGGATTTCGCCGAGCGCAAGCGCCAAGCCGGCGAGGAAGCGGCACCGTACCGACGCCAGGCCGACGTCGCGCGCGAACGGGCAGCCTCCTTGCGGGAACGGATCAAGGCCCACCGCAAGACCGGGGAAGCCGCCCAGGCCGAAGCGTTGCTCCCCGAAATCGACGTGGCGGAAAGACAGGCGCGCGAGGCCACCGGCAAGGCGCAAACCATTGAGGACGCGGTGTATGACCTGAAGGCGGTCAACCCCTGCGAGAAGAAGGTGACTGACGCCCGCACCCCGGCCCAGTTACTGGAGGCGATCACGAAAAAGGGACGGGAAGTCGATGCGGCTTTGCAGCGCTTGCACGCATTGCTGCAAAACCATCAATGAGCGGGGAATACGGCGTTCGGGAATGACTTGGCTGGCCCCGCCTTTGCAACTCACGCGCGACAGGTGAAACTAATCAGCAGGAATACCGTGGTGGACCTTCATCCAGGGCGACGGCGGCGATCAACACGTGAGCTCGAACAATTCCGGATAGACCCGCTTGTAGTCGATCAGGCTTTGCACGGTCAGCGGCGTCAGTTCCTTGGCCGCGACCCAGATGCGCAAGGCGTGCTCGTCGGGGCGCGCCAGGGCGGTCGGCAGGGCGGCCCAGGCGTCCCAATCAACGGCGGACAAGCGCATGCGTACTTCCGCTGATAGGTGGCGCGCGGTTTCCGCCAGTGTGCCGAGTAGCTGAAAGGTCTGTAATCGGGCCGGTCGGCTCCGGCAAGACCGCGCTGAC
Source organism: uncultured Thiobacillus sp. (assembly GCA_964393825.1). GTDB lineage: Bacteria > Pseudomonadota > Gammaproteobacteria > Burkholderiales > Thiobacillaceae > PFJX01. Next base: position 134,057 of record CAYMUY010000003.1, on the reverse strand, counting down.
CCTGGCCCTTCGCGACCGCTACAACATCGCCGTGGTCACCAATGACATCTACACCGAAGAAGACGCCCAGTTCCTGGTACGCAACGAGGCGCTGGAACCCGCGCGCATCATCGGCGTCGAGACCGGCGGCTGCCCGCACACCGCCATCCGCGAGGACGCCAGCATCAACCTGGAAGCGGTGGACCGCCTCAACCAGCGCTTTCCCGGCCTCGACGTGATCTTCGTGGAGAGCGGCGGCGACAACCTCGCCGCCACCTTCAGCCCGGAACTGTCCGACCTGACGATCTATGTCATCGATGTCGCCGCCGGCGAGAAAATCCCACGCAAGGGCGGCCCCGGCATCACCCGTTCCGACCTGCTGGTGATCAACAAGATCGACCTGGCGCCCATGGTCGGCGCCTCGCTGGAGGTGATGGACCGGGACGCGAAGCGGATGCGCGGCGCGCGCCCCTTCGTGTTTTCCATGTAGACCTGCAAGCAGGTTTTTCGGTCATACCGGTCGCCGGGAGCGGGCATTAAACCCGTCTGCCTGCCGGTACCAGTTCAATTCCAAGTCCGGAATCGAACCCGCGTTCCTTCAACCCAAATCACACCCATTTACACCCATTTCTCGGCGGCTCGGCCCATCCCGCGGCGAATGGATGGCTTTATCACCGCACAATATGCGGCGAATAACTTGCGCATGCGGAGAATGCAGCCCATGATCTCCGCATGAATAGCGGAGATTACAAATACATCTGGCAAGCTGGTGACTGGCCGAATTGGCGCTTCGACCTAGCGGCGCTGGCAGGACCGATGGCAGAGGTTAGTCGCGCCCAAGGGCTCTTGATGGGGCGTCTGGCGGACGTGGGCATGGCGCTGCGCGATCAGGCAAGCCTGGCCGCGCTCACTGATGACGTGGTCAAGACCAGCGAAATCGAGGGTGAGCAACTCAACGTTGAGTCCGTGCGATCGTCCATCGCACGCAGGCTGGGAGTCGACATCGGGGCCTTGGCTCCGTTGGATCGGCACGTTGAAGGTGTGGTGGAGATGGTGCTCGACGCCACCGCCAACTGTGATGCAGATGTGTCGCGGGAGCGGCTGTTCGGCTGGCATGCCGCACTGTTTCCCACCGGCTACTCCGGTCTGGCCAAGATCAAGGTCGGTGGCTGGCGCGACGATACCAGCGGGTCGATGCAAGTGGTGTCTGGCCCCATTGGTCGGCAGCGGGTGCATTTCGAGGCGCCGCCCACCGAGCGCCTCGAAGCCGAAACCAGCCGCTTCCTCGACTGGCTGAATGGTCCATCAAGTGAACCACCACTGCTTAAGGCAGGACTTGGCCATCTTTGGTTTGTCACCTTGCATCCGTTCGACGACGGCAATGGCCGTATTGCCCGGGCCATCGGCGATCTGCTGTTGACGCGTGCCGATGGCAGTCCTCAACGGTTCTACAGTTTGTCCGCGCAGATTCAGCGTGAGCGCAAGGCCTACTACGACATCCTGGAGCGCACGCAACAGCGGTCGATGGATGTCACCGAGTGGCTTGCCTGGTTCCTCGACACGCTCCATCGCGCCGTCGACCAGGCCCAGCACACGCTCGACGTTGTGCTGACCAAGACACGGTTCTGGCAATGCTGGGCGACCATGCCGTTGAACGAGCGGCAGGTGAAGTTGCTCAACAAGCTGCTTGATGGCTTTGAAGGCAAACTCACCAGCAGCAAGTGGGCCGCCATTGCCAAGTGCTCGCCGGACACGGCTCTGCGCGACATCAACGACCTGCTGGCGCGTGGCGTGCTGCGGAAAATGGATGCGGGTGGACGCAGCACAAGCTATGTATTGGAAGCGCATCCAACGGGGAGTGCCCCTTTGCCACGAAACGAATCAGCAGGCATTCCTCCTCACGCCCCTCGAAAACCGGTTTCAGTTTGAGATGGCGGCCCTCCGCAAGCGCCGCGCTTGCGCAGCAGGAATGCCGTGGTGGCCCTTCATCCATGGCGACGGCGGCGATCAACACGTGAGCTCGAACAATTCCGGATAGACCCGCTTGTAGTCGATCAGGCTTTGCACGGTCAGCGGCGTCAGTTCCTTGGCCGCGACCCAGATGCGCAAGGCGTGCTCGTCGGGGCGCGCCAGGGCGACCGGCAGGGCGGCCCAGGCGTCCCAATCGACGGCGTACAAGCGCATGCGTACCGCCGCCGACAGGTGGCGCGCGGTTTCCGCCAGTGTGCCGAGTAGCTGAAAGGTCTGTAACCGGGTCAGACGGCTGGCGAAGAACTCCTGGTCGTCGAGTTCCCCGGTCAGCACCAGGATGTCCAGCCCGGTCCGTTCGATCAGCCCCAGCCTGGCGGCGGTCAGCATGGTTTGCGCGCCTTCACGTCACACCGCGCCGTAAATGGTCCGCCTGGCGTCGGTGACGCGGGTCAATGCCACATCGAGGGGGACGTTCTCGCAACGCGGGCGGTAATCCTGGTACGCCTTGTACAGGGTGTAGACCTTCTCGCCGCTGCTCTGGCCCTTGAAGTCGCTCTTTTCCAGGTGCAGTTCGTCCACCAGTTCGTTCCAGACCAGACCGTCGGAGAGGGGCAGCAGGACGAAGCCGATGCCGGCCGTTTCCACCAGCATGGGCTTGGCGATGTTGACCACGTAGAGCAGCGCCCCCATGCCGGAGGCGAACGTGGGCCGGTATTTCTCGACGAAGGCATTCAGATGGGCGATGTCGTCAAGCGAGCCGGCGACGAACCTGAGTTGCGTCTCGTCGGCCAGCAGGACGGCGCCAACCATGGTCGCCAGGGGCGGCTTGCGCCGGCCCTTGTCGTCGGCGACTTCGCCTTCGATCAGGACCAGATCGCCACGATAGGCTTGCAGGCCGGGGCTGGCCGCATCCTTGAAATTGCTGTTGAAAAGCAGGCCTTGGGTTTCGAAGGTATCGAGCAGCATGGAAATTTCCTCGGGTGGGCAAATGCGCGGTGTTCAGCAAGTTGCGGGCCAGACACGAGACACCGCCGCGGCACCATGAAATCGCGCTTTCTGGCGCGGGCCAGGCCCGCCGGCGGTGTAGCAAAGCCGACAGCGCCGCCTCCGCATGGCGTATCGCCTACAGGCCGAACTCCACGGAAATCAGGCGCAGCCAGGTTTCCAGGCGGTCGTCGCTGAGCTGTTTCTGGTTGTCCTGGTCCAGCACCAGACCGACGAACTCACCCTCCTTTTCCGCCTTCGAGGCGATGAAGTCGTAGCCGTCGCTGGGCCAGAATCCGACGACGCGGGCGCCTCGGGCGGTCACGAAGTCATACAGCGTGCCCAGGGCATCGACGAAGTTCTCCGCGTATTTCTCCTGGTCGCCCAGACCGTAGAGCGCGACGGTCTTGCCGGTGAAGTCGACGTCCTGCAATTGCGGCAGGAATTCGGCCCAGCTGGGCTGCTGGCAGTCGGCATCCAGCCCGGGCAGGTCGCCCTCGCCCAGGGTCGGGGTGCCGAGGATCAGGTAGTCGTAGCTGGCCACCAGCTCCGGCGTGGCCTTGTTGACGTTGAGCGCCTCGGCCATGGTGGCGTCGTCATAGCGCTTCTTGATCATCTTGGCGATGCGACGGGTATTGCCGGTGCTGCTGCCGAAAAAAATGCCGATGCGTGCCATGGCGGTTTCCTTTGTGGAAGTAGGGACAGGACGATCCATGCAAGGGCCGGGCCAACCATGTGGAAAGTGCGAACAACCGCGACTGGGTTTCATGTAGCGCAGGCTTCCAGCCTGCCCGATCTTCGCCAACGGTGTTGCAGGCTGGAAGCCTGCGCTACATCCCGGCGCGCGCCATGCCGCGCCGACGTCCCGCCGGCGCTACAACTGTCGCAAACCCTACAAGCCCTCTCGACGGTACGACTCCACACACCGGAGTTGAGCCGTTCCGATCTGGCGTTTCATTCAATAACAATGGGTTACAAGCAGCCTGCAGTCTGGCACAGGCCTTGCGAATACCTGACCATCGTCACCATGACGCCCACGACAGGAGCCCGACATGATCACCCTCACCCCTTCCGCCCTCGCCGCCATCGACAAGTTCATCAAGGGCGCGGCCACCCCGGTCGCCGGCCTGCGCATCGCCATCTCCGGCGGCGGCTGCTCCGGTTTCCAGTACGGCATGAAGCTGGAGGAAGCCCAGGCCGAGGACGACGTGGTCGTCGAGATGGATGGCATCACGCTGCTGGTCGACGCCTTTTCGGCACCGCTGCTGCAAGGTGTCACCGTGGACTTCGTCGACAGCCTCAACGGCTCCGGCTTCAAGTTCGTCAACCCGAACGCGACCAGCAGCTGCGCGTGCGGTTCTTCGTTTTCAGCGTAAGGAGCCGTCACCATGTGGGACTACTCGGACAAGGTCAAGGAACACTTCTTCAGCCCCCATAACGCCGGCGCCATGGACGACGCCAACGCGGTGGGCGATGTCGGATCGATCAACTGCGGTGACGCCCTGCGGCTGATGCTCAAGGTCGATCCGGACACGGAAACCATCCAGGACGCCCGCTTCCAGACCTTCGGCTGCGGCTCCGCCATCGCCTCCAGCTCGGCGCTGACCGAAATCGTCAAGGGCATGACACTGGACGACGCCCTCAAGGTCAGCAACCAGGACATCGCCGACTATCTCGACGGCCTGCCGCCGGAGAAGATGCACTGCTCGGTGATGGGACGCGAAGCCCTGCATGCGGCCATCGCCAATTATCGCGGCGAGGAATGGAGCGACGACCATGAGGAAGGCGCCCTGATCTGCAAGTGCTTCGCCATCGACGCGGTGCTGATCGAAGACACCGTGCGCGCCAACCAGCTCTCCTCGGTGGAGGAAGTCATCAACTACACCAAGGCCGGCGGCGGCTGCTCCTCCTGCCATGAAGGCATCGAGGAAATCCTCGCCAAGGTGATGGCCGAGCGCGGCGAGACCTTCAGCCCGCACACGGTCGAACTGAAGGAAGAGAACAAGCCGTCCAAGCTGACCAACCTGCAGCGGATCAAGCGCATCGAAACCGTGCTCGATTCGGTCCGACCGCAACTGCAACGCGACCATGGCGACATCGAACTGGTCGACGTCGACGGCAAGACCATCTACGTCAACATGATCGGCGCCTGCGCCGGCTGCCAGATGGAAGCCCTGACCCTGCAGGGCATCCAGCAGAAGCTGATGGAAGATCTGGGCGAGTTCGTCAAGATCGTGCCCAGCCGCGCCGGCTCGCTGTCGCGCGCCGCCAGCCACCCATAACCCACCAAGGAACCGACATGGACGGCATCTACCTCGACAACAACGCCACCACCCGCGTCGATGACGCGGTGGTGGCGGCCATGTTGCCCTTCTTCACCGAGCAGTTCGGCAACCCCTCCTCGATGCACAGCTTCGGCAACAAGGTGGGCCTGGCGATCAAGAAGGCGCGCATGCAGGTGCAGGAACTGCTCGGCGCCGAGCATGACTCGGAAATCATCTTCACCTCCTGCGGCACCGAGTCCGACTCCACCGCCATCCTCTCGGCGCTCAAAGCGAACCCCGAGAAGAAGGAGATCATTACCACCACCATCGAGCACCCCGCCATCCTCAACCTGTGCACGCACATGGAGAAGGAGGGCTACAAGGTCCACCTGCTGAAGGTGGACGAGAAGGGCCGCCTCGACCTGGACGCCTACGGCAAACTGCTTTCCGACAAGGTCGCCGTGGTCTCGGTGATGTGGGCCAACAACGAGACCGGCACCCTGTTCCCGGTGGAAGAGATGGCACAGATGGCGCATGCCGCCGGCGTTCTCTTCCACACCGACGCGGTGCAGGCTGTCGGCAAGGTGCCGATCGACCTGAAAAACAGCAAGATCGACATGCTCTCGCTGTCCGGCCACAAGCTGCACGCGCCCAAGGGCATCGGCGTGCTCTACCTGAAACGCGGTGTGCGCTTCCGCCCGCTGCTGCGTGGTGGTCATCAGGAACGCGGCCGCCGCGCCGGCACCGAGAACACCGCCTCCATCGTCGCCCTCGGTATGGCCTGCGAGCAGGCGCTGCAACACATGCACTTCGAGAACACCGAGGTGAAACGCCTGCGCGACAAGCTGGAAGCCGGCATCCTGGCCAAGGTGCCGCGCGCCTTCGCCACCGGCGACGTGACCAACCGCCTGCCCAACACCAGCAACATCGCCTTTGAATTCATCGAGGGCGAGGCCATCCTGCTGCTGTTGAACAAGTTCGGCATCGCCGCGAGTTCGGGATCGGCATGCACCTCGGGCAGCCTGGAACCCAGCCACGTCATGCGCGCCATGGGCATTCCCTACACCGCCGCCCACGGCACCACCCGCTTCTCGCTGTCGCGCTACACCACCGAAGCGGAAGTCGACCGGGTCATCCAGGTGGTGCCGGAAATCATCGCCCAGTTGCGCAAGCTCTCCCCCTACTGGGTCGAGGATGAAAACGGCGGCGGCCCGGCGGCGGAACCGGAAAAGGCCTTCGCGCCGGTCTACGCCTGACCACCGCGCTCCCCCACCTGAGCCTTCCGGGAACAGGTGCTTCGCCCGCCCTCCTGACGGAGGGCGGGCTTTTTTTCATATGCGGGGGCCATCGAAGCCACGGATGTGCGCCAGACTGCCATCGAAAAAAACCGAGACAGATGTTCAAACACGCCTGTTCCGCTTGCTTGAAGTCAATGGGTAGGGCAGCGACTTGGGAAATCGCTCGTACACCTTCTCAGCCAGCCCCCTGGCAACCAATTCCTGGAATTCCTGCTCGTTCATGAAGCGCGCGAACATCTCCTCGTTCATGTCCATGCGCTCGATGAATAACGACTCCAGCACCTGCCTGAACACCAGCTGGAACTTGTCGAAGTGGTTGGCCTCCGCTGCCTGGCGGAGTGCATCCACTTGCACGGCCGCTTCCACGATCTGATCGAAGAAGAGCTGATCAGCCTCGTTGAAGTCGGTCCCGAATCGCTCATTGATCAGGTCGATCAACCGGGACAGCAATACCTGAGGCTCCCTCAGAACGGCTCCCCCCACTTCGGCCGGTCCGTCCAATGGCTTTGCATAGCCCTGTTCCAACTGGATCGATCCTTCGCTGATTTTTTGCAGGCGGTAGTACTCCAGCCGTACCTCGTCGTCGAACTGATACGAAGGCCCCGTGGTGCGCTTGGGCAGTTTGGTCGCCAGATGGCGCAGGTAAGAGTAGAGCCTTTCCAGGTCGCTGTCCTGGTAGGGAATTACCTGGCTCAGGAAGGCATACAGGTTGAGAAACGCCCGCAGCTTGCCGCGCCATAACTCGGCTTCCTCAACGTGGTCACGCTTCAACTGGCGAAAACGTTCCACGGCGGGGTCAATCGCGGCGTTCATGGTTTGATGGTCCGCTGTGCTTTGCCGGGCCTTGGGCTTGAAAAAGACCGCGCAGAACCGTTCCACCTCCTCCCGCCAGTAGATATCCGAGGCATCCAGTTGCGCCTTGATTTCATAGAGGCGTGCGGAATCGACCTCCTCGCCCATTTCGGTGCCCTCGTAATACTGCTTGAAGGCCTCCTGGATGGTCTCCCTGTCGTTGACGAAATCCAGCACGAAGGTGTCTTCCTTCAGAGGATGGATGCGATTCAGGCGTGACAGGGTCTGCACCGCCTGAATGCCCGCCAGACGCTTGTCCACATACAGGGTGTGCAATAAAGGCTGGTCGAAACCGGTCTGGTACTTCTCCGCCACCAGCAGCACCTGGTATTCGGAGGTGGCAAATTTCTCGGGCAAATCCTTCTCCCGAATGCCCCCGTTCATGGCGACCTCGGTGTAGGTCTTGCCGGGGGCCTGGTCGTCCTCCACCGTCCCGGAAAACGCCACCAAGGTCCGGATCGGATAGCCCTTAGCCTGGATGTAGCGGTCGAAGCTCTCCTTGTAGCGCACGGCTTCCAGGCGCGAGCCCGTCACCACCATGCCCTTGGCCTTGCCGCCGATCTTGTGCCGGGTCACTGCGTTGAAATGCTCCACCATCACTTCGGTCTTCTGGGCGATGTTGTGGGGGTGCAGACGCATGAAGCGCGCCAGGGCCTTGGCCGCCTGCTTGCGCTCCACATTCGGGTCGTCCACACAGGATTTCAGCAGCCGGTAATAGGCCTTGTAGCTGGTGTAGTTAAGCAGCACATCCATGATGAACCCCTCCTGGATGGCCTGCCGCATGGTATAGCGGTGGAAGGGTTCGCCGTCCCGGCCGAAGACCACCAGGGTCTTGTACTTGGGCGTGGCGGTGAAGGCGAAGAAACTCAGATTGGCCTGCCGGCCACGCTTGGCCATCTTGCGGAACAACTCCGCCATGTTCGCCACGCCTTCCTCGATGGCGCGGCGCCTGGCTTCCTCGTGCAGTTCCTCGCCGCCCAATACTTCTTTCAAGTCCGTGGCCGTCTCGCCGGACTGGGAACTGTGGGCCTCGTCGATCAGCACCGCGCAGCGGCGGGTCGCCAGCCGGCCACTGGCCTTGTCGCCCTTTTCCTCAGCCAGCTTGAGCAACTGGCGGGACACAAAGGGGAATTTCTGCAAGGTGGTGATGATGACCGGCACGCTGGTTTCCAGTGCCTCGGCCAGTTGCCGGGAATCCTGATCGATCTTCCGCACCACGCCTTGTCGGTGCTCGAACTGATAGATGGTGTCCTGCAACTGCTTGTCCAGAACCCGCCGGTCGGTCACCACGATGACGCTGTCGAAGACCCGGTTGTCCCGCGCGTCGTGCAGCGAGGACAAGCGGTGCGCCAGCCAGGCGATGGTGTTGCTCTTGCCGCTGCCGGCGGAATGCTCGATCAGGTAGTTGTGGCCCGGTCCCTCCGTCGCCGCCGTTCCAACCAGCTGGCGCACCGCCTGAAGCTGGTGATAGCGCGGGAAGATCAGGCTCTCCTTCTTGATCTTCCCGCCTTCCTCGGTCACGCGCTCTTCGATCTGAAGGTGCAGGAAACGCGCCAACAAATCCATGAGGCTGTCCCGTTGCAGCACTTCCTCCCACAGATAGGCCGTGCGGTAAGCCCGCCCCGCGGGGTCGGGTGGGTTGCCGGCGCCGCCTTCGCAGCCCCTATTGAAGGGCAGGAACTGGGTGGCCGTGCCGGCCAGGCGGGTGGTCATGAACACCGCCTCGGTGTCCACGGCGAAATGCACCAGGGTGCGTTTCTTGAAATCGAAGATGCGTTCGCGCGGGTCCCGGTCCAGCCGGTACTGGCGCATGGCGTCCTCCACCGTCTGCCCGGTCATGGGATTCTTCAATTCCAGCGTAACCAGCGGGATGCCATTCACGCTCAGGGTCACGTCCAGGGATTTTTCGCTGCGGGGGCTGAAATGCAGTTGCCGGGTCAGCCCCAGGCGGTTGGCGGCGTAGCGCGCTTCCAGTTCCGGGTTCAGACCATGGGCCGCCTTGAAGAAAGCCACCCGCAGCGCGCGGCCATAGCACTTGAAGCCGTGACGCAGCGTGGCCAGCACGCCGTGGGCATCCAGCCATTTGCAAAGATCGAGCAGTACGCGTTCACCGGTCTTCTCGCCGTGCAAGGCTTCCAACTTCGCCCACTGGTTTTCCTGGGTGGCGCGGATGAAGGCCAGCACCTCCTCGGGAAAAATGGCCCGCTCCCGGTCGAAGGTATCGCTTGGCAGGGCCTGGTAGCCCCCGTTCAGAAGCACCGATGAAATGACGGTTTCGAAGGCGAACTCGGTATGGGTGGCCATGGCTATATCTGCCCCAGTTTCTTGCGTATCCAGAACGCCACCACGCCGGCGTAGGGCCTGAGTTGCCCGGCGGAGGAGCCATCCCAACCGCCCAGCAGTTGCCGCCACCTTGGACCGTTCAGATTTGCCAAGCCTTGCAGACTCGCCAGAAAGGCATCCAGCGCCGCCTTGCGGTTGTTCACCAGCAAGGGATGGTTCAGGTTCAGGACTTCGTTGATCTCGGTATCGAAGTCCGCATCCGGTGACTCAACGCGGCCATTACCTAGAAAACGGATGTAATTCTCGATCCGGTAACGCCTGTCCGCCGGGTTTCGCTTCAGGGGCATATCGCCCTTGCGAGTATCGCAATGCTGTTCCTCCCAGGGCTCGCCCTCGTTGCCCCTGCACGCGCCCAATAGATTTCCATAGCGCAGTTGCTCGGCCGGAAACAGAGATTGGCAATGCCAGTGCTCGATCTTCATCTCTCCCGGCGTCGGGCGTATCCGCTGCATGCAATAGCAGCAGATACCGCCCTGCTCGGCCACCAGGGACGCGCGCAATTCATCCTTGGCGGGATAGTTGTCGTAATCCGCGTGGGCCGTCTTGCGGTGCCGGGTCAGCGACCTGGGCTCACGCCCCTTTCTGATCTCCCTCATCCCCACCCTCCAGGAATGCAATGAGCGCCCGCGCCCTGTTCAGGTCGGGGTCGTTCTCGCCGAGTTTCATTTTCAGTTTGGTAATCAACGCCTCGGCCTTGTCCAGGGCCTCCGCGTCGATGTGTTTGAACAGCTTGTGCAACTCGGCGTCGATCTGGGCATTGCGGGCCTTCACCCGCATCAACTCTTCCAGCACCCGGCTGGAATCCAGGCCCAGCGCGCGGGGCGGGGTCCAGGCGATGACCCGCCCTTTCTCCCGGCGCAGGAAGCGCACGCAGCGGCTTTCCGTCTCGCCCAGCACCTGGGGCGAGTGGGTGGTAACGATGAACTGGCACGCCTTGAAGGTCTCCTTCAGACGGCGCAGGACTTCCCGCTGCCACTGGGGATGGAGATGCAGGTCGATCTCGTCGATCAGCACGATGGCCTGGCCCTGGGCGATGGGGTCCTCCAAGCCCGGATTGGCGATGCTGAGCCGGCGGGTGATGTCGAAAATCATGGCCAGCAAGCCCCGCTCGCCGTCGGACAACTGGTTCAGGGCCAGAGGCAGGCCGTTCTTCTCCACCACGAAACGCAGGCTGGGCGTGTCCTCGATGCGCAGGTCGGAGAACTCGGGCATGAAAGTGGATACCACCCGGCGCAACTCGTCGAGGATGCGCTCACCCCGGGCGGAGGAACCCAGCATGCCGGCCTCCACCACCCGGAACCAGTGCATGAACTCCCGCAGTTCCACTTCCCGATCCTGTAGCGAGAAGCCATAGGCGTTGGCCAACTCGAAAGGCCTGGGCTCCGGCAGGCTGCGGGGGCGGCCGGGCAATTGGCGCTTGGAGGAGAAATAGATCACCAGGGGCTGGCTGGATCGTCCCAGCAACTCGGCGAGGCGTTGCTGGGATTCGAGCTTGCCCGCGTCGATATGGCCCGTGAGCACCCGGTCGGAAAGCAACTCACGAAAAGGCCTGGCGGGCGCGGATTGGGCCGAAGTGGTCTTGCGCCAAAAGCTGTTCCACAGGTCGCCGGCTTCCTCGAAGCGCCTTTGGCGAACCACCCCCATATGACAGGCCAGGTCGTCCACCGAAAAGATCGCCGACACCTCCAGTTGATCCTTGCCTTCCTGGATGTCCTCGGCGGTAAAGGGAATGGGTTTCGCGGTGGAGGCCGTGAACTCCGGCAGGGCGCGGGAGAACAGGTTGGCCAGGGTGACCAGCAGACCCGACTTGCCCACGCCATTGACGCCCGCGATGACGTTCACGTCCGGCTCGAACTTCAGCTCGATCTGCTCGAAGCCCCGGAAATTCACCAGGTTGAGCTGTTCCAGTTTCATGCGGCGAGGGTCTCCGGTTCGATCTGGCCGGTCACGGCGGCGGTGATGAGTGCGGCGCGGCGTTCTTTCAGTAGTTCGATGGAATCAAGCAATGCCTTTTCCATGTCCTGACTTTGCCGCTCTTCTTTTTCGAGGAAGTCAAAAACCCGGTGTTGTTCGGCCATCGGCGGGACCGGCAAGTGAATGGAGAGGAAATTATCCGAGTACAAGCGGAGGAATCCTTGGGAGCCTGTCCCAAGACCTTTTGATTCGGATCGAAACACAGCCTGAAGCAGCCGTGTCTTGAAGAGAGCCACATAAAATTCCGGCAATGCTTCAGGTGCGGTCTTAAAAACAGCATAGTCAGGGCTGACGATGCCACTTTCATAAGCCACGGCGACCAAACCATTCGCTGCACGCATCCGGTTCAGCACAATTTCCCTGGGCTGGACACGTTTGAAACCAACAACGTCCGCATTTGCAATTGGCTTTTCAGAGACCTCACGATGAGGCACCAAGCCAATATTCATCCGCAGGGAGAGCAACTCTTCTTCCCCGGACTCTGAGCGATCATCAATCTCCTTGAACAGTGCCTTGGCTCTGCGAATATCCCAATGGGCCGGAATATCCCCCAGCCAATCCAGGCCGGAGGGTCTCAACGGGGTCTTTGGGTCCAGGCCCCGGGTCACGGCCTGGCTGACCAGGGCGGCGCGTTTTTCCTCCAGCAGCGCCAGCATGCGTTCCTTCTCGGCAATCAGTGCATCGATTTCGGCTGTTTCACGGTCGAGATAATGGGCGATCCGTTTCTGATCCTCCAACGGCGCCAATTCAATACAGATATCCCCAAGGTCCGAGGCATTGATTGCCGGATAACTCACACCAGTCGAGCGGGCTTCCACTTCCCACATGAACTTGGGTACGCGCAGGGCGTACTTGCAATAGTGGGGGTCCAGCACCCCAGCCAGGGGACGAACCACAGCGAAACCCGTCGAGACAATCTGATTTCCCGGCGGGGCAACGATGGGGGCTATCGCTTGTAAATAAGTGCGCACAGTGGAGATGATCACGTCGCCATCACGGACTATGCGGCGAGCACGGCTGGGAGCATTCTCAAAACGGTACGAAGCGATCTCATTAATACCCCCCGTGGAATCCACATTCCCTATGTCGATGTACTGCAATTCGAAATCGAGTGGCGTGTTTTCGGACAAAGCCTCGTCGTTGAGTGTGGCTGCATATTTCAGGCGGCGATTTTCGCGACCGATGGGTGGTTTCAATCCGTGACCTCTTTCATCAACGCCAGAATGCGCCTTTCCACCGCCTCCAGCTCCGAGTCGATCTCCTTCAAGGGTCTGGGCGGCTTGTACTTGAAAAACGCCCGATTGAAATTGATCTCGTAGCCCACCTTGCCAATGCCACCATCCTTCTCGTCCCGGGTCTCGCCGTCGATCCAGGCATCCGCCACGTAGGGCCGCACCTCCCGCAGGAAGAAGGCGACGATGTTTTCCTTGAGGGGCACGTTTTCGTAATCCCGCAGGGCCGGGTCGGCTTCGTATTCCATCGCCTTGCTTTTGAACGGGGGGGCCGCCGGGTAGAGGCCGAAGATGCCGTGCAGCATGCCGGGCTCCAGTTCGCCCAGGATGCGCTTGTGGCTTTCCGGGTCGTAGCCGGTCACGCCGGTGAAGTTGCCATGCCGGGCGATCACCGGCTGGGCCTCCGGGTCCACACGGGTGAAGCACTGGCGGAACAGTTTCTTGTTGGCGGTCGTCCAGCGAGCCTCGTAATCCTTGGCGATGACTTGAACCTGTCGCCAGGCGGCGTTCCAGTCGTCATCAGGCTCCCGGCCCAGGTCCTGTTCCATGGCCAGTACGGCGTCCAGGAATTCCGGACAGGCGTCCAGGAAATCCGCCTTGGCCCGGTCGGTGATCTGGAAGCGCAGGCGCAGGGGGCGTTCGATGGTGAGGCGGCGATAGCCGAAATCGGCGTTGTCGAACCGCTTGCTGGTTTCCCCGGCTGCGAAGGCGCCATGCTCTCGGGTGAGGCTGTCGATGATGTCCTCGGTCAGGTAGCGGCGTTTGTCTCCCAGGCTGCGGCGCATGGGCGCCCAGCGGTCGCGGGCGTCGATCAGCTGTATCTTGCCCTGGCGTTTGGGCGTCTTGCGGTTGCTGACCACCCAGATATAGGTGCCAATGCCGGTGTTGTAGAACATCTGCTCGGGCAGGGCGACGATGGCCTCCAGCCAGTCGTTTTCGATGATCCAGCGGCGGATTTCGCTTTCCCCCGAGCCGGCGCCGCCGGTGAACAGGGGCGAGCCGTTGAAGACGATGGCGAGACGGGTGCCGTGCTTGCCGGCGGCCGGGTCCACGTCCTGGCGCTTGGAGAGCATGTGCAGCAGGAACAGCAGGGCGCCGTCATTGACGCGGGGCAACTTGCCTTCATAGCCCCGGAAGCTGGACCACTTGGAAATCTCTTTTTGCTCGACCTTCCAGTCCACGCCGAAGGGCGGGTTGGCCAATAAGTAGTCGAAACGCTCGCCGGTGAAGCGGTCCTCGGTGAGGGTGTTGCCGAATTCGATGCGGCTGTCCCGGTGGCCCTTGATGAGCAGGTCCGAGGCGGCCACGGCATAGGAGCGGCGGTTGTAATCCTGGCCGTAGACCAGGACGCGGGCGCCCTCGTTGTGCTGACGTATCCAGTTCTGGGCCTCGGAGAGCATGCCGCCGGTGCCGCAGGCGGGGTCGCAGACGGTGACGATCACGCCTTCCGTGGTGAGGATGTGGCTGTCCGGCTCCAGGATCAGGTTGACCATGAGGCGGATGACCTCGCGCGGGGTGAAGTGGTCGCCCGCCGTCTCGTTGGCGGCTTCGTTGAAGCGCCGGATGAGGTCCTCGAAGATGAGGCCCATGGTGATGTTGTCCACCCGATCCGGATGCAGGTCGATGCTGGCGAAGTTGGAAACCACCAGATAAAGGCGGTTGGCCTCCTCCAGCTTCTCGATCTCCTTGTCGAATTCGAAGTACTCGAAAATCCTGCGCACGTTCTCGGAGAAACCGGCGATGTAGTCGGCCAGATGCCGGCCGATATTGTCCGGATCGCCCTTGAGCCGTTTGAAATCCAGCTCGCTGTGGTTGTGAAACCCCAGGTCCGCGCCGCCCCCCGCCACTTTGTTGAGGATGGGGTCGATGTTCCTGACCTTGCCATCCTTGAGCGTGCGCCAGCGGTTCAGCACGGCTTCCTTGGTGGGTTCCAGCAGACAATCGAAACGGCGAAGAATGGTCATGGGCAGCATGACCCGTTCGTATTGGGGGGGGCGGTAGGGACCGCGCAGCAGGTCGGCGACGGACCAGATGAAGTTTGAGAGTTCTTGGAAGTTGGCGGGGCTCATGGGCGGAGAAAATATCACTTCGTCATCGCTGTCGGATATGCGCGTTTAGCAGGAAAAGATCAAATACAACGATCCATTGCTGAATACTGCCGGGCAATCGAGGGCGGCGGGATAGTCCACGCGCCTTGCGTCACCCCACCCTTTAGTCCTGATCAGCAGGTATGCGCAGATCGCTCTACATGCCCGTGCGTATATAGATCGAGTCAGGCGCCAAGGCAGACATTCATCCCTCTCGTCCACCAAACTCGGGTAAAAGCAGCGCCGCAGCCGGCGTCAGGATGCTCAGTTCCGGCAACGCCTGCAGCTCCAGCAAATCCCGGTCACCGCTCACCAGCCAGTCCGCTTTCGCCACCAGGGCGGCATGGATGAATTTGTCGTCATCCGGGTCGCGGCTATAGCCTTGTGCCGCGATTTCCGCGGGGACGTCCACCCACAACGCGGCGGCGTCGAGGTCATGCAGGATCTGACGCCGCAGTTCCAGGCTCAGGTAACGATCGAACTTGGGTTTCCAGAGGCGGGTTTCCAACTCCTTGAAGGTTTCCGCGGAAAACACCGGCATCCCGAACGCCAGCACATGCCTGACCAGCCGCGCCGGCGCGCCCGCCTTTGACAAGGCCGCACTGATCCAGACGTTACTGTCGATCACCACCCGCAACATCGTTGCGGAATCAGCTTTCATCGGCCAGCAATTCGTCCAATGATTCTTGCGTCAAGCCCGCCCGCGCGGCGGCGGCGGCCGACTCATCCAGGGTGTGTTGCAGGCGGTTGGCATAGAACGCCCGCATCGCTTCGTAGTCCTGCGCGCTCACCATCACCCCCACCACGCGGTCATGCCGCAACACGCGCACCGGCTCGCGCTGGCAGCGATCGATGAATTCCCCGAATCGGGTCTTGGCCTCGTTGGCGGTCATGGACAGCATGATGTCCTCCTGTCTGTACACATTAAGCGCTTAATTTAGACGAATCGTTCGATTCGTTCAAATATCTCCCGAGCCTTCCCACGCGCAGGCTTCAGGCAACATGGATTCCGGGTGGATTTGTCGCCTTCACCACAAGCCGCCGGTTCCGGCCTGTCCAGTTTGTGACAGACAGCGCCACATGAAACATAGGATTTCGTTTAATAACAACAAGATAGAAACAGCAGAAAGCCAGGCACGGGGCTTGCAATACCCAGGTCGTTAACTTCCGGAGGACGCCCCGTGGACCTGCCCGTACTCAATGCCGAACCCGCCGCCGCGTCTGGTGGCGGCTGCGACTCCCACTCCTGCGGCTCGACTGGTGACCAGCTCAGCCATCTGCCCGACCATATCCGCGAGAAAGTTCACAACCACCCCTGTTATTCCGAGCAGGCGCACCACTACTTCGCCCGCATGCATGTGGCGGTGGCGCCGGCCTGCAACATCCAGTGCCATTACTGCAACCGCAAGTACGACTGCTCCAACGAGTCCCGCCCCGGTGTCGTCTCCGAGGTGCTGACCCCGGACCAGGCGGTGAAGAAGGTGATGGCGGTGGCCGCCAACATCCCGCAGATGACGGTGCTGGGCATCGCCGGACCCGGAGACCCGCTCGCCAACCCCGAGCGCACCTTCGCCACCTTCCGCGAACTGACCGAGAAGGCGCCGGACATCAAGCTGTGCGTGTCGACCAACGGCCTGGCCCTGCCCGAATCCGTGGAAAAGTTGTCCAAGGCCAACATCGACCATGTCACCATCACCATCAACTGCGTCGATCCGGACGTGGGCGCGAAGATCTACCCGTGGATCTTCTGGAAGAACAAACGAATCATGGGCCGGGAGGGTGCCGCCATCCTCATCGAGCAGCAGCAGAAGGGCCTGGAGATGCTGACTGCGCGCGGCATCCTGGTGAAGGTCAACTCGGTGATGATCCCGGGCGTCAACGACGAACACCTGGTCGAGGTCTCGAAGGTCGTCAAGGCCAAGGGCGCCTTCCTGCACAACGTCATGCCGCTGATCGCCGAGCCCGAACACGGCACCTTCTACGGCCTGATGGGCCAACCCAGCCCCAGCCACGAGGAACTGCAGAAACTGCAGGATGCCTGCGCCGGCGACATGAACATGATGCGCCACTGCCGCCAGTGCCGCGCCGACGCGGTCGGTCTGCTCGGCGAGGATCGCGGCCAGGAGTTCACCATGGACAAGATCGAGGACATGGAGATCGACTACGCCGCCGCCATGGTCAAGCGCGCCGAGGTCCATGCCCAGATCGCCAGGGAACTTGAAGAGAAGGACAAGGCCAGCGCCGCGGTCGCCCAGGTCAAGGCGCAACTGGTCAGCATCGAGGGCGGCAAGCCCGTCGAGGAAACCCGGCCGGTGCTGATGGCGGTCGCCACCAAGGGCGGCGGCGTGATCAACGAGCACTTCGGCCATGCCCGCGAGTTCCTGGTCTACGAGGCCTCGCCCACCGGCGTGCGCTTCATCAGCCACCGCAAGACGATCCCCTACTGCGAGGGCGGCGACACCTGCGGCGATGGCGAATCGGCGCTGGACGTGACCCTCCGCGAACTGGCCGGCTGCGAAGTCGTGCTCTGTTCCAAGGTCGGCTACGAGCCCTGGGGTCCGCTGGAAGCCGCCGGCATCGCGCCCAACGGCGAGCACGCGATGGAGGCCATCGAGGACGCCATCCTGGCCGTCTACGAGGAGATGCGTGTCGCCGGCAAGGTGGACGCGATCCCGACCGCGCAGCAGAAGGCGGCCTGATGACCTGCCATTCCATCCCCCGTCATTCCGGCGCAAGCCGGAATCCAGCCGCGACGCTCGCCGCTGGATGCCGGGTTTCACCGGCATGACGGCCAGACTGTAAGCAAGGAGCCACCATGGCCTTCGAAATCATCGAATCCTGCGTCAACTGCTACGCCTGCGAGCCGCTCTGCCCCAACGATGCGATCTACCAGGCTTCGCCGCACTTCCTGATCAATCCGGACAAGTGCACCGAGTGCATCGGCGACTACATGGACGCCCAGTGCGCCAGCATCTGCCCGATCGAGGGCGCGATCCTCGACGACCTGGGCAATGAGGTGAACCCGATCGGTTCCCTCACCGGCATTCCGCCGGAACTGCTGGCGCAGTACCAGGCCGCGCTCGACGCCACCTATCAGGCGGCGCTGAACGAAAAGACCGCGTAAAGCATGGCCACCGTCCTCTTCTACGAAAAACCCGGCTGCGGCAACAACACCCGCCAGAAGCTGGCGCTGGCCGCAGCCGGGCATACGGTCCAGGCGAAGAGCCTGCTCACCGAGAAGTGGACGGCGGAGCGGCTGCGGGGGTTCTTCGGTGACCTGCCGGTGGCCGACTGGTTCAACCCCGCATCGCCGCGCGTGCGTGACGGGGAGGTCGTGCCGGAGGCGCTGGAGGCGGATGAGGCGTTGTGGCTGATGCTGGCCGACCCGCTGCTCATCCGTCGCCCCCTGATGGAAGTCGACGGCCAGCGCCGCGTGGGCTTCGACCAGGACGCGGTGGACGCCTGGCTCGGCTTGCACGGCAAGGGGGTCAGGGAGGACCTCGAAACCTGCTCGCGAAAAACGGTCTGCCCGCCCGCGCCATGAGCGAAACACCGGTATCCCTCGCACCCGACGTCTACTGGATCGGCGCCCTCGACCCGCAGTTACGGGTGTTCGACGTCATCCTGAAGACCGCCAACGGCACCAGCTACAACGCCTATTGCGTGCGTGGCGAGTCGGGGGTGGCGGTGATCGACACGGTCAAGGCGGAGTACGCCGACACCTTCTTCGAACGCCTGGAACAGGTGGCGCGCTACGACGAAATCACGGTCATCGTGCTCAATCACCTGGAGCCCGACCATACCGGCGCCCTGCCCGAACTGATGCGGCGGGCGCCGAATGCGCGGCTGTACATCTCGGTCAAGGCGCAGACCATGCTGAAGGGCCTGCTGAAGAGCGAGGATCTGAGCTACACCCCGGTGAACACCGGGGACCGCGTCGACCTCGGCGGGCGTACCCTTGCCTTTCTCAACACCCCCTTCCTGCACTGGCCGGATACCCAGTGCACCTACCTGGAAGAGGAAGCCCTGCTCTTTTCCGGCGACGTGTTTGGCTGCCATTTCTGCGATGGCCGCCTGTTCAATGACCGCGTCGGCGATTTCCGCTTCTCCTTCGAGTACTACTACCAGCACATCATGCGGCCATTCCGCGTGCATGTGCGCGAGGCGCTGGATCTGATCGAGCCGCTGGAATTGCGCCTCATCGCTCCCGCCCACGGTCCCATCCTGCGCGACGGCCCCCGCGCCTATGTGCAGCGCTACCGGCAACTGGCCGCGCCACTGCTGCATAACGAGGCCGCCGACCGCGCCCGGACGATGGTGATCTTCTACATCAGCAGCTACGGCAACACCGCGCGCATGGCCCAGGCGGTGCGTGACGGCGCGGAAGAAATCGAGGGTGTGCGCGCCAGCCTCTACGACCTCCAGGGCGGTGAAGTCACCCCCTTCGTCGACCTGATCGAGGAAGCCGACGGCATCGCGTTCGGCTCGCCCACCATCAATGGCGACGCGGTAAAACCGATCTGGGACCTGCTCTCCTCGCTCGCCGTAGTCAGCGTCAAGGACAAGCTGGGCGCCGCCTTCGGCTCCTACGGCTGGACCGGCGAAGCCGTGCAGATGCTGGAAGACCGCTTGCGCGGCCTCAAGCTGCGAGTGCCGCTGGCCGGCGTGCGGGTCAAGCTGATTCCCACCGAAGAGGAACTGGACCAGTGCCGCCGTTTCGGCCGCCAGCTCGCCGAACACCTCACCGGCCGCGCCACACGCCGGGTCATCGACATGTCCGAATTATTCAAGGAACCCACCCATGCCCAAGGCTAACGTCACTTTCGAAGACATCGGCGTCACCGTCACCGTCCCCGCCGGCACCCGGCTGATCGAAATCTCGGAAAAGGTCGGCGCCGGCATCACCTACGGCTGCCGCGAGGGCGAATGCGCCACCTGCATGATGAAGATCGTCTCCGGCATGGAAAACATGTCCGAGCGTTCGGTCCTGGAGGACAAGGTCCTGCAGGAGAACATGGCCAGCCGAAAACATCGGCTGGCCTGCCAGGCCCAGGTCCTCGGCGGCGAAGTCGTCGTGCGACCAGGTTGAAACCCACCCCCTTCCATCCCCCAACCCAAACCACCGGAGCCCATCATGCCCCTCGTCACTTTCTCCAGCCCCCTGCACAAGGACAAGACCGTCTACGCCGTCGCCGGCAGCCACACCAAGACCCTGCTCGAACTGGCCAAGGAAAATCACATCCCCATCGACTTCAGCTGCCAGGAAGGCGATTGCAGCACCTGCCTGATCAAGGTCACCAATCTGTCCCGCAAGGGCCCGATGGGCGGCCCCCTCACCGACCGGGAGATCACCGTCCTGAAGGACCTCAAGAAGATCAGCAAGGAAGAGATCGAAGCGATGAAGGTGGACGACGTGCCGCATACCTCCTGGCGCCTCGCCTGCCAGATGATCGTGCGCGACGAGGACATCCTGGTGGAGTACCCGAGCAAGTAACGCGGAGGTATGGACATGGAACCCGCTTTTGTAGCGCCGGCGTTATGTCCCGAAGGGACGGTATCCTTTAGAGCCTCGCCGGCATCGCCCGCCGCGAGGCGGGCTTTCAGCCCGCTTGCCGGCGAGGCCGCCGGCGCTACAAAAGGCGCTACAAAGGGCCTCCACACCCTGCTCATGGCGCGGGCGGCGGGCCTGCCCAACGACGACCTGTTCGCCAAAATGCTGGTCAGCCAGGCCGCCGCGCAATCGGCGCTGCCGGCCGGGCTGGGCCTGGATTTGGGCGATTTTCGCGCCCTGATGGCGCGCCATTTCCCCGGATTCAGCTTGCCCGCGCCGCTGGCGCACGCACCCGCACTCGGCGAGCGCGGCGCCGAGTGGGACGAGTTGCATGTCCTGCTCATGGAATACCGGGCCGGGGTCGACCCCGCCTCGGAAAGCTGGATGGCGCTCATCGTCGCCACCGCCTGCATGGGCGGCGACCACCTCTGGCAAGACCTGGGGCTCTGGTCACGCGTCGACCTGACCAAACTCATGGCCGACAATTTCCCCGGCCTGTCCGCGCTCAACCAGCGCGACATGAAATGGAAGAAATTCCTCTACAAGCAGCTGTGCGAGCGCACCGGCGTCTACGTCTGCCGCGCGCCCTCCTGTGCAGTGTGCGCGGATTACGCGAAATGCTTCGGCCCCGAGAACTGAACGGCGCGCCTGGCGCCCTGGCCGAGGCCGCGGCGCGGTGCTGAATGTGGCGCAAGACCGCGCCATCGCCGCCTATCTCGGCCTTGCCCTCGGCGATGCCCTCGGCGCCACGGTCGAATTCATGACCCCGCGCGAGATCGCGGCACAACACGGCGTTCACCGCAATATCGCCGGCGGCGGCTGGCTGCGGTTGCAGGCCGGCCAGGTCACCGACGATACGACCATGGCGCTGGCCCTGGGGGAGTCCATACTCGCGACGGGCCGGGTCGATGCCCACGCCGCCGCCCGGGCCTTCGACCACTGGATGCGCGGCAAGCCGGTGGACATCGGTGCCACCGTGCGTCGCGGTCTGCTCGCCTATCGCAAGACCGGCGACCCGAGGATGCCACCGAGCGCCCACGACGCCGGCAACGGCGCCGCCATGCGGGTGCTGCCGGTGGCCCTGGCCACCCTGCGCGGCACGGAGGAAGAGGTCCGCGCCGCCTGCCGCGCCCAGGCCCACATCACCCACAACAACCCCCTGTCCGACGCCGCCACGGAAGCCCTGGCCCTGATGGTGCGTGACACCCTGCTCGGCGCCGACAAACTCGACCTGCTGCATGGCCGTGCCCATCCGCTCGCCAGCGCGCATCCCGAATTCACCTTCCGGGCCACCCGCCAGCGGCAGAACCCCAGCGGCTATATCGTCGAAACCGTGCAGGCCGTGTTTCAGGCCCTGTTCGACAGCGACTGTTTCGAGGACTGCCTGATCGACGTGGTCAACCGCGGTGGCGACGCCGACACCACCGGCGCCATCGCTGGCATGCTGGCGGGGGCGCTCTACGGCCTGGAAGCGATCCCCGACCGCTGGCTGCATGCCCTGGACAACTCGGTCCGCGCCGCCTGCGAAGCGCAGGCCCTGGCCCTGCTGGCGCTGGGCGAGCGCTGATCAGAAGCAATCATCATGGAAACGGGCTGCCAGGATCATTCCCCCGAGCCGTCAGCAACCACGGCGGCAGTGCGCCGCGCGCCAGCTCTTCCAGGCTGTGCCGGCCAAGACCCTCACTGAGTTCCTGTTTGATCGGCTTCCACTGGCAGTGCAGGACACAGGCGGTTTCGTCCTCGCACGCCTTGAAGCCGAGCAGACATTCGACGCCGACGCGGTGGCCGTCGGTGAGTCGCAGGATGTCGAACAAGGTGACCGACTCGGCGCCCGGGCTCAGCCTGACGCCGCCGCCGCGGCCGCGCGCGGTGGTCAGCCAGCCGGCGCGGGCCGGCGGCTGGATCAGCTTGGCCAGGTAGAACATGGGCAGACCGAGCGCATCGGCGATGTCCTTCACCATGACCATCCGCCCCGCTGGCTGCCGCGCCAGATAGATCAGGGCCTGCAGCGTGTATTGGCTGGCACGGCTGAGCAGCATGATCAGACCGCTTGCAACTGCTTCATCCAGGCCTGTTGGCAAATCCGTCTGCGGTTCTGCTCCAGCATGGCGCGGATCGGGCCGCGCGCCTGTTCGAGTTTCAGTACGCGCGCGGGCTGGATGGCCTCGCACAGGAGCAGGTGGTAGCCCAGCGGCGACTCCAGCACGCCGCTGATCTGGCCGACCACCATGGCGAACAGGGCGGCGTCGAGCTCCGGATAGAGCTTGCCGCGCGGCATGTCGCCGAGCAGGCCGCCCTGCAGGGCGGTGGGGCACTCGGAGTGTTTCAGCGCCTGTTCCTCGAAGCGCTTCGGGTCCTTGGCCAGGCGCGCGGCGATGGCATCGATGCGGCCACGCGAGACTTCGGGGGTGTTTTCCGCCAGATCCGGGTTGAGGGTCACCAGGATGTGCCGTGCGCGCCGAGTTTCCTCGCGGCGGAACTGGTCCGGGTGATACTGGTAATAGAGTTCAACGTCGATTTCGGAGACCCGCGAGGCGCGACTGCCCACTTTTTCCAGGACGGCCTCGACCCTCAACTCACGCTCCAGCGCCTGCAGGTAAGCCTCCGGGTCGAGTCCGTTGCGCGCCAGGTCGGCGCTGAACTCGTCCGCTTCCGGATAGCGCTTGCGGATTTCCTCCAGCGCGGCCTGCAGGCTCGCCTCCGGCACCACGGTATCGCGCGCTTCCGGCGAGCGGAGCACGCGCGCTTCCAGACCATGCTGGCGGTCAGCCAGATGGCGCACCTTCTCGCGCTCGGCCTCGGCGAGTTCGCTCGGCGCCTTGCCGAACAGGGTCTGCGCGGTTTTCAGTTCGAGATAGGCCAGCGTGGCGGGTTCAGACATGGGATGCGCCCTCCTCCGGGCTGTCGAGCAGGGATTCCGGCACCTGCAACAGGTGGCCGCCGGGAAAATGCACGTGGTATTGCACGACTGCGGCCCCCTCCGCAGGCAGGTCACGCAGCACCTTGAAGATTTCGCCGCTGGCGCCGGCTTCGACCACCACTTCACCGCGGATCGACAGCGCGATCCTGGCCTTCACCTTTTCACGGGTTTCGAAGCGGCTCTCCACCCAAGGTGCGGCGGCCGAAATCAACTCCTCGTCGCGACAACCCACGACACGGCCCTGGTCGAGAAAGTTGACCGTGTAGATGATCTGATCCTGGAGAAAGGTGCCGACGTTCATCACGTAGCCGACGCTACCGCGCCGGATCAGCAGATTGCCCACCTCCAGGCCGGGAAAGGTGCCGTCGTTGCGGACATTGCGCGTCAGCCGCACGGCCTCGCCGAAGTCGAATCGTTGTTCCATGTCAGTTCCGAAGGGTCGTCCCGAGGGACTGGCCCGCCCCCTTGGGGGGCAGCGAATGAAATGAGCGTGGGAGGGAGTCCATTCCGGATCAGCCGCGCAGGGCCGCCTCCGAACTGTGGCAGGCGCCGCTGCCGCCACAACCGCACCCTCCCGCCACGGGGGCCGCCGGCGCCGCGGCGAGCGTGATCGAGGACAGGGGCACGAAGGCGGTCTGCGGCTCGTGCATGCGGAACACCTTGAACACCTTCTCGGTGAGCGCGTCGGATGCGACGAAATCCTGGTAGGCCTGGGTGAGCAGGCGGGTGTAGACGGCGCGCCGGGCGTCCTCGGAGACCGGCGGCTCGCCCGCCTGGGCCAGGTAGTTGTGGTAGCGCTGAAGAATGTGCAGGCGGTTGACGTGCACCACCGAAGCGTCGAAAGGTACGCCGAAGTAGTTGAGGAAATCCTCGGCGGATTCCAGCTCGTCCAGGGCTTCGTCCAGGGTCAGGTCGTCCATGATGATTCCTTTGGGTGGGTGAATTGGGCTTCCCCTCTTGGGGAAAGGGGGGTGCGATGCGCTGGATTCGACGTGGCGTTCATGCTTCCACCTCCTGTTCTTCACGGACCAGGTCCAGCAGCGCCTTGCCGCCGAGGCGGTCGTGGCTGTCCAGTTCGCCGAGCTTTTCCAGCATGGCCTGGCCGCCTTCAGTGTTGCCCAGGCGCAGCTGGATGTAGCCGGCGGCCTTCAGCACCATCAGGTAGAAGCGCAGCAGGCCCATCGAGCGCAGCACGGCATGGCCGATGTGTTCCGGATGCAGGTCGCGCCAGCGGGCGGGAAGATCGAGCCGGCGCCCCGCCACGTCGAGCGCGCGGTCGGCTACCAGCAGGGCGTCTTCCAGTCGGTGCTGGTAGAAGTAGTAGCGGTACAGCGCGACCAGCACCATCAACTGTTCCGGCGCCAGGAAATAGGCGCGCAGCAGCAGGGTTTCCGCCTCGGCCTCGCCGTAGGCCTCACCGGCCTGGCGCAGCAGCTGCTCGATCTCGAGCGAGAGGGGGTCGTCGAAATAGAGCGTGGTCTGGTCGAATTGCATCAAGTCCATGGTGGCCTCCCGCTTTCTTATGGCTGACGTTTCATGACATGCGCGACCTGGGCGCCGCAGAGGTCATCCGCTTCGCAGGTCCCGCACTGGCTGTCCACCTGTTCGCCACGGGCGCGCAGGGTGTGTTCAAGCACTTCGATCCGCTCCATCAGGCAGGCGATGGCGCGGCCGACCGGGTCGGGAATCAGGTGGTGGTCGAGATTGATGCCGAGCGCGCCGGAATCGCTTTCATCGGAGCGCAGCACCACCCTGCCGGGAATGCCGACCACGGTGCGATGCGCCGGCACGTCCTTGACCACCACCGAGTTGGCGCCCACCCGCACGCGTTCGCCGAGGGTGATGGCGCCCAGCACCTTGGCGCCGGCGCCGATCACCACGCCATTGCCGAGGGTGGGATGGCGCTTGCCCTTGTTCCAGGTGGTGCCGCCCAGGGTGACGCCGTGATAGAGGGTGACGTCGTCGCCGATCTCGGCGGTCTCGCCAATCACCACACCGGCGCCGTGATCGATGAAGAAACGCCGGCCCAGGGTGGCGCCGGGGTGGATGTCGATGTTGGTGAGCAAGCGCGCCAGCCAGGACAGCAGCCGCGCCGGATAACGCAGGCCGGCCCGCCAGAGCCGATGCGCGAGGCGCTGCATCAGGATGGCGTGAACACCGGGATAGGTGGTGAGCACCTCGAAGCGGGAGCGCGCCGCCGGGTCGCGCTGGAACACGCAGGCCACGTCTTCCCGCAGCAGCGTGAGCAGCCCCGCCGGCCGCGCCGATGCGGCGCTCGCGGCATCGATCGACATTCCGGTGTTCGCGTTCATCGCCATCGCCTCAGTGCACCGCGCCGGCCGAGACACGGCTGATCAGGCGCTGGTAGAGGAACAGCAATTCGTGATCCGCCGGTGAGCGCTTGGCGCGTTCGGCGAAGGCGCGGATGTCCGGCAGCAATTCGCGCGCCTCGGCCGGGCTGAGGGAGAGGCCCATGCGCGCATAGGCATTCATGATGCCGTGGGCGCCGGAATGCTTGCCGACCACCAGGCTGTGGCTGCGTCCGACCTCGCGCGGGTCGAAGCTCTGGTAGGTGTCGGGATCCTTCAACAGGCCATCGACATGGATGCCGGCCTCATGGGTGAAGACGCCGGCCCCGACCACGCTTTTCTGCCAGGCCACCGGCCGACCGGAAGCGTCGGCGACGGCGTCCGACAAGGCGGGAAACAGGGAGAGATCGACCCCGGTGGTCATGCCATAGAGTTTGTTCAGCCCCAGCGCCACTTCTTCCAGCGGCGCATTGCCGGCACGCTCGCCAAGACCGTTGACCGTGGTGTTGACATGCGTGGCGCCGGCGCGACAGGCGGCCAGGGTGTTGGCGGTGGCCAGGCCGAGATCGTCGTGCGCATGCATCTCGATCTCCAGATCGCAGACGGAACGCAGGCTGGCGATGGCCTGATGCACGCCGAACGGCTCCATCACGCCCAGGGTGTCGGCGTAACGCAGCCGGCGCGCCCCGGCCTGCTCCGCCGCTTCCGCCACCCGCATCAGGAACTCCAGATCGGCGCGCGAGGCATCCTCACAGCCGACGATGACCTCCAGGCCCAGGTCCAGCGCCCGCGGCACCTGCTCACGGATGCTGGCCAGCACCCACTCGCGGTCCTTGCTCAGCTTCCTGGCGAGATGGATGTCCGAGACGGAAATGGAGAGGTCGATCAGATCCACCTTGAGGTTGCGGCAGGCTTCGATGTCACCGCCGCGCATCCGGCTCCAGACCACCAGTTTCGCGGCCAGGCCAAGCTG
This sequence comes from uncultured Thiobacillus sp., assembly GCA_964393825.1. Taxonomy (GTDB): domain Bacteria; phylum Pseudomonadota; class Gammaproteobacteria; order Burkholderiales; family Thiobacillaceae; genus PFJX01. The sequence goes on along the minus strand of CAYMUY010000003.1, from coordinate 107,320 downwards.
GCTGACCGCCTGGATGCTCTCGCATTCGCGCCCGCCCATCGCCGGGATACCCACTTCCAGCTCGGGCACCCCCATCGCCGCCAGGCGGCGGGCGATATCCAGCTTTTCGTCGAGGGTGAAGGCCACCCCGGCGGACTGTTCGCCATCGCGCAGCGTGGTGTCGTCGATGATGATATGGCGGATCATGGTGGTGGGTCGGAGTGGAGGACAAGCGATCTTTCGCAAGCCTCATGCCACCCGCGCAACGCACCTATCCCACTGATATCAAAGGACAGGCCCCGTGTTTACGCGCCCAACCCACGTCGACAACAGCACGTTCGCGCGGCCATGGTTGGATTTGCTACAAAGGCGTCCGATTTTGGAAGGGCGCGGTGCCGGGAGGCATGGCCCGTGACCTTCGCGGGCACCGTGGTGGCGCGCATCAAGGCGACGCGCAAAGCGCGCGGCAGCGCATTCAGGTGCCAGCCGGAATGCGCTGCGCGTGGGGAAATGAACCCGGCAGGTTGCTAGGCAACGTCCTGGCAGAGTTCCTCGGCCAGGCAGCCGATCGGCTCGCCCAGGGTGCCACCGACGGCGGTTTCGAAGCGGACCAGATAGATAGCCTGTTTCGGATCGGCCTCGACATGTCCGGCGTTGACCACGACACCACGGGCACCGGCGGCGGCAAGGAGTTCGTTCGCGGCGATGCCCGGAATGGCGCTCTCGCCGCTGTCTTCCATCGGGTCGTTATAAAGATCGACGCTGGCGAAGACCAGATCACCCGGATTGAATGGATTCATAACGTGCTCCGTGATGGCTTGCGGGGAAAAAGGATGGCAGGGGCTCAGCCCATCAGCACGGTGTAAGCCTGGCGCAGCAGTTCCAGTTCAGCCGGGCTGATTCCGCGCGCTTCCGTGATGGCGATGAAACGTCCACCCAGGGCTTCGGCCATGTCGAAGGGTGGGTCGATGCTCGTGAAGGTGGCCAGGCGCACCCGCACCAGCCCCTCCGGCGTGTCGACACCGGCGTTGAATTCCGCTTCCAGGGCGAGGCCGCCAGGGTCGAGCCCGAGGGTCTGCTCGGCGGCGCGCAAGTAGACCCCCGGATGCATCTCGACCGTGCTGGGCGGCATCTCGTCGAGCGCCGTCGACAGGGTCGGCAGGGCCTGGAACGCGGTGAGTCCGTGCGAAAAACGCAGGAATCGCACGCGCGCGCTGGTCTTCTGCTTGTGCGCCAGCAGCAGGCGCATGTCATCGGGGAATGCCGCCCTGTTGTTCGTCATACCGCCGCCAGCAGTCGCGGTTCCGCCTTCACCACGCCGTCGCGTCCCCAGACGGTGACGGCCTCGACGAACCAGCGCGGCTTGCTCGGGTGCAGGACCAGCAGGTCGAATTCGCCGCAATAGCTGCCGTCGCTGTTGAGGGTCAGGCTGCCGCGCTTCTGGGCGCGGGCGTCGCGCCAGACCCCTTCGTAACCGGCCAGGCCGTTGGCCGGGTCGATCACGCGGGTGAACTCGGCCTCGTCCAGGTGGATCGGTGGGGCCTTCTCCGGCGCATAGCGGCGGGCCTCTTCGGCCAGCACCAGGCAGAGCTTGACGCCAAGCTCGACCAGCTCGTCGGGCAACACGCTGTGCGCCATTACCAGAGGTCGGCGGGCACCTTCAGGCGCTCGACCGGCTGATCTCCGAGCAGATGCTCGTCGAAGATGGCGTTGACGTCTTCCTTCCTGACACCGCCATACATGATGCCTTCCGGGTAGACCAGGACATTGGTGCCGGTGCTGCAGGGGCCGATGCAGCCGGTCGCGGTGATCGCGACCTTGTCGAAGCATTGGCGCTGCTGGAACTGGTAGAGAAATTCGTCCATGACCTCGCGGCAGCCTTTTTCGGCGCAGGAACCGCGCGGGTGGCCGGGAGGACGGGCTTGGTTGCAGATGAATACGTGTTTGGCGGGACGGGGCATGATCGATCCGGTTTTGAGGGGTTGGTCAGGCGGCGACGGGCAGCGCCTCGTGGGTATGACAGCCTTTCGGGCAGACGCGGGCGCAGGAGCCGCAACCGATGCAGTCGAGCATGTTCTTCAGCGACATCACGCTCATCTGGTCGTCATCGAGATCCTCGTCCAGTTCGTCCTCGTCGCGTTCCACCAGCTCGAACACGTCGCGCGGACAGACCTTGTAGCAGCGGCCGCAACCGATGCAGGTCTTCTGGTCGAGCGCCACCACGAAGGTGGGGGTGTAGGGCAGGCCGCCCCGGGTCAGCGCGGTATAGGCTTCCATGATCAACCTTTCTGGGCAGCCACCAGGCGGGCGTTGGCTTCAGCCCAGGCCTGGCAGGCGTCATAAGTGGATTGGGCGATACCCGGGATCTCCAGGTAGCCGGCGGGGAGTTTGTCTTCCACCAGGTCGTGCAACTGGGAAGCCCATTCGCTGGCCTGGCGCTTGAGTTTCTTGACCTCGCGGTCGAGAGCTTTCAGTTCATCTTCAGTCATGGGAGCGCTCCACGGTGGCAGCTGTCACAGCCCGGCCACTTCCGGGTACTTGCCGATGATTTCCAGGGCCACGGACAGGTATTTGTCCGCCTCGTCCTTCATTTTGGAAAAGCTGTCGTAGCCATAACGATGGATGTCGCGCACGGTGCGGTCCATCACCACCAGCTTGCCGACGGTGATCAGCGCGCGGCCGAAGCCTTCGTGGGTGATGTTGACCATGGGCACGGCCATCAGGCAGCATTCCTTCTCGATCAGCACCGCGATGCCGTTGTAGAACGCCTTCACCCGCGCCAGGGTCTGCTCGTCGGGGTCACCGATCACCGGAATCTGGCGGCGCATTTCCTTGGTGACGATGTAGGGTTCGAGGATGCGCTCCACGGTCCAGCCATCGTAGCTGCCGTAGCTGTCCAGGGCGCGCATCTGCTTGACCATCTCCTTGATGAAATCGGTTTCCATCACGGGGTCGCGTTCCAGGGTTTCGCTCATGAGATTCTCCAGGGGGTTATCGGATAGGTGGGGTGGGAAGGGTTTGGGCTTCGATGCGCGGCGCCGGCGCCAGGACGCGGGCGACAAGCAGGCCGGCGAGAAAACCGATGACGGCGGCGATCACCGCCGCCAGGTTGCCGGCGCCGGTCGCGTCGGCCAGGGCGGCGCCGATCACGGCGAGCAGGGCCGGTAGGAGATAGGCCAAGGCGCCGGCGCGCAGGAGTTCGCTTTCATCGACGCAGACCAGCAATTCCTCGCCCACTTGCGCGCCGCGATGCGCGATCGCCAGCGCGCCGCGGCGGCGGGAGAGGTATTTGCCGAGACCGGAGATGGCGCAGCCCTCCTGGGTCTGGCAGGCGGCGCAGCCGGAGGACTCGCTGGACGTGACCCAGGCCATGCCCTCGCTGGTGGAGATGACGCGGACGCGGGCTTCGATCATTCCGACCACCCCTCGGCTTCCATCGCGGCAAAGCGATCCGCGTCCCTGGGCTGGCGATGCTTCGCAAGCCATGGCGGCGGGCTGTCCTTGAGGCTCTGGTTGAGGCCACAGAGCAATTCGTCGATCTGCGCGCCTTCATCGACCTTCATCGGCTGGATACCGGCGGCGAGCAATTGCTTGATCGCGGAGGCGCCGACCGCGTTGCAATAGACCGCGACGCAGCCTTCGAGCAAGGCGATCTTGCTTGCCAGCTTGCCCTCGTGGCCGTCCATCGCGGTATCGCTGTCATGGAATTCGGCCACTTCCACCAGACGGGCGTCATCCTCGGCGAATTCATACAGGCAGAAGGCTTCGGCGGCGCCGAAGTGCTGATCCACCAGGCGGCGGTCGGAACTGGCGAAGGCGATCTTCACGCGCATGGCTGGCCCCCTGTCAGTGGAGTGGACGAGCTTCAGGTGTCGCATGATCCGTTTCCCCCGGGCGGCTGGCGTAGATCGAGCGGTACGCCGGCACCTCATGGTGGCCGTGCTCGACCAACAGATTGGCGAGATCGAACAGGGCCTGGCGGGTGCCGCGATAACCGACCCACGACTTCTGGTAGCCGCCGATCAGGTCGTATTGCGGGAAACCGGCGCGCAGCAGGGGCACGCCCAGGCGGCGCGCGGTCTCGACGGCGTGGGAATTGCAGATGAGCAGATCGGCCCCCTGCTCGCGCGCGGCCTGTTCCAGGTCTTCCAGATCGCCCAGTTTCACCTGCGCCGCGGGCACCTTGTCCAGGATCAGCGCTTTCGCGGGCGACACGGCGGCGCTGACCTCGCAGCCCATGCCGGTGACCAGATGCGCCAGGGCGTAAAGCAGGTCGGGATCGGCGGCGATGGCCACACGAGCGAAGCCGAGCATGAAATGGGTGTCCACCATCGCGTCCTGCAACTGCGCGCGCTGGCGCTCGATCCTCGGCGGCACCGGCCGGCCGCTGATCCGGGCCAGGGCGTCGACGAAGGCATCCACCGCCTCCAGTCCCATCAGCGTGGGAAAGCGGTAATCAGGCACGCCGGTGCGCGTCTTGAGCAGGTCGGCGGCGGCATCGAGCGAAGCGCCGATCACCAGGGTCGCCGCCGCCTCGCCCAGGGTGGCGAACGCCGCCACCGGCGTGCCCCCCACCGTCAGCGGGCTGGACTCCTGGTCGGTGAGATGGCCATCGAGCGAATCCGCGATGTCCGGCAGCACCACCGGTTGCAGGCCGAACTGCTCGACCAGTTCCTTGATGTGTTCGAGATCACCCGGCGTCAGCAGCGAACCAGCCAGCACATTGACCCGCCTGCTGGCGGCCGGGGTGGCGGCGGCCGTGGCGACAGGCACCAGCGTGTCGATCATCGCCTTCACCGCCAGCGCATAGCCCGACTCCAGGCAACCGGTGAAATCCGGCGTGTTCACCGCCACCACCGGAATGCCGTCGTATTCGGGATGCGCCTGGCGGAAGGTGCGCACCAGACCATGGATGTCCGTACCCTGGGTTTCCGACAGCCCCGTGGTCGGCAGCCCGATCAACGCCGGCCTGCTCTTCTCCGCGAGGGTGGCCAGCCCCTGGATCACGTTGTCATCGGCGTTCATCACCGTGGAGACCTGATCCATCGCCGTCGTCTGCAGGGGAATCGGCTCGCGGAAATGGCGCACGAAGAACACCTTGCCGAAAGCCGTGCAGCCCTGCGAGCCATGCAGCATCGGCACCGCCCGGTCGATCCCCAGGAAAGCCAGCGACGCGCCCACCGGCTGGCTGACTTTCAGCGGGCTGACGGCAAGCGCCTTGTTGCGTTTGATGATCTCGGCCATGGCGACGGGAACGACGAGAGTGGAGGATGAGCCATCCTTCGCAATCCGCATGCCAGGGGTAAGGCCTTGATATTTCAGTAAGTGAGCCGGGTGTGGCTTTGTCGCAAAGGCGACAAGCGTGGGCGAGGATGGGGATGCCCGACAATCCGGAGCGGGTGCCCGCCACCGGCAAGACGACGATCGCGCTTCCACCGACCCGACTTTTGCTATCCTGCCGCCCTACCCGCCGCCGGCACCTCATTCCGGGTGGGCGGCCCCCATTTTCGGAGCAGCACGGATGGCGTCATTCGCGGAACAATTGTTGAAAGCCGGCCTGGTCGACAAGAGCAAGGTCAAACAGGCCAACCACGACAAGAGCAGACAGAAAAAGATCGCGCGCCAGACCGGCGAGCAAACGGTCGATGAAGCGCGCCAGGCCGCGCTCGACATGCAGCGCAAGCAAGCCGAACGCGCCCGGGAGCTCAACGCCCAGCGCGACGCAGCCGCTACCCAGAAGGCCATCGAAGCGCAGATCGCCCAGATGGTGCGGCAAAACCGCCAGAACAAGGGTAAGGGCGACATCGCCTACCACTTCACCCACGGCAACAAGATCGACCACATCTATGTCTCCGCCGAAGTCCAGGCGCACCTGGTCGCCGGCCGTCTGGTCATCGTCCGCCAGAGCGGCACCACCGAACTCGTACCCAGGGTCATCGCCGACAAGATCGCCGAGCGCGACGCCTCCCTCGTTGTCCGGGTCAACCAGACCCACACCGAGATCGACGCGGACGACCCCTACGCGGACTATCAGATTCCGGATGACCTGATGTGGTAGGCCGGAAAAGCCGGCGGCCTCTTGCCGGCGCCATCTGACAAACACTACGAGAGGGACGCTCCAGCAACCGGCTTCGCTGACTGTCTCCATGCCCTTCTAACTAATGGTTGGACCTCAACCCATGCGCATCTCCGGCCCAGAGCGATACAAATTGAGTTTTACATCGGCGTCCTTCGCGGTTCAGTGCCAGAAGGGCACAGCGAGATTCTCTGGCATTGCCACATCAAAGAAGCCGAAGCTGTACATTGTGAGTATTGATGAGAAACCAATCTATGTCGGGGTAACGAAGCAATCTCTTCGCAATCGCTTGCGCCTTGGGTGGAACGCGGACGGTGAGAGCGGTTATTACGGCTACGCGTGGCGACATCACCTCACAGAAGCCAATATTGACGTTTGGTGCCAAGAAGACGCGCCAGACAGTCATTCGTCCCTGGGCATCGAGACTGTAGAAGCGGAAGTTGTGTTTCTCATTCGTAGTGCAGGGCAGTGGCCGCTGCACCAGACGGAAATTCATTTTCATCCGTCAACATCAGTCCACCGCGATATTGCTGCATCAATCATCGGCCGGTACGCCTTGAGGCCCAACCCATCCATCAATCCCGATGCTGCGCGATGATGCCGCTCAGTACGGTGATGCAGACGGTTGAGCTGATTCACTTCTCATGCAGCCACCATGCTGACCGTCACTGTTTCTGATTAGCCAGATCGTCATGCCAGTGGAAATCCGTCATCGTCCGTGCAGTATCCCTGTTCGCCAACTCGATTTCGGTCTGGATGGGAATGTCATTCACGCCGAGGTGAAGCGCCGAGTTGCGCAAACTCTCCCCTACTGGGGCGAGACCGGACCAGCGACGGAACCGGAAAAGGCCTTCGCGCGGTCTGCGCCTGATTCAGCCTGATTGATGCGCTCCCCCACCTGAGCCTTCCGGGAACAGGTGCTTGGCCCGGCCGCCGAAGGGAGGCCGGTCCTTTGTTATCGATGCTGATCGCCGGGGGCAGTCCGGGCCGCTGGCTCAATCCTTGATCGGGAGCAGGCGTGACATGTAGTCGCTGACCGCTTCGACATCCTCATCGCCATACCCCTGCAACACTCTGACCATTTTGGGGTTGGCGTTACGCCGCATCATGTCGCGAATGTCGAGGGTTTCGCGATACAGGTAGGGGTAATGCTGGCTGGCCACCTTGGGGTAGAACTTGGCGGCATCCCCCTCCCCCGCATCGCCATGACAGGCAGCGCAATCCTTGTCATACAAGGCCCTGCCCCGCGCCAGATCACCACCCGCTCCCTTGCGGTTGCTGGTCGGCACCGGCAGGCTATGCAGATAGGCCGCCATATCCGGTATCTCGTCCAGGGGCACGGAGGACGCTTCGATGAACGGATGCATGCGCGGATTGTCCCTGAGCCCCCGGCGCACATCCGCCATCTGCTTGATCAGCACCGAAACGTGCTGTCCCGCGAGTTGCGGGTAGCCGGCATCGGGGCGGCCCTCGGCGTGGTTTTTATGGCAGCCGCGGCACACCTCGTAGGCCACCTGCCCACGCTCCTTGTCCCCCGTGCACTTGAGCAGACGCACCAACTCCTGGTCCTGCTCGTTCCATGAATAGTGTGTCGACTCGATGCCGGCGGCACGGGGCAAGACGGAGGTTTCGGCAATGGCGTGCGGCACGACGATGACGCCGAGCGCGATGAGGATCGTGGCGAATTTCATGGGACGCATCCTTGCGAGGGTTTATTTCAGACTGGCCAGATACTGGGCGACGGCCTCGGCCTCGAGGTCGGTCATGCGCTCGGCGACGATGCGCATCACCCGCTTGCCGTTCTTGCGCACGTGATCCGCGTAGAGGTGGATCTGTGCCAGCGTGTATTCGACATTCTGTCCGGCAATACGCGGGTTACGGTCCGAACCGGCGCCATTCTCTTCGTGACAACCCTCACAGGAAGGCACGCCGCTGTCCGAGTTACCGTCGAGATAGATCCGCTTGCCCAGCGCCAGCAATTCCGGCTTGGTGACCACGCCAGGGCTGGGTTGCTGGGCGGCGAAATAGAGCGCCAGGTTGGCCATGTCCTGTTCGGACAGATTGGCGAGAAAGGGGCTCATCATTTCACTGAGTCGATGCTCCGCCTTGAACGCCTGCATTTCACGCAACAGATACCTGGCCGACTGCCCCGCCAGTTTCGGGAAACTGGGTACCGGGCTGTTGCCGTCCTGTCCGTGGCAGGATGCACAGGCAGTCGTCACGATATCCACAGCCCTGGCCGGATCGCCCTGGATGGGTTCCGCGGCGATTGCACAACTGAGTCCACCGGCAAGCAAGGCGAGGACGGCCATCGAAACATTGTTCTTCACTGTCATGGTGCATTCCCTGGAAGACGGGCCCTCCACGTTACGCCCGTCACCAGGAGAAACCGTTGAACCGTACCCAGGGGTTGAGCCTTATCAAATTGCCACCAGCAGACGCACGCTGGCCGGCGTCCGAACTACTCGATCCCGGTACGGTTCACCCGAAGCACGCGCGGGTCGGAGAAGCCGGTGGCCTTTTGCCGGCGCATTGCGACACCCCCCTGGCGGAAGGCGCGATGAAGCCGCTTATCCGCCCTACGGGGAGGGATCAAACGATGGACAAGCCGCTGTCGTCGTCGCTTTTGTCGTCTTCGCTGGGCAGCGGGCGGCGCTCCAGGTTCTTCAGCATCAGGCGCAGTTCATTCTGGGAATCGGCGAAGCGCAGGGCGGTTTCCGCCTGGACCTGCCCGGAGGCACACAGTTCATACAGCGCCTGGTCGAAGGTGCACATGCCCATGTCGCGCGACTTGGCCATGATTGGCTTGAGTTCGTGCACCTGGCCTTTATGGATGAGATTGGAGACCAGGGGGCTGTTCTGCAGAATCTCGATGGCCGGGACTCGGCCACCGTCAATACTGGGAATCAGGCGCTGCGAGATGATTCCGCGCAGGTTGAGCGAGAGGTCCATCAGGAGTTGTGGACGTCGGTCCATGCTGAAGAAGTTGATGATGCGGTCCAGCGCCTGGTTTGCGTTGTTGGCATGCAGCGTGGCCAGGCAGAGATGGCCGGTTTCGGCGAAGGAGATGGCGTATTCCATGGTTTCCCGGTCGCGGATCTCGCCGATCAGGATCACATCCGGCGCCTGGCGCAGGGTGTTCTTCAGGGCGGCGAACCAGCTGTCCGTGTCGACCCCGACTTCGCGCTGCATGACCAGGCACTTCTTGTGCGGGTGCATGAACTCGATGGGATCTTCGATGGTGATGATGTGGCCACGCGAATTTTCGTTGCGGTGATCCAGCATCGCCGCCAGGCTGGTGGATTTGCCTGAACCGGTGCCGCCGACCATCAGGATCAGGCCGCGCTTTTCCAGCACCAGTTTGCCCAGGGTCGCCGGCAGGTTGAGCTGCTTCATCGTCGGCACTTCGGTATTGATGTGACGCGCCACCAGGCCGACGGAATTGCGCTGCACGAACGCGTTGACCCGAAAGCGGCCGATGCCATCGAGCGAGAGCGCGAAGTTGCATTCCCGGGTATCACTGAATTCGGCTTGCTGCTTGTCGTTCATGACCGCGCGCAGGATCTCTTCGGCCTGCTCGCGGCTGATGGGCTTGGCGTTGAACAGGGTCATGACGCCGTTGATCTTGACCGCCGGCGGCGAGCCGACGGTCACGAACAGGTCCGAAGCGCCCTTGTCCAGCATGTTCTTGAGCAGTTCGACGAGATAGTTGAAATACGGGCTGTTGGCTGACATGGTGCGAATTCCTTGCGGGGAGCGCGCCCGGGAAGGCGGCGCGTGAGCGCGGAAGTGTAATGCGCCCGCGCGCTGCTCAGGCAAACCCGCGTGTCACCCGGATGCCCACAAGCTGCCGTTCGTTTCCACCCTGCCAGCCATGGCCGATGCTGCCCGGGTCACGCCATCTTCCCGCTCCGGGCCTGGCTCACCCTGCTGCCAGGGCCATCACCGGTGCGTCGTTCTTCTGCCACGGCGCCGGCTTCCGCACCGATTCCCACACCGGGCTTTGCAGGGTCAGTGCCAGTTGGCGGGCGAGTTCCAGCATGCCGGTGTAGCCCTCGTAGCCGAATTCGCGTTCCTGGTTGATGTCGAGGAAGGGGATGCGCGCCTTCAGGGCGGTGTACATGTTGCGGCCACCGGCGATGAGGATGTCGGCGCGGTATTCCCTGACCACGCCGAGCAGGGCCTTGGGGCTGCCGTCGGTGATCATCTTGGTCTTCTCGCCCATGATCTCGCGGATGCGCGCCTTGTCTTCCTCGGTGGATTTGTTGGTGCCGGTGGCAACCACCTCCAGCCCCAGATCCTGCAGGGCGGAGACGATGGACCAGGATTTGACGCCGCCGGTGTAGAGCAGCACGCGCTTGCCACGCAGGCGTGATCGCCAGGGTTCCAGGGCGGCATCGATGGCTGCCTCTTCGCGCGCGATCAGTGCCTCGGTGCGCTCGGTTAGCGACGGATCATCGATGACGCGGGCAAAGTCGCGGAAGGCATTCGAGGTGTCGGTGACACCGTAGAAACTGCCCTCGAAGAAGGGTACCTGGTGCTTTGTTTCCAGTTTTCGGGCGACGTTGAGCAGGGCCTTGGCGCACACCACCATGCTGACTTCGGCGCGGTGCATGGTCTGCACTTCATGGAAGCGGGCGTCGCCGGAGAGCGAGCCGAGGATGCGCAGTCCCAACTCGTCGAACAGCGGCAGGACATGCCAGAACTCGCCGGCGATGTTGTATTCGCCGATCAGGTTGACGTCATGCACGGTGATGCCGGGGCGCTGCGCCACGGCCGGCACCGGCTCAGGCTCGCGGGTGCCGATGACGTGCTTGAACATGGCTTCCCCGGCGATGCGGTTGCCCAGGTTCTTGGTGCCGTAGAAGCCGGCGCAATCCACCGGCACCACCGGCGTGCCCCAGCGTTCGGCGGCGGATTTGCACACCGCGTCGAGGTCGTCGCCGGTCAGCGCCGGCACGCAGGTGTTGTAGACGAACACGGCGGCGGGGGCGTGGCTGTCGATGGCCTGCTTGATAGCGTGGAACAGGCGCTTTTCGCCGCGTCCCATGATCACGTCCTGCTCGGTCAGGTCGGTGGTCATGCCGATCTTGTAGAGGGTCGGGCCGCTGGAGCGGGTGCCGCGGTTGTCCCAGGAGGAACCGGCGCAGGCGATGGGGCCGTGGACGATGTGGGCGACGTCGGCGATCGGCAGCAGCGCGATCTGGGCGCCGTCGAAGGCGCAGCCGCCGGCGGTGGCTCCGGGTTTGGGACGGGCGCAGCCGGATTTCGACTTGGCGTTGTGGGTACAGGCCGGTTCGTTGAGCAATTCGGCGATTTGCGTGGGCTTCATGGCACGTTCCGGTTGGGGTGACGGGAGGGACATGGCACCCTCCGCAATCTCTGTGCCAGCTTCAAATCGTTGATTTCGTTGGAGCCCGCCGGGTTGTTGTAGGAAAGGTGACAGCGGCGTTTGTCGCAACCCGCCCGGCCTGCCACAGCCGGGCGATGGGGTACCCCGCCTTACTGGTCAGCGATTGCCTTCCAGTGGCTCATCGCTGGTGGCCCCGCCGAAGTGGCCTCCATTGCGATACAGCGTGCCGCTCCAGGGAGGCGCGGGCTGGGCTTGTGGCTCGCCGGCTTCACTACTGGGGGCGCCGGCGATGATGTATTGCACCGGTTCCTGTGGGGCCTGCTCCAGTTGTGCGTCGCTGCTGGTCAGGCCGAAGTGGCCGCCGTTGCGATACAGGGTCCCCGGCCAGGCATCGGTGTCCGCGCTGGCCGACGGGCCGGCATGGAGGGCGATACTCAGGGTAATCAGCGAGAGAGTGGTCTTCATGACGTTCTCCTATAAGGATGAGAGTTATTCTTGTTATGAAGTCCACTGTAGACGGATTCCCGTCATGCGAAATCTGTCAATGGATATATATAACCTGTTTTGTCGGGTATTACCTCGCCTCACTCCGGCCAGTTCTTGATGTAGCGCTTGAGCAAGGTATTTTCGAAGTTGGCTTCCTTCAGGCAGGCACGGGCCACGTCATGGAAGGAGATCACGCCCACCACCTTGCCCTCGTCCATCACGATGAGGTGGCTGATGCGGCTCTTGGTCATGGCATCACGGGCGTAATCGACGCTGTCATCCAGATTGGCCAGCACCGGTTCCTTTTCCATCAGGGCGCTGACCTTGATCGCGGCCAGCGCGTTGCCGTGCGCGTGCATGCCACGCAGGATGTCGCGTTCGCTGATGAAGCCGACCAGATCGCCATCGCGGATGACCAGCAGGGAGCCGACATCGTTTTCCACCATGCGTTTCGCGGCCTCGGTGATGGGAGCGTCGGGTTCGATGGCGTAGTTGGCGCAATCGCCCTTGATGTTGAGCACTTCACGGATAAGCATCGTCATCTCCTCGGTTGAATACGTATCAGGGGCGGACCAGACCGGCTTCCACCTGGTCGCGCGTGTCGCGTCCGGCCAGCAGTTCGATCAGGGCCAGCGCGAAATCCATGGCCGTGCCCGGCCCGCGCGAAGTGGCAACCTTGCCATCCACCACCACCGGATCATTCAGGCAGGTGGTGTGCGCCAGGCCCAGCTTTTCCACGAAGCCGGGATAACTGGTGGCGCGCTTGCCGTCCAGCAGCCCCGCCGCCGCCAGGGCGATGGGCGCGGCGCAGATCGCGGCGGTGTATTTCCCGGCGGCGCCCAGCCGACGCAACACGGCCTGCACCCGCGCGTCGTTCTTCAGGTGTTCGGCGCCGGGCATGCCGCCGGGCAGCGCGATCATGTCGAAATCGGCCTCCATCACCTCGTCCAGCAGGGCATCCGGCTGCACCCGCACGCCGCGTGCCCCCTGGATCAAGCCGGCATGCAGGCCCGCGGTCACCACCTCGATGCCGGCGCGGCGGAGCAGGTCGATCAGGGTCACGGCTTCAAGATCCTCGAAACCGGGGGCCAAGGGAATCAGTACACGGGTCATGGCTTCATCCTTTCAAGTTCAACAGGCGCCGGGTTTCGATCACGGCGCGTTCCGCGCAGTCGCCGATGGACAGGCCGTTGAGATAGTTGCCGACCAGGGCGAGCGGTTCCCGCGCCAGCAGGTCCAGCACTTCCTCAGCCAGGGCGACATGCTCGACGCCGGCGGCGGGGAGACGGTTGACCGCTTCCGCGACATGCAGGAAGTCTTCCGGCCGCGCGCCCAGCACTTCGGCGATGCGCGCCCGCTTGGCGGCGGCATCGAGCCTGCCGGGTCGAAAATGGAAGGTGTAGCCACGCAGGGTCTGGTGCGGCACCGGGTCGCGCGTGACCACGGACCAGAAGCTGTCGTCGGCGCCGATCATCCCGGCCAGGGGCGGCAGCGCGGTTCGGGCGGCGGGCAACACCACGCCCATCGCTTCGCTGGCGGACATGGGGAAGCGCGCCAGGCGCCGCGCCACCTCGGGATACAGGTCGCGCAACAGCGTCGCCGCCACATCGACCGGCACCGCCAACACGAGTTGCGCGCAACTCAGCGCACCATCGCCGACCTCGACCCGGAAACCCGCGCCTTCCCGGGTGATCGCGCCCACCCGGGCGCCAGTCCGCAGCGAGAAGGGGGCGTCCTCCGCCAACGCCTCGAGCAGGCCCTGCAACCCGCCGGTGAAGGTGAATTTGCGCGGCGCTCGCTTCATCCGCGGCTTTTTCCGGAACAGCCAGGCGGCGGGAAAATCGTCGGCGCGTTGCGACAGCACGGCGGCGAAAGCCGGCGCCAGCAAGCGCTGGTAGTTGCCGCGCCCGAGCAGACCGGAGAACCACTCGCCGACACTCCGCCCGGCCTTGGCCTTGAACAGGCCGAGCGGCAGGCTGAAAGCGGCTTCGAAAACATTCAGCCGCGCCAGCGGCGAGCTCAAACGGCCATCCGCCTCGACGAAACGATAGCCCACCTTCTCGCGCGGCAGCAGGTCGTCCAGGCGGCCACGTTCGTCCAGCGCTTCCAGCAAGGGGGCATAGGAGTTGTAGGCGGTGTGGGCGCCGAGTTCCAGCCAGAAATCGTCGCGCGGCCGCCAGGAACGGATGCAGCCGCCCAGGCGGTCTTCCGCTTCCAGCACCCGCACCGAACGGCCATCGCGCGCCATGCGCGCCGCGCTGACCAGGCCGCTGGCGCCGCCGCCGATGACGATGCAGTCGAGATGTTCCATAAACGTATCCTGGCTGATTTCAGTGTGATTCGGTGAAACGATGGATTAGGCGCATGTCCTTCTTGCTCGGCCGCCCCCGAATGGCGCTGCCGGGTTCGCGCATCAGGCGCCGTTGTTCGATGGCGGCCAGGCGGGCGGCCAGGCTCTCCCCGGTTTCGGCATAGAGTTGCCGCGCCTCGCTGGCGGGGCCGCGTCGTTCCGACAGCCGGCACACCCTGACCACCCATTCGTCATCCTGGAGGGACAATGTCAGCATGTCGTCGACCCGCACGTCCCGGCTCGGCTTCACCCGCTCGCCCCCGACGCGCACGCGGCCAGCGACGATCGCCTCATGGGCCAGCGCGCGAGTCTTGTAGAAACGCGCCGCCCAGAGCCATTTATCCAGGCGCACGCGGGCACCATCCGAAACTTCGACTGGGGTTTTTCGTGACATGGCGCGATGATACCCAGTAATTCCATTCCTACCGACCCGGTCTGACGATGCTCATGCGCTACACCCTCATCGCCCTCCTCTTCCTGGCCGGCTGTGCCGGCCAGCCCGGCGCGGCGCCCGAACCCGATTACGGCCACCTGGACCTGCTCGCGGCGCTGACCATTCCCCCCGAATCCGCCAGCGTGCGCCTGCAATACGGTCAGCCCGTCGCGCGCAACGGGGTGCGGGAATATGACCCGTTCTGCGTGTTCGAGATCGACACGGTCAGCGACTCTCCGCAGACCGTGGCCCCGGACACGTTTCGCATCACCCGGGTCGGCCACGGCATCGGCACCATCGCCGACGCCCTCGCCTCGATGTCCCCTGTCGCGCCGATGTTTCCTCTCGCACCGATGCGGGTCGGCCTGTCCGATGACGACCTGCCCAGCCACATATATTACAAGACCCTGTTCTGGCTGCGCTCCGAGCGGCAGCCCGGGGTGCGCCTGCTGGCCTGCATGAGCAACCAGAACGTGCCCGGCGTCTATCCCTTCATGCGCCATCTCACACTGCAGGAGATCCGCGAGGCGCTGGGACCGGGCTTCCGGCTGGAACCGCGCTGACACCGCGCCCATCACACCTCACCGCACACTCGCCCCATGGAGTCCGCCATGACCGACAAGACCCTCAGACAGCTCATCACCGTGGTGATCGCCCTGCTCCTCGTCGCGCAGATCGGCGGCGTCATTGCCGGCCTGTTCGGCATGGCCTGGGGGGCCGTGTCGGCGCTGGTGGTCGCGCTGGTGTCCTATTTCTCGGTGCGCCTGGCCAAGGCCGGTGGCAAGGGCAGCCTCTGGTTTCTCCTCCCTACCCTGCTGTTCACCCTCCTACCGCTGGTCGCGACGGTCTGGAACACCATGACGGCGGAAGTGGGCTGGTTCGAGCGGCTGCTGACACTGGCCCCGTTCCTGATCGGCTTTCTGCTGCCGGTCGCGCTGTTGCTGGCCGTTCACCACGAACTACGCAAGCGCACCCGCGAACGGCCTTGAACCCGGAAACGGCCGTTGAATGCGCCCGCTGCTGCGTCGCCGGCTCACTGCCTGTCCGCCGGTGCCCCCTCCGGCTTCGGCAACGGCTTGACCAGGCTGATCATGGTCTGGCCCGGGACGGGCTTCACGGCATCACCGGCCGCGACCACCGACAAGCGCCCCTTTTCACCGATGAGGAAGAGCGGCACCACCTGGCCGGCGTAGCGATCGAGATAGGCCTGGTAATCGAAGCTTTCGCCGACCCGGGTCTTCTTCAGGGTCCAGCCACTGAAGGAACGCCGGCTCAGTTCGGAATGGGTCAGCCCTTCGCCGAACAATGAACGGCCGCGCAGATGCCCGGAGACGGCACCGCTGAGCTTCTGCTCCTCGGGGGCGAGCTGGTAGATGTTGTTGCGTTCGAAGATGGGCGTGAAGTGCAGCGCCACCAGGGAGTTGACCTCGTCGTTGCCGGTCATGGCCAGCAGGCGACCGATGCCGCCGAGTTCCACCCGCTCCAGCACCGCGTCCGAATAGACGTTGGAGTAGAAGGCGGGAATGCCGTCCATGCGCGCCTGGCGGACGCTGTACCAGTTGTTGTCCACCAGCATCACCGGCACCTTTTCGTCATGCAGCATCCTGGCGATGCCGCGCACCCAGGTATGGCCGCCGAGCACCAGTACCCCGTCGGCGCCGGACTTGGTCAGCCCCAGGCGCCGGGCCAGCGTCGCCGAGGTCAGGCCGTAGACCACCACGGTGCCGATGATGACGAAGAAGGTGACGGCCACCAGGCGGTCGGCGCCGGGATAGCCCAGTTCGTCCAGGCGCAGGGCGAACACCGAGGCGACCGCCGCCGCCACGATGCCGCGCGGCGCCAGCCAGGACATGAACCATTTTTCCCTCGTCGTCAGCCGCGTGCCCAGGGTGGCGATGAACACCGCCGCCGGCCGCACCAGCAACAGCAATACGGCAAGAAACGCCAGGCTGCCCAAACCCAGCGAGAGCAGGTCGGTGGCCTTCAGGTTGGCCGCCAGGAGTATGAAGATGCTGCCGATCAGCATCACCCGCAGGTTTTCCTTGAAGGTCACGATGTGCTGGACCTGCACGTATTTCTGGTTGGCCATGGCGAAGCCCAGCACCGTCACCGCCAGCAGGCCCGACTCGGATTGCAGCAGATCGGAGGCGGTGAACACCACCACCACCAGCGACACCATCATCGGCACGTGCAGGTCGTCCGGCAGCCAGTTGCGCTTCAACATCAGCACCATGGCCACGGCGCCGGCGAGCCCCAGGAGCGTGCCGGTGGCGGCCGTCATGCCCAGCTTGGTGGCGATCTCCGTCCCCGTGGCCTGGCCCGAGATCAGGGCTTCGAACACCAGCACCGCCAGCACCGCGCCGACCGGATCGATGACGATGCCCTCCCACTTGAGTGCCGGGCCGCTAACGCCGGTGGGCCGGATGTGATGCAGCATGGGCACCACCACGGTGGGCCCGGACACCACCAGCACCGCCCCCAGCAACACCGCCATCGGCCAATCCAGGCCGAGCAGCCAGTGCGCCGCCAGCAGGGTGAGGCCCCAGGTCACCAACATGCCCACCGTCACCAGGCGGGCGACGATGCCGCCGACGGCGCGGAACTCCTTGACCGAAAGGCTCAGGCCGCCTTCGAACAGGATCAACGCCACCGCCAGGGACACCACCGGGTAGAGGAGATTGCCCAGCATCTGCGCCGGCTGCACCAGGCCGCCCACCGGCCCCGCCAGGATGCCAAACAGCAACAGCAGGAGGATGGAGGGAAAGCCGAAACGCCAGCCCAGCCACTGGGCGAGGGTGCCCAGGGCCAGCACGGCGGACAGGCCGACCAACATGTGTTCAATCATGGAAAGGTTCCGGAAAACGAGGGGACAGCCAGAAGCACAGGCCGAACGATGTCAATCAAGTTCCTCGATGACGCCTTCGACGCGGAACAGGGTAAGTTCGGCAAGGTTGGTGGCGCGGTCGCCAAAGCGTTCCAGATGGTGGGCCACCCAGAGCATGCGCGAGCCATTGTTGACCAGGGCGGGATCCGCGCGCATGGCGGCCATCACCTGTTCCTCCATCCGCCGCATCAGCGCATCGAGCGGGTCATCCATGGCGCCGACAGCGCGGGCCCGCGCCGTGTCGCCAAGCTCGTGCGCCGCGCGGGCATCGCTGAGCATCCGCCGGCCGAGTCCGGACATCTCCACGATCGTCGCCAGTCCGACGCGATCAAGCCCGGCATCGTCCATGTACTGGAGGCTGACAGCGATGCCGCTGGCATGGTCGCCCATCCGCTCCAGCTCGGAGGCCATCCGCATGTCGGCGACGAGATCGCGCAGGTCGTGCGCCACGGGTTGCTGCGAGGCAATGGCCAGCAGGCAATCCTGCTCGACGCGCAGGCGCAACGCGTTGATTTCGGCATCCCCGCTCACCACCTCGGCGCAGACCGCCGCATCGCGGCGGCCAAGGCCGTCCATGGCGCTGGCAAGGGCGGCGTCGACCCGCTGGAACAAGGTCGCGAGGCAGGCCTCGATGGAAGTCTTCCTGACATTCAACACATGTCTCGATTCACTCATGACGTGAGCTCCGGCTAATGGATTCGGGGCGAAGCTTAGCGAATCTCCCGCTCGGCCACATGCTTCAGACCCGCGCTAATGCCCGGAATCAGGGTCTGGGGCCCAGCGCCACCCGCAGGATATCCTCCTGCAACTGCTTGTGCAGGCTGAGATAGCCGGCGGCGGGCGAGGACGACTCGGGTCGCCCGGCATAACGCAGCGTGATCCCGGTGGCGAGCCGGATGGGATAGGCGGCATAGCGCCAGGCCCCCTGGTTGAGCGGTTCGTCCTGCGCCCAGACGATGTCGTCCACCTTTGGATAACGCGCCAGGATCGCTTCAATCTCCAGGTCCGGCCAGGGATACAGCTGTTCG
The DNA here is from genome assembly GCA_964393825.1 of uncultured Thiobacillus sp. Taxonomy (GTDB): domain Bacteria; phylum Pseudomonadota; class Gammaproteobacteria; order Burkholderiales; family Thiobacillaceae; genus PFJX01. Next base: position 88,731 of record CAYMUY010000003.1, on the reverse strand, counting down.
ACGCGGATGATGGCGATGTCTTCGATTGCCTGGGCCTGGCGTCCGCGCAGCAGGTCGTAGTAGAGCCGGCCGGAACAGAAGATGAGCCGGGTGACCTGCTCGGGGTCCAGGGCCTCGATCTCGTCGATCACCGGCTGGAAGGCGCTGGACACCAGTTCGTCCAGGCGGGAACTGGCATCCGGATGGCGCAGCAGACTTTTCGGCGTGAACACGATCAGCGGCTTGCGGTAGGGGCGCACCACCTGGCGGCGCAACAGGTGGAACATCTGCGCCGGCGTGGTGGGCTGCGTGATCTGGATGTTGTCGTGGGCGGCGAGTTGCAGGAAACGCTCGATCCGGCCGGAGGAATGCTCCGGGCCCTGCCCTTCATAACCGTGCGGCAGGAACAGGGTCAGGCCGGAGAGCAGGCCCCATTTGGTTTCGGCGGCGGCGATGAACTGGTCCACCACCACCTGGGCGCCATTGACGAAGTCGCCGAACTGCGCCTCCCAGATCACCAGCTGGTCCGGCGCGGCGCTGGCGTAGCCGTATTCGAAGCCCAGCACCGCCTCTTCAGAAAGCAGGGAATCCACCACCAGGAAATTGGCCTGACCGGGAATCAGGTTCTGCAGCGGGATGTAGACGCCGTCATCCCAGCGCTCGCGTTTCTGGTCATGCAGCACGGCGTGACGGTGAAAGAAGGTGCCGCGACCGGAGTCCTGGCCGGTCAGGCGAACCGGCGTGCCGTCGGCGAGCAGGCTGGCGTAGGCCAGGGTTTCCGCCATGCCCCAGTCCAGCGGCAGCGTGCCCTCCCCCATCTGGCGGCGATCATCGATGATCTTCTCCACCCGCGGGTGCAGGACGAAATCGTCGGGCAGGGTGGTCAGGCGCTGCGCCAGCGCCTGCAGCCGCTGCAGGGGAATGGCGGTCGTGGCGGGATGGCGCCAGTGGGTGTTCTTGTAGGGACTCCAGTCCGGTGCGAACGGACTCTTCGCGTCGGCCTGGCGGCCGATGCGGGCATCCAGGCTGGCGCGGTAGCTCAGCACCATGGCCTCCGCCGAAGCGGCATCCACCACATCCATCTCGGCCAGCCGCTGCGCATACAGGGTACGGGTGCTGGGCAGGGCCTGGATGCGACGGTACATCAGCGGTTGCGTGACCATCGGCTCGTCCTGCTCGTTGTGTCCCAGGCGGCGATAGCAGACCAGGTCGATGGCGATGTCGCGCTGGTAGGTCATCCGGTATTCCAGCGCGATCCGCGCCGCCCGCAGCACGGCCTCGGGATCGTCGCCGTTGACGTGCAGGACCGGCGCTTCGACGATCTTCATCACGTCGGTGCAATACAGGGTGGAGCGGGCGTCACGCGGGTCGGACGTGGTGAAACCGATCTGGTTGTTGATCACAATGTGCAGGGTGCCGCCGGTGCTGAAGCCGCGGGTGGCGGCCATGTTGAGGGTTTCCATCACCACGCCCTGGCCGGCGATGGCGGCATCGCCGTGGATGATGATCGGCATCACCTGCCTGCCATCATGGTCGCCGCGCCGTTGCTGCTGTGCGCGCACCCAGCCCTCGACCACCGGATTGACGATTTCCAGGTGCGAGGGATTGAACGAGACCACCGCGCGGATCGGCCCGCCGGCGGTATCCAGGTCGGAGGCGAAACCCTGGTGATATTTCACGTCGCCGGTACGCTGCGTGTTGCCGGCCTGATGGGTGCGCTCGAACAACTCGATCACCGAACGCCGCAGCACGTTGTGCAGCACGTTCAGGCGGCCGCGATGCGCCATGCCAATGCCGACTTCGCGCAAACCCGTCCGCGCGCCCAGTTCCAGGAGGTAATTGAGCAGGGGGATCAGCGATTCGCCCCCCTCCAGGGAGAAGCGCTTCTGGCCGACATAGCGGGTATGCAAGGTCTTTTCCAGCGTCTCCGCCGCGGTGAGCTGCCCCAGCAGCCAGCGTTGCAGGGGCGGCTCCATCTCCAGGCCGGCATCACCCTCCACCCGCTGCTGCAGCCAGCGTTTCTGCGCGGTATCCGTGAGGTGCATGTACTCCAGCGACAGGGTGCCGCAATACGCGCGGCGCAAGCGCGCGATGATGTTGCGCAGACTGTCGCGCGCGGGCCCGACCAGCGAACCGGTATCGAACTCCTGATCCAGCTCGGCGGCAGTAAGACCGTGGTTGCTCGCGTCCAGTTCGGGAAGCTGCGGCGGCATGACGCAATGCAGGGGGTCCAGATCCGCCGCATGAAAACCGCGAAAGCGGTAGGCGTTGATCAACTGCAGCACCCCCACCTGGCTCGCCTCGCACTTCAACAAGGGCAGGTCGGAGACTTCCATCGCCTCCTTCTTCGGGAATCGCATCGCCGCGGGCGACGTGGAAGCCGTCAGCGGCGCCAGTTCCGGGTTTTCCGCCCCGAGCGCCTCCAGATAATCTGCGTTCCCCGAGTAAAGGGCCGTAACGGCAAGAGGATCACGCTTCATATCGCATTCAGTGGAGAGTTGACGCTGGATCGCACGCTAACGGCACTCGTGTTGCGGTGCAAGATGATTTTTTACCCTCCGTACGCCGGCGTTTCCCCATGACGATCTCCTTGCGGACAGCATCGGCTTGTTTACCTTCTCCATCCGCTTCGCTACCCTGACAGAAAAATACGTCGGCAAACCCTCCACGACATGCAGCAGGATCTGCTTTCCGCTTTCAACCACTACTTCGAACTGGTTCATGCCGACACCGATGAACTGCGGGAGCAGGTATTTCAGCTTCGCTACCAGGTCTATGTGCTGGAAACCGGCTTCGAGACCGAGTCGGATTGCAAGAAGATCCTCAACGCCGACGGCCAGGTCATCTATCTCGAAGAAGACGCCTACGACATCCGCTCGGACCATTACCTGCTCAGGCACCTGCGCACCGGTCTCTACGCCGCCACCACCCGCCTGGTCCTGCCGGACCGGGAAAAGCTGGAAGCCCCCTATCCCATCGAGGAACATTGCGCGCTCGACCACCCTGAGCAGGACATTGCCATTCGCGCGCATCTGGGCGAAATATCGCGTTTTGCCGTCTCCAAGGTCTTCAAACGGCGTCTCGGTGAAGCCGGCAGCCTTGCCGGTGTCGCATCCGACATCGAGGTGTATTTCGAGGAAGACGAGCGCCGCGTCCTGCCGCACATTTCACTCGGACTGTTCGCCGCCGTCATGCGCATGGTCCACGCGCACCACATCAGCCATTGCTACGCGGTCATGGAGCCGGCGCTAGTGCGGCTGCTCGGGCGCTTCGGCGTGACCTTCCACCGCATCGGGCCGGATGTCGAGTATCACGGCCTGCGGGTGCCGTGCCTCACCACGGCGGCGGAAGCCCTGCCCAACATCCAGCGGGTCGCCCCCCAGGTCTGGGACCTCATCACCAATCGCGGGGAACTGCTGAACGAGTCGAACTGATTCGTTCGCCCGCGCCCTTTCTCCTCAACCTCACACACGCAAACCATCATGACCTCCTCGCAAAACATTCGCACCCTGGCCCTGGTCGGCCACGGCGGTGCCGGCAAGACCAGCCTGATCGAAGCCCTGCTCGCCGCTGCCGGCGCCATCCCCGCCGCGGGCAGCGTGGAACGCGGCAACACCGTCTGTGACTATGACGTCCTGGAAAAGAACCACCAGCATTCGATCAAGGTCGCCGTCGCCCATCTCGAACACCAGGGCAACCGGATCAACCTGCTCGACACCCCCGGCTATCCCGATTTCATGGGGCAGGCCATGTGCGCCCTCGATGCCGTGGAAACGGCGGTGGTGGTGATCGACCCGAAGAAAGGGCTGGAACTCACCGCCCACCGCATGATGCACTGGGCGCAGACGCGCAAGCTGTGCCGCATGATCGTGATCAACAAGATCGATTCGGAAGGTCTCGACCTGGCCGCCCTGCTCGGCGAAATCCAGACCGCCTTCGGCCGCGAGTGCCTGCCGATCAACCTGCCCGCCAGTGGCGGCAAGACGGTCACCGACTGCTTCTTCAATCCCGGCGGCGTAGCGGACTTCTCCTCGGTGGAGGACGCCCACCGCGCCCTGGTCGACCAGGTCGTGGAAGTCGACGAAGACCTGATGAACCTCTACCTGGAACAGGGTGAGGTGGCGCCGGAACAACTGCATGCCCCGTTCGAGCAGGCCCTGCGGGAAAACCACCTGGTCCCGGTGTGTTTCGTCTCCGCCAGCAGTGGTGCCGGCATCCCCGAACTGCTCGAGGTGATCGACAAGCTGCTGCCCAACCCCACCGAAGGCAACCCGCCCCTGTTCGTCCGGGGCGAAGGCGAAGCGGCGGTGTCGCTGAACACCGAACCCGATCCCGACAAGCACGTGCTCGCGCATGTGTTCAAGGTGGAAATCGACCCCTATGTCGGCAAGACCGCCGTGTTCCGCGTCTTCCAGGGCACGGTCACCCCGGACTCGCAGCTCTACATCGGCGAATCGCGCAAGCCGTTCAAGGTCAACCATCTCTATCGCCTCCAGGGCAAGCAAATGGAGGAAGTGAAGGCCTGCGTCCCGGGCGACATTTGCGCGGTGGCCAAGATCGACGACCTCGGCTTCGACGACGTGCTGCACGACGCCCCGGAAGACGACCACATCCACATGCGCCCGCTCGACTTCCCCCACGCCGTCTACGGCCTGGCGGTGAAGCCGAAGAAACAGAACGAGGTCGACAAGCTCTCAGACATCCTGCACCGCCTGCGTGCGGAGGACCCCGGCCTGCACATCGAACACGACCCCACCACGCACGAGGCGGTGATCCGCGGCCAGGGCGAAAACCACCTGAAGTTCGTGCTGGAAAGGATGCGCGAGCAATTCCGCCTGGAAGTGGACACCCACCCGCCCACCATTCCCTACCGCGAGACCATCACCAAACCCGCTGAAGGCCACTACCGCCACAAGAAGCAGACCGGCGGCGCCGGCCAGTTCGGCGAGGTCTACCTGCGCATCGAGCCGATGCCGCGCGGCGGCGGCTTCGAGTTCGTCGACGCGGTGAAAGGCGGCGTCATTCCCGGTCCCTTCATCGCCGCCGTGGAAAAGGGCGTGCGCCAGGCCATGGAACAGGGCGCGGTCGCCGGCTTTCCGATGCAGGATGTGAAGGTCACCGTCTACGACGGCAAGAGCCACGCGGTTGACGGCAAGGAGATCGCCTTCGTCACCGCCGGCAAGAAAGCCTTCCTGGAAGCCGCCGCGCAGGCTCGCCCGGTGGTGCTGGAACCCATCGTCCAGGTGCAACTGACCGCGCCCGAAGCCGCCATCGGCGACGTCAGCGGCGATTTCTCCGGTCGTCGCGGCCAGATCACCGGCCATGAGACGGGACGCGGCGGCATGCTCATCGTCAGCGGCCAGGCGCCGCTGGCGGAGCTGGAAAACCTGCAATCGCGACTGAAGGCGCTGACCGGCGGCCAGGGCTCCTACACCCTGGAATTCAGCCATCACGAACAGGTGCCGCCCAACGTGCAGCAGCAACTCGCCGCCGCCTTCAAACCGGAAGCGGACGAGCAGTAAGCACGGTGCCGGGCTGGTTCGTCTACATCCTGCGCTGCGCCGACGACACGCTGTATACCGGCGTCACCACCGACCCGGTCCGCCGCCTGCGCGAACACAACGCCGGCGGCGCGCTGGGCGCGCGCTACACCCGCGCGCGGCGGCCGGTGACGCTGGCGCATTGCGAGGAGGCCGCCAGCCGCGCGGACGCCTGCCGGCGCGAAATGGCGATCAAGAAACTCGACCGCGATGCCAAGCTGGCGCTGACCGGCCAGAACACGCCCCGCGCCACGTCTGTCCCGCCCGCCACACCGCAACACGATGATGCCTGACGACAACGACTACATGCGCGTTGCCCTGGAGCAGGCGCGCCTCGCCTGGACAGCTGGCGAGGTGCCGGTGGGCGCGGTGCTGGTGGTCGACGGCGAGATCGTCGGCCGCGGCTACAACCAGCCCATCTCCGCCCGCGACCCCACGGCCCACGCCGAAGTCATGGCCCTGCGCGATGCCGGATTGACCCTGAACAACTACCGTCTGCCAGGCAGCACGCTCTACGTCACCCAGGAGCCCTGCGTCATGTGCGCCGGCGCCATCATGCACGCGCGGGTCGGCCGCCTGGTCTATGGCACGGACTCGCCGAAGACCGGCGCCCATGGCAGCGTGATCGACCTGTTCGGCGACCTGCCCGGCCGGGTGCCGCGTCTCAACCACCATTGCGACATCACCGCCGGCGTCCTGGCGGCGGAATGCGGCGCCCTGCTCTCGGCTTTTTTCGCGGAACGCCGGCAACGGGCCCGCGGCGAATCATGAAGCTGCGCATCGACCTGGCCCGGCAGGAACTGGAACTGCTCGACGACGATGGCGCCGTCCTGCGCCGCTACCCGGTCTCCACCGCCGCCAACGGCCCCGGCGAGGAATGCGGCAGCTACCGCACCCCGCGCGGCCGTCACATCGTGCGCGCGAAGATCGGCGCGGATCAACCGCCCGGCGCGGTATTCAAGGGACGGCGCCCGACCGGCGAGGTCTATACCCCGGAACTCGGCGAGGCCGAACCGGAACGCGACTGGATCCTCAGCCGCATTCTCTGGCTCTCCGGCAAGGAGCCGGGCTTCAACCGCCTCGGCAACCGCGACAGCATGCGCCGCTACATCTACATCCACGGCACCCCGGACGAGACCTTCGAACAGGCGCCGCGCTCGCATGGCTGCGTGCGCATGCGCAACGCCGACCTGGTGGAGTTGTTCGACCTGGTGCCCGCCTATACGCCGGTGGACATCATCGACACCTGATCCGCGACGTCAGGATTGGCGCAAGCCGGCCTCGGAGAATGTCCCCGCCGCCGCCGCCAGCGCCGCGACCCCCTCGGCCAGCCGCGCGAAAGCCGCTTCGATCCGCGCCGGCGGACCTTTCACGCCCAGTTCGATGTGATCAGCCACCTGCCGCACCGGGTCCATGTGCGGCAGGCTGAACACGCGCACGCCAGGAAAAGCCTGCTCCACCTCCCGCATCAAGGGCGTCAGGGTGCCCTCGGCGATGCCCTCCACCCGCAACGCCCGCTCCACCTGCCGGTCGGCATGGAACAGGTGGGCATAATGACTGTCCAGCACCCATTCGATCATCGGCCAGGCCATCACCGGAAAGCCGGGCACGAAATGGTGATCGCGAATACTGAACCCGGGAATGCGATTGAACGGATTGGGTATGATCGCCGCGCCTTCGGGAAACTCAGCCATGCTCAGGCGGTCCGGCGTCAGTGGCTGGCCGACCTCGGCCATGCGTTCGGCGATCAGCGCGCGTGCCTCCGGATGCAGGACCAGCGGCAGCCCCAGGGCGGCGGCGGCGGCCTGGCGGGTATGGTCATCCGGCGTGCCGCCGATGCCGCCGCAACTGAACACGATGTCGCCGGACGCGAAGCTGTGCGCCAGTGCCCGGGCCAGTCGCTCGCGGTCGTCACCAAGATAGCTCACCCGGTCCAGCCGCAGGCCGCGCGCCGCCATCAGACCGCGCACGTGGGCGAAATGCTTGTCCTCCCGCTTCCCGGAGAGGAGTTCATCGCCGATGATGATCAGACCGAAGCCCATGTCACTTTCCTTGACTAAGATGGCGACATTCTCGCGCAAGGAGATTGCACATGAACGATGCACTGGTGTGCTGGAAATGCGGCGCCAGCCTGGCTGACCTGCCCCTGCCCCTGGGCCGCCGCGCCGAATGCCTGGCCTGCCACGCCGAGCAGCACGTCTGCAGGCTCTGCCGCCACTACGACACCGGCAAGGCCAAACAATGCCGCGAGCCGGCGGCCGACGACGTGAAGGACAAGACCCGCGCCAACTTCTGCGACTGGTTCCAGCCGCGGACCAACGCTTACTCGGCGGCGAAACCGACGGACGACGCGCGGGCGAAGCTGGATGCGCTGTTCGGCGGCACCGCGTAGGTCAGGTTGCGGCTTCATCGCACCCTGACGATCCAACCTCTGATCAGACCTGCGACGCCCGAGCCGGCGCCGCCTCGTAGGTCACGAAGTGGTAGGCCAGGCCGTCCGCGCTGACATTTTCCCGGCGTTCACGCTCCCGCCATGAGGCCCGGTCGAACTCGGGGAACCAGGCATCGCCGGCGAAATCAGCCTGGATTTCGGTAAGGTAGAGACGGTCGGCGCGCGGCAGTACCTGGGCATACAGTTCGGCGCCGCCGACGAAGAACACCTCCGCGTCGCCGGCGCAGGCGGCGATGGCCGCGTCGATGGAATGCGCCGTCAGACACCCCTCCACCCGGTAGGCCGGGTCGCGGGTGACGATCACCATGGTGCGCCCCGGCAACGGCTTGCCGATGGATTCATAGGTCTTGCGCCCCATCACGATGTGATGCCCCATGGTCAGCGCCTTGAAGTGCTTCAGGTCTTCCGACAGGCGCCAGGGCAAGGTGTTGTCGATGCCGATGACGCGGTTGCGGGCCATGGCGGCGATGACGGAAACGAGGGGGTCGGACACAGGCTACTCCACGGCGACGAACGAGGCCGCGAAGATAACCCCCCGCCAGTCTTTGCAAAAGGGGGCGGCGACCCGCCCACTTTGACAAACGAACGTTCGTTCTTTACCTTGTCGACCCCTCCCCAGGATATCCCCGCCATGTCGCACGACGCCGATCACCTCGCCCAACTCCAGGATTACTACGCCCGCCACCGGGTCATGCCGTCCTACGCCGCCATCGGCGCGCAACTGGGCCTCAAGTCGAAATCCTCGGTCGCCGCCCTGGTGGCGCGGCTGCGGCTGGAAGGCTTCCTCGAATCGGCACCGGACAAGCGCCTGAAACCGGGCGCGCGCTTCTTCGAGCGCACCCTGGCGGATTCCGTGCGCGCCGGCTTTCCGCAAGCCGCCGACGACAGTTCGCGCGACACCCTGACCATCGACGAATTCCTCATCGAACAGCCCTCGCGCACGGTGCTGGTACGGGTGAAGGGCGATTCCATGATCGAGGCCGGCATCCACCCCGGCGACATCGCGGTAGTGGAAAAACGCCATGACGCCCATCCCGGCGACCTGGTGGTGGCGATCGTCGACGACGAGTTCACCCTCAAGACCCTGGCGCGGGAAAAGGGCGAATACGTGCTGCAACCGGCCAACCCCGCCTATCCGGTGATCCGCCCGAAAGGCTCGCTGGAAATCTTCGGGGTGGTGGTGGGGGTGGTGCGGAAGTACCGGTAGGCGGCCGCTCCCGGCCCGCAGCCCTTCGCGGCCAGGAGGCCGCGCCTACCTGCGCCTCGCCGAATGCACGCCGCGCACCTGGCCGGCACGAGCGAGGAAACGGGTCAGCTGGCTGATGTCCTTCACTTCCAGGGTGAATTCCATGCGCGCCATTTCATCCTGCGAAAGCGTGTTGACCCGCACGACGTTGATCTTTTCCTGCGAGAACAGTTCGCCCATGTCCTTCAGCAGGCCGGAGCGGTCGTGGGCAGTGATCTCGACGTCGACCGCGAACACCTCGCTGGCCTGGTCCCCCCATTCCGCCGCCAGTAGACGCCCCTGCTTGTCTTCCGGCAGGTGCGCCACCATCGGACAGTCGGCGCGGTGGATGGTGACGCCGTGGCCCTGGGTGGTATAGCCGACGATGCGGTCGGGCGGCGCCGGCTTGCAGCAACCGGCCATCTGGGTCAGCAAGCCCGGCTCGCCTTCCAGCAGGACACCACCGGCGTCCGCCTTGCGTTTGGGCGCCGAGACCAGGGGCTTTTCCGGAGCGGGAATGAATTCCTCGTGCAGGGCGCGGTCGAGTGAGCCGCTGCCGAGATCGCCGCGCCCCAGGGCGGCGCAAAGTTCGTCCAGGCTGGGAAACTTGAGCCGGGTGGAGAGCTTGTCGAGGTTGACGTTGTTCAGGTTGAGCCGGTGCAACTCGCGGTCCAGCAGGGCGCGGCCGTCCTGGACATGGGTGTCGTGGTCCTGCTGCTTGAACCACTGACGTACCTTGGCGCGAGCACGCGAGGTCTTCAGCACGCCAAGGTGGGGGTTGAGCCAGTCGCGGCTGGGGCCACCCTGCTTGACGGCGAGGATTTCCACCCGCTGGCCGGTCTTCAGCGCGGTATCCAGCGGCACCAGGCTACCGTCCACCTTGGCGCCGCGACAGCGATGGCCGAGTTCGGTGTGCACGGCATAGGCGAAATCGAGCGGGGTGGCGCCCGCAGTCAGTGCTACCACCTTGCCCTGCGGGGTGAGGACGAACACCTCGTCCTGGAACAGCTCGTTGCGGAAGTGCTGCGCCAGCTCGTGGCCATCGCCCTGGCCTTCCGCCTCGCCGATGTCCTGCTTCCAGGCCAGAATCTGCCGCAGCCAGGCGATCTTGTCCTGGATGGCGTCGCCCTGCGACTTGCCGCCTTCCTTGTAGCGCCAGTGCGCGGCCACCCCCAGCTCCGCTTCCTGATGCATGTCGAAGGTGCGCAACTGCACCTCCAGCGCCTTGTTCTCCGGCCCCACCACGGCGGTGTGCAGGCTCTTGTAGCCATTGCCCTTGGGTCGCGAGATGTAGTCGTCGAACTGGCCGGGGATGGGCTGCCAGAGGCTGTGCACCAGGCCGAGGGCGTGGAAGCAGTCCTTGACGTCGCGCACCTGCACGCGCAGGGCGCGCACGTCGTAGACCTCGTCGAAGGACAGGTGTTTCTTGCGCATCTTGGCGAGGATGCTGGAGATGTGCTTGGGCCGGCCATTGATGGAGAAACCGTGGATGCCATCGGCCTCCAGGGCTTCGGAGAGCTGCCTGATCACCTGCTCGATATACCACTCGCGGTCGAGCCGGCGCTCATCGAGCAGCTTCGCGATGTGGCGGTAGGTTTCCGGCTCCAGATAGCGGCAGGAGAGGTCTTCCAGTTCCCATTTGAGCTGCCAGACGCCGAGACGGTTGGCCAGCGGCGCGTAGAGTTCGCGCACATCGCCCGCGATCTTGCGGCGCAGGGTCTCGTCCTGTTCGCCCCCGGGATTGGCCAGTTCGCGCAGTGCCTGGGTGCGCTCGGCCAGTTTGATCAGGACCACGCGGATGTCGTCGGTCATCGCCAGCAACATCTGCCGCAACGCCTCGCTCTGGCCGCCCTCGGCCGCGAGTTCGGTGAACAGGCGATCCATCCGCGTCAATTTGGCCGCGCCCTCGACCAGGCTGGCAAGATGGGCGCCGAACGCCTTGGTCAACTTGTCCCTGGCGAGGGCGTCATCGGGCAGCGCGCAAAGCAGCGCAGCCACCACCGTCTCGGCGTCGAAGCGCATGCCGGCGAGGATGGCAGCCGTGCCCAGGCTGTGCGTGGCGAGATCGGCGCCGGTATCCGCCTTGGCCCCCGGCGAGTGATCCGCCAGCCAGTTCAGCGCCTGCCGCAACACCTCGCGCTGGGCGTCGGAATAGACCGAATCCAGGCTGAGCAGCCAGGATTCGGCGTCATTAGAGGCTAGGGTAAGGGCGTGGGCGACCATTCAGAGGAGCAAGTTGGGTAGGTCGGGTTAGCGAAGCGTAACCCGACGCAGCGGCGGATGTCGGGTTACGGCTGCGCCTAACCCGACCTACCTCATTACCACAATTTCCACCACGGCTTTGCCTGCACCGGGCCGTCACCCGCCACATAGGGACTGTTGGGGAAATTCAGCTTGAGCACGCGCAGGGCATCGTCGCGCAGATCGGGCAGGTTCAGCTTGTCATAGCTTTTCGCCATGACCGCCAGCCCTTCCTCCAGGGCGGGGGCCTGGCGGTAGTTCTCCAGCGCGTACTTGCTCCGGGCCGCGGCCGCCACATAGGCGCCGCGCTTGTAGTAATAGCGCGCCACCCGCACTTCATGGGTGGCCAGGTTGTTGACCAGATAGCGCATCCTGCCCGCTGCATCCTCCGCGTAGCGGCTTTGCGGGAAGCGGGTGACGAGTTCCTTGAAGGCATCGAATGCCTCGCGCGCGGACTTGGGATCGCGCTCGCTCATGTCCTGGTCGGCGAACTGGGCAAGGAGACTGGTGTCTTCCACGAAATTGGCCAGGCCCTTGAGGTAATAGGCGTAATCGACATTGGGATGGTTCGGATGCAGCTTGATGAACCGCTCGCAGGCCGCGATGGCGGAAGCCGGCTCCGCGTCCTTGTAATAGGCGTAGGCCACTTCCAGCTGTGACTGCTGGGCATAGGCGCCATAGGGATAACGCGCCTCCAGCCGCTCGAACATCTTCACGGCTTCGGTGTAGTTGCCATCGGCAAGATAGTCTTTGGCGCTGTAATACAGCTTGGAAGCCGACCAGTTCTTGGTCTCGTCGATCTGTTCCGGCAGCAGGCTGCACCCGGTCAATGAACCCGCAAGGGCGCTCAACAGCAGAAGCAAAGTTAGAATGCGCGACATCTCAATCCCCAATAAAGGCGCGCGGATTATACCCATCCCGCCCGAGCCCATGCCGGAATGCCGCCACCTCACCATCCCCGCCGAACATGCCGGCCGCCGTCTCGACCAGAGCCTGGCGGAACTGCTGCCAGAATATTCGCGCAGTCGCATCCAGGCCTGGATCGACGCCGGCCTGGTGCGCATCACGGTGGGCGACACCCCGGCCAGCGCCAGCCGCAAGCTCAAGGTCTGGGGCGGCGAGTCGGTCAGCGTCGAAGCGGAAGCGCACCCCGCCGAACTGCCGTATCAGGCCGAGGCCATCGCCCTGAACATCGTCCACGAAGACGAGGCCATCCTGGTCATCGACAAGCCCGCCGGCCTGGTCACCCACCCCGGCGCCGGCAACTGGGAAGGCACCCTGCTCAACGCCCTCCTCCACCATGTCCCCGGCGCCGCCACCCTGCCGCGCGCCGGTATCGTCCACCGTCTCGACAAGGACACCTCCGGCCTCATGGTGGTCGCCAAGACCCTGGAAGCGCAGACACAACTGGTGCGCGACTTGCAGGCACGCACGGTGAAACGGGTCTACTGGGCGGTGGCCATCGGCCGGATCCAGCCGCCGGAAGGCAGCATCGAGGCGCCCATTGGCCGCCACCCGACGCAACGGGTGAAGATGGCGGTGGTCGAGGAAGGCCGCGGCAAGCCCGCCCTCACCCGCTACAAGGTGCTGCGCCAGTTTGCTGAAGTCGCCTGGGTGGAATGCCGGCTGGCCACCGGCCGCACCCACCAGATCCGTGTCCACCTCGCCCACATCGGCCATCCGCTGCTGGGCGACCCGGTCTATGCCGGACGCAAGCGCTCCCCCATCGCCTTTCCCCGCCAGGCCCTGCACGCCGTGCGCCTGGGTCTGGCGCATCCCGTCACGGGCGAAACGATGGAATGGGAAGCGCCGCCTCCGGAAGATTTCGCCGGACTGCTGCGGGATCTCGACTGTCGCGCCGGCATTCCGCCAGCATCTTGTTAACCAGACGAACATCGCCGGCGGCGACGCTGGCGCTACAACAATGCCCCCAGACTGGATCACCCCCGACTGGCCCGCGCCGGCCAATGTGCACGCCTTCATGACCACCCGCGCGGGCGGTGTCAGCCTGCCGCCTTTCGACACGTTCAACCCCGCCAGCCATGTCGACGATGACCCCGCCGCCGTCGCCGAGAACCGTCGACGGCTCGGGCAATGGCTGCCCGCGGAACCGCTCTGGCTGAACCAGGTGCATGGCTGCGACGTCGTGACGCTCCCCTTTTCCGAAGAGAGACCACCCGCTGCCGATGCGGCCGTCGCGTTCCGGCCCGGCGAAGTGCGCGCCGTGCTCACCGCCGACTGCCTGCCGGTGCTCTTCTGCGACGACGCCGGCGACGTGGTGGCCGCCGCCCACGCCGGCTGGCGCGGCCTCGCCGGTGGCGTGCTGGAAGCCGCCGTGGCCGCCATGAACACGCCGCCGGAGCGCATCCTCGCCTGGCTGGGTGTCGCCATCGGCCCGAACGCCTTTGAAGTCGGTGGCGAAGTGCGCGAAGCCTTCATCAGCCAGCATCCCCTCACCGGCATCGCCTTCCGACCCAGCCTGCCGGGTACCCTGGACGAGGCGCCTCGCAAATGGCTGGCGGACCTCTACACCCTGGCGCGCATCCGCCTCGCCGCCATTGGCGTCACCCGCGTCCACGGCGGCGGATACTGCACCTACAGCGACGCGCGCTTCTTCTCCTACCGTCGCGAACCCCGCACCGGCCGCATGGCCAGCGTGATCTGGAGGGCCTAGCCCTCTCCGCGCGCCACCATTCAAACAGGCATCCCACAGCCGCAAGTCAAGCAAAAAAATGATATTCAGGAGTGCCCCTTTGATATTTCGTCATAGACCTGCAACAGGAAAAAAAAGACTGGTATAAATCACACGATTTGTCTGCGATCCGTACCCCCTATTTCTTCAAGCAACACGATCAGGAGTTTCAAATGAGCCGGAAAAAAACCCTTGTGCAAGCCGACAAGACCGAAGGTCTGAATCCCGCCATCCTGGCCATGCAGGCCACCAAGACCCCGGTTCCGACCGCCAAACAGGCGGGAAAGCTCCAGAAACCCCTGATCGAAGATGAAGACGACAAGACCGCCCATCACCAGGATCCTTCCGATGCGGACGCCGGGATGGCGAGCAGCGATGGTGCCGGCCCTGACCTCGCCCCGGTGCATCTGGCCGAAGTCGCCGGCGCCCCCGCTTCCGATGCGCCACCGGCCGCGGCGGGCAGCGTCCCCGCCAGCCCGGGCGCGGGGGGGACGGCCGGTACCGCCGCCGGTGCCACCGCGATGGGCGAACTCGGCACCGGGCTGTTGATCGCGGGTGGGGTCATCCTCGTGGCGGCCGCCGCCAGCGGTGGTGGGGATGGCGGCACTGCCGCCGCTCCCGCCACGGCGGTATCCGGTACCGTCGTCGGCGGCCCGGTCATCCCGGGCAATGGCTTGACCGTGCAGCTCTTCCAGGCCGACGGCGTCACCACGATCAAGAACGCCAGCAATACCCCCATTACCGCAACCATCGGCGCCAACGGCGCCTTCACCGCCGATATCGGCAGCTACACCGGCGTGGTCATCGCCAAGGTGGTGGATGCCAACAGCGGCGCGGACTACATCGACGAGGCCACCGGCCAGGCCGTCGACCTCGCGGCCAACCTGATGGCCATGGGGATCGCCAGCGGCGGCACCCTCACCCTCAACATCAACCCGTTGACCACGGTGGCGGTGCTGGCTGCCGGCGCCAGCCCCACGGCCACCGCAGTCACCCAGACCAACACCGCCGTCGCCCAGGCCTTCGGCCTGACCGATCTGACCGGGACCACGGTCGTCACCACTGTCGATGCCAGCGGCGCCGCCAACGCCGCCTACGAGCCCACCACCCTGTCCAATGGCGAGAAATATGGCGCCATCCTCGCAGCCCTGTCCGGCATGGACCACGGCGGCGATGCCCAGAGCACCATCAACACCCTGGCTACCAACCTGACGGTCAGCGGCACGACTGGCAGCCTCAACGCAACCGCACTGAACGCCCTGATCACCGGTGCGGCCACCGCCGCCGGCAACACCAGCGGCAACCTGGTCAGCGTCATCTCCGACACACTCGCCAAGAGCAGCGCCTCGATCAGCCTCAACACCATCGCCGGCGACAACGCCATCAACGCCGCCGAAATGGGCGCCGGTGTGACGCTCAGCGGCACCAATGTGGCGGGCGCCTCGGTCGCCCTGTCCATCGGTGGCAATACCCGTGATGCCACCGTGACCGGCACCACCTGGAGTTACCCGCTGCAGGCGGCCGACTACACCGCCATGGGCCAGGGCAGCGAGCTCATCACCGCGACCTCCAGCGTCACCACCGGCACTGGCGCGACCGCGGTCACCACCACCGCTACCGCCAGCCGTGCCATCACCCTCGACACAACGGCGCCGACGCTCACCGTCGGCAGCAACGTCACGACACTGAAGGGCGGCGAGACGGCCAACCTCACCTTTACCTTCAGCGAACCGCCGAGCGGCTTCACCGCGGCCGACATCGTCGCCAGCGGCGGCAGCGTCAGCGGCCTGACACGCACCACCGATCCGAAGGTCTACACCGCCATCTTCACACCAACTGCGAATACGGCATCCGCCACCGCCAGCATCTCCGTCGCGGCCAGCACCTACACCGACGCGGCCGGCAACAATGGTGCCGGCGCCAATGCTCCTGCGATCAGCATCGACACCCTGGCCCCGACCGTGAGCATCAGCAGCGATGTCGCGGCCGTGAAAATCAGCGAGACCGCCACTGTCACCTTCACCTTCAGCGAGGCCCCGAGCGGCTTCGCGGCGAATGATGTCACCACCACCGGTGGCAGCCTGAGCAACCTCGCCGCGACAGGCGACGCCAAGGTCTACACCGCCACCTTCACCCCCACGGCCGGCTTTGAAGGCAACGCCAGCATCACCCTCGCCGCCGGCAGCTATACCGACGCCGCCGGCAACAACGGCGGTGCCGGCACCACGCCCGCGCTCGCCATCGACACCCTGGCGCCCACCCTGGCCATCACCAGCAACGTCAGCGCCGTGAAGATCGGCGAGACCGCCACCGTCACCTTCACCTTCAGCGAGGCCCCCAGCGGTTTCGCGGCAGGCGATGTCGTCACCACCGGCGGCACCCTGAGCAACCTGGCCGTAACGGCCAATACCAAGGTCTACACCGCCACCTTCACCCCCACGTCCGGCTTTGAAGGCAGCGCCAGCATCACTGTCGCCTCCGGCACCTACGCCGACGCCGCCGGCAACAACGGTGGCGCCGGTGCCACGCCGACGCTCGCCATCGACACCCTCGCTCCGAGCATCTCGATCGGCAACATCGCAGTCGACAACATCATCAATGCCACCGAGCATGCCAACGCCCTGACCATCAGTGGCGCCACCACGGGCGCCGAGGATGGACGTAGCGTCACGGTGAACCTGAATGGCCAGGCCTATACCGGCACGGTTGCCAGCAATGCCTGGAGCGTCACGGTCCCGGCCGGCGCTGTCGGCGCCCTTGTCGACCAGACCGTCTATTCGGCGACCGCCAACGTCTCCGATCTGGCCGGCAACGCGGCTGCCCAGGCCAGCCGCGACGTGCGGGTTGCCACTTCCGGCCCGGTGGTCAGCATCAACAGCATGGCTGGCGATGACTACATCAACGCACTGGAATACGGCGACGAACTGATCATCAGTGGCACCGCGTCCGGCGCCGATGGCCGGACCCTGACCGTGCACCTGAATGGCCAGACCTATACCAGCCCGGTCACCGCCGGCACCTGGAGCGTAATGGTCGACGCCACCACCATGGCCGCGTTCGCCGACGGCGCCTACCCGGTCACTGCCGAAGTGACCGACGACTCCAACAATCCCGGTGATGCCAGCCGCACGCTCAACATCGACACCGTCATCGCCACCCCGACCGTGGCGCTGGCCCGCGACAACGGCAGCAGCAACAGCGACGGCCTGACCAACGACGCCAGCCTGAGCCTCAGCGCCAAGGCAGCCGATGTCTCCCGCACCTACACGGTGGATGGCGGCACCACTTCGACCACCTACACTGCGCCGACCACGGACGGCAGCCACACCGTCGTGGTCACCGACACCGACACCGCCGGCAACACGGCCAACGCCAGCCTCACCTTCACCCTCGACACAACCCTGGCCACCCCGACCCTGGCCCTGACCCATGACACCGGCGCCAGCAATAGTGACGGCATCACCAGCGATGCCAGCCTGACCTTCAGCGGCATGGCCACCGATGTCACCCGGTCCTTCACCGTCGACGGTGGCGCGCCCGCGGCCAGCTACACGGCCCCGACCAGCGATGGCAGCCATGCCGTCGTCGTCACAGATACCGATACCGCCGGCAACACCCGCAGCGCCAGCCTCACCTTCACGCTGGATACCGTCATCGCCACGCCGACCGTGGCGCTGACCCACGACACCGGCGTCAGCAACAGCGATGGCCTGACCAACGACGCCAGCCTGAGCCTCAGCGCGACGGCGGCCGATGTCACCCGCACCTTCACGGTGGATGGCGGTGCGCCCGCCGCGACCTACACGGCGCCGACCACTGATGGCAGCCACACCGTGGTGGTCACCGACACCGACACCGCCGGCAACACCGCCAATGCCAGCGTCACCTTCACCCTCGACACCACCCTGGCCACCCCGACCCTGGCCCTGACCCATGACACCGGCTCCAGCAACGCCGACCGCGTCACCAGCGATGCCAGCCTGACCATCAGCGGCAGCAATCCCGACATCACCCGCACCTTCACGGTGGATGGCGGCGCGCCCACCAGCAGCTACACGGCCCCGAGCACGGACGGCAGCCATACCGTCG
Source organism: uncultured Thiobacillus sp. (assembly GCA_964393825.1). Classification (GTDB taxonomy): domain Bacteria; phylum Pseudomonadota; class Gammaproteobacteria; order Burkholderiales; family Thiobacillaceae; genus PFJX01. The sequence continues at coordinate 70,513 of CAYMUY010000003.1, read as the reverse complement.
TGGTCACCGACACCGACCCGGCCGGAAACGTCAGAACAGCCAGTCTCACCTTCACCCGCGACACCACCGCCCCGACCCAGACCGTGAGCGGCGTCGACATCAGCGCCGACACCGGCGCCAGCGCGGCGGACTTCTATACCAGCACCGCCGCCCAGACCATCACCGGCACCCTCAGCGCCGCCCTGGCCGCGGGCGACACGCTTTACGGCACCGTCGACAACGGCGCCCACTGGACCGACATCACCGCCAAGGCCAGCGGCACCGCCATCTCATGGGATGGCGCCACCCTGGCGGGCAGCGACACCATCGGCTTCCGCGTCGTCGACCAGGCCGGCAACGACGGCGCGACCACCGGCACCCAGGCCTACACCCTGGACACCAGCGCGCCCAGCTTCACCAGCGCCGCCAGCGCCGTCTTCCCCAACCAGGGCACCGGCACCGCCTACACCGCCGTCGCCAGTGACGGCGGTCCGGTCAGCTACAGCCTCTCCGGCACCGACGCCGGACTGTTCAACATCGACACCAACAGCGGCGCCATCACCTTCAAGGCGGCGCCGAGCACCGCTGCACCGGCAGACAACGGTGGCGACAACGTCTACAACTTCAGCGTCACCGCCACCGACCTCGCCGGCAACGCCAGCAGCCAGGCCGTGGCAATTTCCGTCGTCAACGCGCCGTCGCTCTCCAGCACCATCGACAACGTCACCAACTTCGAGGTCACCAGCAATATCGTCATGACCGCAAGCGAAAACGTGACGGCAGTCGCCGACAAGTACATCCACCTCATCAATGATGGCGGTACCGGCTTCCACGGCGAGAGCACGATCAACACGCAGCATATCCTGGTGACCGACACCAGCAAGGTCAGCATCGTTGGCCACACCATCACCATCAATCCGCAGTTCGACCTGGATTTCAACAACGACTACCACATCATGGCCGACGCCGGCGCCTTCCTCGGCGTGACCAGTGGACAGGCCAGTGTCGCTACCGCCGATGCCTCGGCGATGAATTTCAGCACCGTCAATCCTTCGGCCACTGCCACGGCTGCCGCATCTCAGGCGATGAACAGTGGTACCGATGCCATGGTCGCCGGTCATGGCTGGTGGGACGCGGAAGGGAACGGCGCGCCCGGCGGCAGCCCTGTCGTGCGTGATTTCGCCGATGGCAACAAGGCCATCGTCGCCAACGATCTGGCCACGACCGGTATCGCCACCAACGATTTCTACATCGCGGTCAACAACTTCGGCGCGGGCGACCTGATCTACATCGACAACCATGGCGACAACACGGTCCAGCGGCAGGGCGACTTCAACGCCGGCCTGATCATTGATCTCGGCGTGGCGCCCACCCAGCTCATCACTAGCGCCAGTGGCACCATCACGGGCAATAACGGTGGCCAGTTCGATATCACCCTGGCCGGATTGACGACCTCCTTCTCCGACACGACCTCACTTCAAGCGCTGTTGAACGTCAGCTACCAGCCGATTCTGTACGGTTGATCCAGGCGTTTACATCCACCCCTGCACAAACTGTCCCCGATAACCCGCTCGCACCCGAAGGTAGAACATGGCCACGACATCGCGCTACACCCTGCTTGGCATTGGTGCCAACTTCATGGATTTCGAACTGCCCTATGCCCCCCTATCGCTGGATGGCCAGGAAATCGTATTCAAGGGTAACTCCGGCATAGACCAGGTTTATGTCGGTAGCGCCAATGGCCTGATCTTTGACTTCACCCAGGCAGGGCTGGGCGTCGACAAGCTCTATCTCTCCGGCAACTGGGCGGATTACTCACGCACCTACAGCGGTTCGGTGGTGACCTTCACCCGGATCAACGGGGGCAGCGAAGTCATCAAGGCCATCAGCGGCGACAGTCTGATTTTCGCCAATGGCACGGTCTCGGTGCTGGACGCGCTCAACTACACCAAGGGCACAGGCGCGGCGCCCGTTCCCGCGGGCGAATCTTCCACCGCCTTCCCGATGACCGCAGTTGGCGGCCCCTTCAGCAACACGATGCGGGCGGTTGTCCTCGATTCCTCGGGCGAAACCATCGCGCTGCCCCGTCCCGGGGTCGCCCTGGTCGTCAAAGGGGGCAGCGGGGTCGACGTGGTCTATGTCACGGCGGGTGCCACCGTCGATGGCACCCAGCTCGGACTCGGACAGGACAAGCTGTACCTGACCGGCAATTGGGCGGACTACACCGGGTCATTCAGCGGCACGGTCGTGACCTTGACGCGCACAGTGGGCAGTGACACCGAAAGCGTGAAGTTTCTCGGCGGATCGGATGTTGCCTACGACAGCGTGATCTTTGCCAATGGTATGGCCCGCTCGGTCGACATTCTGAAATACCTGAACGGCACGAACGCAAACCCGCCCTCCCTGAGTCTGGTTGAAGTCACGCCCGGCCTCGACCATACCCCGCCCGACCTGGCCGTCAACGCCGTCGGTGACGGCAACCTCACCGCCACCGAGGCCACCGGTGCCGGCGGTGTCGTCAATGTCACCACCGAGGCAGGCGCCAGCGTCAGCGTCGTCTTCACCGGCACAGGCGGACAGGTCAGCAAGACCCTCACCGGCAACGGCGGCGCGCAGGCGGTCACGCTGAACGCGAACGACCTGCTGGCGCTGGGTGAAGGCGCGGTCAGCGTCGCCACCACCTCGCGCGACGCCGCCGGCAACACCGCGACCGCCAGCAGCGGCGGCTTCACCCTGGATACACATGCGCCCGAACTCACGGTGGCGGCGGTCGGCGACGGTGACCTCACCGCCGCCGAAGCGGCCACGGGCGTCGTCATCGTCAACGCCGAAGCCGGCGCCAGCGTCAGCGTCGTGTTCACCGGCAGCGGGAGCGGACAGGTCACCAAGACCCTCACCGGCAACGGCGGCGACCAGACCGTCTCGCTCAGCGGGGCTGACCTCACTGTGCTGGGCGATGGCGCCGTCACGGTGACCACCACCGCCACCGACGCCGCCGGCAATATCAGCACCGACACGGCAGGTGGCTTCAATCTGGATACCGACGCACCCGTCTACGCTGTTGACAGTGCGCAGGTCGATGGCAACACGCTAACCCTGACCTACAACGAAGCGAATGGGCTGGATGCCACCCACACGGCGAATCCCGGTGATTTTATCGTCACCGTCACGCGGCTCCTCGACAACTCGGTCACACATCCGGCCGTGACCGCTGTCACCGTGAGCGGCAGTACCGTCACGCTGACCCTCGATACGCCCGTAGCCTACAAGAGCACCGTCACGCTCGCTTATGTCGACTCCAGTTCGGGCATCAATGCCATCCAGGACGTTGCCGGCAACGACGCCGCCGCGTTCAGCGATATGAATGTTCAGGTGCCCACCGGCAAGCTGGCCGACGGCTACATCCGCGACGCCACCGTCTACATTGACGTCGCCGGCACCCTGGTTGATACCGGCGTTGTCACCAACGCCAGCGGCAACTTCTTCCTGCCCGCCACCACCCCGGGGGGCATTGCCACCGCCGGGCACACCATTGTCGCCATCGGCGGCGTCAACATCGACACCGGCGTGCCCAACACCATCGTTTACAAGGCGCCCGCGGGGTCCACCACGGTAAGCCCCCTGACCACCCTGGTGCAAAGCTATGTGCAAGCCAACGGCGGCACCGCCGAGAGCGCGGCCACCGCCGTGCAGTCCGCCCTGGGCCTGCCCGCCGGCGTCGACCTGCTCACCTTCGACCCGCTCGCCGCCGACCCCGGTGACGCCGACGCGGTCAGCGTGCAGAAAGCCGCCGCGCAGATCGCCACCATCGCCATGCTGGCGGCCTCCGCCCCCGCAGGCGGCGCCACGGCCGCCAGCGCCGGCCAGGAGGTCATCGACAATCTGGTCACCACGGTCACCGGCGCCGACGCCGGCACGGTCAACCTGTCGAATGCCACCACCGCCACCAACCTGCTCGGCAGCAGCACCAGCGTCTCGACCACAGCCGTCTCCGACGCCACCGCCGCCATCGGCAGCGCCAGCACTTTCGCGCAGATTTCCGGCGCCCAGTCGGTGGCGCTGGACACGAAGATCCCCGACGCGCCGCTGGCGGCCCCCGACCTGCTCGCCAGTTCCGACACCGGCCGACTGAACAACGACGACGTCACCCGCGACAACACCCCGACCGTGCGCGTGCGCATCAATACCAGCGCCATCGACGGCGGCGCCGCCGTCGCCGGTGACACCGCCAAGGTCTATGACGGTGTCAGCCTGGTGGGCAGCGGCGTCATCACCGCCAACGACATCGCCAACGGCTTCATCGACATCACCACGTCCACCCTTTCGGACAGCATCCACAGCCTTACCGCCCGGATTACCGATGTCGCCGGCAACGTCGGCCCGGCGTCCGCCGTGCTGAACGTCAGCATCGACACGGTCGCGCCCAGCAGCGGGATCAGCGGCATCGCGATCTCGGCCGACACCGGCGTCAGCGGCAGCGACTTCATCACCAAGGTGGCGGCGCAGATCGTCACCGCCACCCTCTCCGCGCCCCTGGCCGCGAGTGAGCGTCTCTACGGCTCCACCAACGGCGGCGCCACCTGGAGCGACATCAGCGCCATTCCCGGCAGCATCGGCGGCACCAGCGTCGCCTGGAACACGACCCTGCGCGCTGGCACGAACGCCCTGCAATTCAAGGTCAGCGACACCGCCGGCAACGACGGCCCGGTGGCCAGCCAGGCGTATACCCTGGACACCACCGTGCCCGGCCTGACCGTGGCCAGCGTCGGCGATGGCAACCTGACCACCGCCGAAGCCACCGGCGCGGGTGGCGTCATCTCGGTCAACGCGGAAACCGGATCCAGCGTCACCGTGGTCTTCACCGGTAAATCCGGTGCCGTCACCAAAGTCTTCACGGCTGACGGCACTGCCCACGGTGTCACCCTCACCGCCGGCGACCTCACCACCCTCGGCAACGGCGCGGTCGGCGTCGCCACCACCGCCACGGACACGGCGGGCAACGCGCGCCTCAGCCTGGCCGGCGGCTTCACCCTGGACACCAGCGCGCCCACCGCGCCGGTGATCGGCGTGGTCGCCACCGACAACATCGTCAACGCCGCTGAAAAAACGGCCGGCGTCACCGTGTCCGGCACCGCCGAGGCCGGCGCCCTGGTCACCGTCGGTTGGGGCACCACCACCAAGACCGTCACCGCCACGGGTGGCGCCTGGTCGACGCTGTTCAGCACCGCGCAGATTCCCGCCGATGGCAGCCCCTCCATCAGCGCCACCGCCACCGATGCGGCCGGCAATACCGGCGCCGCCGGCACCCGCGCGGTCACCATCGATACCGCCGCGCCCGCCGCGCCATCACTCGCGCTTGCGACCGATACCGGCGCTTCCAGCAGCGACGGCATCAGTAGCAATGGCCTGATCAACGTCGCCGGCCTGGAAGCCGGCGCCACCTGGCAGTACAGCACGAACAGCGGCGGCACCTGGAACACCGGCAGCGGCGGCAGTTTCACCCTGGCCGCCGGCACCTACGCGCCCGGCAGCATCCTGGTCAAGCAGACCGACCTGGCTGGCAATGCGGGCAGCGCCGCAGGCAGTGCCAGCAGCATCACCATCGACACCACGGCTCCCGCCGCTCCGGTCATCACCGGCATCAGCCCCGACACCGGTGCCTCTGCCAGCGACGCCATCACCAATATCGGCACCGGCACACTCTCCGGCACCGCCGAAGCGAACAGCACGGTGCGCATCGCGATCAACGGCACCCCCACCTTCACCACCACGGCCAATGGTGCCGGCGCCTGGAGCGTCAACTACACCGCGCTGCCGAATGGCAGCTATACCGCCGTCGCCACCGCCACCGACGCCGCCGGCAATGTCAGCGCGGCCTCGGCCGCCGCGACCATGATCGTGGACACGGTCGCCGCCGCGCCGACCCTGGTCCTGGCCAGCGACACCGGCGCCAGTGGTGTGGACGGCATCACCAGCAACGGCCAGATCAATGTTTCCGGACTGGAAACCGGGGCCAGCTGGCAGTACAGCACGAACGGCGGCAGCACCTGGAATCCCGGCACCGGCAGCAGTTTCACGCTGTCCGCCGGCAGCTACGCCGCGGGGACCGTGCAGGCCAGGCAGACCGATCTCGCCGGCAACACCAGCACGGCGGGCGCCCATGTCGGCGCCATCAATGTCGACGCCACCGCACCCGTGTTCCAGAGTGCCACGGTCAACGGCACTGCTTTGGTGCTGAACTATGGCGAAGCCCTGGACAGCGCCAATCACGCCGCCGCCGGCGCCTTCGCGGTCACCGTCAACGGCGTCGTGCGCGCCGTGAGCAGTGTTGCAGTCAGCGGCAGCCAGGTCAGCCTGACCCTGGCTGCCGCCGTCGCCAGCACCGACACCGTCACGGTGGCCTACACCGATCCGACTGCCGGCAACGATGCCAGCGCCACCCAGGACGCCGCCGGCAACGACGCCGCCACCCTGGCCGCCACGGCGGTCACCAACACCACCCCGGCCGGCCCCGATGTCACCGCGCCGGTGCTGCAGAGCGCCACGGTCAACAGCTACACGATCACGCTGACCTACAACGAGGCACTCGATCCCGCGCACCAGCCGTCATCCAGCTACTTCCTCGCCACGGTGAACGGCATCAACCGGGGTGTGAGCAATGTCTTCATCTCGGGCAATACGGCCAACGTCACGCTGCTTGCCCCGGTTTCCCAGAACGATGTCGTCACCGTGAGCTATAGCGACCCCTCGGCCGGCAACGACACCTTTGCCATCCAGGATGTGGCGGGCAACGACGCGGCCGCATTGAACGCCCTCGCGGTCACCAACCAGACGGTCGGCAATTCCGTCACCACCAACGTGGTCAGCGCCACTTTCTCCACCAGCAACGGCAGCGTCAGCTACGTGTTCAACGAACCGATGCAGGCCAGCGCGCCTACCGGCGTCACCATCCTGAAAAACGGCATTGGCGCGAACATCCTTACCGGCGCCGGCTTCAGCGCCGATGGCTATACCCTGACCTTCACCACCAGCGCCACCCTCACGGCCGGTGATTTCGTCGTGGTCAGCTACAACGGTGGCAGCGACCTGCGCGACTTCAGCAACAATTATTTCGGCCAGGGCACCCTGGTGATCGGCGGCGAAAATGCCAACACCATCGACATCAGCACGCTCTATGGCACCCATGGCCAGACCACGGTGCGTGGCAACGGCGGCAACGACGTCATCCAGGGCAGCAACAACAATGACATCCTGTTCGGCAATGCGGGCGCCGACCGGATCAACGGCGGCTGGGGCCAGGACAGCATTCGGCTGTTCGACGGCATAAACCGTGCCAGCGACACCGTGGTGGTGGGCACCGACGGCGGGACCAGCAGTGGCAGCCAGCCTTACTTCCACGACACGGTCTACGCCTTCGATGTCTCGGGCAGCGTCAACAACGACAAGCTCGACCTGCCCTCCGGCAGCATCGCCGCCAACGCCAGCCATGTGAACGGCACGGATGTCGGCAGCCTGGCGCAGCACAGCATCAGCGGCGGCATCCTCACCTTCGAAAACAGCGGCGGCACCGCCATCCTGATCAATGCGGGCAACCTGAAAGCGGCCACCGACTACCTGGAAGCCAACCTCACCACAGCGGGCATTACGGTCGGCTTCGCCTACGACCACGATGGCAACGGCCAGGCCGACAGCCTGTTCGTGTTCCAGAACCAAGGGGGCCAGGATCTCGACAACGACACCCTGATCCTGCTCGTGGGCGTCAACGGCGTCACCCTCGGCAACAGCGCTGGGCAAAATGTGGTGCAGATCGTCGACACCACCGGTCCGACCATCAACGATGCAAATTTCAGTGCCAACGCCCTGAACCTGTATTTCAACGAAAACCTCGCCAGCGCCGACTTCACCGGCATCACCCTGCAGAAAGGTACCGGTTCCGTACTGGCCGGCCTCACACCTACCGGTGTCGCGATCAACGGCAGCCTTGCCACCGTGTCCTTCGCCGCCGCCAACCTGACCGGCACGAACTACGTCCTGATCACCTCCAGTGATCGCGACCACCAGAGTGGCACCGATGGCTCCGGCAACAAGAGCGACATCTTCGCGCTTGACGAAGGCGGCGTCGCATTGGGAGGCAGTGGCGACACGGTCATCGATCTCTCAGCACTGACCGGCAACATCGGCATCTATGACCCGAGCGGCGGCAACGACACCCTCATCGGCAACAACGATTCCAACGATATCGAGGGCGGCGCCGGCAACGACAGCCTGAGTGGCCGTGGCGGCAACGACTACCTGAGCGGCGGTACCGGTGCCGACACCCTGGACGGCGGCGATGGTGCCGACGAATTCAGCTTCACCCAGGGAGATTCCACCCCGGTCAGCTACAGCGCCGGCGCCTACACCTTCACCGGCGGCGCCGACATCATCACTGGCGGCTTCACCACGGTGGCGACCAACAACAACCCGGACAGCGGCGACCGCATCACCCTGCGCTCCGCCATGCCCGGCAACGGCATGGCCAGCATGTCCACCCCGGCGGACCATCTGGTCACGGATCAGCACTACTACCTGGAACGCGGCAACTACAGCGGCGGCACCTTCACCGTGAACGCCGGCGGCGCCGACACCCTGGTGGTCTACGACGGCGACAGCGCCACCGGCACCGTGGCTCAAACCGCGCTGGTGCTCCAGGGCGTCAACCCGACCCAGCTCACCGCCACCGACTGGGGCACGATCTACCTGAGTGGCGGCGGCGCGGACACCACCCCCCCCGTGTTCCAACAGGCCACGATCAATGGCGCCTCGATGGTGATCGATTACAACGAAGTGCTGAGTTCAGCGCTTCCGGGTGCCGGAGCCTTCGTGGTCATGGTGGACGGGGTAGCGCGCGGAATCAGCGGCATCAGCCGCAGCCAGACCGGAGAAAGCCTCTTCCTGACGCTGGTCTCGCCAGTCAACGCGGGCCAAACCGTCACCCTCACCTACACCGACCCGACCGCAGGGGATGATGTCAATGCCACCCAGGACCTGACCGGCAACGATGCCGCCAGCCTGAGCGCGCAAGCGGTGACCAATCAAACGGGGGGGGGTGGCAGCGATTACGCCTATGTCTACGGTGACCCCGGCATCGGCCAGCCCCTTGTCAGCGAAGTACGGCTGCAGAACGACATGAACTCGTATCAGCCCGGTGAAACCCTGGTCGAGTACGTCTACCTAAACCAATCCGTGCTGGTGACCGGTACGCCGCAACTGCAACTGGTGATCGGCACGGCAGGTGCCATGCACACCGTCCTCGCCAACTATGACGCCGCCCACAGCGGCGGCAATCGTCTGGCCTTCACCTATACCCTGCAGGCCGGTGATATTGGTCAGATGTCGATCGGCAACCTCTACACCCCTGCCGGTTCCAGCATTACCAACCTGGCCGGCACCCAGACCGCCTTTGCCCGTATCGACAACACCGGCAACAACCAGGCCTCGATTTGGCTGTACGGAGCCGCCACCACCACTGGCACGGCCGCCAACGACTGGGTCGCCGTGCCTGCGGGAACGGACGTCGGCGATGCCGCCAAGCTGACGACCGCGCTGTCCGGCCTGATTGCGGGCGCGGGCGGCGAACGCGACATGCTGGTGTTCAACCTGAAATATTTCGGCGGCACCCTGAGCGAAACCGTGCTCGCCAACGGTTACCAATTCGATATCGACAGCCGCGTCATCCGCGTCCTCAACGAGTCCGGCACCATCAACCTCTATGAGGTGGTGGGTGGCACGCCGCAACTGGTCAAGACCCTCTACAGCGGCGGTGCGGGCTTCGAGCGCATGATGATGGTGCTCACCGATCCCGCCGGCACACCGCTGGGCCCGGACTACATGGCTGACTTCCAATTGGTGAAGGACACCTATACCGACCTCATCCGCAACAACCAGATGAACCTGGGTTCGGACTTCGCCGACACCATCACTCTCGCCGCCAACCCCAGCGCCTTCCAGATGGTCTGGCCCGGCAATGGCAATGACATCGTCATCGGCTCCAACAACGGCGACCACAGCGACGTCTCCGACGGCAACGACACCATCAGCCTGGGTGGCGGCAACGACCACTTCGGCTGGTGGGGCATCGGCTCCAGCACCCTGGACGGCGGCTCCGGCGAGGACACCCTCACCCTCAGCGGCGGCATCGCCCCCACGCTCAGCGGCGCCATCACCTACGCCCTGGGCACCGACGGCAAGGTCCATCTCTATGCCGGCGCCACGGAATTCGCGTTCATCGAGAAGGGCGGCACGGGTGACGCCTGGCAATACCGCATGACCAGCAGTTCCGGTGACGGCGTCAACGACATGGTGGTGACCCTCAAGGACATCGAGTATTTCCAGGTCGGCAACCAGTCCGATTATCTCCATCTGCCGCTCGGTGCCATGCTGTTCGATGTCACCGCGCCCTACAACACCGGCGCCAGCTTCGGCGGTAACCAGATCACCGTAAGTTTCAGCGAAGAGGTCACCGCCAGTGGCCTTAACGGTCTTTCACTGACCCTGAACCCCAGCGACGCCAACGGCTGGCAGGGCACACCCATCATGGTCACCGGCAGCAGCGGCCTCGGCACCAGCAGCGTGACCTTTACCACCGACACCACCTTCGCCGCCACCGATGTCGTGCGCATGCAATACAACGCCTCCTGGGGCGACCTGCGCGACCTCTCCGGCAATCCGGCGCCCACCGGTGAAATCTGGTTCGGTGACAATGGCACCGGCGCCACCGTGATCGACCTCGACTGGTACACCCCCTGGTATGGCGGCACCGTCATCCTGCGCGGCAATGGCGGCGGCGACCGTCTGGTCGGCACCGCCTACAACGATGTGCTGGTCGACGGCGGCGGCGCCGACAGCCTCACCGGCAGCTGGGGCGCGGACATCATCCGCCTGGTCGAGAACGGCGACGGCATCGCCTATTCGAAAGACGTGGTGAACGTGGGTCTGGGCGAAAGCTACGCCTTCTTCCAGGGTGTGGACACCAGCGATACGACCATGGATGTGGTCACCGGCTCCCTCACCTCGCCCGCCGGCACCGGTTTTGATATCAGTTCGGCCACGGTTGCCAACCATGACGTGCTGGACCTCACCGCCAAGCTCATCGCCGCCAACGTCAGCCATGCCGACGGCATCGATGCCGGCGCCATCGCCAAACACAGCATCACCAGCGGCATCATCACCTTCGAGAACGCCGCCGGCACCGCGATCCTGATCAACGAAGGCAATGTCCAGGACGCCGCCACCTACGCCCGCCTGAACTTCACCACCCCGGGCACCACCGCGGCGTTCAAGATGGATACCGATGGCAATGGGAGCGTCGATTCCCTGGTCGTGATCCAGGATCATGGCAGCTCGCCGCTGCTCGGCATCGACCTGCCGGACACGGTCATCCTGCTGCAAAACATCATCGGTATCGGCAGCGTCACGCTCGGCACAACGGCTGGCGCCAATGTCCTGCAGATCCAGGACACCCATGAACCCGAGCCGGTCGCCATGGCGCTCACCGCCGATGGCATGCGATTCAACTTCGCGGAGAATACGTTCGCGCCAGCCACGGTTTCCAACCTGGCATTGACCATGCAGAAAAATGGCGCCGGCGCCGTGCTCTCGCCCGCCTCTGTCGAGGGCAACGGCAGCACGGTCATGACGCTGCATTACGCACTGACCCTGACGCCGGAAGACTGGGTGATGATGCACTACGCCGGCACCGGCACCGCCGATGGCATCCGCGACGCCAGCGACAACGCCCTGATCGAGGCCACGGGCGGCTTCAGCTTCGCCGAGGGCGGCAGCGGCAACAACACCATCAACCTGAGCGCGCTGTCCGTTGGCTACGACATCAAGGGCAATGCCGGCAATGACACCCTGATCGGATCGTCGGGCGAGGACTGGATCAGCGGCGGCACCGGTGCCGACACCCTGACCGGGGGCTCCGGCATCGACCATTTCAACTTCGAGCAGGGCGACTCGCCGGTCACGGTGTTCCACGAGAACGGCGGCGCCGGCGTCAGCAACGGCGACACCTTCAGCTTCGCCAACGGCGTCGACCGCATCACCGATCTGTCCAGCGGCGAAGGCATCAGCTTGCAAAGGGCGTTGAGCGACCTGCTCGGCAATGCCAATGCACCGCACTACATGGGCAGCACACCGGCCAATGGCCTGGTCACCGATCAGGGCTACTACGTGGCGCAGGGTAACTATCTCTCGGGCACCTTCACCGTGAACAACGCCGGCGCCGACACCCTGCTGGTCTGGGACGGCGATTCCACCACCGGCGTCACCCAGACTGCCATCGTTCTCTCCGGCGTCCAGGCGGCGCAACTCGGCCTGGGTACCGGCTACGTCCACCTGCAATCGACCACCGGCTTCAGCAGCGGCGACGACATCTACACGCTGCCGTCGCCCCCCGTCATCGGCCAGAGCGTCGACGCCATGGGCGGCAGCGACACCCTGCTCCTGCCGTTCTATCCGAACATGATCATGCCGGAAGGCCCGGGCCTGCATTTCGGCAACACCCTCGCCCCCAACAGCATCGGCGCCTCGGAGATCGTCTATACGCTTTCGGAAGGACAGTTCATCGGCGATTACTACCTGGAAGGCAGCCACGGCCATGACCTGCTGTCCGCGCAGCCTGTACAAGACTACGGCCTCAGTTTGCTGAATTTCGAGAACCTGCGCTTCGACGACGGCGTCCAAGTGCTGGATATCAATCTCGCCAGCGATGTCGGCGTGGTGCAGGCAAACCAGGCGGTGGGCGGTGTGCTGAACGGTCTAGACCTCGCCGCGAGCTACCTGTTCGCCAGCTACGAGGCAGGGCCGCTCACGGGCGTCAGCCAAGTCATCGGCGGCGCGCATATGGCGGATACGGTGGGGCTTTCCTTCGCCGGAATCAACGAAATCCACATGATCAAAGATGATGCGGGCCCGGTCTGGCGTTTTATGGAGGGCGAGAACGAGGTATTCAACATCAATCAGACGGCTGCTGGCTGGTCCATTGACTATGCAAGCAATAGCGCGGGGGCTGACGTCGCGCTTAGCGGTATCGAGTACGCGGTGGTGTTCGACAGCATCAGCGGGAACCTCCTGCTCCGTTTGAGTTTCCAGACCAGCGAACCGACCGTGATCATCTGATCGCGCGGCTCGGCCTCCGTCGGAGGCCGAGATGTAGCGCGGGCGTCCCGCCTGCCTCGTGGGCCTGATCAGAAATGCGGGACAGGCGGGACGCCCGCGCCACAGCCCTTAGCCTGCCGACACGCCATGCCCAGCAACAACGCGTCCCCCATCCTCCTCTCCACCGGCAGCCTCGACGCCGGCTTCGCTGGCGACGGCACGATCAGCTTGCCCATCGGGATCAGCAACGCATCGGCGGAAGCCATCGCCGTCCAGGTCGATGGCAAGTATGTCGTCGCCGGCTGGAGCGTCTTCGCCAACGACAAGTTCACCCTGCTGCGCCTGAATGCCGACGGCAGCCTCGACAGCGCGTTTTCATCTGACGGCTTGCAGTTCGTCGACCTTTCGGGGCGGGCTTATGACGTCACCATCCAGCCCGACGGCAGGATTGTCGCCGTCGGCAGAACCGGCTCGGTCGACAACAGCGACTTCCTGATCGCGCGGTTCGACACTTCCGGCACCCTCGATAGCACGTTCTCCAGCGATGGCCTGGTCAGCCACGCGCTTTCCGCAGTCAACGACACGGCCCACGCCGTCGCCCTCCAGACCGATGGCAAGATCGTCGTTGCCGGCAGCAGCGGCTTCAATTTCGCGGTGACCCGCTACACCACGGATGGCACGCCCGACACCAGCTTCGACGGCGACGGCATCCTGACCGGCTCGTTCGGCAACAACACCTCGGCGGCCAACGCCATGTTGTTGCAGGAAGACGGCAAGATCATCGTCGCCGGCTATGGCTGGAGCGGCAGCAGCTGGGACTTCGGCGTCGCGCGGCTGACCGCCACCGGCGCGCTGGACACCAGCTTCAGCGGCGATGGCAAGGCGCTGTTCAGCCTCGACCCCGGCGCCAACCTGGAAACCGTCAACGCCCTCGCCCTCCAGGCCGACGGCAAGATTCTCCTGGCCGGCCATACTCCTGGCAGCGGCGCCGGCAACCAGCAGGACGCGGTGCTGATCCGGCTCAACACCGATGGCAGCCTCGACACCAGCTTCGGCGGTGGCGTCGGCATCGTCACCCTGAACGCCAGCGCCATCAACGCGTTCAGCAGCGTACTGGTCCAGGCCGACGGCAGGATCCTCGCCGCCGGCAGCGACTCCAACGGCCTCGGCCATGCCCTGATCGCCCGCTTCAACCCCGATGGCACGCTGGACAACACCTTTGCCGGTGGCGGGGTCTTCACCACCCTGTACGGCAACGGCACCTCGACCCTCCTCGACCTTGCCTTCGCCGCCAACGGCCAGGCTGTCGGCGTCGGCGCCAGCTACACCGGCACCCATGATTTCGGCATCCTCCGGCTGGCCAGCGGCATCAGCGATCAAACCGCGCTTGCCGGCGAGGCCTTCGGCTACACGATACCCGCCCACGCCTTTTACGACGCCGACGGCGACACCCTGACCTACCGCGCCAGCCTCGCCGACGGGTCGCCGCTACCGGCCTGGCTGACCTTCGACGCGGCCACGCGCAGCTTCAGCGGTACGCCCTCGGTCGACGCCTTCGGCACCCTGGCCCTGGCCGTCCACGCCGACGACGGCGCGGCCGAAGTCACTGCCGCCTTCCAGCTCGAAGTCAGCGCCGATTTCATCGAGGCCCTGCGCATCCCCGATCATTCGCGCTGGAATAGCGACGTCGCCAACGGCACCCCCGGCACCATCCTGACCTTCAGCTTCATGACGGCCGCGCCTTCCTATGCGCTGGAAAGCGAATCCGCCAGCTTCGCGCCGATGAACGCGACCCAGAAAGCCGCCGTGCGCACCGTGCTCCAGCAGTATCAGGACATCGCCGGTCTGGTCTTCGTCGAAGTGGACGATGCCGGTGACGGCGGCCAGTTGCGCTTCGGCACCCACCTGGAACCGAACAGCGGCTACTCCGGCTACGCCTACTACCCCTCCCCCAACCCCGCCGGCGGCGATGTCTGGATCAACCGCGCCGACACCGCCTACGCCACGCCGCAGGCCGGCAATTCCGCCTGGTGGGTGCTGCTCCATGAAATCGGCCACGCCCTGGGTTTCAAACACCCCGGCTTTTACGACGGCGACGAGGCGCCCTACCTGTCGGCCGCGACCGACAGCAACCAGTACACGGTGATGTCCTACAACAACCACGCCGAGGGCGCAGCGACCGGCTTCTACACCAGCAGCCCGATGCTCTACGACGTGGCCACCCTGCAGTTTCTCTACGGCGCCAACACCGCCACCCGCGCCGGTGACGACACCTACCGCTTCGACCCCGCCACGTTGAACATCGAAACCCTCTGGGACGGCGGCGGCACGGACACGCTCGACGCCAGCAACTTCAGCCAGGATTGCCTCATCGATCTGCGCGCAGGCCAGTTCAGCTCGCTGCGCGTTCTCATCCCCGGCTACGAATGGCTGGGCCCGCTCGGCAATGACAACATCGCCATCGCCTACGGCAGCGTCATCGAGCACGCCATCGGTGGCAGCGGCGACGACACCCTCATCGGCAATGCCGCCGACAACCGCCTCGCCGGCGGCCCCGGCAACGACACCTACTTCGTCGATGGCCGCGGCGACCGCATCGTCGAAGCCGAGGCCCAGGGCACCGACCACGTCCACGCTGCCCTCTCCTGGAGCCTCGGCGCTCACCTGGAAAACCTGACCCTGCTTGGCGGCAACCGACTCAGCGGCACCGGCAACGGCCAGGCCAACACCCTCACCGGCAACACCGCCGGCAACATTCTCGACGGCGGCAACGGCGCCGACATCCTGATCGGCGGCGCCGGCAACGACACCTATGTGGTGGACAACGCCGGCGACGTCATCCAGGAGACCGGCACCGATGCGAACGACTGCGTGCGCAGTTGGTTGGACTGGACCCTGGGCGACAACCTGGAACACCTGACCCTGCTCGGCACCAAGCCGTTGAACGGCACCGGCAACGCGCTCGACAACACACTCACCGGCAACGGTAACGCCAATGTGTTGAACGGCGGCGCCGGCAATGACTTCATCGATGGCGCCTCCGGCAACGACACCCTCACCGGCGGCGCCGGTGCCGACACCTTCGCCTTCACCACCCCGCTCAACGCCCTGCGCAATGTCGACACGATCACCGATTTCGTCAGCGGCACGGACCGGATCCAGCTCTCGCCGGCGATTTTCAGGGACATGGGCTTCAGCGGCAGCCCGGCAACGGACGCCTTCTTCCGTCTCGGCGGCACGGCCCAGGACGCGGATGACCGCATCCTCTACGACACGGCAACGGGCGCCTTGTCCTATGACGCCGATGGCACGGGATCGCTGTCATCGGTACGCTTCGCGGTGTTGAGCGGGGCGCCGACACTGTTGCACACTGATCTTTTCGTCGTCTGAACCCGTCATGCGCCTGTCTTTCGCCAGCATCACACTGACGATCAAGCCGGCAATGTCCCGGTGAACACCTGACCAGACCGATTGCGCACTCGTCCACCTGACCACGCCGCCCTCTCGCCACCTCGAACTGCGACATGACCATTCCCACCGTCATCATCACCGACAACCTCGCCGGCACCGCCAATCGCGCCACCGGCAACATCGCCTACACCCTCACTTTCAGCGAGCCCGTCAGCGGTCTGGCCAGCGATGACTTCACGCTCACCAATGGCGTGATCAGCACGGTCACGGGAGCGGGGACGACCTGGACAGTGAACGTCACCCCCGCGCTCGGCGTGGCCAGCGGCAGCATCGGCCTGACCCTGAAAGCCGGCGCGGTGAGCACGGCCGGTGGCGACGTCAATGCCATCGCCAGCAACAACAGCCAGGCCATCGATACCGTCGCGCCGGTGGCACCGAAACTGGTCACCAACGCCGCGACCCGGTTCGTGGCCGATCCCCAGATCACGATGCAGACCAGCAAGGGCACGCTGGTGCTGGAACTCCACCCCGAGCAGGCGCCGGTGACCGTCGCCAACATGCTGGCCTATGCCAACAGCGGTTTCTACGACGGCACCCTGTTTCACCGGGTCATCGAGGACTTCATGGTGCAGGGCGGCGGGTTCACTTCCGGCCTCGTGTACAAGTCACCGACCTACGCGGCCATCACCCTGGAGAGCAACAACGGCCTGGCCAACCTGCGCGGCAGCATCGCCATGGCGCGGACCAGCGCGGCCGATTCCGCCACCTCGCAGTTCTTCATCAATCAGGTCGACAACGGCTTCCTGAACTACAGCAGCGCGGCCAACCCAGGCTACGCCGTGTTCGGCCATGTGCTCTCCGGGCTGTCGGTCATCGACAGCATCGCGCAGGTCGCCACCACCACCTCGGGTTCCTTTTCCGATGTACCCGTGCCCGAGGTCACCATCACCTCCGTCCGCCAGACCACGGCGGGGCGCGCCATCAGCACCGTGGCTACCATGCAGGTCAGCGGCCTGGAAACCGGGGCGACCTGGTCCTACAGCCTGGATGGCGGCACCACCTGGAATGCGGGCAGCGGCAACAGCATCACGCTGCCGCTGGGCGACTATGCCGCCGGCGCCATCCAGGTCCGGCAGACCGATGCGGCCGGCAACGCCAGCCTCGGCACCGGGACGCTGTCCAGCGCCCTGCTGGTCACCAACCAGGCGGTGACCTCCCCCACCGTCAGCATCACCGACAACCTCTCCGGCACCGCCAACCGCGCCACCGGCAACGTGGCCTATACGCTGACCTTCAGCGAAGCCGTCACCGGCCTGGCCGCCGAGGACTTCATCGTCAGCAACGGCGCGGTCAGTTCGATTTCAGGCAGCGGCAGCACCTGGACAGTCAACGTCACCCCCAGCCTCGGCGTGGCCAGCGGCAGCATCGGCCTGATCCTGCGCACCGGCGCGGTGAGCGATGCCGGTGGTGACGTCAACGCCCTCGCCGCGAGCAGCAGCCAGGCCATCGATACCGTCGCCCCCGTGGCGCCGAAACTGGTCACCAGCACGGCCTTCAGCTATCAGGTCAACCCCCAGATCACCCTGCAGACCAGCCTCGGCGCGGTGGTGTTCGAACTCAAGCCGCAACAGGCCCCGATCACCGTCGCCAACATGCTGGCCTATGCCGATGCCGGTTTCTACGACGGCACCCTGTTCCATCAGGTCATTCCCGGCTTCATCCTGCAAGCGGGGAGCTACACGCCGGGGCTGGCCTACAAGGAGCCGCTCTATCAACCGATCGCGCTGGAGAGTAACAACGGCCTCACCCACGTGCGCGGCAGCCTCGCCATGGTGCGTGGCAGCACCGCCAACACCGCCACCAGCCAGTTCTTCATCGACCTGGTGGACAACCCGGGACTCAACTACAGCGCCACCGCCCTGGGCTATGCCGTGTTCGGCAACGTGGTCTCCGGCCTGAACGTGATCGACAGCATCGCCCAGGTGCCCATCACCACCACCAGCCCCACCAATGTGCCGCTGACGGACGTCACCATCGCCTCGATCCGGCAGACTGTCGCGGGCAGCGCCCTCAGCAAGGTCAACACCCTGCAGATCAGCGACCTGGAAGCCGGCGCCACCTGGTCCTACAGCCTGGATGGCGGTGCCACCTGGAGCGCCGGCAGCGGTGGCAGCCTGCTGCTGCCGGATGGCAGCTATGCCGCCAATGCCATCCAGATCCGGCAGACCGATGCCGCCGGCAACACCAGTGCCGGCAGCGGCAAACTGACCAGTGCCCTGGTGGTGGACACCACCGCGCCCAGTGTGATCCGGTTCAGCCCCGTGGATGCGGCGGTCGGCGTGGACCTGACCGCCAATATCGTCATCACCTTCAGCGAAGCCATCGCCCGCGGCACGGGCAGCATCGTCCTCAAGACCCTTTCGGGGGCGACGATCGAATCCTTCGACGCGGCCAGCAGCGCGCGCCTGACCTTCTCCGGCGCCACGCTGACCATCGACCCGACCTTCGACCTGGGCTACGGCCCCGGCTACACGGTCGAACTCGCCGCCGGCACGGTCAGGGATCTCGCCGGCAACAGCCATACCGGCACCAGCGGCTATCACTTCACCGCCAACCACCCCACCACGGGCCGCGTCGGCATCGACGGCAGCCCTGTCCCGGGCCAGACCCTGAGCGCGAATACCAGCGCGTTGGCGGACGCGGACGGACTCGGAAACCTCAGCTACCAGTGGAAAGCCGACGGCAGTGACATCGCCGGCGCCACCGCCAGCACCTTCACGCTGGGCGCGTCCGAAGCGGGCAAGGTCCTCAGCGTCACCGTCAGCCACAGCGATGGCCATGGCACCCACGAACAGGTCAGCAGCGCCGCCCTCCTGATGGGCGGCAATGGCAACGACACCCTGATCTGCCTCAGTGGCTACGACCTGATGAGTGGTGGCGCGGGCGACGACCACTATCACGTCCTCGCCAGCGGCAACCGCATCACCGAGCTTCCCGACCAGGGTACGGACACCGTCCACGCCCCCCTCTCCTGGAGCCTCGGCAACAACCTGGAGCACCTGACCCTGCTCGGCGACCATGCCTGCAGTGGCACCGGCAACGCCGCCGGCAACATCCTGGATGGCGGCAGCGGCGCCGATACTTTGATCGGCGGCGCCGGCAACGACACCTATATCGTGGATAACATCGGCGACGTCATCCAGGAAACCGGTGCCGACGCGAGCGACAGCGTCCGCAGCTGGGTGAACTGGACCCTCGGCGACCACCTGGAGCACCTGACGCTGCTCGGCACCAAGAATCTCGACGGCACCGGCAACGCCCTGAACAACACCCTCACCGGCAATGGCGGTACCAATGTGCTCAACGGCGGTGACGGCGACGACTGGCTGGATGGCGCCTCCGGAAACGACACGCTCACCGGCGGCACCGGCAGCGACACCTTCGCCTTCACCACCCCGCTCAACGCCCTGCGCAACGTCGACACGATCACCGACTTCACCAGCGGCAGCGACCGGATCGCACTTTCCTCGCTGATCTTCCGCGACATGGGCTTTGCCGGCAGCCCCACTGCGGACGCCTTCTTCCGGAGTGGCAGTACCGCCCAGGATGCCAACGACCGCATCCTCTACGACCCGGTCAGCGGTGCCTTGTCCTATGACGCCGATGGCACGGGGCCGCTGGCGGCGCTGCAGTTCGCACTGTTGAGCGGTGCGCCCATGTTGCTTTACAGCGACTTTGCCGTGGCATGAGCCGGACCGCGGCGGAAAAATAGTTCCCGCCGGCGCCGCCCTTCCGACCTGGCTGGCCTATAGAAATAGGTAGGAGCCTGCCGTTCAGTCGGGCCGTGTGCATGCATCCAGGAATGTGCCCCCAGCATGGGCCCGGGCTGCCATCGAAGCTCGACGCTGCGCTGACATGGCGGCTGATCGGACAGGTGCGGCAGCTGCATTGCCGCGTTTCATGACAACCCGGCATGTCATACGATGGCACTGGAATAACGAGGGAGTGGGATCATGTCGACCTACTACGGCGCTACCGCCACGGCGCGCGATGGCATGACAAGGCTGGTTTCCGGGGCGTTGAGCACGGCGCCCTCTGCGCAGGTGATCATGGCCGACCCGGTGGTCGACGACTACGCCGGCAACCTGACAACGACGGGCAGTGTAGCGGTAGGCGGCAGTGTCAGCGGCTGGATCGAAACCTACAACGACCAGGACTGGTTTCGCACCAGCCTGAGCGCGGGCCGGATCTACGCCTTTGATCTGAAAGGATCAAGTTCCGGCGGCGGTACCGTGGCCGACCCCAGCCTCATGTTCATGGATGGTGCGGGAAACTACCTGGGCTTCGATGGCAACAGCGGCACCGGCTTCGATGCCCGCCTGGTCTACAGCCCGCTCAGCAGCGGCGACTTCTACCTGGCCGTGATGAGCGATGGCCGTACCGGCACCTATACCCTGGCGGTGACCGACCTTGGCGCGGATGATTTTCCGGGCAGCGACGCGACGACCGGGACGCTCGGCATCGGTGACATGGCCACGGGCAACATCCAGTTCATAGATGACCAGGACTGGTTCCGCGTCGAACTGTCCGCTGGCCGCATCTATACCTTCGACATGAAAGGCGTCGATTCAGGCGGGGGCAGCCTGCCAGCGGCCTATCTCAGGCTCCTGGACGGCGCGGCGGACGTCCTTGTCTCCGATCTTGGCGGCGGCACGGGTGCCGATGCCCGTCTCAGCTTCAGCCCGGCCACGACGGGGAGCTACTATCTTGCCGCCCAGGGATTGATCGATGCCCTGGGCACCTACACCCTCGCGGCCATCGATATCGGCCAGGATGACCATGGCGCCAACAGCGCCACGACCGGCGCGCTCGTCGTGGGCGGCACCACCACGGGCGAGATCCAGTTCAACGGCGACCAGGACTGGTTTCGTGTCGACCTGACCGCGGGACGCTTGTACGCGTTCGACATGAAGGGCGCCGACTCCGCTGGCGGCACGCTGGCGGACCCCACGCTTCGACTGTTCGACGGCACGGAAACGTACCTGCTCCAGGACCAGGACAGCGGCAGTGGCCGTGATGCCCGCCTGACCTTCGGCGCAACCGCCAGCGGCAGCTATTTTCTCTCCGCCCAGGGCACGCTCG
Organism: uncultured Thiobacillus sp.; assembly: GCA_964393825.1. Lineage (GTDB taxonomy): Bacteria > Pseudomonadota > Gammaproteobacteria > Burkholderiales > Thiobacillaceae > PFJX01. The sequence goes on along the minus strand of CAYMUY010000003.1, from coordinate 48,841 downwards.
ACGCGACCGGAAGCTACACGCTGACGGCCACGGATCTCGGCGCCGATGATTACGCCGGCAACCCGACCACGACCGGTAGCCTGGAAGTGGGTGGCTCGGTCACCGGCAACATCCAGATCGCCAACGACGAGGACTGGTTTCGCATCGTGCTCACCGCCGGGCAGATCTATGCGTTCGATCTCAAGGGCCAGGATACGGCCAGCGGCACCCTGGCCAATCCTCATCTCCTGCTGCGCAATGGCGCGGGTGATTACTATTTGTCCGCCGACGACAACAGCGGCACCGGCCGTGATGCCAGGATCACCTACCTTGCCACAAGCAGCGGCACACACCACCTGGTCGCGCGCGGACTGAACGACAACGACAGCATGACCGGGAGCTACACCCTCACCGCCACCAGCCTGGGGGTCGACGACTACGCCGGCGACCTCTCCACGACCGGCAACCTGGTGTTGGGCAGTTCACTTTCTGGCGACATCCAGGTCCCCGGCGAACAGGACTGGATTCGCATCCAGCTCACCGCCGGCAGGATTTACACGTTCGACCTCAAGGGCGCGGCTTCCGGTGGGGGCACCCTGACCAATCCGGCATTCAACCTGCTGGATGGCTCAGGCAATTACCTGAGCCAGGCCACTCAGAATGGCACCGGCCTGGACCCGCAACTGACGCTGCTCGCCAGCACCAGCGGCACCTATTACCTGGGCATACGGGGACTGTACTCAAGCAACACCGGCACCTATACCCTGCTGGGCGCGGACCTCGGAGCAGACGACTACGCCGGCAACACGGCCACGACCGGCATGCTGTCGCCAGGCGGCTCGCTCACCGGCGCAATCCAGTTGAACGAGGAACAGGACTGGTTCCGTATCGAACTGACGCTTGGCACGACCTACATCCTCCAGTTGCAAGGGGTGGATTCCGGCAATGGCACCCTTGCCAACCCAATGCTGGAAATACGAAACGCGGCCGGCCAGTACCTGCTCTCAGACTTCAGCAGCGGCACCGGACGCGACGCGTTGCTCGCCTACACTCCCGACAGCAGCGGCACCTACTATCTCGTCGCGCGGGGCAACTACAACGACAGCATTGGCACCTACAAGCTGAGTGTCGGCCTGGACGACCATACCCACAGCATCCTGACGCAAGGCATCGTCCCGATCGGCGGCACGGCCAACGGCACTATCGAGTATCCCGGTGATCAGGACTGGTTCCGCGTCGACCTGACAGCGGGTACGGATTATGTCTTTGACCTCCAGGACGCCGCGGCCGGCGGCGGCACCCTGTCCAGCGGCTATCTGTTGCTGCTGGGCGCCGACAGTGCTTACCTGGCGGGCAATGCCTCACACCTGTTCTTCACCCCCGCCACGAGCGGCTCTTATTACCTGGCGGCCCAGGGCGTGTCCGCCACCGGCACCTACACCCTCAGTGCCGTTCTCGATGATTTCAGCGGCGGCATCGGCACCACCGGCAGCTTGGCCATGGGCGGAAGCGTCACCGGCATCATCCAGGGGGGGAGCGACCAGGACTGGGTCGCCATCGCCCTCAGCGCCGGTCAAAGCTACGCCTTCTCCCTGGAAGGCCGCGACTCCGGCGGCGGCACCCTGGCCGACCCATTGCTGCGCCTGCGTGATGGCGCCGGCAACATCATCGCCAGCAACCTGGACGGCGGTTTCGGTCGCGATGCACACCTGACCCACATCGCCACCGGCAGCGGCACCTACTACCTGTCGGTGGAATCGCAATACGCGTATGGCGACGAAACCGGCACCTACACGCTTTCAGCCCGCGCCCTTGGCAGCGGCTACCAGGCCACCCCCGTCTCCAACGCCATCCCCCTCACCGGCACCGCCACGCTGGATGGCCTGATCCAGGGCAGCGCCTGGCAATTCAGTGGCGCGCGGGTGCTGACCTACTCGTTCAACGCCGTGACCGATACAGGCGCCAACCTGGGCGGCCCCTGGACGGAAACGCAACAGGACGCGATACGGGAAGCGCTGCTCGCCTGGGAAGTGGTCGCCAATATCAGCTTCGTCGAGATCCCCGGCAGTGACACCATCGAGCACAACACCGCCGACCTCGCCTTCGGGCATGTTGGCAGTTTCCTCTATCCCGCCGCCGGCCTTGGCCTCTTCCCCTCACCGGATTTCGCGAATCAGTTCCTGGCCGAAGTGGAATACAGCCGCGCGGAATACCCCCGGCTGGAGGGCGATGTCCTGCTGGACGACTACGCCTCGGAGATGCAATACCTGCAACCCGGAGACGCCGGTTTCTGGGTCGGCATGCACGAACTCGGCCACGCCCTCGGCCTCAAGCACCCCTTCGACGACGGCGGCAATGGCCGCCCCACCTTCATCAGCCTGGGCATCGGCGCCAAGGACAGCCGCGTCTGGACCGCCATGAGCTACGACAACCCGGCGTCGAGTCTCACAGCGGGCTACACCGCCACGCCCATGCTGCTCGACATCCAGGCCATCCAGCGACTCTATGGCGCGGATACCAGCTACCACCACACGGACAACACCTACTTCCTCACCGACGACGGTGCGGTCAGGACGCTTTGGGATACCGGCGGCAATGACGGGCTGGATGCCAGTGATGTCGGCGGTGGTATCGTGCTCAACTTGGAAGCCGGCAGCATCAACCCTTTCGGCTACCAGCGCTCGGTCGTCGCCATCGCCTATGGCGTCAGCATCGAAAACGCGCGCGGGGGCGACGGCGCGGACACCCTGACCGGCACCAGCGCCGCCAACCTCCTCGACGGCGGCGCGGGGGCGGATACCCTGATCGGGGGTCGGGGCGATGACACCTACCGGGTCGACCACAGTGGCGATCAGGTCATCGAATACGCCAATGAAGGCACCGACACGGTGGAAAGCACGATTTCATATGTCCTCGGCGCCCATCTGGAGCATCTCAAGCTCCTTGGCAGCACAGCCATCAACGGCACCGGCAACAGCCTGGACAACACGCTCACCGGCAACGACGCCAGCAACGTCCTCGATGGTGGCAGCGGCCGCGACACCCTGATCGGCGGCCTTGGCAACGATACCTATGTGGTCGACCAACGCGGCGACACGATCATCGAATTCGAAAACCAGGGCAGCGACAGCGTCCACGCCACCCTTTCCTGGAGCCTCGGCGCCCATCTGGAGCACCTGGCCCTGCTCGGCACCAACACGTTCAGCGCCACCGGCAACGGCCACGACAACACCCTCACCGGCAACACCGCCGGCAACATCCTCGATGGCGGCAGCGGCCGCGACACCCTGATCGGCGGCGCCGGCAACGACACCTATGTGGTGGATAACGCCAGCGACGTCATCCAGGAAACCGGCGCCGACAGCAGCGACACGGTGCGCAGCTGGGTGGACTGGACGCTGGGCGACAACCTGGAGAACCTGATCCTGCTCGGCACCAAACCGTTGAACAGCTCCGGCAACGCCCTGAACAACACCCTCACCGGCAACGGCAGCAACAACATTCTGAATGGCGGCAACGGCAATGACCTCCTCGACGGCGCCTCCGGCAACGACACCCTCACCGGCGGTGCCGGCGCCGATACCTTCGCCTTCACCACCCCGCTCAACGCCCTGCGCAATGTCGACACCATCACCGACTTCACCAGTGGCACGGACCGGATCCAGCTCGCACCGGCGATTTTCAGGGACATGGGCTTCAGCGGCAGCCCGGGCAGCGATGCCTTCTTCCACCTGGGCGCCACCGCCCAGGACGCGGATGACCGCATCCTCTACGACCAGGCGGTCGGGTCGCTGTATTACGACGCCGATGGCGCCGGGGCGCTGGCGGCGGTGCAGTTCGCCACGCTGCTGGGATCGCCCTTGCTGACCTATTCCGATATTTACGTAGGGTGATCGCCAGGTGATTTTTCAATAGAATCCGCCACCAGCAAGCTAGGCACGCATAGCTGACGGCGACGTCCGGCAAATCTGCACACAAACACAAAACAACACCAGGGAGTTCGACCATGTCGAGCCTGTATGACGCGTTATTCGGGGATACGCGTGCCCCGATCACCGGGCATGCCCCGGATCCGATGGTCGATAGCATCGACGGGAATGTCGAAAACCCGGGCGGCGATGACGGAGCCCGCATCGATCCGCAAGGGGGGTATGGCTACAGCTACGCCATGAGCGCAGCGACCCTGAACAGATTGGCCAGTAGCGCGGCTGTCCAGGCCGTAACGAATCCTGGCCTCGATGACTACGCGAGCAATTCCCTCACAACAGGCACGCTCGCCGTGGGCACGGTCACCCCTGGCGAAATCGAGGTTGTGGGCGACTCGGACTGGTTCCGCTTCGACTTCATCCCGGGCCGAATCCATGTATTCGAGTTGAATGGTGTCATCACCGCACATGGCCCCCTGGGTTCCCCGAGTCTCATGCTGATGGATAGCGCGGGCATTCTGAAGTTCACGCAGCTATACAACGACCCGTCGTCCTACAACCGGGTCGTCTACAGCAGCGACACGGCGCAGACCTACTACCTCGCCGCATCGAGCACCTCGGGATCAATCGGCTCCTACACCCTGAGCGTCACGACGATCGGCACCGATGACTATGCCGGCAACATCGACACGCCAGGCCGACTGTCCGTCGGGGGAATGGCTTCCGGTGACATTCAGTTCTTGAACGATGACGACTGGTTTCGCATCGACTTGACCGCAGGCCGGATTTATGCTTTCGACCTCGATAGCGCCCAATCCGATGGAAGCATGCTGCGGTACCCCTATCTGCGCCTTTACGACGGCGTCTCATACTGGGCGATGACTACAGCCGCCGCTGGCGGCCCGAACGGCGATCCCCGCATCATCTACAGCGTCGCGAACGACGGGAGCTACTACCTTTCTGTCATTGATTTTGAAACCTCGCGCGGCACCTACACCCTGACCGCGACCGATCTCGGCGCCGATGACCATCTCGGCGGCCCCGCCACGACCAGCCGGCTCGTCGTGGGGACCACGGCCTCGGGCGACCTCCAGTTCAAGGGTGACGAGGATTGGTTCCACATCGAACTGATCGCCGGCCACATCTATACCTTCGACCTTCAGGGTGTCGATTCCGGCGCGGGCACGCTGGCCAACCCCACGCTCAAACTCCTGAACGGCAATGCCTCCGTCATCGCCACCGATACTGGCGGCGGCGCGGGCAACGATGCCAGCCTGACCTCTATCGCCAGCAGCAGTGGCACCTATTTCCTTGCCGCCAAGGATGCCGGCCACCTGGCATTGGGGGGCACCTACACCCTGCGCGCGACTGATCTGGGCGCCGATGATTTCGCCGGAAGCACAAGCACGACCGGCAGCCTCATGCCGGGCGAATCCATCCACGGCAACATCCAGATCGCCAATGAACAGGACTGGTTCCGCATCGAACTCGAAGCGGGTACGACCTATGTGTTCGATCTTCAGGGCGCGCCGTCCGGTCATGGCACCCTTCGCGACCCCAAGCTGATCCTGCTGGACGCGGCGGGCCTGACGCTGGGGCAGGACTTCGACAGCGGCAGCGGATACGACGCAAGACTGGCCCACACCCCCAGTGTCAGCGGCACCTATTATCTGGCGGCGACGGGGGAATCCTTGGGCCCGACCGGAAGCTACACCCTGCGTGCCAGCATGGATGATCATGCGGGCGGCACCAAGACCCGCAGCCATCTGGGCGTCAACGACACCACAACCGGATCGATCCAGTTCAGCACCGACCAGGACTGGTTCGCGATCGACCTCCTCGCCGGCAACCGCTATGTCTTTTCTCTGGAGGGCCTGGACTCCGGTGGCGGCACCCTGATCGACCCCAAATTGCGCCTCTGCGACAGTGCCGGCGTCACGCTCGTCAGCAACCTCGATGGTGGCCTGGGCTGGGACGCGCATCTGACCCATGTCGCCAGAAGCAGCGGGACCTACTACCTCGCGGTCGAGTCGGAATACGTCTATGACGACGCCGCCGGCAGCTATACGCTCTCGTCTCGCGACCTCGGCCGCCCGGGGCAAGCGACCCCGATGACCGATGCCATGCCGCTGAACGGCGACCCCGTGCTGGATGCCCTGTGCGAAGGGAGCGGCTGGCGATTCAGTGGCACGCCTGTGCTGACCTATTCGTTCAACCGTCCGGGTGATTTCGGCTACTACCTTGGGGGAAGCTGGAGCGAGAGCCAGAAGGACGCCATTCGCGAAGCCTTGCTCACCTGGGAAGTGGTCGCCGACATCACCTTCGTCGAGGTGCCTGGTACCAGCGCGTTCTCGACAAGCACCGTCGATCTCGCCTTCTGGCACACCGGTGCCTCCCTGGACGGCATTTTGGCGCTCGGGATGTTTCCCAACCCGAGCAAGACTGACCTGTGGTTGGCCGAAATCGACTTGACCCGAGCGGACTATCCCTGCCCGGAAGGCGACGTCCTGCTGGACGACTATGGGGTGGCAATGACCTATCTCACTGCGGGTGACGCGGGTTACTGGGCTGGCGTCCACGAACTCGGCCATGCCCTGGGCCTCAAGCACCCCTTCGACGACGGCGGCAACGCCCGTCCCACCTTCGAAGAATCAGGCCTCGGTGACAAGGACAGCGTCGCCTGGACAGTCATGACCTACAACACGCCGGAATCGACCTACCTCAATGGCTATCCGGCCACCCCGATGCTGTTGGACATCCAGGCCATCCAGCGGCTCTATGGCGCGAACACCCACTACCATCAGGGCGACAACGTCTACATTCTCCGCGACGATGGGGCGGTCAGAGCGCTCTGGGATACCGGCGGCGAGGACTGGCTGGATGGCAGCCAACTCGAGACTTGTGCAGTGAGCCTCGAAGCCGGCAGCATCAATCCAATCGGTCGCAATGGCTCGGTCGTCGCCATCGCCTATGGGGTCAGTATCGAAAACGCGCGCGGCGGCACGGGCGCGGACACCCTGAAAGGCACCAGCGCCGCCAACGTCCTCGACGGCGGCGCGGGGGCGGATACCCTCGAAGGGGGACCGGGCGACGACACTTACATCGTCGACAACCGCGGCGATCGTATCGTCGAACTCGACGGTCAGGGCAGCGACAGCGTCCACGCCACCCTTTCCTGGAGCCTCGGCGCCCATCTGGAGCATCTGGCCCTGCTCGGCACCAACACGTTCAGCGCCACCGGCAACAGCCAGGCCAACACCCTCACCGGCAACGCCGCCGGCAACATCCTCGACGGCGGCAGCGGTGCCGACATGTTCATCGGCGGCGCCGGCAACGACACCTTTATCGTGGATAACGCCAACGACGTCATCCAGGAAACCGGCGCCGATACCAGCGACACGGTGCGCAGTTGGGTGGACTGGACCCTGGGCGACCTTCTGGAGAATCTGATCCTGCTCGGCACCAAACCGTTGAACGGCAGCGGCAATGCCCTGAACAACACCCTCACCGGCAATGGCGGTGCCAATGTGCTCAACGGCGGTGACGGCGACGACTGGCTGGATGGCGCCTCCGGCAACGACACGCTCACCGGCGGTGCCGGCAGCGACACCTTCGCCTTCACCACCCCGCTCAACGCCCTGCGCAACGTCGACACCATCACCGACTTCGTCAGCGGCGTAGACAAAATTCAGCTCTCGTCAGCCGTCTTCAAGGAGATGGGCTTCAGCGGCAGCCCGGGCAGCGATGCTTTCTTCCACGCGGGCGGTACGGCTCATGACGCCGATGACCGCATCCTCTACGACCAGGCGGTCGGGTCGCTGTATTACGACGCCGATGGCGCCGGGGTGCTGGCGGCGGTGCAGTTCGCGGTATTGAGCGGGACACCCTGGCTTGTGTACACGGATTTCACCGTCGGCTGAGGCGATCACACGCGGTAACTATTTCAGCCGACACTCGTTTTCAGCACCTGGCCAACTTATTAATATGTTGTCTCAAGCGTGACAGGCCCACCTGCCAATTGCGCGCAACACACACCCATTGCGGTTCGTTGATTGCAACTTCCACCGAATTGAACGGCACAAGACAGAACAATACTTAGGGTCAGGTCATGTCGAACTCGAATGACACCATTCTCGATGAACAACGCGACGACCGCGAGCCAGGCACGGCTTCCTGCCCATGGAACATCGTCCCTCCTCCCACTCCGCCGCATTTTGGCTGGAACAGCCTCACTGCAGAGCACAGCCTGATCTGGACGGCAAGCGGGTCGACGACCGCGGACGACTATCCGGCAGACACCACCACCTCGGGCACTGTATCGGTTGGTGGCAGCATCATCGGGGAACTCGAAACCTCCTATGACCAGGACTGGTTCAAGGTCAGCCTGACCGCAGGCAGGCTTTATGCCTTTGACCTGAAGGGAGCGGCCTCCGGGGGCGGCACGCTATCCGATACCGACCTTCGGCTTCTCGATCCCTCAGTCAGTTACGTTTCCTATGACTGGGACAGTGGCATTGGCCCCGATGCCCGTCTGGTCTATAGCCCGGTCGTCGACGGAACCTTTTATCTGGACGTCTCGGGTGGTGGCAATTCGGTGGGGGGCACGTACACATTGGTGGCTTCCGACATCGGCGCGGATGACCATCTCGGCAGCAGCGCCACGACCAGCCCACTCGCGTTGGGCGGCACGACAAGCGGCAACATCCAGTTCTACAACGATGCGGACTGGTTCCGCATTGCGCTGACCGCGGGCCAGGTTTATGCCTTCGAGATGCAGGGCGGCGATACCGGGAGTGGCATACCGCTCGGCACATACCTTCAGCTTCTGGATAGTGGGAGCTATCCTCTGGCCTCCAGCACCGGCTATGGCCTTTCCAGCAACGCCCGGATCAGCTTCAGCCCGGACAGCAGCGGCACTTACTTTCTCTCGGCCAAGAGCATCAACAACGCGAACGGCATCTTCACCGGCACCTACACGATAACCGCCGCCGATCTTGGCGCCGACGACTACGGGGACGACATCGCCACTGCCGGCACGCTCGCGGTAGGCGCCACGGCCACGGGCAGCATCCAGTTCAGCAATGATCAGGACTGGCTCAGGGTCAACCTGACCGCCGGCAGAATTTATGCTTTCGACCTGATGGGCGTGGCTTCCGGCGGCGGCACGCTGGCAGACCCCGGCCTGAGCCTGATGGACGGCGCGGGATATTATCTGGCGTTTGATGCCGACAGCGGCGCCGGAACCGACGCGCGCCTGATCTACAGCCCACTCGGCAATGCGACCTTGTATCTCGCCGCGTTCGGCTCCGGCTCAACAGGAAGCTATACCTTGGTGGCAACCGACATCGGCGCCGATGACTATCCAGGCAGTAGCGCCACGACCGGCACGCTCAATGTTGGTGGCACGGTCAGCGGCAACATCCAGTACTCTGGAGACGTGGACTGGGTGGCCATCACGCTCACCGCGGGGCGAAATTACGTTTTTGACATGAAGGGCGTGGATGCGGGTGTTGGCACGCTGTCCAACCCGAGTCTTTATCTCCTGGATGGCGCGGGCAATTACTTGACTTCCGGCTCCAGCGGCGTGGTGACGTATGCCAGCGTCAGTTACAGTCCGCCCGCCAACGGCACGTACTTCCTGTCTGCCCAAGGCGCTTCAACCGGCACCTACACCCTGACCGCCGCCGATATCGGCGGCGACGACTATGCCGGGGGCATAGACACGACCGGCACGCTCGTCGTGGGTGGCGCGGCCTTGGGCGCGCACGAGATCCCCAACGATAGGGACTGGTTCCGCATCGAACTGACCGCTGGCGAGATCTACGCCTTCGACCTGAAAGGCGCGGCTTCCGGCGGCGGCACGCTGTCCGATCCCCGTCTTGCGCTGCTGGATGGCGCAACGACATCGATCGCCGATACCGGTTACAACGGAGTTGGCTCCGATGCACGTCTGATCTACAGCCCGAGTCGTAATGGCACCTTCTATCTCTCCGCCGAGGGTATCAACAACGCCACGGGAACCTACACCCTGGTCGCGACAGACCTGGGCGCCGATGACTACCCGAGCGGCAGTGCCACAAACGCCTCACTCGCCATTGGCGGCACGGTCACCGGCAACATCCAGTTCAATGGTGACCAGGACTGCTTGCGCATCACGCTGACCGCGGGCCGGGTATATACCTTCGACATGAAGGGGGTCGATTCGGGTGGCGGCACGCTGTCCGCCCCCTTTCTATTCCTCATGGATAGCGCGGAGGGCTTCGTGGCCTCCGACTTTGAAGGCGGCACGGGAACCGATGCCCATATCGGCCTCAGCCCTGTCAGCAGTGGTACTTACTACCTCTCCGCCCGCAGCATCTACAACGCGACAGGCACCTACACCCTGACGGCCAGCGATCTCGGCGTCGATGATTATTTTGGCGGTATTGCCACAACCGGCACGCTAGCGGTGGGCGCGACCATCAACGGCAATATCCAGTTCACCAGCGACCAGGACTGGCTGCGCATCGAACTGGCCGCAGGCCATTTCTATATTTTCGACATGAAAGGCGTCGACTCTGGATCAGGCAGCCTGCAGAACCCTTATCTTCAGTTGCTGGACAGCGCCGGCGGCTTCATCACCTATGACAGCGACAGCGGAACCGGCATCGATGCGCGTCTGGGCTTGAACGTCATCAACGGCGGAACCTATTACATCGTCGGCTCAGGCTCTGGATCGACCGGGACCTACACACTGTCGGCCACCGACGTGGGGCCCGATGACTATGCCGGCGATATTTCCACAGCCGGCGTCCTGGTGCCGGGCAACTCCATCACCGGCAACATCCAGATCGCGAATGAAGAGGACTGGTTTCGTGTCGAACTCAGCGCCGGCCGAATCTACAGGTTCGACCTCAGGGGCAAGGATTCCGGCGGCGGCACCCTGGACGATCCCGCGCTCCAGATCCGTAATGCGGTTGGCAACAGCCTGCCCCACAACAACAACCTGCCCTTCAACTACGACTTCGATTACGACAGCGGTACGGGTCGCGATGCACGGCTCACCTTTCTTCCGTTGACCAGCGGAACCTATTATGTCTCCGCGAAGAGCCAGAACTACTCCGACTTCGCGATCGGCTCCTACACCCTCAGCGCGTCGGACCTCGGCGCGGACGATTATGTCGCTGGCACAACAACCACCTCGACGCTCGAACCGGGCGCTTCGGCCACCGGCAACATCCAGTTCGTTGGAGATCAGGACTGGTTAACAATCGACTTGACGGCGGGTAGAACCTACATATTCGGACTCCAAGGCACGGCTTCAGGCCAAGGCACCCTTGCCATCCCCTCGCTGCGGATTCACGACAACGCGGGATATTTGCTGGCTTCAGACTACAAACCCTATGGCGCCAGCAATGACGCCCTCCTTGCCTACACACCCACCCAGAGCGGCCGCTATTTTCTCTCTGCCGCAAGCGGTGACAACGGCACTGGAACCTACACCCTCACCGCCGGCCTGGACGATTACCCCTCCTCCGCGCTGACCGCCGGCAACGTCACGGTAGGGGGAAGCAGCCACGGCGATATCCAGTACTACGGCGACGTAGACTGGTTCAAGGTCAATCTGAATGCTGACACGGAATATTACTTCGACCTCAAGGGCGTCGATTCCGGGGCGGGCACTCTTGCCAGTGGCAATCTGGCATTGCTCGACGAATCGGGAAATGGGGTGAGCGGCAATGGCAGCCATCTCTTCTACAAGTCGGCAACCAGCGGCACCTACTATCTGGCCGCCATGGGCATGAACACCATCGGCACCTACTCGGTAAGTGCCGGCACCGACGACTTCAATGGCAGCATTTCGACTACCGGCACGCTCACTCCTGGCGCATCGGTAACAGGCACAATCCAGGGCTCCGCTGACCAGGACTGGTTGAAGATCACCCTTACCGCAGGAACCAGCTACGAGTTTCTGCTGGAAGCCCGTGATTCCGGGGGCGGCACGCTCAATGACCCGCTTCTGATACTGCGCGACAGCAGCGGCGCCGGGATCATCAACAACCTGGATGGCGGTCTGGGCAGGGATGCGCGTCTGACCTATATCCCCACGGCCAGTGGCTCGTATTATTTGTCGGTCGAATCGCAAGACCACAATGGCAACGATCCGGGCACCTACACCCTCTCCGCCCGCAACCTCGGCAGCGGCTATCAGGCCACACCGGTATCCAACGCCATCGCCTTGACCGGCACCGCCACGCTGGATGGCCTGATCCAGGGCAGCGCCTGGCAATTCAGTGGCGCACGGGTGCTGACCTATTCGTTCAACGCCGTTATCGAGGATGGTTTCGTCGCCGGCGGCCCCTGGAGCGATGCGGCGAAGGACGCGATCCGGGAGGCCCTGCTCACCTGGGAAGCGGTCGCCAATATCAGTTTCGTCGAGGTCCCAGGAAGCACCAACATCTCCGACAACAGCGCCAATATTGCGTTCGGCCACACCGGCAGCTATCTCTATCCCGCCGCCGGGCTGGGGGTGTTCCCCTCGCCTGTCTATGTCGATCAACTCCTGGCCGAGATCGGCTCGAACCGCACCGAATATCCCCGTTTCGAAGGCGATGTGGTGCTCGACGATTACGCCAGCGAGATGCAGTACCTCAATCCGGGGGATTCCGGCTTCTGGGTGGGCATGCACGAACTCGGCCACGCCCTGGGTCTCAAGCATCCCTTCGACGATGGCGCCAATGGCAGACCCACTTTCCTGGAACTGGGCATCAGTGACAAAGACATCAGGGTTCAGACCACCATGAGCTACGACAACCCGGCGTCGAGTCTCACTGATGGCTATACCGCCACACCCATGCTGCTCGACATCCTGGCCATCCAGCGGCTCTACGGGGCGAACACCAGTTATCACAACACGGACAACACCTATTACCTGACCGGCGATGGCAGCGTGAGAACGCTTTGGGATACGGGTGGCAACGACTGGCTCGATGCCAGCGGCCTCGGTACTGACATCGTGCTCAACCTGGAAGCCGGCAGCATCAATCCATACGGGTTCCAGGGCTCGGTCGTCGCCATCGCCTATGGCGTCAGTATCGAAAACGCGCGCGGCGGCACGGGCGCGGACACCCTGACAGGCACCAGCGCCGCCAACATTCTCGACGGCGGCCCGGGCGTGGATACCCTCAAAGGGGGCCCGGGCGACGACACTTACATCGTCGACAACCGCGGCGACCGGGTCGTCGAATTCGACAGCCAAGGCAACGACACCGTCCGCGCCACACTCTCCTGGACCCTCGGCCCCCATCTGGAAAACCTGGAACTGACCGGCGCCTACCGCAGCAGCGGCACTGGCAACGCCCTGGACAACACCCTCACCGGCAACGCCGCCGGCAACATCCTCGACGGCGGCGGCGGCGCCGACACGTTGATCGGCGGCGCCGGCAACGACACCTATGTGGTGGACAACCCGGGCGACGTGATCCAGGAAACCGGCAGCGACGTCAGCGACAGCGTGCGCGCCTGGGTGGACTGGACCCTGGGCGACAACCTGGAGAACCTGATCCTGCTCGGCACCAAGCCGTTGAACGGCACCGGCAACGCCCTGAACAACGCCCTCACCGGCAACGGCAACGCCAATGTGTTGAACGGCGGCGGCGGCAACGACGTCCTCAATGGTGGCTCCGGCAATGACACTCTGACCGGAGGTGCAGGTAGTGACACTTTCGCCTTCACCACCCCGCTCAACGCCCTGCGCAATGTCGACAGCATCACCGACTTCACCAGCGGCACGGACCGGATCCAGCTCTCGCCGGCGATTTTCAGGGACATGGGCTTCAGCGGCAGCCCGGGCAGCGATGCCTTCTTCCACCTGGGCGCCACCGCCCAGGACGCGGATGACCGCATCCTCTACGACCAGGCGGTCGGGTCGCTGTATTACGACGCCGATGGCGCCGGGGCGCTGGCGGCGGTGCAGTTCGCCACATTGAGTGGATCACCCCAGCTGTATTTCACGGATTTCCAGGTGGGCTGATCTAGCGGGAAATCTCGCCGGTGCCTCTCGGACGAGGAACCGAACCGGGGCCGGGGCGGCGGGTCATGAGTGCTAATATTCGCGGCTTTTACTGCCTGCCAGCATGATTTTCGAGCGGAAAGCGTGACGCACCGCCCGGCCCAGCCATGACAAAGATGAAAGACAAGCGGCGTATCCCGTCCCTGCAAAAGCATTCCGCGCATTCGGCAAGGATCGGCCTTTACTCCGCCATCTTGTACCGCAGGCATCGAAACGCCCCAACCCGCCATCCCCAGGACCAGCCCGAGCCCATCCAGCCGCCCATGGCCCATACCTCAACCAGACCCACATGACCCACCGAACCATGCACTTGCCTTCATTCGGCCTCCTCGCCGGGTTGTGCCTGCTGACCGCCAACCTCGGGGCCGCCCCGCTCACCTTCGATCAGGCGCTGCAAGCCGCGCTCTCCACGCATCCGCTGATCCAGGGCAAGCGTTCCGCGCGGGATGCGGCCAAGGCGGAACAGGAGGGTGCCGAATGGCAGCGTTATCCCACCCCCAGTATCGAGGCCAACACCGCGACCGGCGGCCAGAACGCCAGTGTGTTTCGCCTGGATCAGCCCCTGTGGACAGGCGGGCGCATCAGCGCCGGGATCGATGCCGCCGGCAGCCGTTTCGATGCGGCTGGCACGGCCATCGACGAAGTCCGCCAGGAACTCGCCTTGAAGGTGATCGCGGCGAGCAGCGAGGCGCTGCGATTGCAGGCGCGGCGCGTGCATGCGCAGGCCAGCGTCGGCGAACACGAGAAACTGCTGGCGATGATCCGCCGCCGTGTCGAGCAGGAGGTCAGCCCGCTGGCCGACCAGCGACTGGCGGAATCGCGCCTTTACGCCACGATCAACGAGTTGTCCGCCACCACCCAGGGCATGCAGAACGCGCTGGCACAACTCGGGCAACTGACCGGGCGGACGGTCACGGAACTCGACCCCTGGAGCTACACCGAGGCCGCCCGCCCCGACGCCCTGCCGCGCGACCTGGAGCAGGCAGTCGAACGCACCCTGGCGCATTCCCCCACCCTGCGCCGCATGAACTTCGAGTCGGAAGCGGCGAGCGCGGACATCGATTCGAAACGTTCGGCCTACATGCCGCAACTGGCGCTGCGCCTGGAAAGCAGCCATGGCAGTGTTTCCGACAACCGTGCCTTGCTGGTGCTGCAGGCGCAACCGGGTGCGGGCTTGTCAGCGCGTTCCGGCGTCAATGCCGCCCTCGCCCGCCGCGAGTCCATCCGCCAGACCGCCGACGCCGCGCAGCGTGACGCGCGGCAACAAGTCACCCTGGACTGGAACGAGTGGACGGCGGCCAGGAGTCGCGCCGAGAACGCCGAGCAGGCGCGCGCCACTTCCGCCGAGGTCTCGGAATCGTATGCACGCCAGTACACGGCAGGCCGCAAGACCTGGCTGGACGTGCTCAACGCCGTGCGCGAAGCAACTCAGGCGGAACTGGCGTTGGTGGACGCGCGCAGCCAGATGCAGGCGGCGGTGCTGCGCCTGAAGGTGTTGACCGGAAGTCTGAATCTGGACGCGAAGTAGGGTGCGCCATGCACGCCGTTTCACTTCCATGGTGCGCGCGGCGCACCCTACGCAAGCTGTTCGATAACCGATCTGGAATGCTCTGATGAACGACAACCTCGCTCCCCTGATCGACCGCGCCGCCCGCCTGGCGGGTCAACGCGTCGGTGGTGGTCGCCTCGACGATCTGCCGAACTTGCCCGAAGGTCTCGGCGCCACCGCCCGGTTCGTTACCGCCTGGCGCGCGGTGGGTCTGGATGGCACCCCCCTGCGCATCGCCGAGCCTTCCCCCGCCGATCTGCCGCTGGCGGGCTGGACGGCGGACCAGGGCTGGTTCCTCCTGCAAGGGCGGGCGGCGGATGGGAGCTGGCGCGGCGAAACCCCTGATGGAGCGCCGCTGATCCTGGCCTCGCTTGAACATGCCGAATGCCTCTCGCTGCCGCGCCGCGCGGAAAAATCAGCCCACACGCCCAGCGCGCTGGCGCTGGTGGGCCGGGCGCTTCTGGCGCGCAAGTCGATTTTCCTGGAAGCCATCCTGGCGACGGCCCTGGTCAACCTGCTGACCCTGGCGACCTCGCTCTACAGCATGCAGATCTTCGATCGGGTCATTCCCAACCAGGGCTTCCAGACACTCTGGGTGCTGACGGTAGGCGTGGGCCTGGCGGTGGGCCTGGAGTTCATCCTCAAGATCGTCCGCAGCAACATGGTCGACCGCACCTGTAACGCCATCGACCACGATCTCTCCGAGTGGTTCTTCGGCCGCATGCTGGGCATCCGCATGGAGGCACGGCCCGCCTCGGTGGGCACGCTGGCCTCGCAGGTGAAAGGGTTCGAGATGGTGCGCGGCGTCCTCGCCTCGACCTCGCTGTTCGTGCTGGCCGACGTGCCCTTCGCCCTGTTCTTCATCCTGGTGATCTTCCTCGTCGGCGGCTGGGTGGCGGTGGTGCCGCTGATCGCCCTGCCGGTGGCGCTGGGCGCCGGCCTGATGTTCCAGCATGTGATCCAGAAGCACACCCGGCTGAATCTCTCCGGCAACAACCGCAAGGCCGGCCTGCTGGTGGAAGCGGTGGACGGCGCCGAATCACTCAAGGCCAACAGCGCGGAATGGAAGCTACAGGGCCGCTGGAACGACCTGGTGGAGGAAACCAGCGAGTCGGACCATCAGGTCCGCACCTATTCCGCCCTGGCGCAGAACCTCACCGTCGCCCTGCAACAGTTCAGCTATGTCGGGCTGATCGCCACCGGCGCCTGGCTGGTCACCCAGAACCACCTGACCATGGGCGGTCTGCTCGCCTGCTCGATCATCAGCAACCGCGCCCTGATGCCCATCGTGCAGTTGCCGGGGGTGATGGTGCAGTGGGCGCACGCGCGTGCCGCCATCGAGGGGCTGGACAAGATCATCGCCCTGCCCAGCGAATCGGACTCCGCCGAACACGCCCTGACGCCGCAGGCGCTGGAGGGCGGCATCCGCTTCGAACGGGTGCGCTTCACCTATGGCATGGCCAAGCGGATGGCCCTGGAAGTGGAGCATCTGGAGATTCGCCCCGGCGAGCGCATCGGCCTGATCGGGCCGATCGGCTCCGGCAAGAGCACGATGCTGAAACTCGCTTCCGGGCTGTATCGCCCGAACGAAGGCAAGCTGTTCCTTTCCGGCATGGACATGGCCATGCTGGCCCCGGAAGTGGTGCGCGAGAACATCGGTTACCTGCCGCAGGACGCGCGCCTGTTCTCCGGCACCCTGCGCGACAACCTGCTGCTCGGCCTGCCCGACCCCGGCGACGAGGCGATCCTGGAAGCGGCACGCAGGAGCGGCCTGATCGACCTGATCACGGGCCAGCCGAAGGGACTCGGCCTGGAGATCACCGAAGGCGGACGCGGCGTGTCCGGCGGCCAGAAGCAACTCATCGCACTGACCCGCATGTTGCTGGCGAAGCCGAAGGCCTGGCTGCTGGATGAACCGACCGGATCGATGGATGCCGACAGTGAGGCGCGCGTCGTGGCCCTGCTCAAGTCCACTCTCGGCCCCACGGAGACGGCCATCGTCGCCACCCACAAGACCGCCCTGCTTCCTCTGCTCACCCGCCTCCTGGTCGTGCGGGAGGGCCGCATCCTCCTGGATGGCCCCCGCGACGAGGTGCTGGCGAAGCTGTCGGGCAAGGCGTGAACGTCGCACCGGCGGCTTTCCGACCATTTGTGACCCGCCGGCGAGACGCCGGCACTACTGGAGAACACCATGATTCCCCGCAATGATCGCGGCGTCAGCCGCGCCAGCCGCCTGCTGCTCTGGGCCAGTGTGGCGACGGTGTCCGGCTTCCTGGTCTGGGCCAACTGGGCCGAGCTGGATACCATCACCCGTGCCAGCGGCCAGGTCATCGCCAGTTCACGCAACCAGGTGGTGCAATCGCCGGATGGCGGTGTACTGGAAAAGATGCTGGTCAAGGAAGGCGATACCGTGAAACGCGGCCAGGTCCTGTTCCGCTTCGATCAGGCCCGCGCCAGTGCCGGACATCAGGAAAGCCTGGCCAAGGCCGCCGCATTGAGGGCGACCGTGGCGCGCCTGAAAGCCGAGGTCTTCGGCGGCGAACCGCAATTCACCGGCCTGACCGGCTTCACCGAGGTGCGCGACAACCAGCGCGCCCTGTTCCAGCGTCGCCAGGCAGCCATCAATGAGGAGATTGCCTCCCTGGAGCGATCCCTGGAACTGGTCAAGAAAGAACTCGACATGAACCTGCCACTGCTCAAGAGCGGTGACGTCAGCCGCGCCGAGGTACTCAAGCTGCAACGCCAGGTGGCTGACATACAAGGCCAGATCACCAATCGACGCAACAAGTATTTCCAGGATTCCCAGGCGGATCTGGCCAAGGCGCAGGAAGAACTGGAATCGGTGGAACAGGTGCTGGCGCAGCGCCGAGAACAACTGGATTACACGGAAGTTCACGCACCGATGGACGGCGTCGTACGCAACGTTCGCCTGACCACCCAGGGCGGCGTCGCCAGACCGGGCGATGAAATCCTGCAAATCGTCCCGCTCGATGACGATCTCATTGTCGAAGCCAAGGTCCGGCCGGCGGATATCGCCTTCATCAAGCCAGGACTCCCCGCCACGGTGAAACTGGATGCCTATGACTATTCCATTTACGGATCGCTGCGCGGCACGGTGAGTTATATCAGCGCGGACACCCTGAACGAGGAAACCCGTTCCGGCGAGATGCCCTATTACCGGGTGCAGATCAAAACCAGCGACCGCAATCTATCCAGCCGAAAAAACGAGCGTATCGACATTCAGCCCGGCATGACGGCCACGGTGGAAATTAAAACCGGGCGCCAGACGGTTCTGCGCTATCTGACCAAACCCATTACCAAAACCCTGGACGAATCACTGGGCGAACGCTGAATCAACTGCAATGACAAATTGCGTGGCTTGAGTATATTGTCGCACGCCACGCCTGATTTCATTTCTCGCTTTCCCCACCCCATGATTTCCTTTACCATGCGCGCAGTACCCGATTCGGGTTCCGATTTCAGCAAATCTCACATGAAAAAGGAGTAATCATGGCGTCCTATCAGGAATTGATGGCCCAAATAGAAGGTCTCAAACGTCAGGCGGAAGATGCCCGCAAGCAGGAAATTGCCGGTGCCATTGCCGAAATCAAACGCATCATGGCCCAATACGGCATTGAGCCGGGCGACCTGTTTCCCGCTCGTGGCGGCAAGACCAAGCGCGCCACCACCGGCGTCATCAAGTATCGTGATCCGGTGTCCGGTGCCGGTTGGTCCGGCCGTGGCCGCCGCCCGGGCTGGGTGGCCGATCTTGAGGCCCAGGGCAAGACCATCGAAGATTGTCGCGTCGGCTGAACACCCCCCGCGTGGCCAAACCCTCGGGCATCCCCCGGGGGTTTTTTTTGGCTCTTTTCACATTGACCATAGCAAATTCACCCGTCATTTCACTGTGCTGAAACCGTCCGCCCATTGGGACATCTTCTGCAGCGTCATTGACAACTATGGCGACATCGGCGTGACCTGGCGCCTGTCACGACAATTGGCGAATGAATTCGGCATTGCCGTTCGTCTCTGGGTGGACGATCTCCAGGCATTCAGGAGCATTCGTCCCGAGATCGATGGCCACGCCGCCACTCAGAGACTCAACGGCGTGGAGATCAGGCAGTGGACTAATCCGCTGCCCAGCGTCATTCCCGGCGAAGTGGTGATCGAAGCGCTCGCCTGCCATATACCGGATGCCTACATTCAGACCATGGCCGCATTATCGCCAAAGCCGGTGTGGCTGAATCTGGAATACTTGAGCGCGGAAAACTGGGTGAGCGGTGTCCACGGGTTGCCCTCGCCACACCCCCGCCTGCCGCTGACAAAATATTTCTTCATGCCTGGCTACGCGACGGGAACCGGCGGGCTGACCCGGGAAAGCAATCTGTTCCTGAATCGCGAACGATTCCAGTCTGATCCCACCGCGCAATCCGGTTTCTGGAAACGCATCGGATTACCGGATAAAGACCCGCAGAGATTACGAATCTCGCTGTTCAGCTATGAATCCGCCTCACTCCCCGACCTGCTCGCGGCTTGCGCCGGCGGCGACCATCCTGTCGACCTGCTGGTTCCCAAGGGCCGGGCCATTCCACAGATTGCCGCATGGTTTTCCAGCAAGGACAGCGATGCCGGTGACCGCTTGGAACGTGGCAGCCTGCGCGTCCATATCCTGCCGATGCTGCCGCAGGACGATTACGACATGCTGCTCTGGGCCTGTGATCTCAATATCGTGCGCGGCGAGGACTCCTTCGTGCGCGCGCAATTCGCCGCGCGGCCCATGCTCTGGCAGGCATACATCCAGGACAAGGACGCGCATCTGGACAAGGTCGACGCCTTTCTCGATCTCTATTGTGCCGACCTGCCGCCGGCCAAGGCCAACCTGGTGCGGGCGTCATGGCGAGCCTGGAACCGGCAGGAAGAGATCGGGCCGCTATGGCCGAGCCTGCTCACGTCCCTGCCGTACCTCGCCGCGCATGCGCGCGCCTGGGCCACACACCTTGCCGATCAAACAGACTTATCTTCAAATTTGGTGAAATTTATCAACAAGTTGTTAGAATCGCGGGCTTTTTAAAGCCCAGGATGCTTCACCCATGAAAACCGCTCAAGAACTCCGCGCCGGCAACGTGATCATGGTCGGCAACGACCCGTTGGTTGTACAGAAAGCCGAATTCTCCAAGTCCGGCCGCAACTCCTCCGTGGTCAAGATGAAATTCAAGAACCTGCTCACCGGCGCCGCCAGCGAGACGGTTTACAAAGCCGACGAGAAGTTCGACACGGTGAATCTGGAGCGCAAGGACTGCACCTACTCCTACTTCGCCGACCCCATGTATGTGTTCATGGACGCCGAGTACAACCAGTACGAAATCGAAGCCGACAACATGTCCGACGCCCTGCCCTACCTGGAAGACGGCATGCCGCTGGAAGTGGTGTTCTATGAAGGCAAGGCCATCTCGGTGAACATGCCCAGCTCCGTGGTGCGCGAAGTGGAATACACCGAACCCGCCGTCAAGGGTGACACCTCCGGCAAGGTGCTCAAGCCCTGCCGCATCAAGCCCACCGGCCACACCATCCAGGTGCCCGCCTTCGTGGAAATCGGCGACAAGATCGAAATCGACTGCGCCAGTGGTGAATATCGCAACCGCGTGAAATAAGCCTGGCCACTCGCGGTAACCGGGCGCCCGCGGGCGCCCATTTTTTTGGCGGCTTGTGTCCGCTCAACGCAAAGGCGTTACAACACGCTGGGCGCGTCTGGCAACTCGTTGGGGTTGTCCGCGTTACCGGGGAAGTGCCTGCGCAGCAGCGCATCCACCCGCCCGATGCCGAACAGGACCGCAGCCTCGAAGTCCGACCCACGCAAGCGGTCTTCCATCTCCCGGCAGATGGCTTCCCATTCCGCCGGCAAGACCAGGCCGTTGAAACCGCGATCGGCGACGATTTCCACGTCGCGATCGGCCAACAGCAGGTAGATCAGCACGCCATTGTTGGCGGCGGTGTCCCAGATGCGCAGGCTGGAGAACACGTCGATGGCGCGTTCCCGCGCCGTCACGCCCGCCCACAGTGCGCCGGGATGCAGAGCGCCCTCTACAGCAAAGCGCAATTCACCGGCGTGGCCACGCTCCGATTCCGCGACAGCGGCTTCGATACGCCTCAATACAGGCTCGGGAAAATGACGGCGGGTGAGCCAGTCAGGAAACAACAGGTGCCTGAACAGACGATTCATGCGCATCTCCTCACCAACGCCCGGAGGCACCGCCGCCGCCGAATCCACCGCCTCCTCCACCAAAGCCCCCGCCGCCGCCAAAACCGCCTCCCCCACCACCCCAGCCGCCTCCGCGGCCGTAGCCACGGTTGATGCCACGGCCGCCGCCCGCCAGAGTGAACACGAATGCGACCAGCGCGACCAGCAGGGCGATCAGCATGCCCCCCAGCAGCAACCACGCCCCCAGGAACGCCACCCCGCCCGCCACGGCGGCGCCAGGAAGGCGCCCGAACAAGGAACGGAGCATGCCGCCGGCAACAAAGATGAACATCATCAGGAGCGGCACATGCTCACCCAGGGCACCCGTTCCGCTTGGCGCAGGCACCGGTACCGGCAACGGCTCGCCTTGAACCAGCTTGATCAAGGCTTCGACGCCGGCCTCCACCCCGCCGGCGAAATCACCTGTCTTGATGCGCGGGACGATGATCTCGGCGATGATCCGCTTCGCCATTGCATCGGGTATGGCCCCTTCCAGCCCGTAGCCGACTTCGATACGCAAGGCGTGGTCATCCTTGGCTATCAGCAACAGGGCGCCATCGTCGATTCCCTTGCGACCCAGTTTCCAGGCTTCCGCGACGCGCAAGGAATATTGCTCGATGCTTTCCGGTGCCGTGGTCGGCACGATGAGTATGGCAACCTGTGCCCCCTTGGACTGCTCCAGAGCGGCCAGCTGGGTTTCCAGGGCCTGAGTGCTTGCCGCATCGAGGGTCCGGGTCTGATCAAGCACCCGTGCGCTGAGTGGCGGCACCGGCAGCACTGCCCAGGCTGACGCCGTGACCAGGAACAGCAGAATCAGGACAATGCGGTCGGGCCGGAATCGGTCCGTGATGCTGATTCGCGGGCAGGGGGCAACCGGGATGCCGCGTCCAGCCCCACACACGGCCACATGCCCGGTTCTGCTGCCGGTCAAGGCGCGATGGGCGGCGTGCATGCGTCAGTTCCTCGCGCACGCCACGGGCGCCCGTCCCTTGCCCCAACCGGCCGCGAGGCGAGCCACGCTCGCTGCGGGAACGCTGTCGTCCAGCACCACGCGGACGGGGCCCGAATTGGGTCGTGGCCCGACTTGCGCACCGCTCACGCCCAGGCTCCTCACCCTGGCCAGATGCGCGCGCGCCTTCGCCAGGGTGGGGAAGGCGCCGAGGGAGACAGCGTTCACCATTTCGCCACCGCGAACCGCCGCAATATCAACCACGCCTTTCTCCCGCGCGGCATCGATAGCGGATTGCATGGCCTCGGCATTGGCGAGCGGCGGCAGATAGACCCACCAGCCCAGTTGTTTCTGCAGATGGATGGCGAAGTGTGCATCGGTGATGCCCGCGCCACGCAGCAACGCTTCAATTTCACCCAGCAGGACGTTGTCCAGGCCTGGCCAGGTGACACAACGGCTGTGCGGAGACGGCACGGTGGCTTCCGGCGGCATGGGACCACTCGCTTCATCCGTATTGGAGACCACTGTCTCGGCCGTCGTGGCAGTGGATCGCTCGACACGGCCGAGCAGACGCACTTTGTCCGCGTTGAAATCCACCAATGCGGCGGGCTGACGACGCACTTGTTCCATGCTCAGTCCAGCGACCAGCATCACCACGTTCAGCGTCAGCAGGAGACCGATCACACGTCCCATTCTCTATCCTTGGCAATCCAGAGCAAACCTTCCATGACCAGATCATCGGCTTCGATGACGGGAGCAGGCAGCAACCCGTCCAGACAAGCACGAGCGCCGCCACTGAGCAGGATCGTAACCGACCCTGCGCTCTGCCGGGCAAGACGATCCCTAAGCCCCAGGACCACGCCGGCCTGGGCCAGTGCTATGCCGCTGGACACCGCCGACCCCGTATCCACGGGAAAAGCCGAGGTGTCCCCCGCGACTTCACGTACCCCCGCGGTTCCCTTCAGCAAAGACGATCGCATGAGTTCAGGACCTGGGGCGATGGCCCCGCCGAGAAAAGTCCCGGTTGCGGTCAGCGCGTCGACAGTCAACGCCGTCCCTACACTGACCACCACGCAAGCCCCGATGTCACGACGACGCGCAGCCACCAGGGCGGCGTAACGGTCGGCGCCAAGCGACTCGGGCGGCTGGTAACAATTACACACTCCATGCGCATCGGCCAATGACGTCAGCCAGTTCGGCTGTTCGACACGCCCGGACAGCAAACGATCCAGCACGATTCGTGTGGTCTCGCCGGCCACGCAACACAGCAATGCCTTGCGCAGCTGGAAGACCGCCAGATCCGAACGCAAGCGCTCGACCTCCGAGGTTGGGCAGACGCCGCGCGCGTGCCAGGCCCCGCCATCACGGATCCCCCACTTGACCCGGCTGTTGCCGGCGTCGAGCAGCAGGATCATGAGCCGCCCCGCACACTCACCTCACCGGAATGGAAGCGCCGCAAGCCCTCCGCTGTGGACAGCAGGAAGGCACCGCTGTCATCGACCCCCACCGCCTCCCCCTCCACTCGCCCGCCCTGCCCGGTCAGAACATGCACGATCCGGTTCTGATGGGCGTGCAAGGCCTCCCACTCCGCACGGAAGGGAGCAAAGCCGAACGCGTCGAAGCGACCGAGATCCTGCTCCAGGCGAGAGACCATCTCCTGGAGAAGGACATTGCGATCGACGCCCCCGGCGGGGAGGTGCTCGGCGAGATCGGTGACTGGCTGATCGACCTGTCCACGCAACGACTCGGATCCCAGCACATTGAGCCCAATACCGATGATGGCCGCGCTCGGCCCCAGCATGTCGCCCGCCAGTTCGATCAACACACCCGCCAGCTTGGCCTCCTCGACGAGAATGTCGTTCGGCCATTTCACACACGCCCGCGCCAGGCCAAGGTGACGCAACACCCTGGCCAGGCTCATCCCAACCACCAGCGACAGGCCCGAGAGTTCGCTGGCCGGGCGATTGAACCGCCATAGCAGGGAAAAGGTGAGTCCGCCGCCCAGTCCCGCCAGCCAGGCACGTCCGCGTCGACCCCGTCCCTTCTCCTGCCATTCCGCGACCACCAGCGTCTTGTGCGGCTCTCCCGCATGGGCCAGCGCCATGAGGTGAGCATTGGTCGAATCCAGCGTCTGCTCCACATGGGCATGCACCCCGAGTGGCGACAATCGTTCGCCGAGCAGACCGGCGTCCAGCCAGGAAACCGGCCAGGCCAGGCGGTAACCGCGACCGCGTACCGCCTGGACCCGCAGCCCCAGGGCACCGGCTTCCCGCACCGCGTTATGCACGGACGCACGTGATATCCGTAAGCGCAACGCGATGTCTTCCCCGGAGCGAAACTCATGATGGGAAAGCTGCCGAAGTACATCCAGCAGGAGTGGCATCATGGGATATCCAGCAAACAGAAGGTGCTCGTGTAATGCATCAGCGCGGGCAACCCGCCCCCCGCCTGAAGCGTCGACTGCAGCGACATGGCAGGAGGAGCCCGGTCATGCTGATACGGGTAGGTGCAAAGCAGTGCGATCGGTGCAACCTGGCATCAAGGCTGGCGAGCGATCACATCGAGACGATGAACGACGCGGCCGGGCTGGACCACTTCACGCGTCAGCGTGGGGACCGGGGCAGGCAGGCGGGGTCATCAACGTTGCCAGCAGTCGGCCACCGTACCCGTCCCCGACTCGGTCTGCGTGCCCTGCTGGTTCAATGTCAGGGTGCCACATTCGGCATCGGTGCCAGTCGGAACCGCCTGAACGGTGTAGGCCGTGGCGGTAGGTGCGGCTGTGAAGGAGATGTTGTAGCGGGCAGTGCCAACCTTGGGCGACTGCGTCACCGGGGTATCGTTTTTCCCGATCGCGGTTCCCGCCGCGGTGACGTTATAAACCCCGGTCGCCGTGTAATTGCGTTCCATCCACCCCGCCACTTCCAGGAGCGCGGTCTTGGCATCGGCGCGCTGGGCGCGTACCGCATAATCCTGATATGAACTCACCGCCACCGCGGTCAGGATGCCGACGATCATGATCGCCACCAACAGTTCGATCAACGTGAAACCCCTGCTCGCTCCTGCCATCATTCGTGCCACCTCTTGATTATTGACAAAAAGCACAATGTCTCGGGCCAGCCCCCATCCATCCAGGTCAGCGCCCAGCCTCAGAGCGGAATGTAGCGCATGACTCGCAACCCTGTCGCCCCATACGTTCCAAATACAAACCTGGTCAAACCCATGCAACAACTGCTTGCCCTTCGCTCACAGTGATACAAAGAACGAACAGGGCAAGCAGATCTGTCTAGACCTTGCACAATGGCCCCTCCCCTGGCCAGGTCAGTTCAAGAGTTCATACCAGGACACCCGGCCGGACGATTCGCCCACATTGATGACCGCGCGCATGTCCTTACCCTCGCTTTCATGGGTGCCCAGGTTGGTCGGAGAATAAATGCCGATTTTCGTGGATTCCGTGCCTGTGGCGAAGGTCGTGCCACCAATCGCCGCCCCGACCTTGACGCCGGCGGACGGTGTATCGCTGGAGTTGACCAAACCATCCTGGTTGACATCAAAGATGGAAAAACGATCTTCCATGTAGCCATACACTGCATTCATGCCCATAAGCCAGCCGTCACCGCCATACTGGCAGGGATCAAGCTGTGGAACCCCGTCAACTTCCCGTATCTTGGTCTTGCCGCCCTCCACGATGTAGTCGGGTGCCGGGAAGAAGGTATTGAACAACACCACGCCATTGATGACGTTGATCTTGCCAGTCAGCCTCTCGCCGGAAGTCGGCATATCCCAATACCAGCCCAGCTGCCTCTTGGAGTCCGCCCCGGTGTCACTGGCATTCGGGCACCCCGCCAGGGTAGAAGCGGTACAGTATCTCGGCTGGGGTTTGGCACCTGAAGACTGGGTACGCAAGCCGGGCGTGTCCGTATTGAAGGTCTGCTTGAAGAGATTGCCTCGTGTCAGACCTGACAGATCACGATCCCATACCGCATAAAAGGACTGCACATCGGTATTGGTACGATCCGAGTTTTCCAGGTATTTGCCTGTACCCGCAAGCACCAGGCGGCCCGATTTGACGACCAGGCTTCCATCCTCCGCGGACTCCTTGACCGTGTGAGGAATGACTGAAGGTGGCGAAACAAAGGGTTGGCGTTTACCCGCTTCATTCTTCGCGACGAATAGAGGACTACCCGAATTTGCCACCCCCCATTTGGTGACCGTGGCCTCGCCGACTTTGTTCTCATCAGCCGGGACATCGAAACGCCAAAGATTGCCATTCAGATCCCCCGCGTAGATATAGTCGACCCTGCCATCACCATTGACATCGACCGGCCTGGGTGTGGAAAGCCCGTTCGTATCCAGGCCGCCATCCGATGAGTAATCACTGTTACCCGCGCATAGCTTGATGTACTCCGACCCATAGTGATTGTCACCGGCGCCCGCACCATCGTCCCATACCCCGCCCTCACCAGGGCCATTCACGTAAAGGATGAACAGACAGGCTTTCTTGCCGCTGTCTTCGGGGTAACCGTTACCGACGATCAGTGCCCATTTATTATTATTCATGCGAGCCAATTGACTAGCATGGCCATTACCGTCGTCAATGGGCAGATTATAGGTATAGTGCAGGTCCGCATTATCCTTCTTCGTGAATTCCCACATCACCCAGTTTGCCGCCGCAGCCTCGGTATTGCCCACGGGATTCGTGACATCCAGCAAGTAATAACCCTTGCCACCCTTGTTGGCGCCTCCGGCCAGGACCGTTTTCCATCCCGTACCATTACCCGAGATATCGACCTCGCTGCTGAATGGTGAACCATCCACATAGTATTTGTGGCTATAACCGATCTTGGCGAGTTGTGGCAGATTCGTCTGAACAAATGATGGAATGTAGGCAAAGATCTCCTTGCCTGCATCGTTACCCTCGGCCCTGACTGCATGCAGCATCCCATCGTTCGCGCCAACGTAGAGGACGCGTGGGCGTGCCTTGTTGGCTACACGGTGCTGGTTGTAGCCAGGAAAATCGACATCCGAAAAACCTGCCGGTGGCGGTGGTGTCAGCCAGGGATTGGAGTTGGCGATATCGCCCAGCACGTTGCGACCATTGGGATTGGACGCCATGCTGTATGGCTTGGTATTCGAGCTATCGAGGTTACGGCGTCGGAATACAAAGGAACCACCCGCCTTGCACGAGGTGGACGCCCCTTCCTCGCATTCCCCCCGGCCACGCAGGTATTCGACCATCTTCTCCCCATAACTCTCTGCATCAGTGACACCGACCGGAGTATTTTCCGCCTGCTTGAATACACTTTTTACGGAGCCAAGCTGATTCCAGCGGAATGGCAGACCACTCGCCCCATCATAGGTGGCAATCACGCGCGCATCCCATGCAGTGGTTGATACACTTTGTGCCAGATCCCAGACCGGGTTGGCGATATCCACGTTCAGTACCGACTTGTTATTCTTGTCCTGGACAACGTTGAAGGCGCGCAAATGCCCTTTCCAGTCGCTCTCCACTGCGGCCTGATAGACCTGCCCCCCCTCCCTGAGGGAGGAAGTATTGGTTGCCAACGCCGAACCCGACACATTGCGCACCAGAATGTCATTGAACGCCTGCAACAGGTTCTCAATGGATGAGGTAATGCTTTCACTGGGATAGAACATGCCACGGCTATTTAGCGCCATATGCCAGAGGTCATCAATCGTTCCTTTACCATATGTATCAGTATCAGACGGGGTGATCCAGACATTCTTGTTGGCCGTATATTGACGCTTCAACTCGGTCAAAGCGCCAGTGTAGTCCGTACTGGACGGATCAAAGATTACGTTTCCGGCCGCATCCTTCTTTTTGGCAAAGACAAAACCTTCCGCCTTGGGTGCAATCACAAAACGTACCAGATGCTGCCATGTCGCCTCGTCCTGTTTACCGGGGAGAAGTGTATTGGGCAGGTCGGTGGCCAGATCCTGTTTCCATCCAATGGCACCGACATCACCCCATAGATCAGGAACACCATCACGGTACATTTCAGACAAGGATTGCTCCCATTGATCGGACACAGAACCAATGGGCGGCTTGATGAAATCATCTGAACGCAGCAATGAGTAATCAGGCGCTATGACAATCTCGTAGTTGCGTCGACAAGAGCGGACCCCGCTCCAATCCGACACGGAGTTATCCGGTTTATCCTTGTATGCACCCGACTGTTTGAAATAACTCAGCGTCGCGGAATGATCCCACCCGGAGAAGTTCGTATCATAATCGTAAATGATGCCAGCCAGATCCTTGATTTTTTTTGTCGCGTCAGAGGAGAAATCCTTGAGCTCAACCTCACGATCACCATTTTTTTTCTTGTAATTGAGGCCAATCCTGAAGCGATCGAGCAACTTTCTATTCTGCAATTCTGAAAGTACCGTCGCCATCAAACCGCGAGAAGCGAGGTATGAAGAACGCCAGTAGGTGTACCAGTTCGCGAACGGCATGACAGCATCCTTGTCCGCGAAATTGATGACATGCTCCGTGTAACTTGATGGCCGCCAGACATCCGGGGATTTTCCACTATCGTCAGGGCCATTGTATTTGTAATACTTCCCGATATATGCATCGCTGATATTACCCGAGTTGTCATAGTCAACATAGACATAACTCTGATCAAGCCCCAGTGTTGCTTTCTGCTTCTTTGACAAGGGGTTATAATAGGGTGCCAAGGCATCCGCCAGATCTGCATACCCCTCAAAACTCTTGTCCCCAAGTGCTGGCCAGGGCTTGTAAAAATCCTTCAAACCTTCCCGATAATAAAGAAAATTCAGATCTGAGCGAGCATACCTGATCCTGCCGGGATCATAATTCAATACCCCAGGACTAAAGCCATATGCGTTTTTCCTGCTTGGATCAAAGTTAGTATAGGGAGCAACATATTTAGCCCCATAAGGCTCTTCGTAGCGGAAGTTGATATTCTTGTTGTTCGTCATTCCAAAAGACGTCTTACCATCATCAGGATAGACTTCCTGATCCGTGCATGCATATCTTCTATTCTCGCTATCCTTACACCACTTCATGCCAGGCCATGGCGTAACTCGCCATGGCCCCAGAGTAAAGGCTGATCCATTCACCCACTGGTAGGCGCCTACCAGCTTGGGAAGATAATCCGCCTCGTTTCGCCACAAAACATAGCCAGGGTCGTCCTGCAATGTTTTTGGACATTTACTACGGTCGATGTAGTCCTTTACTGAGCCATAACCACAGGCGCTCATCGTATCCCATGGAATATCCATCAAGGAAACCTCATTGGCATTCCATCGATACGCGGGGGAAATAATGACGTTCGGCGCCAGGACTTCCGTTACAAACAGCGGGGAATCAGAAATAGAGAGGCCAGCCAGGGAAGGGCTGGCAGCTATCGAAGCACCCAATAACAACACCAACTTACTGACGAGATCATTTTTCATGGCAAACCTCCAATCATGATGGCTTATAGATTTCCTGGAGCATCACGCGCGTGCCATTACGCATGCCATAGGCACGCACACTGACCCGGTAGTAATAGACACTCGCGTAAACATTACAATTCTCCTGGAAGGCCTCTATAAGATATTCCGGTTGCCTCGCGACGAGGGGCATTTTGTCTGGCTTGGTATAGGCAGCATCAACTCCGAGCGAAGTTCCGGCCAGCCCGACTCCCTTTCCGACGGTCCCGTCCCGATAGTATTGAAGCGCATTGTTCCACAAGGCAGTGTTGGCCTGGCTCCACACATCGCCCCCCGTACCGGGGGCCGATGAGCAGGGATCCTTCATTCCAGGCACCTTGTAACAAATGCCGTGGTCGCAGGCCTGGGCGGAACAACTCCCCGAGGCGCAGGTGGCGGTCTCTTCATATCCAGCATCACCAATCCCGATATCCTGTGGTCCCGCCACTCGTCCCGACCGAAGAATGTATTGCTCGGCATCGCGCAGGGCGGCCTCGGCAGCCTGAAATGCTATGAGCTTGTCCCTGGCATTGCCGGCCATGCGACTTTCGAGCAGGGCCGTGCCCAGGGTACTCATACCCAGAATCGTCAGCACCGTCAGGAAGATCAGGCTGGTGATGAGGGCGGCGCCGGACTGGCGTGAGTATGTGTTCATCATGTTCATTACGGCAGTGCGTTGATTCTGTTGCGCAGGGCGACAATCGTTCGGAAAGTGCGGTATAGCCGGGTGTCATCCTGAGTGATCTCGTTGCCGGCGCAGTCGCGCATTTGTTGTGCTGTATTCAGCACGCCCGAGCCTGGAGATCTGACCATGATGCATGCCTCTACGGCAATTGTATTGGCCGCAGCCACATTGCCCCATGTGCCATCATTGGCCATATAGCGAAATCGAACGGATTGGATTCCTTCAGCGAAGGGCTGATTGCCGCCAGCCTGTCCGCAACGATCTTCCAGTTCACCGCCATCGGCATCAAAACAGATCTGATTCGTCACGATTGTGTTTGTATTATCCTGATATCGAACTGTGAAATCGTCACTGTCTCCCGTTATATCGATATTGCCAGCGTAGCCATCAACACCATCCTGATCGAGGTCGGCCTTCTTGCCCCAAACAATTTTGCTCATATCGCCGGTACGACCCGCGGCACGCAATTCCCTGGCAATGTATTCAATGGCAAATCGGCCCGTATCCTGCACTCGTGCACTGGCGTCCTGTGTGCGATAGGTCGCCCGGCTACCGAGCATGATGTAACCCAAAGAGGAGGTGATCACCAATCCAAGTGTCATCGCCACCATCAATTCGATGAGGCTCAATCCGGACTGGCGCGTCCCGTGAGTACCTGTCATGGTCTTACCACGCTGTAATAGCAACTGGTATCGGCCACTGGATCGCCGCAGGCGTCCTTCGCCGGATTACTCGCCGTGTTGGCGGCCCAGCCCATACCCCCGTTCAATTGAACATCCGCCCAGCGCACCGCCACATAAAATGTTTTTGGATTACTGCCCGCAACCGGGTGTATCCAGACCTGGCCACTTGGCAGCGAGGTGGCCAAACACTGCATGCGTGTCGTAAAGGACTCAACCTCGGGCTTGCATTTCTCCGTATCCGCGGAAATCATCGCCAGGTTGTCATAGGTATTCCCCGTCGCTGCATTCGTGGCATCCCCACGTAATTGTTCCGCGACATTCAGCACGATTTGGGCTGCCATGCTGTTGTAATAGGCATTGCGGTTATTTTTCAGGCCGGTCATCTGCAGCGCGGCAAGTCCCAGCAGGCCCAGGGAGAGGATGACCATGGTCACCATGATTTCCAGCAGGGTCAGACCCGACTGTCGACGTAGCGGTTTGTTGACCAACAGAACGGATGCCGCCGTGTTCATCCCCTTTCCCTCACAAGTTGCAATCCGCCACGCCATCCGGCTTGCCGTCGCTGTTGGCATCCCCCGCTACCCTGGCGCGGCCCGTGCCGAGGACGACCACCGCGCTTGAGCGAGCCTGATTCCCGGAGTTCAGCACGCCATCCTTGCACACCACCAGGGTGTCATTGTTTCCCGTTCTGCCATCCGGCCGGAAGGTGATGCGGTTTGCCGCATTGCCTCCTCCCCGCAGTGTCCACCCGCCAGAGAGGGCCACATGCACCCGTAACACTTCTTCATCCGCGCCGTTCTGGCATTTGGAGTCGGCACCTGTGTCAATGACCGCGTCGTCGTCACAATCAACGAAGACCTTCCAGCCATCTTCCCAGTCACCGGTCGTGCAATTGCTGCTCGTTGCCCCCTTGCAGATGACCACGCGATTGCCACGGGTGATCGCCTCGCTGCGGGCATAGTTGATGTCCGACAGCAGGTCGTTGGCATAGCCGCTGGCAGTGTTGGCAGCGATCATGTCGACGAATGATGGCACACCGATGGTGAGCAGGATGACGGCGATGCTCATGGTGATGAGCATTTCCATCAGCGTGATGCCGCGCTGTTTGAGCGTTGCGGAGTGCATGGCGCCTCTATCCTCGGGTTGCTGATTAATATGCTAGCCTCGTCGCGATCATTCGGCGGTTCGCTAACGACGAGCGGCCATTCTTCCACGACGGACGGCATTCTTTTCCATGGTTTCCACCCTCATCCTCGGTGCCGGCATCAATGGCCTGCTAAGCGCCATCAAACTTCGCCAGGCGGGTCTGGATGTCACCGTACTCGAACAGGGTGATAGCGGCAGGGAGTCGTCATGGGCGGGCGCGGGCATTCTCTCACTGCTCCTGCCCTGGAGCTATGGCCCGGACGTCAACACCCTGGCGCAACGCGGCCGTGCCTTATGGCCGTCCTTGGCCACGACACTCCACGCGGCGAGCGGGATCGATCCGGAATACTGGCGCTGTGGCATGTTGCTGCTGGATCCGGAAGTTCGGGATTCGGCGCGGACCTGGTGCGAGGAATACAAGGAAGTGATGGGGCCGGTGCCGTCCCCGCTACGCCAGTCGCTGCCCGAGTTGCCGATCAGCGACGGGCAGATCTTTCTGCCCGACGTCGCCCAGGCCCGCAACCCCAGGATCATGCAGGCCCTGCGTACGGCTTCGTTGCGAGCTGGCGTCACCATTCATGAACGGACTGCCGTCGGTCGTTTACTGACCGCGGGCGGCAGGGTCATCGGTGTCGAGGCCGGCACCGACCGCTACACCGCCGATTCCGTGCTGGTTGCGGCGGGCGCCTGGAGTGGCGGCCTGCTCGCCGAGTGGAGCCCTGCACCCGATATCTGGCCAGTGCGCGGCCAGATCATGCTCTTCAAGACCTCCCCCGGACTGCTGCCTTGCGTGGTGTATCGGCGTGGCCATTACCTGGTGCCGCGCCGGGACGGTCATATCCTGGTCGGCAGCACGCTGGAGGAGGCCGGTTTCGACAAATGCACCACGGCCGAGGCCCGCGTGGCGTTGCTGGATTTCGCCTACACCACGCTGCCGGCGCTGCGCGGCGCGGAAATCGTCACCCAATGGGCGGGGTTGCGTCCGGGTTCGCATGGCAACCTGCCCTTCATCGGCCGTCACCCCGAATTGGACAATCTGTATATCAATAGCGGTCATTTCCGCTATGGGGTGACGATGGCACCGGCAGCCGCGGAAATCGTGCTGGAGTCGATGCTGGGGCAGCCAGCCGGGGTCGATGCCCGGCCTTATCAGTGGCATGCGCGGAGCGCTGATTAGACAGGGTATAACCGCGCCTCTAGAATTGAACAACCTGCTGAACCGCTGGACTTTTCATGACCCCAAGCCAAATCGCACCGATGCCACGCAAGGAAGTTGCGGAAATGCTGCGCGAGCATGGCATCGCCCCCACGCATCAACGCATCGAAATTGCGGGTGCCCTCTTCTCCCGTCACGCGCATCTTTCCGCCGATCAATTGCTGGCCATCGTCAACGCGCGCTACAGCGAGGTTTCCAAGGCCACGGTATACAACACCCTGAAGGTGTTTCTGGAAAAGAAGCTGATCCGCGAGGTCATCGTCGATCCCAGCCGCGTCTTCTATGACCCCAATACCCGGCCGCATCATCATTTCTACAACATCGACAACGGCGAACTGACCGACATTCACGACGATTCGATGCTCCTGTCCGGCCTGCCCGCATTGCCCGATGGCATGGTGGCGGACAGCATCGATGTCATCGTCCGCATCCGTCCGCGCGAGTCGCAGGCGGCCTGACCCACCCCACACGCCAAGAGACTCCCATGCAACGACGTGCCTTTCTGAAAGGGGCCGGTGCCGGCCTTGCCGCCACCACCGCACTGGCCCTTCCCGGCTGCGGCAAGAAGGAAACCACGGCCCAGGCGGGTGACCAACCCGACATCCACTGGCGTCTTGCTTCAAGCTTTCCCAAGAGCCTAGACACCATCTACGGCGCCTCGGACGTGTTGGCCGATCGGGTGGCCAAGATCACTGGCGGCAAGTTCCAGATTCGCGTGCATGCCGGCGGCGACCTGGTCCCCGGCCTGCAGGTGCTCGATGCCGTGCAACAGGGCACCGTCGAATGTGGCCATTCCGCCAGCTACTACTACGTCGGCAAGAACATGGCCCTCGCCTTCGATTGCGCCATGCCTTTCGGTCTGACCGCGCGGCAGCAGAACGCCTGGATGTACGCGGGCGGCGGCATCGAACTGCTGCGCGAACTGTTCGCGAAATACAACATCGTCCAGTTTCCCGGTGGCAACACCGGCGTTCAGATGGGCGGCTGGTTTCGCAAGGAAATCAAATCGCTGGCCGACCTCCAGGGCCTGAAGATGCGCATCCCCGGCATCGGTGGCCAGATCATGGCGCGCCTGGGCGCTGTGCCGCAAACCCTGGCCGGCGGCGATATCTATCCCTCGCTGGAACGCGGCACCCTCGACGCGGCGGAATGGGTGGGTCCCTATGACGACGAGAAACTCGGTTTCCACAAGATCGCCAAGCACTATTACTACCCGGGCTGGTGGGAAGGCGGACCGCAACTCTCCTTCTACGTCAACAAGGCCAAATGGGAGGCACTGCCGGCGGCCTACCAGCAGGCCTTCGCAACCGCCTGTGCCGAAGCCAATGTCGACATGCTGGCGGAATATGACGTCAAGAATCCCCAGGCCCTGATGCGCCTGGTCAAGCAGGACGTGCGGCTGCACGCCTATCCCAAGGACATCATGCTCGCCGCCCGCGATGCCGCCTTCCAGATCTATGAGGAAGAAGCCGCGAAGAACCCTGATTTCAAGCGTATCTATCAGGAATGGAAGGCGTTCCGCGACAGCCAGATTCAATGGTTCCGGGTGGCGGAGTCAACTTACGAGAACTTCCTGTATTACGCGAAGTGAGCCCCGCGGGGCGGCGCATCAGTCCCGCAACCTGAACACCACACGGATATAGGCCTGATAGCGTACCGGCCGGCCATCCTTCATGGCCGGTTGGAAGCGGGCGCCGCGAAACGCCGCCAATGCCGCCGCGTCGAACAGCCCCGGGATATCCGCTTCCACCACTTCGACATCGCGCACGCGCCCCAGATCATCGATCTTGACCATCAGTTTGAGTGTGCCTTCCTGGTTACGGCGTCGCGCCTCCTCCGGGTAATCGGGCACGATGCTGTCGGTCGCGCGGGCGGCCCTGTCCACCTGGCGGGCGAGATACCAGGTGGTATCGATCCCGACGCCCACCGCCGGACTCGTCTCGCTACGTGCGGCCTGGCCCACGGCGCTGGCGGCGGGGGCGGGCACGTGGGCCGGCCTGGTTTCCGCGGTGGCTGTCTTCGCCGGACTCGCTTCGACCACGGGCACCGGAGCGGGCGTGGCCAGTATGGGCGCCGTCGAACGCGGTTCATGAATCGGCGTGGGGGCGACCGGCAATGGCGGTGCCGGCGAAGGCACATGGCTGGTCAGCAGCGGCGGCGTGACCGACTGCGGCGGCGCCAATGGAGGCGTTTCCGCGACGGCCGTGGGCATGGCGGGGACATCAGGCATCGACTCCGGAGGCACCTCTGGCTCGCTTGCCGGCGATGCGGGGGTGGGGGTGACCAGGCGTGCCTGGATGACCACGGGCTCCATCGCATTGCCGCCGCCGGGAGCGGGCTGGACGAGCAGCAGCAGCGCCAGATGCAGGCTGAGCGACAACAACAGGGTCGTGGCGATGGGCTGGTCGAGACGCCGGCGCCATTGTGCAAAAAAGGCGGAAGGGGACTGTGCCTGCATGACCATCTCCGGGCGCCGCGTACTAGCGCTTCCCCTCCCCGGAGACGCGCAACAACAGCCGGTCCATCAGGCGGGTCGACAGCATTCGCCGCAGCCACCAGAACGCCACCGAGGGCACGGTGACGGGATAGCGGGCGCGCGGACGCGGGCTCTCGAGGGCATGGATCACCTTCTCCAATACCGCTTCCGGTCCCAGCGTGAAGGGCGCCACCGGACCAGGATCGTTCAGGCGCGCGCGCTGCGCCTCATAGCTGGCGCGGTGCACGCTGTGTTGCCAGTCGATGTGCTTCTCGAAGTGCGGCAGGCAATTTTCACGAAAGCGGGAAATGATGGGACCGGGCTCGACCAGGCTGACGTGAATGCCGGTTCCCGCCAGTTCCAGTCGCAGGGTGTCGCTGATCCCTTCCAGCGCGAATTTCACCGCGTTATAGGCACCACGATAGGGAAAGGCGGCGTAGCCCAGCACCGAACTGTTCATGACGATGCGGCCCCGGCCCTGGGCGCGCATCACGGGGATGACCCGGTTGCCGAGTTCCACCCAGCCGAACAGATTGGTTTCGAACTGCTCGCGCAAGGCCTCTCGACCGAGGTCTTCCACCGCCCCCACCTGACCGAAACCGCCATTGTTGAACAGCGCATCAAGGCGGCCACCGGTACGCGCCAGCAGGGTCTCGACGGCGGCCTGGATACTGGCGGAATCGTTCAGGTCGAGTACCAGGCTTTCCAGTCCCTCGGACGCCAGGCGCGCCACGTCATCGGGCTTGCGGGCGCTGGCAAACACCCGCCAGCCGCGCTGTTTCAGGCCATGCGCGACGGTATGGCCGATGCCGCTGGAACAACCGCTGATCAGGATGGTTTTCATGTCACGCGCGCGCGTCCAGCAGGCATCCTGGCGCACGGCTTTCTCGCAATCACGGTATCGAACCGCTTTTCCGTATCACCCGGGGCCGGGAAGCGGTCCGTCGATTCGGCCAGGATCTCCCAGCCCGGCAAGGCTGCGCGCAATGCGCCTGGCGCAAATAAATGGTAGTGGCCCGGTTCGAACATCCCGAGATAGCTGGTGCCCTCGATCAGCACATTCAGCGCCACCACACCGCCCGGACGGACATGCGCGATGATCTCCGCGAGGAGGCCCTGCGCACGCTCGCGCGGGAAAAACATCAAGAGGCCGATGGCGGCGATGCTGTCGTAGTCATCCGTGCACGTCCAGCGCCCGAGGTCGGCCTCATGGGCTTCGACCGGCAAGCCAAGGCCGACCGCCGTCTCGCGCAAGCGGGCGATGCCGGTGGGGCTTCCGTCCAGGGCGGTAACCCGGCAACCGGCGCGCGCGGCCTCGAGTGCCAGGTTGCCCATGCCGCAACCGAGATCGAGCAACTCACCGCGCAGATAAGGCAGGGCCAGGCGTTCGAACGGATTCAGGTCGAATTCGCCAGCGTTCAACTGGCGCCGAAACTGTGATTCGAAAAAGCGGACGGATTCAGTGGGCATGACGTCGGGTTCTCGATTCTCGTCGCGCGAACAAGCTCGTACTAGGCAGTGGTGGGGTGCCCCAGCCAGTGCAGCAGCCGCGCATGTCCCGATTCATAGAAGGACAGCATGGCGGGCAGCCAGAGCAGGGCGAGGACAGTGGTGAAGGCGAGGCCGAAGGTGATGCTGGTGGCCATGGGAATGAGGAATTGCGCCTGTGGGGAGGTTTCCATCATCAGCGTCGACAACCCGCCGATAGTGGTCAGCGAGGTCAGCAGGATGGCGCGCAGGCGCAGGCAGGCAGCATTGACCAGGGCGTCCTGGACCGGCATGCCCTTCTCTCTCTGATGGCGATAGAACTCGACCAGGACAATGGCGTCGTTGACAACGATGCCGGACAACCCGAACAGGCCGAACAGGGACAGAAGGGTGAGATCGATGCCCATGACCCAGTGGCCGCAGATGGCGCCGACCAGGCCGAAGGGAATGGCCAGCATGATGATGACCGGCCAGCCATAATGCCCGAACACCCAGGCCAGGACGATGTAGATCAGCGCCAGCCCCAGCATCAGGCCCATCTTCATGTCCGCCATGGTTTCCCGCTGGTCCGCCGCCCTGCCCTGGAAGGACCAGTGCAGGCCATATTTGCGCTCCAGCGCAGGCAGGGTCACCTCGGCGAGGCCGGCCATGATTTCATTGCTGTTGGCCTGGGCGCTGTTCACCGCCGCGCTCACTTCGACCGCCAATCGCGATTCCGCGTGGCGCAGCGCCTCGAAGCCCTGGCGTGTGTCCCAGCGCGCCACGGTACCGAGCGGCACCCAGTCGCCACCCGGCGCGCGCACGGTGAAACGGTCGAGCAGGCTCAGGTTGGCGCGTTCGGATTCAGGCAGGCGCACCCGCACCTCCACTTCCTCGGGACCGGACTGGAACAGCTGCACCAGCTTGCCGTCGAGACCGGCGCGCAACTGCCGCGCCAGATCGTCCAGGGTCAGGCCCAGCGCCTCACCGGCCGGCGTGAGATTGAAGACCACCTGCTCGCGGCCGTATGGCATGTCGTCCTCGATGCCGTAGACGCCGGTGATCTGGCGTAGCGTCGCCTGCAACTCCAGCGAGGCGAGCTTGAGTGTGTGCGCATCCTGGCCGGCCAGACGCAACAGCAGGTCGCTGCCGGGCGGCCCCTGCTTGCGCGCCACCACGACGAAATTTTCCATGCCGGCCGGTACCCGGATACGGGCCTGCCAGTCCTTGATGAAGGCTTCGGTGCGAACCGAGCGCTGTTCCGAAGGTGTCAACTCGACGGTGATCGAACCGAACTGATCGCCCTGGCGTGGGTTCTGGTCCCCGGCCAGGGCGCCGGCGCGGAACACCGCCTGCTGAACGACGCGCTCGCCATAACCTTTTTCCGTGGCATTCAGGCTTTGCCGCAACTGCTCCAGGAAGGCATGGACCTGATCACGCGAACTGCCGCTGGCGAAGGTGGCGTTGGCATAGACGATCTGTGGTTCCGGGGTCGGGAAGAAGGTGAACTTCACCCGGCCGCCGGCCAGCAGGCCAAGCGACAAAATCAGGATCACCACGCCGCTGGTGACGGTGATGCCGCGATATTCCACCGCCGCCGTCACCGCCCGGCGGAAGGCGCCGTCGCGGAAGGCTTCGAATGTCGAATCCAGCCAGGCCCGCCAGGGATGCGTCCTGTGGCCGACATCACGCACGAAGACGTTGCGCAGATGCGCCGGCAGGATGAAGAAGCACTCGATCAGGGACGCGACCAGGACACAGATCATGACGAAGGGGATGTCGCCCAGGATCTTGCCCATCGGCCCGGACACCATCATCAGCGGCAGAAAGGCCGCCACCGTGGTCAGGCTGGACGCCACCACTGGCCAGAACATGCGGCGGACACCGCCTTCCGAGGCGAAAATCGGGTCCTCGCCCAACTTGTGGTGGGCGTAGGCATCCTCACCCACCACGATGGCATCGTCGACGATCACTCCCAGCGCCATGATCAACGCGAACAGGCTGATCATGTTGATCGTGCCCCCCACCAGCCAGACCACGGCGAGGGTGGCAAGGAAGGCAGTGGGGATGCCCATCGCCACCCAGACGGTGACGCGGCCGTTGAGGAACAGCAACAGGATGAACACCACGACGATCAGACCCGTGGCACCGTTGCTGACCAGCAGGCCGATACGATCCACGATCAGGGTCCACAGCTCGTCGTAGACGGCGATCTGGACATTGGGGGGCAGCTTCGGTCGCGCGTCTTCCAGCCAGGCGTTGAGGATGTTCGCGGCTTTCAGTGAATCGCCCCGCTCGGCGCGCTTCAGCAGCATTTCCACCGCCGGCTTGCCGTTCACTTCCAGGAACAGGCTGTTGTCACGTGGTCCCTGCGTGATCTCGGCCACCTGGCCGAGTTCGACGCGGGTACCGGTTTCCGTGACCAGGGGGAGATCCTGATAGTCGCGCGGGTCGCGGCGCAAATTGACGCCACGCAACTCGCGCTGGACTTCGCCACGCGTGTCCCCGCCGCCCAGGTTGCCGGCGGGCAGGTCACGGTTGGTCTGCGCCAGCCGGCCGGCCACCTGGTCCAGGGTCATGCCCAGGCGCTCCAGTTCCCGCCCGGGCACGGTGATGGCGATTTCCTCGTCGGGCAGACCGAGCCATTCCACCTTGTCGATGCCACGGCCGAGCAGATCCTGCTCGTACTGGCGCGCGAGATGTCGCAATTCCGCCAGGCTGGCACCGGTCAGCAGGACACGGGCGATCGGTTCGTAGCGGATGACCCGACTGACTTCCGGCGTCTCGGCATCCTGCGGCAGGTTGCGGAACTGTGCCACCACCTGCTTCACCTCATCCACGGCGGTGATCGGGTCGGTGCCCTCCTTGAACTCGATGGAAATCGAGGCGATACCCTGGCTGGAGGTCGAGGTCAGGTGCTTGATCCCGGACACCGTCTTCAGCTTCTGCTCCAGCGGCGTGCTGATGCCCTCCTCCACATCCTCGGCCGCGGCGCCGCGCCACTCCACCCGGACGTTGACCACATCGAGGTTGAAGCTGGGAAAGAACTGCACATTGAGCCGGGATACGGCAAACAGACCGGCCAGCATCAGGATCAGCATGAACAGATTGGCCGCCACCGGATGGTGGACGAAGGTGCCAAGCAGATCGCCGCGTTTCATCTATACGTCCATCCAGGCCGAACCTCGCGTGGCGTGCCTCACTTCAGCACCTCCACCTTCAAGCCGCTCATCGCATTCGGCAAATGAGTGGCGAGGAGGAGGTCGCCCTGCTTCAGCAACGGGCTTTTCACCAGCAGGCGCGGGGGCTCGCCGCCGGCGTCACCCAGCACCGTCACCGCCAGCCCCTGCAGGCGCCCGTTCTCGACGCGATAGACCTGACGGCCGCCGAACAGCGCCGCATAGGGCACGGCGACGGCCTGTGCGACTGGTGAACGCTCGACCCGCAGGCTGACCAGTTCGCCCACGCGCAGGCTGGTGGCAGGCCGTGCCGCCACGAAAAAGGCGTCGAGACCACGCGCATCGGCGGCGGCGGCGCTGCGCGCCAGGCGGAATTCCAGGGTCTCGCCAGCCACCCGCGCGGTGGCCTTCGGGTACGCACCCCGACGCATGGCGGCAAGGAAGTCCTCCTGTTGCGTGGCGGGCAGCTTGGCACGGACTTCGAGGCCGGCCGCCGGGTAGAGGCTGATCAGGGACTGGCCACTGTTCACCTGGTCCCCCACCGCCACCTCCACTTTCGCCACATAGCCGGCAAAGGGCGCCAACACCCGGCTGCGGCGCATCGCCAGCTCGGCCTGATCGAGGTTGGCACGCGCCTGGACCAGCCGCGCGCGCAACTGGGCGAGCCGCGCCTGATGGTCGGCGATGGCCAGTTCGCGGCTGCGCAGGGTGATCTGCTGCCGGGCCAGATTCTGCCGGCTTTGCTCGACCGCGCTCTGGGAATAGAAATTCTCGCGGCGCAACTGTTCAAACCGGTCGACATCGGCGGCGGCGAAATCAAGCAGCTTGCGTTCCTGCTGCAACTGATCCAGGTCCGCCTGGTGGCGAAACGCCTCGCTGGCGATGCCCGCTTCGAGTTCCTGCACGGCGCCGCGCGCCTGCTCCACC
Organism: uncultured Thiobacillus sp.; assembly: GCA_964393825.1. Classification (GTDB taxonomy): domain Bacteria; phylum Pseudomonadota; class Gammaproteobacteria; order Burkholderiales; family Thiobacillaceae; genus PFJX01. The sequence goes on along the minus strand of CAYMUY010000003.1, from coordinate 6,915 downwards.
TTCGGCAGGAAATCGCGCGGATCCAGTTCCAGCAGGCGCTGGCCGGGCATGACGGCTTGCCCCTCGCGCACATCCACCCGCAGCACGCGCCCCACCCCGGGCGCGGCCGCCCGGGTCTGCTCCGGGCTTTCCACCCGGCCATTCAACGCGGTCACCGGGCTGTGCGCCGCAGGCTCGGCGACGATCGTCCGCACCCGCCACACCGGCTCCTTGGGCACCGCCAGCGGCGGTTTCGGCCGCGTCGCCTTGAGCGCGGCGAAACCGCCGATACCCAGCAGCAGCAACAACACCGGCAGAAAAACCTTTTTCTTGTTCATTGCTCAGGCATGTTCGAGAGACCAGGGACACTCTTCTCGCCTACAGCGCAGGCGAGGTCAGGGGGAGGCTCAGTGCAACTGCGGCGGCCCCTGCTCGGCGGGAAAACCGGTGCGCATCTCGTCGGCGGTGGCATCACGCACCGATACGACCGTGGCCGAGACCGTGGCGGTGCGGCCGGCGAGCGGATGATTGCCATCGAGCGTGATCTTGCCATCGGCGATGTTGATGACGCGGAAGGTCAGCTTCTCGCCGGCGTCATTCTGCAACTCGGCCTCGGCGCCGACGTATCGGATCGTCGGCGGCACATGATCGATCTCGTCGACGATGATCAGGCTCGGGTCGCTCGGCCCGAAACCTTCCTCGGGCGGAACCTGGGCCTCCACCTGGTCTCCCGGCTGGTGGCCTTCCAGAACCTGCTCCACGGACTCGAACAGGCCGCTACCGGCGCCGTGGACATAGCCGGTGGGCATGTCCTGCTGGCCCATGACCTGGCCGTCCTCGTTCAGGACCGAATAGGTGATGAAGACCACTTTGCCGTGGCCGATGATGTCGTTGCTCATGTGTTCTCCAATTTGCGCCGGCGGCATGCCGGCTGATACGAAACGCCGGCTTGCCACCGTTGATGGTGGCGGCACCGCAGCCGAGCCCGCCGCTCAGCGGGAAAGCGGCGCCACTTCAAGTTTCACGATGGCTTCGAAGGGACCCTCGACTTCCCAGATGAGGGTGAGCTCCACCGCCTGCATGATCTTTTCGAAGCCGGCTTCCGATTGCGAGACGGTGTAGTGCGGCTGCGCCTTGACCCGTGCCGGAACGGAACTGCTCAGGCGGATGCCGCCGCCCAGGTAGTGGTCCTCCAGCGCCAGTTCGGACAGGCCGTTCCAGGCCAGGGACTGCCCGAAGCCACCGGCGATTTCGGGCTCGCCATCCGCGCCTTTGACCACATAGCGTCCGGCCGGCCCGTCGCAACAGGGCATGGCGAGGTTGATGCGGGTGGACAGGCGGCCGCTGGCATTGGCCTTGAACGCCACCGACAGCACGTTGTCGCGCAGGCTGTAGACCTTGGCCAGGCGGGTTTCCCCGGCCTGGCCCATGCACAGCACGGCGCCGCCCTGGACGAAAGTGGTGGCGTATTCCACCGGCAGCTTCTGGCCGAGGTCGGTCCAGCTTTCCACGAACAGGCCACGCGAGCGGGAATCGGGAGTCAGGTCCTCCGGCAGGATCTCGTGCTTGAACCGCACCATGTCATGCGCCGAGGCGATGCCCTCGCCTTCATGCGCCTTCGCCGCGGCGGCACCCTCCCGCGCCTTGTCGTGGTAATGCTCCTGGTATCGGCGCAACGTGTCGCCGAAGTTCTGCCCGAGGCTGTAGCTCGACAATTCGATCAGCGCCGCGTCCTTGTCCGGTCTCGCCACCGCCTGCAAGGCGAGGCTGCTCATGAAGATCTCCTCGCGTCCGTCGAGATCAAGATCGCCGGTGGCGAACGATGGGCGCGGTTGCAGGCCATCGAGCCGGCGCTCCAGCTGGATCATGGCGTGCCACACCGCGCGCCGCAGGTGCGGCAGGTAGATGCCGCCAAAGAGGCCGTGCCAGTAGGCGTCGTTGGCCTGCGACTCGTGCAGGAGCTCGACCAGGTCCTGGCGCAGCAAACCGTCAGGCAGGGCGGCGAGGCGTTCGGAGAGCCCGAGCATGCGCTTGTGCGCCCAGTTGGCTTCCGGATAGCGGGTGAGGAAGTTCTTCCAGATGCCGCCACGGATGAAGGGGCGGTCACGCTCCAGCACCCCCTCGTGCTGGGCGGCGTGCACCAGTTCCGAGTAGCGACGGGCGGCGCTCGCCGGCAGCGTCCACTCGCCCATTTCGCTGTAGGACACGGTGGGCAGGTAGACCACGCCACGGGTACGCGTTTCCCGGTGGTGGTCGCGGATATGGACGCTGCGAATGGTCTGTGAGGCCAGCACGCCCTCGATGAACTGCTTCAGCCAGCCGCGCTCGTAGACCCAGTTGTAAGTTTCCGGCCAGATGCCGAACTTCTCGATGTCGTCGAAATAGATCGCGGCGGCCTCGCCGCTCTCGTCGCCCAGCGACTCGACATAAGCGACCGCCTCATGCGCCGGCGAGAACGGCAGGCGGTAGCGCAACGCCTCGGAGATCGGATAGACGTCGATGCGGCGACCGTCCTCCTCGGTGGTGTGATAGCCGTTCAGTTGCGAGCGCTCGGCGCCAGCGCAGAGGAAGTGGTAGTCATCCACCATCACGTAGCGGATGCCCGAGTCGGCCAGGGCCGGCACCACCGTGGCTTCCCACACCCGCTCGGTGAGCCAGGCGCCGTCCGGACGCTGGCCGAACACCTGCTCCAGGCGATCGGACATGGCGGCGAGCTGGCTCATGCGATCGCGATAGGGAATCACCGCCAGCACTGGCTCCATGTCGCCGGCGCCAAAGAACTCCACCTGGCCGCGGTCCGCCATCTCGCGCAGCAAGGCCATGTCGTCGGGGTGATGTGTGAACAGCCATTCCAGCAACCAGCCAGAGGAATGCAGCGCAAACTTGAAGTCCGGGTAAGCGTGGACGGTTTGCAGGAAGGGCTTGTAGCAGCGCTGGTGGGCATCTTCCATGACCTCCGGAAAATTGCCGACGGGCTGGTGGGCGTGAACGCCGAAAAGAAGGCTGACGGTTCGGGACATGGTCAATCCAGGTATGCGTATTGGAGAGCGAGGGGCAGCCGACCCAGGGGGCAGCTATCCGGATTCGCCGGGCAGTCCGAAGCATATCAGCCTCCCCCGCTCCGGTGCGCGTCGGGACGCGCACGCAAGCAACACGCCGGGCCGCCCCAGGCGGTTCCCGCCCTCACTCGCGGCGATCAGTTCTCGCCGGCGCCGCAGCCTCCGGCCGTCACGATCACGGTCTTCGCGGCCTTGTAGAAACGACCGGCGCTGCGCGCCATCACCCAGACGTTGGCCGTCCCGGCAACCTTGATCCGCATTTCCAACGCCGGCACCACTTCCGGCGCGATCTGGAAAGCCGCGGCCAGTGGCTGCGGGTTTCTGTCCACGAACACGAACAGGGCATCGACCTCGGGCAATGCGCAGGAAAAACTGATGAAGACGCTGGCGCCGTTCTCGGCGATGTCGGGCGCTTTCAGCCGGATCGCGTCGGTCATCTGCGGGTTGCTCGATTGCAGGCTGCGCAGGCTTTGCCGGACACCGCTCGATCCGCCAATAGTGACAGCCTGAGCGGGTCGCAACAGGCCGGCTGCGATGGCGACGGAGAGCGTCGCGGTGGACATTGCCGCGCGCAGGAGCGCGCGCCGGGATGGGTTCATTTCCTGCTCCAATACGATACATGGGGATGGAGATGGATCATCCCATGTCGAAGCCACAGCCTGACGTTTGACAAGTCGCGCCGAGGAAATCAGTCAGGCGGGAGTTGCGTGACCGGCCATCGTCACACCGGCATCACCAGCTTCAATGGGAAGGACTATCATGCCGCGCATCCACTCACCGGGAACCCGTGCCATGAATCTGGAAAAAGTCGTTTTCGGTTTCTTCATCATTCTCGCCATGACCCTCAACTTCGGTTTCGTCATCGGCGAACTGGACAACATGGAACACCACCACGTCTACGAGCTGTTCGCCGTGGTGGTGGTCAACATGATCGCCACGATACTGAAGTTCGGCGAACGCACCCAGATCGGGGCCATCCACCTGGCCACCAGCTTCGTCGCCATCCTGCAACTGGGGGCGGCCGCCTGTGTCTGGGCCTACGCGGCGCACATGACGGACAGCGGCTTGACGCCGTCCATCATGGCCAGCATCGTCTCGCTCGCCGCCGGCGCGCTGATGGCCAATGTCCTGTCGGTGATCATCCTGATCATCGAGACCGTGCTCTTCCACCGCTGACCACCGCTCTCCCTGGAGCACCCGATGCATAGCGTGCTGTTCCTGGTGCTGCGGCGGATGCGTCTGCCGCTGATCCTGCTCATCAGCAGCTACGCCATTTCCATCCTGGGCATGAGCCTGGTGCCAGGGGTCGACGCCGACGGCAATCCGACACCGGGCATGAGCGTGTTCCACGCCTTCTATTTCGTCAGCTACACCGCCACCACGATCGGTTTCGGCGAGATCCCCACCGCCTTCAGCGAAGCGCAACGCGGCTGGGCACTGGCCACCATCTACATGACCGTGCTGGTCTGGCTGTACAGCATCGGCACCATACTCGCCCTGCTGCAGGACCCCGCCTTCCAGCGGGTGATCAAGGCCACCACCTTCGAACATCGGGTGCGTCGCCTGCGCCAGCCCTTCTTCATCATCTGTGGTTGCGGCGAAACCGGCGCGCTGCTGATGCGCGCGCTGGACAGCCGTAATCAGCAGGCGGTGATCCTCGACATCGACGCGGAACGGATCAGTGAACTCGAACTCGGGCAATATCATCTGGACATCCCCGCCCTGACCGCGGATGCCCGCCTGCCGGAAAACCTGGAAGCGGCAGGATTGCACCACCACTCCTGCGCCGGCGTCATTGCGCTCACCAACGATGACCAGGCCAATCTGTCGGTGGCGGTCAGCACGAAGCTGCTGCGCCCGGAACTTCCGGTGCTGTGTCGCGCCGATGCCATGGAAACCGCCGGCAACATGGCCTCCTTCGGCACCGAGGAGATCGTCAACGCCTTTTCCGCCTTCGGCGAGCACCTCGGCATGGCCCTGCACAGCCCTGGCCACCATCTGCTTTATGACTGGCTGACCGATATCCCCGGGATGCCGCTGAGCGAACCGCTGCGGCCGCCACGCGGCAAGTGGATCATTTGCGGCTATGGCCGCTTCGGCAAGGCGGTGGTGCGCAACCTTCGGCGGGAGAAGATCGAACTGGTCATCGTCGAGGCCGACCCCGAGAAAACCGACTGCAAGGACTGCATCACGGGCAGCGGCACCGAGGCCAATACGCTGATCGAAGCGGGTATCCGGGAAGCGGTCGGCATCGTCGCCGGCACCGACAATGATGTGAACAACCTGTCCATCGTGATGACCGCCCGCCAGATCAAGCCGAACCTGTTCATGGTGGTGCGCCAGAACCGGCATGCCAACGCGCCGCTGTTCAAGCAGTTCGGTGCCGAGGTCACCATGCAATCGGCCGACATCGTGGCGCATGAATTCCTTTCCCTGCTCACCACCCCCCTGCTCTCCCGCTTCTTCGCGAGAAGCAAAGACCTGCCGAACGACTGGGCCAACGAATTGCTGGCCCGGGTCGCCGCCGTCGTGGGTGACACGGTACCCGAGGTCTGGGACGTGGAACTCAGCGAGGGCAACGCCGTCGCCATCCGCCAGGCCATGGACATGGGTGTGGAGATGACCCTGCGCGTGCTGATCCGTGACCCTTCCGACCGGGATGCCAACTTGCCCTGCATTCCTTTGTTATTGGGCAATTCGGAGGCGCTGCTCCCCGATCTGGACACCCCCCTGTTTCCCGGCGACCGTATCCTGTTCTGCGGCGGCAAGGGCGCCAAGGGGCGCCAGGTCCTGGCCCTGCGCAATATCAAGGTGCTTGATTACCTGCTGACCGGCAAGGACAGCCCGGGTGGACTGTTCTGGCAATGGCTGGGACGGGTCCCGCCCCGCAAGGATCGGCACAGGGGGTAGCCCTTATAGGCTGCACCCCTGCCACACCACCCGGCTTGCGGGTCCGCACCGGGCGGTCACCGGGCGGTTCGAGAAGTTGAGGTCATGAGTGACGGGGTACGCCGAGCCGGTCGAAATAGGCGATGGTGAGCACCCGTTTGATGTCGCCATCACGATTGCGCCACCAGCGGCGCGAGTTCGCCGCCACCCGCTGTGCTACGAGGGCAGGCGCATCCAGGTTCCGAAGTTCCCGGTACATGGTCGTGCCGCGTTTCCAGTGCTTGAGTTGAATCGCCCGAAGCCGATGCCGTAGCCATTCATCCAGCCTGCGCCAGATTTTCGGCGTCTGCACCAGCCAGAAATAGGCTTGCCAACCCAACAGGTAAGGCCGCAAACGATCGATGACCTCCGCCATGCTACGGCCGCCCGAGCGCCGGGTCAGTTGCCTGATCCGTTGCTCGAACGTCGCCAGCGGTGTTGCGGCCACCCGGCGCTTGACCCCTGCCTTGGCAAACCAGAAGCTGTATCCTGGAAACTTGCGCCCCGTGACGCTCACCACCGCGCTCTTGGCCTCATTGACCCTGAGCCGTAGCTTGGCATAGCACCGCCGCAGCAGCGCCATCACCCGCTCGCCAGCCTTCCGACTGCGCACATAGACTTTGCAGTCGTCGGCGTAGCGCACGAAACAATGCCCGCGCCGTTCCAACGTCTTGTCCACCTCGTCGAGCAGGACGTTCGCTAGCAGCGGGCTCATCGGTCCGCCTTGCGGCGTCCCCTGGTAGCGCTCCGCTACCACGCCATCGCTCAGGATGCCGCTGTTCAGGCACGCCCGAATCAGCCGGATGGCTCCAGCGTCGTCGATGCGCTTCCGTAGGCGGTCGATGAGAATGCCGTGGTTGACCCGGTCAAAGAACTTCTCCAGGTCAACGTCCTCCACGACCCGCCGGCCGGACTGCACATACGACTGCGCGGCAAGTACCGCGTCGTG